>JAYSSS010000001.1:0-54167 GCA_043720415.1 Ideonella sp.
GCCGTCAGCTTCTTGCCGTACGGCACGTGCAGGAACTCGTTCGGTCCGTGAGCGTTGCTCTTCGGACCCAGCACGCCGCAGACCATCATCTGCGCTGCCGGGAAACCCTTTTGCAGCATGCTCATCAGCGGGATGGTGCCGCCCTGGCCGATGTAGCCCAGCGGCGCGCCATAGTGGGCGTTCGAGGCCTCGTTCAAGGCGCGCTCCAGCCACGGCGCCAGCGAGGGTGCATTCCAGCCGGTGGCGCCCAGCGCGCCGGCGCGGCCATCGGGGTGAAAGGTGACGCGGGCGTTGTAGGGCGCGTTGTCTTCGAGCAAGGTCTTCAACTGCAGCGAGGCCAGGTTGCCATCCACCAGCGGCGGCAAGCGCAACGACAGCTTGAAGGCCGTGTAGGGCCGCAGCACATTGCCTGCGTCCTTGAGTTGCGGAAAGCCATCGGCCCCGGTGACCGACAGCGTCGGCCGCCAGGTGCGGTTGAGCAGGGCCTGCACCGGTTCGGTGGTGGTGGGCAGGGTGGCGCCGCCATCGGCGCCACAGGCCCAGGGAAAGCGCCGCCAGACCTCATCGCCCAGCGTGGCCGCCGCGGCGCGCGCTTGCTCGATGCGCTCGGCCGGCACCTGGCAGTGAAAGCTCTCGGGCAACAGCCGGCCGGTGGCGCTGTCCTCCAGGCGATCGAGCACATGGCGCAGGATGCGAAAGCTCGACGGCACCAGGCCGCTGGCATCACCCGAGTGGATGCCCTCGCTGAGGATCTCGACCTTAAGCACGCCGGAGACCATGCCGCGCAGCGAGGTGGTGAGCCAGAGTTGATCGTAGTTGCCCGCCCCTGAATCCAGGCACACGACCAAGCCGACCTGGCCTAACCTGGGTTTCAATGCGTCAAGGTAGACCGGCAAATCGCCCGAGCCGCTTTCCTCGCAGCTCTCGATCAGGCCAACGACGCGCGGGCGCGGCAGGCCGGCACGGTCCAGCGCCTCGACCGCCGTGATGGCGGCATAGACGGCGTAGCCATCGTCGGCGCCGCCGCGGCCATAGAGCAGGCCGTTCTCCAGCTTGGGCGTCCACGGCCCCAGGTCATTGCGCCAGCCGTTGAATTCGGGCTGCTTGTCGAGGTGGCCGTACATCAAGACGGTGTCACCGCCGCCGGCCTTGGTCGCTGGCACATCGAAAAAGATCAGCGGCGTGCGCCCGGGCAGGCGGATCACTTCGAGCTTGAGCCCGGCCACATGCCGGCCTTCTATCCACGCCGCAGCGTCGCGCACCACGCGGTCGATGTGGCCATGGGCCTGCCACTCGGCATCGAACATCGGGCTCTTGGCGGGCACGCCGATGTAGTCGGTCAAGGCCGGCACGATGGCCTCGTCCCAGCGCTGGTCGGCATAGGCCGCCAGGGCATTGGCTTCATCGGCGTGCAGCGCGAGGCTGGGGTCTCTGGCATTCATGGCATGGCTCCTGCGGGGTGTGAATCGGTGCCGGCCGAATCGGTGCCGGCCTTGCGGGACTGTGGCCCAGGTTCAGGCGGTGGGATTGAGCTCGGCCAACCAGGCGTGCAGTGCGGCCAGCACCTCGGCGCGCTCGGGCTCATTGAAGATCTCATGAAACAGTTCGGCAAAACAATGCGTCCTGACCAGCGAGGCCTGGGCCGCAGCGGCAAATTGCGCGCTGCCACGAGACGCCACCAGGCCATCCTTGCCGGCATACAGCAGCAGGGTGGGCACATTCCAGTGCGCTGCCACGGCGCGCACCTGCCGGCCGGCTGTGACGATGAAGCGCACCAGGCGCGGCGTGATCCGGCCATGCACCAGTGGGTCGGCACGGTAGGCCGCGACCACCGCCGCATCGCGCGACACCCTGGCCGGATTCAAGCCATTGCCCATGGCCAGATCGGGGGCCACTCGGCCCAGCACCGCCAGCATCAGTTTTTGCATGGCGTTCATGCCGGTGTCCAGTGCGGGCGAGGACATCACCAGCCCATCCACCGGTCGCCACCAGGGCGCGGGCGCCTTGGCCAGGCCCTCGGCCACAAAGCGGCTGGCAACCGCACCGCCCATGCTGTGGCCCAGCAAGACCAGCGGGCCCGAGCGCTCGGCACGCAGCAGGTCGATGATGCGGCTCAGATCCCTGAGCATGGCCTCGTCATCGGGCAGGCTGCCGCGCTCGCCTTCACTGCGGCCATGGCCACGCTGGTCGTAGCCGTGCACCGCCCAGCCCTGCTGCACCAGCGAATGCGCCACATGTTGATAACGCCCAATGTGCTCGCCCAGGCCATGCACGATCAGCAGCTTGCCGTGCAGCGGCACGCTGGGCAACGGCCAGTGCTGCAGATGCAGCGCCACGCCGTCGGCCATGCGCACCGAAGGGCTCAGGGCCGCAGGCGCGGTTGTGGGCACGATGCTGGGTGAATCCTTGCGCATGGTGTCGTGCAGCTTGCGGGAAGCGCCAGGTGCGCTGGCCTGCGATCAGCCCACGCAGAAGACGTTGAGCTTGTTGCCATCCAGATCGCGAAAGTAGCCGGCATAAAAGCCCTCACCGCGCGGGCCGGCCGCGCCTTCATCCTTGGCCCCGAGCTCGAGCGCCTTTTTGTAGACGCGATCAACCTTGTCGCGGCTGTCCACCACGATGGCCGCCATCACACCATTGCCCACCGTGGCGGGCTGCTGATCAAACGGCACCATGATGGCCAGTGCCGGCTTGTCCATGGCGCCAGCCCAGGCATAGCCGCGGCCGAAATCCATGATGCGCTTGATGCCGATTTCGGCCAGGAGCGTGTCGTAGAAAGCCGCCGCGCGGGGCAGGTCGTTGGTGCCGAGGGTGACGTAGCCAATCATCTTGCGCTCCTGGGGTGATCGGGTTTGGGAGCCGCGATCCTGCCATAGGGCGTGGGCGCGATCCAGCGCAGGCGCACGCACGGGGTTTGCTTGCAGGCCGCCTGCTAAGCCCGCCGAAACTTGAACACCGCCACGCTGGCCAGCAGGTTGGGCCAGTGGCGCACAGGCTCGCCGCCATGCAGGCCAAAGCTGTCGAGGATGTGCAGGCCGTTGCGCTGCGCCAGCAGCTCGAAATCGGTGAAGGTGCCGACGCGGATGTTGGGCGTGTCATACCACTGGTAGGGCAAGGCCTTGGTCACCGGCATGCGCCCGCCCAGCACCGACAGGCGATTGGGCCAGTGCGCAAAGTTCGGAAAGCTGACCACGCCCATGCGCCCCACGCGCGCCGTCTCGCGCAGCATGTCTTCGGTGTTGCGCAGGTGTTGCAGTGTCTCCAGCTGCAGCACCACATCGAAGCTGCCATCCTCAAACAAGGCCAGGCCCTCTTCAAGGTTGAGCTGGATGACGTTGACGCCACGCCGCGCGCAGGCCAGCAGGTTGTCGTCGTCGATTTCCACACCGTAGCCGCTGCAGCCGCGGGCGTCGCGCAGATGCGCCAGCAGCTCGCCGTCGCCACAGCCCAGATCGAGCACGCGTGAGCCGGGCGGCACCAGGTCGGCGATGACTTCGAGGTCTTTGCGCTGGCTCATGCCCTGCCCCCGCAAGCCGCGCTGGCGCTCGCCTGCAGATCCAGCGCCAGCCGCGCGAAGCACGCCCGCAGCATGCCGTGGTAGCGCGCATCGTCCAGCAAGAAGGCGTCGTGTCCATGCGGCGCGGCGATCTCGGCATAGCTCACATCGATGCGGTTGTCGACCAGGGCCTTGACGATCTCGCGCGAACGCGCCGGCGCAAAGCGCCAATCGGTAGTGAAGCTAACGATCAAAAAGCGGATGCCCTGGGCCGCGGCAAAGGCCGCTGAGAGATTGCCGCCATGGGCGCTGGCCGGATCAAAGTAATCCAGCGCACGGGTGATCAGCAAATAGGTGTTGGCGTCGAAGTACTCGCTGAATTTGTCACCCTGGTGGCGCAGATAGCTCTCGATCTGGAACTCGATGTCCTGGGTGGAATAGCCCAGCTCGGCGGCGCGCAGCTCGCGGCCGAACTTCTGCTCCATCGAGTCGTCGCTCAAGTAGGTGATGTGGCCGATCATGCGTGCCACCCGCAGGCCGCGCTTGGGCAGCACGCCGTGGGCATAGAAGTGGCCGCCGTGAAAATCGGGGTCGGTGATGATGGCGCGGCGCGCCACCTCGTTGAAGGCGATGTTCTGCGCCGACAGGTTGGGCGCCGAGGCCACCGCGATGCACTGCCCCACCCTATCCGGGAAACGCAGCGTCCACGACAAGGCCTGCATGCCGCCCAGGCTGCCGCCGATGACCGCGGCAAGGCGCGCGATGCCCAGCCGATCCAGCAGCAGGGCCTGGGCATCGACCCAGTCTTCGACCGTCACCACCGGGAAATCCGCGCCATAGGGCCGCCCACCGGCCGCGGCATCGGGGTTGGCGTGCATCGGCCCCGTGGAGCCAAAGCACGAGCCCAGGTTGTTCACGCCGATGACGAAGAAATGGTTGGTGTCGAGCGGCTTGCCCGGGCCGATGAGGTTGTCCCACCAGCCCTCGCTGCGCTCGACACCGGCCTGCGTGCCTGCCACATGCGCGCCGGCGTTGAGCGCGTGGCACACCAGCACGGCATTGCTGCGCTGGGCATTGAGCCGGCCGTAGGTCTCATACACCAATGAATAGCCCGCCAGGGACGCGCCACTGCGCAGCGGCAGCGGCTGCGCGAAGTGCATGGTCTGCGGTGTGACGTGGCCGATGGCGCTCATCTTTTTTTGCTTGCAGAAATGAAAAACCCGGCGCCGCTGCAAAGGCGGACACCGGGTCGATATCCCTCTTAGCGGCATTTGTTAGAGCGCCCGCAATCTGGAGCAAATCGGCGCTTGGGCGCGCAGTATAGGGTGCCGATTTGGGCCCCCGCCGGCCCATTGCAGTCGGCCCACAACAGTCGGCCGGCGGTCGGGATCATTGCGGCTGGTCAGGTCAAAACTGACCGCCCAATGCGCTGCATATCGCGCGATGGCGTGGTCGGCGTTGGGATGAAATGAAAGGGCGACGTGCCGCACACCGACCGTGCCGGCCCGTGCCGATCAACGAGGGACCCGCCATGCCTGCTTGGCTGATTGCGCTGGATCAGTTTTTCCCGATTCGCTATTTGTCGATGGCCATCGCCGTGGTGCTGACCATCGTCGGCGGCTACGCCTGGGTGGCGCATAACACGCTGGAATGGTTGGCGCTGATGGGCGGCTGGATGTTCATCACCGGCGTGCGCGACCTGCGCCAGACGCGCCAGGCCGTGCTACGCAACTACCCGGTGATTGGCCACCTGCGCTACCTGTTTGAGTGGGTGAGGCCGGAGATTCGACAGTACTTCCTGGAGAACGACCGCGACGCCATTCCGTTCTCACGCCAGCAGCGCTCTCTGGTTTATCAACGCAGCAAGGGTGATTCCGACAAGCGGCCCTTTGGCACGCAGCTCGACGTGCATGCCACGGGTTATGAATGGATCAACCATTCGCTGCAGCCCAGCCGGGTGGCCTCGCATGACTTTCGCGTGCAGGTGGGTGGCAACCGCTGCACACAACCCTACTCGGCCAGCCTGTTCAACATCTCGGCCATGAGCTTTGGTGCGCTCAGCGCCAACGCCATCCTGGCGCTCAACGCCGGGGCCAAAGGCGGTGGCTTTGCCCATGACACCGGCGAGGGCTCGATCAGCGCGCATCACCGTGTGCATGGCGGTGACCTGATCTGGGAGATCGGCTCGGGCTACTTTGGCTGCCGCAACGACGACGGCAGCTTCAATGCCGAAAAGTTCACCCTCAACGCGGTCGACCCGCAGGTGAAGATGATCGAGGTCAAGCTCAGCCAGGGCGCCAAGCCTGGCCACGGCGGCATGCTGCCCGGCCCCAAGGTGAGCATCGAAATCGCCAGCGCGCGCGGCGTGCCGGCGGGTGTGGACTGCATCTCGCCCGCGGCCCACAGCGCCTTTTCAACACCCCTGGAAATGCTGCAGTTCATCGACAGGCTGCGCACGCTCTCGGGCGGCAAGCCCGTCGGCTTCAAGCTGTGCATTGGCCACCCCTGGGAATGGTTTGCCTTGGCCAAGGCCATGGTGGAAAGCGATCTGCTGCCGGACTTCATCGTCATCGACGGCGCCGAAGGCGGCACGGGCGCCGCACCGCTGGAATTCACTGATCACGTCGGTGCGCCCATGCAGGAGGGCCTGCGCCTGGTGCACAACACCCTTGTCGGCTTGAACCTGCGCGCGCGCATCCGCATCGGCTGCGCCGGCAAGATCGTCAGCGCCTTTGATGTGGCCCGCGTCATGGCACTGGGGGCCGATTGGTGCAACTCGGCGCGCGGCTTCATGTTTGCTTTGGGCTGCCTGCAGGCCCAGCATTGCCACACCGGGCACTGCCCCACCGGGGTGGCGACGCAAGACCCCTTGCGTCAGCAGGCCCTGGTGGTGCCCGACAAAGCGCAGCGCGTGCAGCGCTTCCATCAACACACACTCGAAGCCCTGCGCGAGTTGGTGCAGGCCGCTGGCTTGCAGCATCCCAACCAGATCACCGCCGCGCACATCGTGCGCCGCAATGCCGACACCGAAGTGCGGCTGCTGGCCAATCTGTTGCCCAGTGTGGCGCCTGGGGCCTTGCTGGCCGCACAGCGTGGCCAGGCGGACTGGCCGCACCGGGTGTACGCCGACTACTGGCCGATCGCTTCTAGCAGCAGCTTTGCGCCGCAGACGATGGTGTTGTCAGGGCAGCGCCAGCGCCGCCGGGCGGGGTCACCGGCGGAGGCCAGCGCCGCGGTGTGAACTGCTGCGGAAGGGGCGGTGCCTGAGCTGCAGCCGCCGCAGCCGCCGCCGCAGATGACCAAAAGCCCAAGCCTGATCAGGGTGCGGTGTCGATGAAGCTTTGGCGCATGGCCAGCTTGTCGGCCAGGCGCTGCAGGTTGGGGTGGCTGTTGCGCCACTCGATGTGCGCGAAGCGAAAGTCCAGATAGCCCAGAGCGCAGCCCACGGCGACATCGGCCAGACTGAAGTGGATGCCGTGGCAGTACGGCTTGTCGCCCAGGCCAACAGCCATGGCCTGCAGCGCGGCCTGCACACGGCTCATCTGCCGATCGGCCCAGGCGCTGCTGCGTGCGCCCTCGCGCGGGCCCCAGGTCTGCTCAAGCCGCGTCAACACCAGCGCATCGCACACACCATCGGCCAGGGCCTCCCAGGTGCGCACCTCCACGCGCTCGCGGCCACTGGCCGGAATCAAGCGGCCCACCGGTGAGAGGGTGTCGACGTACTCGACGATCACGGGTGAATCGAACACCGCCTCGCCGCCCTCCATCACCAGGCAAGGCACCTTGCCCAGCGGGTTGGACGCGAGGATGGCGTCGTTGCCCCACACGTCCTCCAGCACCAGTTGGTAATCCAGCTTCTTCTCGGCCATCATGACGCGCACTTTGCGCACATAAGGGCTGGTCAGTGATCCGATCAGTTTCATGCGTCGTTGACTTCTTCTGCGGGTTCGCCCCTGTCCGTTCCATTCTAGGAGCCTGTCGGGCCAGCGCCCCGACGGCTAGGAACCTGTCGGGCTTTGGGTCGGGCCCGCCACAGCGCAACAATGCGCACCAGGAGTGATCACCTTATGCTGTCAAACGCTCAAATAACAGGTTATCAGCGCGACGGATTCCTGATCCTGCCGGGCTTCAAATCGGCCGACGAGATCGCCGCATTGCGCCAGCGCGCGCAGCACATCGTTGCGGCCTTCGAGCCCGGCGAGCAGGGCGGCGTCTTCAGCACGCATGACCAGGCGCGCACGGCCGATGCGCAATTCCTGGCCTCAGGCGAGCGCATCCATTGCTTTTTGGAAGAAGAGGCTTTGGACGAACAAGGCCGCTTGACCCGCCCCAAGGCCCAGGCCGTGAACAAGATCGGCCACGCCCTGCACGATCTCGACCCGGTGTTTGACCGCTTCTCACGTGGCCCGGAACTGGCCGCGGTGGCCGCCGGCCTGGGCCTGCAGCAGCCACAGCTCTGGCAATCGATGGTGATTTTCAAGCCACCGGCCATTGGTGGCGAGGTCAAGTGGCACCAGGACGCCAGCTTCATTCACACCTCGCCCGACAGCGTCACCGGGCTGTGGTTTGCACTTGAAGACGCCACCCGCGACAACGGCTGCCTGTGGGTGCAGCCCGGCGGCCAGCGCAGCCCCTTGCGCGAGCGCTTTGTGCGCGAGACGCGTGCCGATGGCCAGGACACGGTGCGCATGCAGACGCTGGACGCCACGCCCTGGCCGGCCTTGGCCGAGGCCGTGCCGCTGGAAGTGCAGGCCGGCGCCCTGGTCTGCCTGCATGGCCTGCTGCCGCACTACAGCGCACCCAACCGCTCGGCGCAATCGCGCATGGCCTACACGCTGCACGCGGTCGATGGGCGCAGCGGCTGGGCGGCCAGCAACTGGTTGCGGCGGGGGCCGGGGCTGCCCTTGCGCGGCTTCATTTGAGGGGGATGCCACGGCGCGGCCTGGCCGGCACCGCAAAATCAGCCGCAGCCTCATCCCCGCCCTGAAGGAGCTCACATGCCCACCTGCCCCGCCCCTGCCCATCGCCGTCCTGTGGCCCCATGGATGCTGGGCTTGGCCCCGCTGGCCCTGGCCGGCAACCTGATGGCCCAGCAAAACATCAAGCCACCCGTGGCCCAGGCCTGGATCGATGTGGCCACGTTCAGCGGCATGGGCATGCCTACTATGGCGGGCATGGCGGGCATGGCGGGCATGTCCGGCGGCGCCGGCAGCAACCCCATGGGCGCCCTGGGCGGCCTGTTTGGCAGCGGCGCGGCTGCGGCCAAGAATCAGTTCGGCAACACCCAGGCCGGCAGTGCCGGGCGCTGGGTGGATGTCACCCTGCACAGCCGACTCAACCCCGCGCTCAGCGAGGCCACGCAGGTCGTGCCGACGGGCTTTTTGGATTCACCCTTGATACTGCAAGCGCCGCGCGATGTGCGCGGCCCGGCCCCGACCGCGCCCGACGACCAGGTGCATGAACACAGCCAGGAACGCCCGCGCGGCAAACTGCTGCTGTACTGGGGCTGTGGCGCCACGGTGCGTGCCGGCCAACCCAAGGTGCTGGACATGGCCACGGCCACGCCCACCGAGCTGGGCCAGTTCTTCCAGGCACGCCGGGCCACGCAGCGCGGCACGCACCTGGCCGCTGGCCGCCCGAATTGGCCTAACAAAGACGATGCGCGCATGCTGCCGGCCCAGGCCTCGCTGGTCGGCCAACATGCCTTCAGCGGCCATGGCGTGCCCGAAGGTTTTCGCTTCCAGATCGCGGCCGCGCAAGACCTGATGCCGGCGCTGGAAGTGCAACAGCGCGCCGAGGCCGGCGCCACCGAGCTGAGCTGGCGGGCCCTGCCCACGGCGCGCGCCTATTTCATCGCCGGCATGGGCGCCAACAGCCGCGAAGAGATGGTGATCTGGACCTCCAGCGAGCTGCCGGACAGCGGCTTCGGTCTGACCGACTATCAAACCAATGCGGCGGTGGACCGCTGGTTGGGTGAGAAGGTCTTGCTGGCGCCGGCGAGCACGCGCTGCAGCGTGCCCGCCGGCGTCTTCCCCGAGGGCGGCGGCGGCATGCTGCGCATGATCGCCTACGGCCATGAGCAGAACCTGGCACAGCCACCGCGCCCGGCCGACCCGAAGGCGGCTTGGGAGCCGGTGTGGGCGGCGAAGATTCGCGTGAAGTCGGTGGCCAGCCTGATCCTGGGCATGGAGGACCTGCAAGACGGCCGGCGGGGGCGCGGCGCCAATGCCGAATCGGCGCCACGCGAGGACAAGAAGGAAGAGGAGAAGAAGCCCAGCACGATCAATATCTTGCGCGGGATTTTGGGGCGTTGAGGGCGTCGCCTGTATTTGGCGGTTAGGCTTGAGTGGCCGGCGCTGCGGCCAGTCAATAAGGCAGTCGCACCCCGTGTGCGGCCGCCTCGGCGCTCAAGCCGACCCAGCCCCGATCAGAACTCGTAGCGAAGCGTCACTTGCACGGCCCACTGCGATTCGCCCTTGACCTGGCGCGTGACCAGCGACTCCGGCGTGGTGAAAGTGCTGTAGACATATTTGCCGTTCGCATCCAGCCCCTTGTAATTCACGAAGCTGCGCGCCGCCGCACCGGAGCCCTGGAAAGCCACCTCGTCGATGCGCCCCCAGCGCTTGTCGAGCAAATTGCCGAAGTTCAGGATGTCAAAGGTGATCACGCCCTTGTGCTTGGCGCTGAAGCCCGGCAGCTCCTGGCTGACACGCAAATCGAAGTTATTGACGAAGGGGGCGAAGCTGCTGTTGCGCGCCACCACGCCGCCGCGTGCGTTGGTCAGGGCCGGGTCCCTGTAGACCACGTCCCAAAAGCGCGCTTCGTCGGCCGCGCCACCGGCAAACACCACCTCGCCCGATCCTGGCGCCTTCGGGATGTACATCAGGTCGTTGCCGGCCAGGCCGTCGCCGTTCATGTCGTTGTTGAAGGTCCAGCTGTATGGCTTGCCGGCGCGGCCTTCGTAGAACATGCCGAAGGTCGTTCGGTAGCTGCCAATAAACGCCTTGGACCAAGTCACCGCCGCGCTGACCCGATCGCGGATCACGTAGGCCGAGTTGGCGGCCACCTCTTCGTTCGGATTGAAGATAGAGCGCGCATTGAAGTTGGAATTGGCCACCGAGGATGTCAGCGGACTGACCTCCTTGGCTGCACTGCGCGTGTAGGCCATCGACCAGCCGAACTGGCGCGAAGCCTGCTGCGACAAACCCAGCGTGATGACATTGCCGCCACCCTTGGCCGAACCGCTGGCCAGCAACACGTTGCCAAATGCAGAATTGTTCAGCGACTTGGACAGCGGCGCACCTGCACAGCCCGGCGCGGTGGCGGCAATCGCGCCGCCAGTGGTCCAACAATCGGGGTCAAAGCCGTTGGCGTTGTAGTACAGCTCGCGGCCATCCGGGCCGGTGCGTGTCACCGGGCCGAGGTTGAGGTGCTTGTAGTAAATGCCTTGGCGGCTCTTGGTGTGCAGCCACTCGGCGCTGGCCACCAGGCCATGCCAGGGCAGCTCGGTCTCAAAGGCCAGGTTGCCCTTCCACACCGAGGGCTGGCTCAGGCCGGGGTCAAGCATGTCCACCGCCGGGGCCGGGTTGGCTCCCAGCGCGGCCTGGGCTGCAGAATTCGGATTGAACACGCCTGCCGTTGAACAGGCCGTGCGATTGGCCGTGCCGCCGGTCAGCTCGGCGCTCAGGCCGCAGCCAAAAAAGGCCATGGCGATACCGGTGTTGGAGTAGGGATTGGACAGCCAGACATTGGCCGCCGCGCCTTCGAAAAGCCCAATGCCACCACGCAGCTGCCTGCGCTGTTCCTTGCTGCCCAGATCAAGGTTGAAGCCAATGCGCGGCTGAAACAGGCTGGCGCCATCAATGGTGACGCTGTTGTCGTAGCCAAAACCACCGCTCTGGCGGGTGTTCGTGGCCGGGTTGCCGGCCACCATGGGCGCCGAGGCGGCGGCGTTGCGCAAAGGGCTGGTGGGAATGGCGGTGTTGTCCAGGCGCGCCCCCAGGGTGACGTTGAGCTTGTTGCTCACCGCCCAGGTGTCCTGCACGAACAGCCCCAAGTTGTTGAGATTCCAGCGCGCCACGCCGTCCGACAAGGACTTGCCAACCAGCGGCAATTGCGCCTGGTAGGCCGTGGCCCGGCCGAGGCGGAAGTTCTCCAGCACCGCGGCCTCGATCTGTGCTGCCGTGGCGGTGTTGCAATTGATGGCGCCGAAGCTGTAGGTGTAGGCCGATTCGCACTGAAATTTGTACTGGCCGTTGGCGTCTTGCAGAAATGCATTGAACACATCGTTGCGGCTGATGTCGGCGCCAAACTTCAACTCATGCTTGCCCAGCACCCAGGTGGCGCCCAGGTAGGCGTCGGTGGTCTTGGTGATCAACTGGTTGAAGTGCCGGCTGCGCTCGGTGCCGGTGAACAGCGTGCGTTCACCCGTGGCTACGCCGGCAGGCACAGCGCCGTTGAAGTCAAACAGCATTGCCGGCAAGGTGGCATTGTTGTTCGGCACGCTCGCGTAATCGCGCTTGGACAGCTTGAGCTCGGTGGAGAAAGTTGGCGTCCAGTCGGCAAACCATTGGCCCACCAGGCTTTCAACGGTTTTGGCCTGGCTGTACCAATGCGAGCTCAGCGAAAGCGCGCGGGCACCGAAATTGCTGAAGATGGGCTCGGATTGATCGGTCTTGGTGTACCGCAGGTTGGCACGGTGGTTGTCGCTGATCGTCCAGTCCAGCTTGAGCAAGGCGTCCTTGACACTGAGGAAAGTGCCGGCAGGCACCTCCTGGCTGCCGAGGTCTATGCCCCAGGTGTTCTTGGCGATGGATTGCAAGCCTGTGATCGACGTCTGGCTGATGCCGGTGTTGGTGAGTACGCTGCCTATGGGCCCGAAATCGGGCGAGGTGCGCGAGCTCTTTTGCTCCTCGTAGCTGGCGAAGAAAAACAGCTTGTCCTTGATGATGGGCCCGCCCAAGGTGAAGCCCTTGGTGTCCTCATCGAAAGCCGGCGTGGCACTGTAGGTGTCGTTGGTGCGGTTGTAGCGGCGGCCCGTCAAAAACTCATCTCGCCAGACGTAGTAGACGCTGCCTTTGAATTCATTCGTCCCGCTCTTGGTGACCGCATTGATGTTGGCGCCGGTGTAGCCTTTTTGCGTGACGTCGTAGTTGCTGATGTTGACCTGCACCGACTGAATGGCGTCTATCGAAATCGGCTGCTTGGCGGTGGGCAAGTTGTTGCTCTCCAGGCCGAAGGTGTCGCTGATGTTGACGCCGTCAATGGTGATGGAGTTGTAGCGGCTGTTTTGGCCGCCAGCGGAGATCTCACCGCGCTCCTTGTCAGTCTGCGAGATGCGCGGGTCTGTGCGGGCGTAGTCCTGCAAGTTGCGCTGTATCGAGGCCAGCGCGTTGAGCTGGGCGCTGTTGATGTTGGTGCCTGCGCCCATGGATGAGCGGTTGAACTTGTCGTTTGCGGCGCGGCCGGTGACCACCACGGTGGCCGTGCTCACGCCCAACTGCGCATCCAGGTTCAGGGTCTCGGCCAGCACCAGGAACACACCCTCGCGGCGGTCGCTGCGCCCACCTTGGCTGACGGTGATGGTGTAGGGCCCGCCGACGCGCAGGCCGCGTGCCGAATAGCGGCCCTCGGCATCGGTGGTGGCGTTGCTGGTCGAGCCCGACTCGATGTGCGTGATGCTCACACTGGCACCGGCCACGGGTTTGCCGCTGGCATCCGTCACCTGGCCGGCGATGCCCGAGGTGGTGTTTTGCGCCAGCACTGGCGCGGCGATGACGATGGCCACCGCGGCGCTGAGGGCGGTGCGGGAGAAGTGCGAGAAACGATCGATGCTCATGGGAGGGCTCCGCGGTGGCCAAAGGCGGCCGGGTTTCGGCAAGGGCGTGACGGCCAGGACGCGGCCATCGATCATGAAAATTTTGTCACTGCGCGCACACTCGATGCGTTGCTTTCGTGCCTTGCGCGGCCCGAGAAAACACGGCTTGAAAGCGGGCTGAGTTTGTGCGTCTGGCGGTTTGGCGCCGCCTGCGTCTCAAACTGGTGCGCTCGGGGCCGCCCAGGCCTGCACCGCGGCCAGCGCCGCTTGGCGCGCCTGCAGCGGCAAAAACGAGGCTTGGGCTGCGGCCTGACCCATGCGCTGCAGATCGGCCCAGCCGAAGCCGGCCTGCTCATGCAGGGCCTGCGCTTCGGCGCTCATGTGGGTGCAGGACATCAAGCGGTTGTCGGTGTGGAAGGACAGCGAAACCCCCGCCTGCCACAGCGCGCGGATCGGGTGCGCGGCCAGCGAGGCGGCCGCGCCAGTGTGCACATTGCTGGTCGGGCAGACCTCCAGGTGCACGCCGCGTTCGCGCAGCTCGGCCAGCACATCGGCCGCACCTGGGCGCCCCAGCATATCGGCCAGCCGCACGCCATGGCCGATGCGCCGGGCGCCAAGACGCGCGGCCTGCAGCACACGCTCGCCAGCATCGGCCTCCCCAGCATGCAAAGTGAGCGACAAGCCACCGTCCTGCACACGCCGCAGCAGCGCGGCATGGGCCGTGGCCGGGTAACCGGCCTCGGGCCCAGCCAGATCAAACGCCAGCACGCCTTGATCGCGGTAGCGCAGCGCCAGATCGGCACTGCGGGCGATTTCGGCTTGGGGGTGGTGGCGCATGGCGCAGACGATCAGGCCGCAGGGGAAATTGAGCTCGGTCTGCGCCCGCTCCAGGCCTTCGAGCAGAGCCTCCACTGCCGCCTCTCCGGACACGCCCAGGGGCTCAAACAGCAGCGGCGCGATGCGAAATTCAGCCAGCACGCAGCCATCACTTTGCGCATCTTGCGCGGCCTCAAAGGCCACCCGGGCCAGGGCCTGTGGCGAGGCCATGGCGGCCACCGTCAGCTCAAAGCCGCGCAGGTATTCCAGCAGCGAGCCGGCATGTGCACTGGCCTCAAACCAGGCGCCCAGGGCGGCCTCGTCGTCGGCCGGTGACTGCAGGCCGCGTTGGCGCAGCAGCTGCAGCAGCGTGCCCAGGCGCAGGCCGCCGTCCAGGTGCTCGTGCAGCAGCACCTTGGGCAATTGGCGGGCGGGCTGAGCCGCACTTGCAAGATCGTCCATCGCGGCAGTGTTCATCGGCATGGCCACCAAGGCGTGTCCCTACAGGCAGGGCGGGCAGTGTAGGGGCGAGCTTGGGGCACGGTTGCGGCACTGTGCAGCACAGCGGCGCCACCGGCGCGGCAGCACTTGCACAGCCTGACGCGCCGCCACGGCAGCCCCACCCCAGGGCAATCCCCCCATGGCCAAGCGCCCGCGGCTTGCTATCCTGCCGGCCACCCTCAACCCGCAGCGCAGGTGCCGCCCATGAATCTCAAATCCACCCTCTCCCCCCTGGCCACCGCCCTGGCGCTGGCAATGGCCCCCACCCTGGCCAGCGCCGACCCCGGCGTGGTCTACGACATGGGCGGCAAGTACGACAAATCCTTCAACCAGGCGGCCTTTGACGGCGCCGAGCGCTGGAAAAAAGAGTCCGGCAAGAAGTACGACGAGTTCGAAATCACCAACCCCGCCCAGCGCGAGCAAGCCAAGCAGCGCATGGCCGAGCGCGGCACCAACCCCATCGTCGGCATCGGCTTTGCGCAGGGCTCGTCCACCGAGAAAGTGGCCAAGGATTTCCCCAAGCTCAGCTTTGCCATCATCGATTCGGTCGTGGCCCTGCCCAATGTGCAGTCCATCGTCTTCAAGGAGCATGAGGGCAGCTTCCTGGTGGGCATGATGGCCGCCATGGCCAGCAAGAGCGGCAAGGTCGGCTTTGTGGGCGGCATGGACATCCCGCTGATCCGCAAATTCCAGTGCGGCTTCGAGCAAGGCGCCAAGTTCGCCAACCCCAAGGTCGAAGTCACCGCCAACATGACGGGCACCACGCCCGCCGCCTGGAACGACCCGGCGCGCGGTGGTGAGCTCGCCAAGGCGCAGTTCGCCAAGGGTGTGGACGTGATCTTTGCCGCCGCCGGCGGCACCGGCACCGGCGTCTACCAGGCGGCCAAGGATGGCGGCAAGCTGGCCATCGGTGTGGACAGCAACCAGAACCACATCCACCCCGGCACCATGCTCACCTCGATGGTCAAGCGCGTCGATGTCGCCGTCTACAACGCCTTCAAGGGCATCAAGCCCGGCGTCACCGCCCTGGGCCTGAAGGAGGGCGGCGTCGACTACGCGATGGATGAGCACAACGCCAAGCTGGTCTCGGCCGACATGAAGAAAAAGGTCGACGCCGCCAAGGCCGACATCATTGCCGGCAAGCTGGCGGTGATTGATTACATGGCCAAGAACGACTGCAAGTGAAGCCCCCCCCCGGAGCGGCCTGCGGCCGCCTCCCCCCCAGGGGGGCGCCGCTGGTGGGCCGGCAAAGCCGGTCCCACGGCGGCCGCTTAAACGGCGCTGGGCGCTGCGCGCCGTCGCTGTGCGCGCTTCGGGGCGGCGCAGGCGGGCCGACAAGACCAGGCACGCGGCGGCCGCTTTTGGGGCCTTGGGCGCTACGCGCCGTGGCTGCCATTGGCCGCCGTGCCGTGTCGATGACGTGACCCCTGCTGTCGAGCTGCGCGGCATCAACAAGCGCTTTGGCGCGGTGCAGGCTAACCACTCGGTCAACCTGACGGTGGCGGCGGGCACGATCCACGGCATCGTCGGTGAGAACGGTGCGGGCAAGAGCACCTTGATGTCGATCCTGTACGGCTTTTATCAGGCTGACAGTGGCTCGGTGGCCATCCACGGCGCGCCGGCGCAGATTCGCCAGACGCGCGACGCCATTGCCCTGGGCGTGGGCATGGTGCACCAGCACTTCATGCTCGTGGATACGCTCTCGGCGCTGGACAACATCATGCTGGGGGCCGAGCCGCATTGGCAGTTGCAGCGGGCGCGCGCGATGGTGCGCGAGCGGCTCGATCCCTTGATGCGGGATTCGGGCTTGGCGGTGGCGCTGGACACGCCGGTGGCCGATCTGCCGGTGGGTGAGCGCCAGCGGCTGGAGATCTTGAAGGCGCTGTACCGCGGCGCGCGCATCCTGATCCTGGATGAGCCCACCGCCGTGCTCACGCCGGCCGAGACGCTGGCGTTGTTTGACACCCTGCGCGGGCTGCGCGCGCGCGGCACCACGGTGCTGCTGATCACGCACAAGCTCAAGGAAATCATGGCGCTGTGCGATGCCGTCACGGTGATGCGCGGCGGCGCGGTGGTGCGCGATTGCGCCATTGCCCAGACCAGCGTCGATGACCTGGCCCAGGCGATGGTGGGGCGGCGGGTGCAGCAGGGGCGCGAGGCCGGCACTGTGGCGCGCGAGCCGGGCACGGTGCTGCTCGAAGCGCGCGATTTGATTTGGCGCGATGGCTTGGGCGTGGTGCGCCTGGGGGGCAGTGGGGGCGGTGGGGGAACTGGCGGCGGTGGGGCGGCGGCGGGCGGTGGCGCGCCGGCAGGGGTGTCATTGAGCCTGCGGGCGGGCGAGATCGTTGGCATCGCGGGCGTCTCGGGCAATGGCCAAAGCGAGCTGCTCGATGTGCTGTGCGGCCTGCGTGTGCCGCAGTCCGGTTCACTGCGGGTGCGTACCGCCGCGGATGGCGCTGGCCCGCCCGGCTCAATTCGCGCCGACGCAGCCATGCCATCCGCACAAGAGCATCATTTCAACCCTAACGACTGGATCGATCCGACACAGGCGCGCGCCCTGCGCATCGCCCATGTGCCCGAGGACCGCCATCTGCGCGGCCTGGTCCTGCCCTTCCCGGCCTGGGAATCGGCGGTGCTGGGCTACCAGAGCAAACCGCGCTACAGCCTGGCCGGCTGGATGCGTGGGCGCGCCATGCGCGAGGACACGGCGGCCATGCTCGAGCGCTACGACGTGCGGCCGCGCAACCCACTGCTGCGCACGTCCAAATTCTCCGGCGGCAACCAGCAAAAACTGGTGCTGGCGCGCGAGGCCTTTGTGCAGCCACAGGTGCTGCTGGTGGGCCAGCCCACACGCGGCGTGGACATCGGCGCCATCGAGTTCATCCACGCCCGGCTGCGCGCCCTGCGCGACGAAGGCGGCGCGGTGCTGCTGGTGTCGTCCGAGCTTGATGAAGTCCTGGCCCTGGCCGATCGCGTCATCGTCATGAACGCCGGGGGCATTGCCGGTGAGCTGCCCATTGCCCAGTGCAGCGAAGCGGCGCTGGGGCGGCTGATGGGCGGGGCGGCGGCGGCACCGCCAGCGGTCGTCGCGCACGGCGCGGTGCATTGACATGAGCCAACCCGTCGAGCTGCCGCGCTGGATGGATCTGCTGCTGTTGCCTGCGGTCAACCTGGCCATGGCCTTGCTCGTCAGCGCCGGTGTGCTGCTGCTCATCGGCCAGGAGCCGATCAAGGTCCTGGGCCTGTTGATCAAGGGCTCGCTGGGCACCAAGGCCGGCATCAGCTATACCCTGTATTACGCGACCACTTTTGTCTTCACGGGTCTGGCGGTGGCGGTGGCGTTTCATGGTGGCCTGTTCAACATCGGCGGCGAAGGCCAGGCCATGATGGGCGGCCTGGGCGTGGGCCTGGCGGCACTGGCCTTTGCGCCAGCCCTGCCGGCCTGGTTGATGCTGCCGCTGATGGTGCTGGCGGCCATGCTCTTTGGCCTGCTGTGGGCGGCGGTGCCGGCGGCGCTGCAGGCCTGGCGCGGCAGCCACATCGTCATCACCACCATCATGTTCAATTTCATGGCCTCGGCGCTGATGGGCTATTTGCTTGTCAACATGCTCAAAGAGGCCGGCAACATGGCGCCAGAGAGCCGCGCCTTCGCCGCCAGCGCGCACCTGCCCGGCGTGCACGAGCTGCTGCGCGCCTTGGGCCTGCAGTGGCCGAAGACGCCGCTCAATTTGAGCGTCATCCTGGCGGTGCTTGCCGCCATCGGCGTGTACCTGGCGCTGTGGCGATCACAACCCGGCTACGCCCTGCGCGCCGTGGGCTTCGCGCCCGAGGCGGCGCGCTACGGCGGCATCGCGCCCAAGGTGCAAATCCTGCGCTCGATGATGCTCTCGGGCGCGCTGGCTGGCCTGGTGGGCGTCAACGAGATTGCCGGCGTGCACCAGCGCGTGTTGGCCGATTTTGTCGCCGGCGCGGGCTTTGCCGGCATCGCCGTGGCGCTGATCGGGCGCAACCACCCGGTGGGCATCATCCTGGCGGCCATTCTGTTCGGCGCGCTGTACCAAGGTGGCGCCGAGCTGTCGTTTGAGATCCCGGGATTCAGCCGCGAGATGGTGTTCACGCTGCAAGGGCTGATCGTCTTGTTCGCCGGGGCCATGGCGCAGGTGGCGGCGCCGGCCTTGGGTCGGCTGCATGGATGGCTTAGGCGACTGCTGGCACCGCGCCGGCCGGCGCCGGGAGCGACCCATGGATGAGGTGCTGATCGGCACGCTGCTGGCCTCGACGCTGCGCGTGTCGGTGCCGCTGATCCTGTGCGCCCTGGCCGGCGTGCTGTGCGAACGCGCCGGCGTGATCGACCTGGGCCTGGAGGGCAAGATGCTGCTCACCGCCTTTGCCACCGCCTGCATCGGCGTGGTCAGTGGCTCGGCCGCGCTGGCTTTGCTGGCCGCCGTAGCGGTGGGGGTGTCGCTGTCGATGCTGCACGGCTACGCCTGTGTCAGCCACCGCGGTGACCAGGTGGTGCTGGGCATCGCCATCAGCATGACCGCCGCCGGCTTGACCATCGTGTTAGGCATTGCCTGGTTCAAGCAAGGCGGGCAAACGCCAGCGCTGTCGGACACCGTGCGCCTGGCACCGCTGTTCCCGGGCCTGCTGGCCGCCATCGCCGATGTGCCCTGGCTGGGCCCGGTCATCGGCGTTGGCCTGCTCGGCCACAACGTCTTGGTCTACGTCAGCCTGGCCTTGGTCGGCGCGGTGTGGTGGCTGCTCTATCGCACGCGCTTTGGCCTGCGGCTGCGGGCCACCGGCGAGAACCCGGCCATGGTCGATGCCGCGGGGGTCTCGGTGCTGCGCATTCGCTACACCGCCCTGGCCCTGAACGGCGTGCTCAGCGCCCTGGCCGGGGCCTACCTGGTGCTGGCGCTGACGCCGGCCTTCATCCCCAACATGACGGCCGGGCGTGGCTTCATGGCCCTGGCGGCGATGATCTTTGGCAAGTGGCGCCCGGGCGGCGCGCTCGCGGCCTGCCTGCTGTTCGGCTTTCTGGAGGCCGCAGCCATCCGGCTGCAAGGTGTCGCCCTGCCCGGCTGGTTAGGCGCCGGCGAGGTGCCGGTGCAGGCCATACAGGCCCTGCCCTATGTGCTCACGGTGCTGCTGCTGGCCGGCTTCATCGGCTCGGCCGCGGCGCCCAAGGCCTTGGGCGTGCCCTACATCAAGGAGCGCTGAAGATGAGCACCGAGCCGCGCGCCGCGCACCTGCCCGCCGTCAATGAACTGCTGTCACCCGACACCCTGCCGCGCCTGATCGAAGCGGCACGCCAGGCGCGCCGCCAGGCCTACGCGCCGTACTCACATTTTTTGGTCGGCGCCGCGGTGCTGGACGAGCACGGCCGCATCCACGCCGGCTGCAATGTCGAGAACGCCGCCTACCCGCAGGGCGTGTGCGCCGAGGCCGGGGCCCTGTCGGCCATGGTGCTGGCGGGCGGGCGCCGGCTGCAGGCCGTGCTGGTCATGGGCCAGGGCAAATTGCTGGTCACGCCCTGCGGTGGCTGCCGGCAAAAGCTGCGCGAATTCGGCGGCGATGCCCTGCCGGTGTTCATCGCCAGTGCCGATGCCGGTGCCGATGACCCCACCGACGCCAGCGGTCTGCGCGCGCGCTTCACCCTGGGCGAGCTGCTTCCCGCCAGCTTCGGCCCCGAGCATCTGGAGACGCCAAAGTCATGAGTGCCGCCACCGATCCAAGGGCCCTGCCGGCGTCTGCAGCCGGGCGCGTTGCCGCGCCGACCCCGCTACAGGCCGCCATCACCGCCAGCGCCATCACCTTGACACAGCGCTTAGGTGACCTCAAACCCGAAATCGCCATCCTGCTCGGCTCGGGCTGGGGCGATGTCGCCGGCCTGGTGCAAGACGCGGTGGACCTGCCCTATGCCGAGCTGCCGGCCTTCCCCTGTTTGGCCGTGGGCGGCCACTCGGGGTCGATCCGCGCCGGGCGCATCGGCACGCGCGCCGTGGCCGTGCTCGCCGGGCGCCAGCACGCCTATGAGACCGGCGAGGCCGACGGCATGAAGGGCGCCATCCGCACGCTGGCCGCCATCGGCGTGAAGCTGCTGATCCAGACCAATGCCGCGGGCAGCATGGACGAGCGCATGCGCCCGGGCGAGCTGATGCTGATCAGCGACCACCTCAACATCAGCCAGCGCTCACCGCTGTTTGGCGAGCCCGGCGACGACCGTTTTGTGGACATGTCATCGGCCTACGACCCCGCCCTTCGAAGCCAGGCCCAGGCCGCCGCGGCCGCCGCCGGCATCGCCCTGCACGAGGGCGTTTACGCCTGGTTCCTGGGCCCGCAGTTCGAGACCCCGGCCGAGATCCGCATGCTGCGCACGCTCGGCGGCAATGCCGTGGGCATGAGCACCGTGCCCGAGACCATCCTGGCCCGGCATGCCGGCATGAAGGTGCTGGCGCTGTCCCTGCTCACCAACATGGCCGCGGGCATGGACGCGCAAAAGCTGAGCCACGCCCACACCCTGGCCATGGCCAAGGGCTCGGCACGGGCGGTCACGACGCTGATGGCGGCGGTGGTGGCCAGCATCACTGTTTAGCCGTCACCGCGAGCTGGATATTTTTACAGCCCACCCGCGCAACGCGCGAGCTGCTTGATACGATCAAACGCATGAACCCGTCCACAGCTGCCGATGACCTGACTGCCTTCGTGGCGGGACGCAAGTTCAATACGATCCTGGCCGATCCGCCCTGGCAATTTCAAAACCGCACCGGAAAGGTGGCGCCAGAGCACAAGCGCCTGAATCGCTACGCTACCTTGACCTTGCAAGACATCAAGGCCTTGCCCGTAGTCAATGCTGCCGCCGACTCTTCGCACCTGTACATGTGGGTGCCCAACGCTCTATTGCCTGACGGCTTGGCGGTGATGGCGGCCTGGGGCTACCAGTACAAAAGCAACATCGTCTGGTCGAAGATTCGCAAAGATGGGGGACCCGATGGTCGCGGGGTCGGTTTCTACTTCCGCAATGTGACCGAGCTGCTGTTGTTCGGCATTCGCGGCAAGAACGCCAGGACGCTGCAGCCGGGGCGAACCCAGGTCAATATGATCTCGACTCGCAAGCGCGAACATTCGCGCAAGCCCGACGAGCAGTACAAACTCATCACCGAGTGCAGCCCAGGCCCCTACCTGGAGATGTTCGCCCGTGGCCAGCGCGAAGGCTGGGCGATTTGGGGTGATCAGGCGAACGACGGCTATTGCCCAAGTTGGGCGACGTACGCCAATCACTCGCAATCGCATCACGCCGCAGGCGCATTGCCCAGCTCGACCAAGCCGGTCGCATCCCACCAGCTACCGCTTGAGGTTTGAGGGCATTCGCCCTAACCGACCGCGCTTTCAGGGCCGAAATCCTCGTCGTTGAGTTGCTCCACTTTGGCCTCATCGAAGACGATGATCGAGGCCGGCAAGCCAATCAATAACAGAGGACAGGGATTGCCGACGCCGCGACCTACTCGGGCCTGCAGCTTGCTCCAGTGCGTGGTGGCTTGACCAAACTTGTTGGACACGAAGTTCTCCGCCCAGGCCTTGGCAAAGGGGACCGGATCTTCAGCGCGCTGCACGCGTTTCATGATGTTGGCGCGCTGCCTTGGGGTCGGCGTCACACCGTGATCGGCAAGTGATTCCAGACCGATGATGCTGCGCTGTGCCGCAAAGCGCGACACAGCCGGCAGCAGCTCACGCTGCAATGTTTGGCCACGCGTGATCAAAACCCCCACACTGATGGCGCCCTCAGCATGCAAGCGCTTGAAGTTTTCAAGATCCCGATCGAAGAATGGGTCCTTGTTGTTCCACTCGATTTCGCAAGCGACCACGCCAGCATTGCATTGCTTGACGTGATCCACCTCATGTGAAGTGGACTCGCGTGGCACGCCGTCGATGGACTTGGCAATTTCAAACTTGTGCTTGGCCCACCCCCGCTGCGCCAGTGCGCGACGCAATCGCTGCGTGAATTGGGTCTCACCGCCACCACTGCCGATGATTTCGCTGATCGGCAACGAAACACCCGCTAAAGTTTGCTGCAAGTCGATCAAGGCATCGGCAAACTCGCCCACCAAGATCGACCGCGCATGCGACAAGAATTGAATCTCGTAACCGATTTCTTGAAGCGCCTCGATGGGGTCAATGCTTGGCATCATGGTCGATGATACGGCGCGCAAATCGACTCCATACATGCGCGCTCGCTGCCAGTTCTGGCAGTGCGCTGTGGGCACCCCAGTTGGCTTCCGGTGCCACGCTGCGCGCGTAGAGCTGCGCTTGCATGATCCGCATGGCCCGCCGAATTCGCGTCGGCGGCGCAAGCCAGTACCGAGCCGCCCGGCTACAGCGGCGACGGTGGCGGCGCTGCAGGTGTCATGCCGTTTTGACTCCGCTCGGCCAAGCGCGCTGCGGCGCACAAGTTCTACCTCCGTCTCGGCTTCGTCGCCTTCACCGTCACGCCGATGTCGCTGTTCCTGCCGATAAGCTTGCTGCGCAGGCCGCAAACAGGCCGCACGCCATAGGGCGGGCTCGTGCGGTGCTGTGGCACTACACCGGCGACAGGATGTGGATGCGCCGCTCGGCCACATGCTCACGCGTCTTGGTGCTATAGGCCACCATGTGCGGCGTGGCGGCATGGGCCATGAGGGCGGCCATGTCGCGCCACTTCTCGATCACCAGGAAGGTGTCGGGGCCATAGGGCGTCTGGAACTTCGGCGCCTCGGCCGTGTCGATGGCGGCGCCATATTCAATGCAGCCGTCCTCAAGCAACACCGTCGGCGCATTGGCGCGAAAGGCTTCGAGGATGGTGTCGCGCAGGCCGGGTTTGGCGGTGATGACGGCAATGACATGGATCATGGTGGGGTGCTCGGGCGGGGGTGGCGAAACGGCGAGGGGCTGGGCGGGTGAGCGGCAGCGCTGGCAAGTCGGGCGGCTTCGGCGGCTACTGTGCCGCCGCCGGAAACGCCGGCAGCTTGGCGACATCGCGCGCATCGTGTTGCAGGATCACGGTGGCCTTGCGATTGGCGGCGATCTGTTTGAAGCGGTCCATCGAGGCCACGCTGGCGGCGCGGTCGGTGTTGAAGCTGGGCACGCCAAAGCCCTCGTAGTTCTCGCGGAAGTGGGCCAGATCGCCGCTGATCAGCACATCGCCTGTGGCCTGCAGCCGCACCATCAGGCTGCGGTGGCCGGGCGTGTGGCCGGGGGTGCTGAGCACCACCACGCGACCATCGCCAAACACATCCTTGTCAAGTGGCAAGGGCTCGACCTTGCCGCCGCCCTTGATCCAGGGCGCGAAGGGCGCGGGGTTGGCCGCCGGGTTCGCGGTGGCCGCGGTGAGCACCTCCCAATCGCCCTTGCCGATGAGCAGCGTGGCGCCCGGGAAGGACGCCACCTGGCCGGTGTGGTCGGCGTGGTAATGGCTGATGCCGACAAAGGCGATTTGCTCGGGCTTGACGCCCAGCTGCGCCAGCTGGTCCACCACGCTCACTTTGGGTGCTACGGCGCCGGCCGTCATGGCGTGGCCGGTGTCCCACAGCATGTGCTTGTCGCCATGCTGGATGAGGTAGCAGCTGAAGACAAATTGCAGCTTCAGGCCGCTGTAGGCAAAGGTGTCGGAAAAGCGCTGGCCAACATCCACCGGCGCGGCGCTGGTGCCGCAATCCAGCCGGGTGAGCTTGACCTCGGACGGCGCGGCAGGCACCGGTGCGGCGGTCTGCGCCCCGGCTGAAAGCGGTGCGCCAGCCATAACGCCAGAGAGAAATAGGCTTGAGAGTCGTTTCATGTCTTCGTCTCCATGGATGATTGAACTTGAGCGGCGAAGCTCAACGGGCCAGCAGCCAATGCGCAAATCGGGGCTAAGGCTCAAGCCTGCAGCAGCACCAGCACTTCGCCTTCTTTGACGCTGTCGCCCTCGGCCACACGCACTTCGCGCAGCACGCCGGCGGCCGGCGCCTCCAGCGGGATCTCCATCTTCATGGATTCCAGAATCATCAGCGTCTCGCCCTGGGCGACGCTGTCGCCGGCGCGGCGCTCCAGTTTCCAGACGGTGCCGGTGACCAGTGATTCGATTCGGTGCAGCGCCATCGGCGTCTCCAATGCTTTGTGCACAACGGTACGCCGTTGTGGTGCAGGTGCAGATGCGGGAAAGCCCCCGGGCCCGCGCGCCACCACTGCCGCACAGGCGACGCTGCCGCCGGCCTCGGCCGTTCAACAATGCCGCCGGCCCATGGGGGCTTGTTCGACCTCTGCGAAGGACGCACCGCGCATGACCTGGCAACCCGAACTCGACGAACTGCAACGCCGCACCGCGCTGGCCCAAGAAATGGGCGGCGCCGACAAGGTGCAGCGCCAGCACGACGGCGGTCGCCTCACCGTGCGCGAGCGCATCGATGGCCTGCTCGATGCCGCCAGCTTCCACGAGATCGGTGCGCTCTCGGGCGTGGCCGATTACGACGCGGCCGGCGCGCTGCGTGGCGTCACGCCCGCCAATTGCGTCTTCGGCCGGGGGCGCATTGATGGCCGCCCGGTGGTGGTGGTGGGCGACGACTTCACCGTGCGCGGCGGCTCGGCGGACGCCTCGATCAGCAACAAGCCCTTGATGGCCGAGCAGATGGCGGCGCAATTTCGCCTGCCCATCATTCGCGTTATTGAGGGCTCGGGCGGCGGCGGCTCGGTGAAGACCATCGAGACCAAGGGCGCGTCCAACTTGCCCGGCGGCATCGGCGGCACGCAGGGCTTTTACGAGATGACGGCCAACTTGGGCCAGGTGCCGGTGGTCGGCCTGGGGCTGGGCTCGGTGGCCGGGCTTGGCGCCGCCAGGCTGGCGGCCAGCCACTACTCGGTGATGACGCGCAACTCGGCCATGTTCGTTGCCGGCCCACCGGTGGTGGCGCGCCTGGGCCAGGTGCTGGAGAAGAAAGAGCTGGGCGGCGCCGACATCCAGACGCGCAGCGGCGCCGTCGATGCCGCCGTCGAGACCGAGGCCGAGGCGTTTGCGTGCGCGCGGCGGTTTTTGTCCTACCTGCCGGCATCGGTGCACGGCCTGCCGCCGGTGCTGCCCTGCGGCGACGACACCGAGCGCGCTGATGAGACGCTGATGCAGGCCGTGCCGCGCAACCGCCGCCAGGTCTACAAGATGCGGCCGATCATCGAAGCGGTGGTCGACCAGGGCAGCTTCTTCGAGATGGGCGCCAACTTCGGCCGCTCGCTGATCGTCGGCTTGACGAGGTTAGGCGGTCACCCGGTATTGATGTTAGCCAGCGACCCCTACCACTATGGCGGCGCCTGGAGCGCCGAGGCCTGTCAGAAGCTGGTGCGCTTTGTCGATCTGGCCGAGACCTTTCACCTGCCTGTGGTCTACCTGATGGATTGCCCGGGCTTCATGATCGGGCTGGACGCCGAGCGCAGCGCCACCATCCGCCACGGCGTGCGCGCCATGGCGGCGATGAACCAAACCACCATGCCCTGGTGCACGGTGATCGTGCGCAACGCCTTCGGTGTGGCCGGCGCCGCGCACCAGCCAGCCGGGCGTTTGTCACTGCGCTACGCCTGGCCCTCGGCCTACTGGGGCTCGCTGCCGCTCGAAGGCGGCATCGAGGCCGCCTACCGCGCCGACATCCAGGCTGCTGACGACCCGCAAGCCAAGCTGCATGAGATCGAAGACCGCTTGAACAAGCTGCGCTCGCCGTTTCGCAGCGCCGAGCGCTTCTGGGTCGAGGAGATCATCGACCCGCGCCGCACGCGCCCGCTGCTGTGTGATTTCGCGCGGCTGGCCGAGCCGCTGCGCACGGCGGGCGAGGCGCGGTTTGCGATGCGGCCATGAGCGCAAGCTTTCTCTGCGAATGCGCTCGCCCTGAGGTATCGAAGGGCCATGGGTCGCGCCAACAGTCGAAGCAGTCGAAGCAGTCGAAGGAGACCCAAGCATGACCCCACCCACCCCCGGCAGCAATGCCTGGCTTGAGCTGGCCCACGAGCCCACGCTCGATCCGGATCGCCCCATCATCGATCCGCATCACCACCTGTGGCGCTCGGTCGGCGGACGCTCACCTTATCTGTTGGGCGATTTGTGGGCCGACACCGGATCGGGCCACCACATCACCAAGACGGTGTTCATCGAATGCCGTGCCTCGTACCGCACAACAGGCCCGGACCATTTGAAGCCCGTCGGCGAGACCGAATTTGTCGCGGGCCTGGCGCATGCCAGCCGCGATGTCAGTGAAGGCGGTGGCGGCGGCGGCGCGGTCATCGCCGGCATCGTCGCGCACGCCGATCTGCGTGGCGGCGCGCTGCTCAAGGAAGCGCTGCAAGCCCATGCCGCGGCCGCCGACGGCCTGTTTCGCGGCATCCGCCATTCCGGCGCGCGCGACCCCCACCCCGAGGCGCTGACCATCCCCGGCCGCGCGCCCGAAGGCCTGTACGCCGATGCCGACTTTCGTGCCGGCTTAGGCCTGCTGGGCGAGATGGGCCTCACCTACGACACCTGGCACTACCACCACCAGAACGCCGCCTTCGCCGAGCTGGCGCGCGCCGTGCCGGGCACGACGATGGTGCTCGATCACTTCGGTACGCCGCTCGGCGTGGGCCGCTACGCCGGCCAGCGCGAGGCCATCTTCACGCAGTGGCAGCGCGACATCGAGGCCATCGCCCAATGCCCCAACGTGGTGGCCAAACTCGGCGGCCTGGCCATGCCCGACAACGGTTTTGGCTGGAACCTGCGCGACCGGCCTGCCAGTTCGGATGAGTTGTTAGCCGCGCAAGCCTGCTACTACCACCACGCCGTCGACTGCTTCGGCCCGGCGCGCTGCATGTTCGAGAGCAACTTCCCGGTGGACCGCTGGTCGCTGCCCTATGGCGTGTACTGGAACGCGATGAAAAAGCTCGCTGCGCGCTACACGGCGGATGAGCAGCAGGCGATGTTTCATGACAACGCCGCGCGCATCTATCGGCTGTGATGCAGGACACCTTGACTTGACAGTTAGGAAAAGACCTTTCATGACCACCACCACCGCCCAACCCCCGTTCCGCAAACTCAACTGGCTGCCGCGCGACATCGATGTGCAGCGCCGCGCCGATGGCGTGGTCGTGCTCAAGTCGCGCATCGCCCTGCAGCCCTATGCCGCGCACCTGCCGGCGCTGCTGGCGCATTGGGCGCAGGCCAAGCCCGATCACACCTGGCTGGCCCAGCGCAAGGGCGCGGATCGGCAATGGCGGCGCCTGAGTTACGGCCAGGGCAAGCAGCAGGTGGATGCCTTGACGCAGGCCCTGCTCAACATGAAGCTGCCCGCCGGCCGCCCGGTGGCCATCCTCTCGGGCAACTCGCTGGAGCACGCGCTGATGACGCAAGCGGCGATGCAAGCGCGGCTGCCGGTGGCGCCAATCTCGCCGGCCTATTCGCTGCTGAGCCAGGACCACGCCAAGCTGAAGTATTTGTTCGCGCTGATCAAGCCCGCGCTGGTGATGGTGCAGGATGGCGTGCAGTTCGGCAAGGCGCTGGCGGCACTCGATCTGCAGGGCCTGACCGTGGTGCATGTGGACCGTGCGCCAGAAGGCATCCACAGTTTGCCCTTCAACGAGCTAACGCAAACGAGCGTAGGCACTGAGGTCGCGGCCAGCATCGTGCAGATCACACCCGAAACCGTGGGCAAGCTGCTGTTCACCTCCGGCTCCACCGGCATGCCAAAAGCGGTGATCAACACCCAACGCATGATGTGCGCGAACGTCGCCCAGGCCAGCCAGGTGCGGCGCCCGACCGACGGCAAGACACCCGTGGTGCTGGACTGGATGCCCTGGAACCACACCATGGGCGGCAACGCCTTGTTCAACGCCGTGTTGGGCGATGGCGGCACGCTCTACATCGACGACGGCCGGCCGCTGCCGGGGCAGTTTGAAGAGACCCTGCGCAACCTGCGCGAGGTCTCGCCCAGCTACTACGCCAACGCCCCGGCGGGCTATGCCGTGCTGGCTGCGGCGCTGGAAAAAGACGCTGATCTTTGCGCCTGCTTTTTCAAGAATCTCGATCTGCTGGCCTATGGCGGCGCGCGCCTGCCTGACGACCTGTACGAGCGCATGCAGGCGCTGGCTGTCAAGACCATCGGCGAGCGCATCGTCTTCTACACCGGCTGGGGCTCGACCGAGACCGCGCCCACCTCCACCGGCACCTATTGGGAGACGGACCGCGTCGGCCTGATCGGCCTGCCCTTCCCGGGCGTCGAGCTGAAGATGGTGCCCACCGAATCGGGCGGCGGCACGCAGTACGAGCTGCGGCTGCGCGGTGTCAACGTCACGCCCGGCTATCACGACCAGCCCGAGCTGACGGCCGCCGCCTTCGATGACGAAGGCTTCTACAAGATCGGCGATGCCGGCAGCTTTGTTGATGCAAATGATCCGAGCCAAGGCCTGGTCTTCGCCGGCCGCGTGACCGAGGAATTCAAACTCACCACGGGCACCTTCGTGCAGGTGGGTGAGCTGCGCACCGATGCCATCGCTGCGGCCACGCCCGCGCTGCTGGATGCGCTGGTGACGGGGCATGACCGTGCCTGGGTGGGGCTGCTGGCCTGGCCTAACTTGTCGGCCTGCCGGCAGCTGATCGGCCAGACCGAGGCCAGCTTCGAGCAAGTGGCCGCACACCCTGTGGTGCGCGCCTGCGTGGCCGCCGGATTGAGCGCGCACAACGCCAGCGCCGCCGGCGCCAGCAGCCGGCGCATCGCCCGCGTGCTGCTGCTGACCGAGCCGCCATCGATCGATGGCAATGAGCTCACCGACAAGGGCTACATCAACCAGCGGGCCGGCTTGCTGCGCCGCGCGGCATGGGTCGAACGCTTGTACGCCGAGCCGGCGGCTGATGATGTCATCGTGCTTGACCGGTGAGTCAGGTCGCGCGCTCACTGCCATCGCACCGATGGGTCCGCTCCACCTAAGCTGCACTCTTTCTTGACCGACAACGATGACCACTGCCACCGCAACTCACCCCACGAACTTGTCCACAGCGACCGCCACCGCCACCGCAACCCCGCTCGCCCAGCCCCTGACCCTGACGCGCGGCCCCACCTGGGGCAACCGCATCGAGCTGGCGCCTCTGACCAATTGGCAGAGCCATGCTGATGGCACCTTGGGCGAGGACGAATACCGCTGGCTGACCATGCGCGCCCAGGGCGGCTTCGGCATGACCATGACCTGCGCAGCCCATGTGCAGCGCGGCGGCCAGGGCTTTCCGGGGCAGCTGGGCGCCTGGTCGGATGCGCACCTGCCGGGCCTCACCCGCCTGGCCCAGGGCATCCGCGCCGGTGGCAGCGTGTCCTGCCTGCAGATCCAGCACTCGGGCCTGCGCTCAGACATTTCGCTAACGCATGAAGGACGCGTAGCGCCATGGGACGACGCCGAGAGCGGCGCCCGCGCCTTGACCACCGCCGAGGTCGAGCAGCTGATCGAAGACTTCATCCTCGCCGCGCTGCGCGGCCAGGCGGCGGGTTTTGATGGTGTTGAGCTGCACGCCGCGCACGGCTACTTGCTGTGCGAGTTTTTGGACGCCGCACACAACCAGCGCAGTGACCGCTTCGGCGGCAGTTTTGAGAACCGCTGCCGCGTACTGTGGGACATCGTCGCCGGCATCCGCGGCCGAACGCGACCGGACTTTCAGCTCGGCCTGCGGCTGTCGCCCGAGCGCTTTGGCATCCCCTTCCCCGAAGCCAAAGCACTGGCGCAAGCAGTCTTGGCCAGCGGCCAGCTCGATTACCTGGACATGTCGCTGTGGGATTGCTTCAAGCCGCCCATCGACGCCGCGCACCAAGAAAAACCCCTGATCCAGCACTTCGCCGAATTGGATCGCGGCGCCACCCGCCTGGGTGTCGCCGGCAAGATCATGGACGCGGCCATCGCGCAGCGCTGCCTCGATGCTGGCGTCGATTTCGTGCTGATCGGGCGCGGCGCCATGCTGCACCACGACTTCGCGCGGCGCGCGCTGGCGGATGCGGCGTTTGCCTGCATTGAGCGGCCGGTGAGCCGTGCGCACCTGCAGGGCGAAGGCCTGGGGCCGGCCTTCTTGCAGTACGTGGCCAGCACCTGGCCGAAGTTTGTGTCGGAGACTTGACTGCGGGTCCGGGAAGGGGATGGGGTCACCCAGTATTTTCTCAGCCCCTGCTTTGCGGAAGCCTTTGCAGGTTGGCCATGCTGGGCCACTGGCTCCAGGCCAGGAGTGCGTCTTCGGCGGCGGTGCCTTGTGCGGCCAGCCACTCGCTCATGGCTGGGCCCACCGCCTTGCCGTGAATGCGGTGCGAGGCCACCAGCACCAGCCCGGTGTTTTCCACCAGAACGCAGCGTGCGAACGCGGCTTCGAGGGAGTCCGGGCGCCCCAACACTGCGGCCATGAAGTGTTCGGCAGCCTGCCCTGCGCGGCGCGGTGTGGACCGCGTCTGCAGCACCTTGCCATGGCGCTGGTAATTGCCCAGCACGGCGTTGGCAACGTCGGCGAGTGCCTCGTCGCTGCGCACCGAGGCGTGAACATTGATGCTGAGCATGTCGCGCCACTGCTTGAGATCAGGCTGGTCGGCTGGCGTGAACTCATGCTGGCCGGCGTTTGACCAGCGGTGCAGGTAAGTCTTGTTGCGGAACGACAGGGCCATCGACGGCGCTGGGCTCGCCGACTGTGCCTGGGCAGACGGCACAGGCATCAAGGCGCTGCCCAGCAGGGCGATCAAGAAGGGCCGGCGGGTGGGCGAGGGGAAAGTTGAGTTGTGCATGGTGCGTCGCAAAGCGGGTGGCTGCGGGGCCTGGCATGAATGATGAGCACGGGTCACGGGTGAGGGCTATCTGCTCGCCTTGCCAGGGGCTTGCGATGCAGTGTCGGCAGCGGCGGTTTCAGCCACGCTGCAAACCCGTCGCGCCTGTGTTTGCTTTGTTTCACCAAGCGCAGACGCCGCTGGCGGCTATCGCGCGTTGCCCGGCGCATCGGTCGCGAGCAACTCACGCCGCCAGACCCGTGCGATGCCCAGCAGCAACAGCATTCCAACGGCCACGAAGACCGCCGCCATCAGGCGAAAACCGATGGCCGGAATCATCGCGCCGGCGGCCAAGAGCCCGAGCGGCAAGGTGTAGATGGCCAACATGCGCACGCCCATGACTCGCCCCCGAAAACCTTCGTCACAGGTGCGCAGCAGCAAGATCGACAGGCTCACCATGGCCAGGCTCTGTGCCATGCCTGCAGCCATCAGAAAAGCGGCGGCCACCGGCAGATTGATTGCCAAGGCAAAGCCGAGCAGGCACAGGTACCAGGCCACGCAAGCGGCCATCATCGTCCGCGCCGGGCGCAGCCGTGCGCCAAACACGCTCAGGCCGACCGATCCGGCCAGCGCGCCCGATGCGAAACCGGCCACCAGCCAGCCCAGGCCCTGCTGATCGAGCTGGAACACATCGCGGGCGATGTAGGGCATCAACCCGCCGGTGAGCGGAAACGCCGTCAGGTTCACCAGCGCGGCCACACCCATGGCGGCGCGCAGCCTGGGGGTTTGCCAGACATGCAAGAGACCCTCGGTCAGATCACGCCAGGGCGATGGCCTTGTCAGCGTCGCGGCAGCCGCGGACGTGTCAGCCTGCGGCGCAGGCCGACCCACAGCCTGAAGCGTGAGCAGCGCACCGATCACATAGATCACCACGATGGTGATGTAGGCCGGCACCATGCCGAACGCCGCCATGAAGCCCGCACCGGCCAGGGCGCCACCGATGCGCGCCGAATCCTGTGTGGTGCGCGACACACCCATCGCCGCCACCAGCTGATGCGCAGGCAGCGTGGCGCTGACCAAGGCGCTGCGCATGCCAATGTCGGTGGGCTTGATCAGCCCAACCAAGAAGGCGACCACCAACACCAACGTGGGCTCGAGCCGCCCGCCCATCGCCAGCAGCAGGATCACGCTGGCAAACACCGCATAACTCAGCCGCATCGCTGCCAGGACGTTGCGCAGGCCCACCCGATCTCCGAGCATGCCCAGCAGTGGCGAGACCAAGGTGCCCACATACATCAGCGCAGCAAACACCGTGAGCATCACCACCGAGCCGGACTCGACCAGCACATACCAGCCAAGGATGAGCGTCTCCATCTCCAGCGCCCAAGCGGTGCACATGTCGGCCGGCCACTGAAAGCGAAAGCTGCGATTGCGAAAGGGCGCCAGGGCGCTGTGGCCAACCATGATGGGGTCACATGATGGGGTCACATGATGGGGTCAGGTCTTTATTGTTAAGTATCCATCAAGCGTTGGGGCCAATATACTGGGGTCAGGTCTATAATATTAAGTCCGATCCCTCCATTCTCGGCCACCGCTCATCCGGCCTGCAATGAACAGGAGCGGTCGCCACTTAATATTAAAGACCTGACCCCATGAATTTTAACCAGGCTTGGTATTGGTGGCGCAGCAGGGCTTCGTCCACGCCGCTCACATCGCGTGGAAGATCGGTTTGGGTGGGGGCAAGCTTGGTGGCGCCGCGGTGCAGGCTGATCCAGGGGTTGCCTTGGCAGGCCAGGCTGCGTTGGATGCCCTCGAAGATTTGCAGGTCGTCGTGGGCCACGGGGGAGGTCGGAGCGAAAACCTGGCGGTTGTAGAGCAGGGCGTCGGCCAGCAACTGATCGGGCGCACCCAGGGGCTGGAAGGCCCAGGCTTCAATAAGTGTGCGGTCCACCGCCAGCGGGCGGATGACGCGCAGCACGGACGGAGCGCCCTTGAGCGCCAGGCTGGGGTAGGCGACGACGTTTTGCGGCGCGAAGGCCAGCACTTCGGCGGCACGCTGTGCGCCATGGGCGGCTTGCAGCGCCTGGGCATAACCCGCAATATCCGCGTACGCTGAGTGCAGGCTGTGCTGGGTGCCGAGCACGCTGTGGCCGTGGGGCAGCAGGCGCGCGCCCATGCGCTCGAAGAAGTCGTAGCCCGATCCGAAGGGCAACAGTTGCTGCATGGCCGCGGACAAGGCGGTGCCGGGCGCTTGCGCCGCCCACACCGCCTGCGCGGCCAGGTTGGCCGAGGCATGGGTGCTGACCGGGTGCACGGCGTCGTTGATGTTTTCGAGGTAGATCTTCCAGTTGGCCTTGACGACGGTGCGGATCACGCCGCCGGCGATCTGCAGCTCACCTTGTGGCGAGCGTTCGGCCAGCAGGTCGAGCGTGGGCAGAAGGGGCCCCAGGCTGTCTTCGAAGCTGGGCGCGCCATTGGCAGCATCGTTGGAGGCCACAGCGCAAGCCGCATTGGCACTGGATGTCCCAGCAACCGCCCCAGCAACCGCACCCCCACGCCGCGCCGCACAAGCGAAGACAAAGCCGCGGTACACCGCCACTTCACCGTAGGCGGTCAGGCCCTGCGCCGCGGCAGACTGCGCGAACGCCGTGCCCACATAGCCCGCCTTCATGGGCTGGCCCAGCAGTGAGCCATCCAGCCGATAGGACCAGCCGTGGTAAGCGCAGCGCAGGCTGCGGCCGACATTGGCCGACGCCTCGGTGAGCAAGGGCGCACCCTTGTGCGCGCAGCGGTTGTGCAGCACGCCGATGCCACCATCGTCACGCCGCAGCATCAGCACCGGCTGATGGCCTAACTGCACGGTGATGGCGTCGCCAGCCCGCGGCAACTGGCTGGTGTGGCCCACATACAGCCAGGCGCGCGGCCACAGGCGCTGCATTTCCAGATCGAACATTTTTGGCGACAGATAGATGTCGCGGTGCACCTGGTCGGTGCCCACCAGCGCGCTCAGGGCTTGCGGCGTCATGGTGTTCGCTTGGCCACGAAGCGGCAGTGCGTGCAGGCCAGCGTTGCTGCACAGGTGCCCTCCTGCGCCTGCACCGGCCCGCCAAGGATGATGCTCGCCAGACCCGCCAGCATGCCGCTGATGGCGGCGCACACGGGGTCCGTGGCGGCAATGTTGGGCCTGGCCGCGTGCCAGCCGGCAACGAAGGGGCTGTCGCTCACTTCAAGTGTCAGCATGTCGGCCTCATGCCGCAGCGCCCAGCGGCCCCAGCCCAGGTCGGCCGCGGCCTCGATGGTCGCCGCGAGCAGGGCCGGGCCATTGCCGCCCACCTGCCCGGTATAGGCGCGCAAACTCTCAGCGCCGTGCTGTTGCACCGATGCCGCCAGCGCCTGCAACATCGCCGCACGCGTGCAGTCGTCCAGCCGCCCCAGCGCCCCCATCAGCACATCCGGGCGCAGCATCAGATAGCGGCGCGGGCCGTCGTGCAGCGCACCGGTGGCGCTGTCCCAGTTAAGGCGATGACGCAGCGCGCCCATGGTGTCGGAGGCTTCCTTGGCCGGCAAGCTGACGCGCGAGGCGCTTGTCCCTGGCCGGCTACTTGCCCAGCAGCAGCCGGGGCAGCCAGGTGGCCAGGCCGGGCACGGCCAGCACCAGGCCGATCATCAGCACACCCATCAGCACATAGGGCATGACGGCGGCGAAGATTTCACGGGTCGGAATCTCCTTGGGCGCCACGCTGCGCATGGTGAACAGCAGCATGCCAAAGGGCGGTGTCAGCAGGCCGAGCTGCATGCAGATCAGGTAGATCACGCCGTACCACAGCGGGTCCCAGTGGAAGTGCTGCACCAGCGGCATGAAGAAGGGCAAGGTGATAAGCATCATGCTCACCTGATCAACAAAGCAGCCCAGGATCAGCAGCATCAGGATCATGCCGGCCAGTACCGCCCAAGCCGGCAGCCCCGCGCCCTGCACCAGGCCCACCAGACCATTGGTGGCGCCCGAAAACGCCAGGATCTGCGAGAAGGTGGTGGCGCCGATGATGATGAACAAGATGATGCCGCTGATGGCCGCCGTGCCGCTCAAGGCCTGTCGCATGGATTGCCAAGTTAGGCTGCGATAAAGCACACACACGATCACCGTGGCCAGCACGCCCAGCGCCGCCGATTCGGTGGGCGTGGCCCAGCCGGCCGACATGGCCACGATGACCAGCACGAAGATCAGCACCAGGGGCGTGACGTTGATCAGCAGCGGGCCCCAGCGCGCCCAGCCCTGCGCTTCCTCGCGCTCAAAGGTGGGCGCCTGCTCGGGATGGCGCATGGCGCTGATGATGATCCAGGCCAGGAACATCACGGCCAGGCCGATGCCGGGCACGACGCCGGCGATGAGCAGGCCCGAAATGGAGATGCCGGCCAGGCTGCCGAGCAGCACGGTCAATGCCGAGGGCGGAATGAGCATGTCCACCCCGCCTATGGCCATGATCGGGCCCATGGCCATGCGCGGGTGATAGCCGCGGCGCAGCATCTCGGGCAGCAGCAGGCCGCCCAGCAGCGCGGTGGTGGCAATGGTCGAGCCGGAGATGGCCGAGAACACCGTGCCGGCGACGATGGCCACCACGCTCAGGCGCCCGGGCACGCCGCGAATGGCGCGGTCGAAACTATCGATGGCCTTCATCGCCAGGCCGGTGTGAAACAGCACCTCGCCCATGAGGATGAAAAAGGGGATGGGCGTGAGCGAAAAATTGGTGACCGAGGCCACGCCGTTGCGCACCACCTGCATCAGCCCGGCCTCGCCGCCGAGGTAAACCAGCGCGCCCACCAGGTTGATGCCGAGGAAGGCAAAGCCCGCCGGCAGGCCCACCAGCAGCAGCGCCGTGAGCAGGCCAAACAGCAGCAGCAGGCTGTGCCACCAGATCATGTTGCCTGCTCGGCCAAGCCCGTGGGCCACAGCACGCGCCGCCCACACTCCAGCGCCAGCAGCGCAAAGCCAATGGGCACGGGGGTGTACAGCCACCATTCGGGGAAGACCAGGGCCTTGAGCACCAGGCTGCCGGCCTGTTTGCTATCAAGCAACGTACGCACGCCATACCACATCATGAGCAGGCTGATCGCCAGCCCGGCGCTGGCCGAGAGCCTGTCCACCCGTCGCTGCGCGCTGGGCGAGAGCACGGCGCCCAGCAGATCCAGCCGCACATGCTGGTTGCGCCACATCAGCCAGGGCGCGGCGGCCAGGGTGGCAATCGGCAGGGCGTACTCGGTGACCTCGTTGATCCACACGAACGTACCCAGGCCGAGGTTGCGGCCGATGACATCGATGCACACCAGCACCGTGATGAGTGCTACCACGGTGGCTGCCAGGCCACCGCAGGCGCGCATCAAGGCTGCGTGCATCCGCGCTGCAGGCATCAAGGCGCCATCATCTTGCGCAACTGCGGCCCATGCGTCGGGCTGGAGCTCATGATCCCGGCCCAGCCAGACTCTTGCGCCAGGGCCAGCATGCGCTTGGATTCGGCATCACTCAACTTGATCACCTGGATGCCGGCATCGGCCTGGCGCTTGATGTCGGCCGGCGCATCCTTGGCCGCCATGTCCACATTCAGGCTCTCCAGCCACACCGCTTGTTTGTTCAGGAAGTCGCGCTGGGCTGGTGTTAGCGCGTTCCAGGTCTTGGCGCTGAAGATCACGCCAAGCTCGATGTTGTAAAAGCCCGGATCGACGCGGAACTTGGTCTTCTCGTGCCAGCCCAGATCAAAGATGCCCAGCAGCGGCCAGCCATAGCCATCGACCACGCCGCGGTCCAGCGCGGTGAACACCTCGCCCGGCGGGATCTGCATCACCGAGGCGCCGAGCTTGGTGAAGAACTCGCGGTAGATCGGCGCGATGCGGATCTTCAGGCCCGACAGATCGGCCTTCTCGATTTTCTTGTTCAGGTAGATGTGGTACGGCACGCCATCGCCGGTGCGGGCAAAGTAGTACAGGCCCTTTTCCATCATCAGCTTGTTCAGGTGCTCGACGGTGCCGTTCTTGCGCATCTCGACCCAGGGCACGGTGGCGTAGTTCAGTGCCAGGCTCTCAGGCGAGACGCTGGCGATGAAAGAGGTGGCGGTGTTGGTCAGATCGACCACCGAGTTGCGCAGCGCCGCACCTTGCTCCATGGTGGGGATGGCCTTGGGGCCGCCGAGGTAGTTGATCTGCACCACGCCCTTGCCTTCGTCGTTGACCTTCTTGACGAAGCGCTCGAAGTTGCGGGCGTAGTAGGTGCCTTCCTGGAAGGCGTTGACGGCCTTGAGGGTGATTTCCTGGGCCTGGGCCGGGGCGGCGCACAGGCTGGCGGCGGCGGCGATGGCCAATGCCAGGCGGCGTGAGGGTGAGAGTGGGTTGAAGGTGAACATGCTGCTTTCCTTGCAAGGGGATGACTGAAATGAATGTGGCGCCGAGGGCGAGGCCAGAGTGAATTCAGGCCAAAACTCAGGCCATAACTCAGATCAAAACCAGGCCGCGCCAATAATGTGTTATTTGAGCCGGCCAACACCAATGGCCACCGGCCGCACCACGGCGCCGGCCGCGCCGCGCTCCATGGGTGGCAGCACCATCGTGCATGAGGTGTAGACACCGTCGCGCGCCAACTCGGCCAGACGCGCATTCTCGATGTGGTGCACGCCGGCCTGGGTGAGCAGATGGTGGTGCACGGCAAAGGGCAGGCCCGGCGGGTTGCCCGCGGCCGGCGCGCCCTTGCCCACCAGCATGCCGTCAGACACCGAATCGATGAAGGGCGCATCCAGCCCCACGGCCACCACCTTGGCCGCGCCCAGCAACTGCGCGGCGTCATACGACAGCCCCGGCGCCGAGGCGTAATAACGCTTGTCCACATCGGGGTCCTGGTAGTGGTCGCTCCAGCCGGTGTAGACGTAGACCACATCGCCGGCCATCAACCCGCGCTTGCCCAGGCCCTGGGCCTTGAGCATGGTTTGGATGTGGGCGGCGGTGACCACATCGCCGGCCTTCATCGCCTGGCCGCCATTGATGTGGCGCTTGGCATCGAGCAGCACGGCGCTGGTGACGATGGGCGGGATCTTCTCGATGCCCAGGCGCAGCAGGGGCGAGTCGGCATTGGGTTTGACATCCTTGCCGCTGTGACCGCCGTAGTAGCCAACGTCGCCATGCTCCAGCGGCGTCTTGCCATCCCAGGGCGCCTTGAGCGCACCAAAGTGGCCCAGGGCATCGATCTGCGTGCCCTGCTGGCCGGGCTCAGCGCCATCGTTGAGCACCTCGCCATTGAAGGCGTGCAGGGTGCCAGGGATGCTGGCCACGGGCTTGGGCTTGACGATCAAGGGGCCAGAGAACGGCGACTTGGGCATGGTGTTGCTGCGCTCGTAGGACACCTCATAGGCCTTGGCGCCGGGCTGGGCCAGGTGCCAGGCACAGCGCGCCCAGGTGCCCGCGCCCTGGGTGTTGCCCATGCCCAGTTGATCGCCCTGCGGCCAGGGGCCCTGCGGCACTTGCTTGGCCGATCGGGCGAGTACGCCGGTGGGCTCGGCGGCCTGGGCGTTGAGGCTGGTGATGGCCAGAGCGGCGGCTGCAGCCAGGTTGCTGAGGCTGGCAAGCGAGCCGGCGCGCGAGCCGGTGCGCGAGTCTTCGCATGAGGGGCCTTGGGCGTGCGGGGTCATGGAGGGCATGGGGGTCTCCTGCTGAACTGTCGGAATGGTGATCATCGCGGCGGCGCGAGCCCTGCGGCATCCTGTGTAACCCGCAGCTTGGTTGGGCTACGCAGCGGCGCAAGGCGACCCATCAGCGCCGTCCATCCGCCCAGCCCAGGCCCAGCCCGCTTGTTTTTCATTTGATAATTTGCCCCTCGCTGCACCCGCCCCATTTTGGAGACCCGATGACCGCCACACCGTCCGCGCGCCGCGCGCCCCCCGCGCCACTGTCAGCACCCCCGTCAAGCCCCCGCGGCAGTGCGCCCTTGCGCACCGTGGGCCTGCTGGGCCTGGGCATCATGGGCTCGGCCATGGCGGGCAACCTGATGAAGGCCGGCTTCGCGGTCTGCGGCTTCGACCCCAACGCGCCCGCGCGCCAGCGCTTTCGCGCCGCCGGCGGCTCGCTCTGTGCCGACGCCGCCGTGCTGGCCAAACAGGCCGACGTCATCATCACCTCGCTGCCCAGCGCAGCCGCACTGATGGCCTCGGCCGAGCACATCGCCCGCACCGCGCCGCGCGGCCTGCTGGTGGTGGAGACCAGCACGCTGGACACCACCGATAAAGAGCAAGCTCGCCGCGTACTGGCCAAAGCCGGCGTGGTGCTGCTGGACTGCCCCCTCTCGGGCACCGGCGCGCAGGCCGTGCTCAAAGACCTGACGGTCTATGCCAGCGGGCCGGCGGCGGCCATCAAGCGCTTGCGCCCTGTGTTTGAGGGCTTCTCGAAAGCGCACTTCGCGCTCGGCGCCTTCGGCAACGGCATGCGCATGAAGCTCATGGCCAACCTGTTGGTGGCGGTGCATAACGTGGCCACCGCAGAGGCACTGTTGTTGGGCCAACGCTGGGGTATATCGCCTGGCACGGCAGTGAAGGTACTGGCCGATGGCGCCGGTGGCTCACGCATGCTGCAGGTGCGCGGCCCGCAGATGGAAAACCGCGGCTGGGAGACCGCCACGATGAAGGTCGAGGTCTGGCAGAAGGACATGAAGTTGATTGCCGCAGCCTTGCGTGAAGCGGGCGTGCCCGCACCGCTGTTCGCCGCCTCGGCACCGATCTACGACGCTGCGATGGGCATGGGCCACGCGCTGCACGACACGGCGGCGGTGTTCGATGTGCTGGACCGCATGTCGAGCCCACTGCAGGCTGGCCTGACCAAAGCAGCTGCCAAGGCCGCCGCTCCGTCCTCGACCAAGGCAAAGGCGAAATCCAAGCCGAAGGCAAAAACCTAACGGCCATCGAAGACGACGCCCTCGCGCGTCGTCACACCTTGATCTTCAGCAGCCGCGCGGCATTGCCACCGGCCACCAATTCGCGTGAGGCCTTGGGCAGGCGCTTGACCTGGGCCAGTGTGTCCAGCGGGTGGTCGTCGGCCATGTCGTAGGGGTAGTCGGTGCCCAGCACCACGTGGTCGGCGCCGTACTGCTCGATCAGGCGGCGCAGCATTTCGGGGTCGTGCGTGATGGTGTCGAAGAAGAACTTCTTCAGGTAGCTCGACGGCGCCCGTTTGATGACGGTGCGCGTGTCAGCACGGGCCCGCCAGGCGTGGTCCATGCGCGCCCAGTAGTGCGCGATGTAGCCGCCGCCATGGGCGACCAGCACCTTGAGTTTGGGGTGGCGCGCCATCACGCCATCAAAGATCAAATGCGACACCGCCACGGTCGAATCCAGCGGGTTGCCGATGACGTTGTTGAAGTAGTGGTTGGTCAAGCGATCCGCCTGCGTGTAGCCCAGCGGGTGCATGAAGATCAGCACGCCCAGCTCGGCACAGCGGGCAAAAAACTTCTCCAGCCCCAGGCTGGGATCGGTCAAATTCTTGCCGTTGACATTGGTGCAAATCTCCACACCGCGCAGGCCCAGCGTCTTCACCGCATAGTCCAGCTCGCGCACCGCCAGCTCGGCGTTTTGCAGCGGCACCGAGCCCAGGCCGACAAAGCGATCCGGCGTGTCGGCCACCAGCTTGGCGATGCCTTCGTTGACCTCGCGCGCCAGCTGCGCGCCGTAGTCGGCCTCGGTGAAATAGAAGAAGTGGTAGGGCGCCGGGCACACCGCCTGCATGTCCACACCCATGCGGTCCATGTCCTTCAAGCGCTCGGTCACACCGGTGAGTTTGGGTGCCCGCGTGGCCATCTGCTTGCGGTTGGTCTCGTTCGTTAGCGCGTTGGCGAAGATGACGGTGGAATCGTACTGCGCGGCATTCAAATGCGCGGTCTTGGCATTGACCTCGGGGTTGAGGTAGTGGCAGTGCAGATCGACCACCAGGCTCTTGCCCCGGCGCGTCTTGACGATGCTGCGCGAGGCCACCGCCTTGGCGCCCGCAACAGTGGCCGCAGCCGCACGCTGGCCGTGGCGGTGCGTGGGATCGGTGCAGTGGGCGGCGCAGGTGTAGAGCATGTCGTCTCCGGGTTAGGTTGGTGCAGCTTCGAGGCTTGTTTATCTTATGATAACTTCGACACCGGCAGCTCGCCGCACAGAGGAGACACGCATGAAAATCGGCCTGGCTGGCACCGGCAAGATGGGCTCGGCAATCACCCGGCGCTTGATCGCCTGCGGCCACGCGGTGACGGTGTGGAACCGCTCGGCCGAGCGCGCACAAGCCCTGCTGCAAACCGGTGCCGCATGGGCGCAAAGCCCACGCGCGCTGGTGCAGGCCAGCGATCTGGTGATCAGCATCCTCACCGACGAGGCGGCGCTGGACGCCGTCTATGGCGGCACCGAGGGCCTGCTGGCCGCACCGTTGGCCGCTCGCCTGATCATCGACATGAGCACCGTTGGCCCGGCCAAGCCGCAGGACATCGGCGCGCTGGTGGCCGCCGCTGGCGGGCGCTTCCTGGAATGCCCCGTGGGCGGCAGCGTGGGCCCGGCCACCGAGGGCAAGTTGCTCGGCTTTGTGGGCGGTGCGGCCGACGATCTGGCCAGTGCGCGTGAGGTGTTAGCCCAGATGTGCCGGCGAATCGAACACGTCGGCCCACTGGGTGCCGGCGCCACCATGAAGCTGGCCATCAACCTGCCGCTGATGGTGTACTGGCAGACGCTGTCCGAAGCGCTGTCGCTGCTGCAGCCGCTGGGCCTGGACCCAGCGCGCGTGGTCGACATCCTGGCCGACACCTCGGGCGGCCCCAACATGCTTAAAGCCCGCGGCCCGATGATCGCCAAGGCCCTGTCCGGCAATGCCGATGGCGCCGTGAGTGTGGACCTGGCCACCATGAGCAAAGACCTGCGGGCGATGCTGAAACAGGCGGCGGTTGGTCACTATCGATTGCCTTTGGCTGCTCAGACCTTGCAATGCTTTGAGCTGGCCTCGGCGCAGGGCTTGGCTGGGGCGGATTGCACGCAGTTGCCGGTGTGGTGGTTGAGGGATGGTGGCAAGGTCTGACGCGTTGCTTTTGCGTTAGGTTTTAGCGTTCAACTTCAGTTTCGTATCAAGTTTCAGCTTCGCTCAGCGGTCGGAGCGCGAGCGCGAGCGTCAGGACAGGCTGGCGTGTTCTGCTGCGTGCCCGAGGCCAGTGGCCTCGGGCGTTCGCCAGGCACAAACAGTCCACTGGACTGTTTGTGTCCGGGCTCACTCCCCCGCCGCCGGCAAAAGCAGCCGACGGCTCCTCCTTTACCTCTGCAGAACACGCCAGCCTGCCCTGACGCTCGATCAGCATTGCGGCGCTGGGGCCGATGGCCATATCGACACCGTTGCTGGGGTCGGACACAGCGATAGGCACCCGTGCGTCCGGGACGAGGGCACCGGGTAAGCCGGCTGCCGGAGGTAAAGAAGGAGCCGTCGGCTGCTTTTGCCGGCGGCGGGTGACACGCAGGCAGCCGGCTTACCCGGTGCCCTTGGCCTCGCGCCGTCGTTGATCGGTTTTCGACTTCAGCCGTCAGCGCATCCGCGCTCAAGCCGCAGCCGCCACCGCCGCAAAAAGATTCTGAATCACCACCTTGTCGATGCGGCGCGTGATGAACACCAACCGAGTACCAAGGTCCGCACTCGGCCAGCGATCAAGCGACACGGGTGGGTGAAAGATGTGCTGCACGCCCTGCACCACCACCGCTTGGCCTTCGACGTTGACGATGCCTTTCAGGCGCAGCAAGTCGGGCCCGCGCAAAGTGGCCAGCAGCTCCAGCGCGGCGGAGAACGCGGCCCAGGTGAAGGGCTGCTCGAAGCGCAGGGTGTGCGTGCGAATCGATGCGTCGTGCAATGGTGAGCGGCGCGACAGAGTGCGCTCTGGAAGCTCATCCGGCGCATCGCTCGACAAGGCTTCGCCCAAAAACCTCAGCGTGGCCGCCCCGGCGCGCGCGCTGGCCAGGCCCAGGCCGGTCAACTCTGGGGGATCGATCTGTCCCTGCACGGCGATGGAGACCTTGGCGCCGGGGTTGATGTCGACAATGGCGTCGAGCACAGCTTGCAGCTGAGCGGCATCGACCAGATCGCTCTTGCTGACGATCACGCGATCTGCCAACGCGATTTGTTTGATAGGTTCGGCGTGATCGCGCAGTTGCGCCAGGGCGTTCACGGCGTCGACGAGAGTCACCAAACCATCGAGCCGGTACTGCGCCGCCAGCAGGGTGTCGCTGGCCAGGGTCTGCACCACGGGCGCGGGGTCAGCCAGGCCAGTGGTTTCGACGATCACGCGGTCGAAATCGGGGATCTCGCCCGCGCGGCGGCGGGCGAACAGCTCGCGCAGCGTGTCTTGCAGATCGGTGCGCACGGAGCAGCAGATGCAGCCATTGGCCAGCAGCGCGATGTTCTCGGACGACATCGTCACCAGATCGTGATCGATGCCGATCTCGCCCAGCTCGTTGATCACCACCGCTGCCCGCGCCATCGCCGGATCACGTACCAAGTGCGTTAGCAAGGTGGTCTTGCCGCTGCCCAGAAAGCCGGTGATCAGGGTGATGGGGATGCGGCCCGAAAGTGGGTCTCGGCCGTTGCTCATGTGGTGCAGCTCAGAGGTTCAACTCCAGCACGTACAGCCCACCCGTGAAGCGGTCCACCGTGTAGACGATGCGGCGCTCGTCCACATAGACATCGTTCAACTGGATGGCCCCGGCCGGTGACAGCTTGGGCGCGCCGGGTACGAAGTAGGCCACCTCTTCCACGCGATAGGGGTCGGTGGTGTCGTAGACGCGCACACCGGCATTGAAGAAGGTGCCGACGATCAGCGTGTCGGACTGGAACGAGGTGGGCAGGGGCAGGTTCTCGTGCAGGTTGTGCGCGCCGAAGCGGCCGCCGCGCTTGGCGAAGGCATCAAAGGGCGGCGCCGGGAAGGTGCCTATGGGCACCGGGTTGGCCTCGTTGCGGGCATCGATCATCCACACCAGCTTGGGCCAATCCTGGCCGTGATCGAGCACGCACTCGTCGCTCACCACCCACAGGCCGCGATCAAACAGTGGCAGCACGGTGTGGGTGAAGCCGTTGAAGGGTGGTGAGGGGTTCCACTTGGAGACGACCTTGATGTTGGCCTTGTCCGAGATGTCGAGCACGAAGGCGCCACCATCGATGTAGCCCACATAGGCGCGGTCCGGGCGCTGCGGGAAGACGTTGGTGTTGTGCGCGCGAAAGCCCATGTCGAAGGGTGCGGCCAGGCGCTGCGGCGCGGCCTGGGCATCGCCCACGCGCGTGCCGGGGTACCACCAGCGGCCGACTTCGGTGGGTTGGCTTGGGTTGGCCACGTCAATGATGCGATAGCACTGGTCGTCCAGCGGGTGGCGGGGCTCGAAATCGGCGGCGCCGCCGGACATGTGCACGTAGCAGCCATCGACAAACCACAGCGCATGCACGCCGCGCGAATGCGGGCCCGAGCAATCGAAGTGCGAGATCAACTTCGGTGCCTCGGGTGTGCTGACATCGAACAAATCCATGCCCGCCGGCTGGATGCCCACCGCGCTGGCCTGGTAGGCCACGGCCAGGGTGTCGCCGACCACATCGAGCGAGTTCGAGCGCAGCTTCATGTGCGGCAGCTCGGTCTGCACGATGAGTTTGGGGTGGCGCGGGTCGGTGACATCGACGCCGGAGAAATTCTTCTGCGCCGACTCATGCGCCAGCCACAGGATGCGGCGGCCGTCGCTTGTCGCCTGCAGCGCCATGCCCTCGCCCAGGCCGCCAAAGCCCGCCAGCTCATGGTGGGCGAGCAGGGTCATGTTCAGTGCCAGCGTCTGGTCGGCGCGGGCGGCGGGCTTGGGGGAATTGAGCATGGGTGGCCGTGTGAATGAGCGAATGCGTGGGGGAGGGAAAGTGGGGATGATTATTTAGCAATTGATCATATAAATTGAAGCCGGTGTCGGGCGCCTGTGGTGAACCCGATGTGCGTATCACCCCCGCTGGAGAAGTCGATGTCCGATCCCCGTGCTTCAAACCACCCGTCGCGCCGCAGCTTTCAGGGGCAGTTGCTCGCGCTGGCCGCGTCCGCCGTGGCGCCCTTGGCCGTGCTGTCGCCGCTGACTGCATTTGCCCAAAGTTTTCCGGCCAAGCCGGTGCGCCTGGTGGTCACTTACCCGCCCGGCGGCAGCTCCGATTTGATGGGCCGCATCATGGCGCAAAAGCTGGGCGAACTGTGGGGCCAGCAGGTGCTGGTCGAGAGCAAACCCGGCGCCGCCGGCTCCATTGGCATGGAGTTCGCCGCGCGCCAGCCGGCCGACGGCTACACCGCGGTGCTGGGCAACCTGGGCCCGGCCTGTGTGAATCCGCTGATCAGCAAGGTGCCCTACAGCATGGCCCGGGATTTTGTGCCTGTTGCACTCACTGCAACAGGCCCTAACATCCTGGTCGTACCGATCAATTCACCCTACCGCAGCCTGCCCGATTTGATCGCCGCGGCCAAGGCCACGCCCGACACCATCAGCTTTGGCACCAGCGGCCCCGGCAGCATGGCCCACCTGGCCACCGAGCTGTTGATGCGCCAGGCCGGCTTGAAAATGGTCAACGTGCCCTACAAGGGCGGTGGCCAGGCGGTGAACGATTTGCTGGGCGGGCAGATCGGCTTTGCCATCTCCGATGCGCTGCCGGTGTCGCAGTTCATCAAGACCCAGCGCCTGCGCCCGCTGGCCATCACCAGCGCTGCGCGCTCAGCCCTGTTCCCCGACATCCCCACCTTCGCCGAAGGCGGCGTGCAGGGCCTGGTGGCCGAGAACTGGTGGGGCATCTTCCTGCCGGCGAACACCCCCAAGGCGGTGCAGGACAGTTACCACGCCGCGCTGGTGAAGGTCATGGCCGATGCCGAGGTGAAAGAGAAATTCGCCGGCCTGGGCGTGCAGGCCCGAGCCAGCAGCCAGGACGAGTTCCGCAGCTTCATCGCCGCCGAGACGGCCAAGTACGCCAAGCTGATTGCCGACAACAACATCAAGGCCGAATAACATAGCGCGTGTGAAGGCAGTGAAGTCCGCCCCCCCCGCCCCCAAGCTGCGCCTGGCCCCGGCGGACCGCGAGCGCCTGATCATCGAAGGCGCCATCGCCTACTTTTCCGAGGTGGGGTTTTCGGGCCAGACGCGTGAGCTGTCCAAGCGCCTGGGCATCACCCAGCCGCTGCTCTACCGCTACTTCGCCAACAAGCAAGCGCTGATCGAGCGCGTCTACCAAACGGTGTTTGAGGGCCGCTGGAACCCGGCCTGGATCACCCTGCTGCAGGATCGCTCACTGCCGCTGCGCGAGCGCCTGATCGAGTTCTACCGCCTCTATGCAGCGGCCACCTACCGCCCCGAGTGGATTCGCATCTACATGCAGGCCGGGCTGTCTGACCCCACACTGAACCGGCGCTACATCCAGCGCGTGCGGCGCGAGCTGCTGCCGGTGTACTGCCGCGAACTGCGCCACGCCTGCGGCCTGCCCGACACCGAGGCCGAGGTGGTTGAACAAGAGACCGAATTCGTCTGGTCCCTGCACGGCGGCATCTTCTACATGGCGCTGCGACAGCACGTCTACAAACAGCGCATCACGGTCGACTTCATGGACCATGTGGGCTGGGTGGTGGACAACTTTCTGGCCGGTGCGCGCAGCACCTATCCGCAGTTGCTGGCCCGTTACGCGCCGGCGGCCCTGGTTGAGATAACACCCAAAGTAGCCGCCAAGCCCGAACCTAAATCAACTCCGCCCAAGTCCCGCCGCCACGCGAAATCGCCAGGCTGAGGCGCGCCTCAGCGCGCCAGTGCCGCATTCACCCGCGGCATCACCTGCTCAGCCATCAACTGCATCGAGCGCTTGCCCAGCGCCGGGTCGATCCAGTCGTGGCAGGCGTCGAGCAGGGTGCCAAAGTCGCCCACCTGATCGCGGAACGCCAGCAGTTGCTGCACCACAGAATCCACCGTGCCGGCCAGCACCAATTGGCGGGTCACGTAGTCGGCCGTGATCATGGCGTCGGGCATGCTGGCCTCGGCCTTGAACAGGTTGCCGCGGCCGGCTGCGCCGACCAGCTTGCGCACCAGTTGCTTGAAGTAGAAGTGGTGCGGGCCTTCGGCGCCCAGGCCGTAGCGGCGGGCGGTGGCCTCGTCATCGGCCACGAAGATGCTCTTGGCCACACGCCACTCACCGGGTGTGGCCACGGCGCCCACGGCGGCGCGCCCTTCCACGTATTTTGGCCAATGGGTTTTGACCCATTGCGGCAGCAGGAAGTTGGCCGAGATCGGCTGCCAGCCGCGCTTGGCCATCTCCGTCACGCCCTGTGAAAACGGCGCCACTGCGGTGCCGACGATGGGCGGGTGCGGCCTTTGCAGCGGCTTCATGATGAAGCCCTGGCCGATCTCAGGGATCATGCTGCGCGCCACCGAGACCTGCCAGTACTTGCCCTCGATGTTGTAGGGCGGCTCAGACGCCCAGATCTTGAGCACCGTGTCGATGCCCTCGACGAACATCTCATTGCGGTTGCGCTCGAAGTTGCCAAAGACCTCGGCATCCGACATCAGGCCGCCCGGGCTGATGCCCATGATGAAGCGGCCCTGCAGCAGGTGATCGAGCATCGCCGCCTGCGCCGCGATGTTGGCCGGGTGGGCGTTGGGGATGTTGATGGTGCCGGTGCCCAGCGTGATCTGCTTGGTCTCGGAGGCCAGGCTGGCCAGGAACATCATCGATGAGGTGACCGACTCGGCCGCATCGGTGACGTGCTCGCCCACATAGGCCTCGCAGAAACCCAAGCGGTCGGCCAGCAGCACGGCCTCGCGGTCCTCGCGCAGGGTCTCGCTGGGGCTGCGCCCGGGCGGGTGCAGGGGCATCATGAACATGCCGAGTTTCATGGGGGCCTTTTCACTGTGGCGTCGCGTACAGGTGAATCGGAGCGACACGGCGCTGGGTTCATCCGCCGCCACCGACGAGGTTCACACAGCTTGCGAAGCGCGTCGTTTGATTATCTATCGATCAATTGTAGTGAGCGCTCGTCGGTGCCGATTCAGGGTTATCCACGGTCCGGCCCGAGGCGCTGAGGCTATGCCAGGCGGACCGGCGACACTTCGCTTTCCAGCTGTTCACTGACCACACCATCCGCCATGCACGCCCCAAGCTCACCCACCCTGGCCGATATGCGCGCCACCGCACAGCGCCTGGCCCCGCATGTGCTGCGCACCCCCGTCGTGCCGCTGCACGGCCGCTACAGCCAGGCCTTGCTCGCCGGCCCGGCGGCGGTGCATTTGAAGCTGGAGCTGCTGCAGCGCACCGGCACCTTCAAGGCCCGCGGCGCGCTCAATGCGGTGATGGCCTTGAGCGCCGAGCAGTGCGAGCGCGGCATCACCGCGGTGAGCGCCGGCAACCACGCCATCGCCGCGGCCTTTGCCGCGCAAGCTGCCGGCCTATCGGCCAAACTGGTTGTGCAGGACAACGCCAACCCGGTGCGCGTGGCCATCACCCGCAGCTATGGCGCCGAGGTGGTGCTGGCGCCAGCCGGTGCCGCCGCCTTCGCCCGCGCCGATGCGCTGGTGCGCGACGAGGGCCGCGTGATGATCCACCCCTTCGAGGGCCCGAACACCGCGCTGGGCACGGCCACGCTGGGGCTGGAGCTGATCGAGCAGTTGCCCGAGCTTGACGCCGTGGTGGTGGCCATCGGCGGCGGCGGCCTGGCCGGTGGCATGGCCGCGGCCATCCATGCGCTGCGCCCGCAATGCCGCATTTACGGCGTGCAGCCCGAGGGCTCGAACGCCATGCAGCAAAGCTTTGCCAGCGGTCAAACCCTCTCGGGCTACCAGGTCAACACCATCGCCGACAGCCTGGGCCCGCCGCTGACCTTGCCTTACTCGCTGGCCCTGTGCCGGGCGCACATCGAGCGCATCGTCATCGTCAGCGACGATGACATTTGTCGCGCCCTTGCGGTGTTATTCCATGACGCCAAACTGGCGGTGGAGCCGGCCGGTGCCGCCGCCCTGGCCGGCGCCATGGGGCCGCTGCACGACCTGCTTGCCGGCCAGCGCGTGGCCGTGATCGTCTGCGGCGCCAACATCGATGCCGAGGGCTACGCGCGCTGGCTGATTCGGGGCCAGGCCCTGTTGAACGGAGACCCCAAGCCATGAACGCAGAGATGGCCCACACCCTGGTGCACACCGGGCCCGGCACGCCCATGGGCCAGCTGCTGCGCCGCTACTGGGTGCCGGTGCTGCAATCGAGCGAGATTGCCGAGCCCGATGGTCCGCAGGTGCGCGTACAAATCCTCAGCGAGAAGCTGCTGGCCTTTCGCGACAGCGCCGGTGAGGTCGGCCTGATCAGCGAGTTTTGCTCGCACCGCGGCGTCTCGCTTTTCTTCGGCCGCAATGAAGAGTTGGGCATACGCTGCGCCTACCACGGCCTGAAATTTGCGCGCGATGGCCGCTGTGTGGAGGTGCCCTCGGCGCCGCAGGCCTGCGCCCACATGGGCATCACCGCTTACCCCTGCATCGAGCGTGCGGGTCTGGTGTGGGCCTATATGGGCCCCAAGGACCTGCAGCCCGCGCCGCCCGATGTCGAATGGTGCGGCCTGCCGGCCAGCCATGTCTTCATCTCCAAGCGCCTGCAGGAGTGCAACTACCTGCAGGCCATGGAGGGCGGCATCGACACCGCCCATGTCTCCTACGTGCATCGCTACGAGGTCGACACGGACCCCATGCACCAGGGCACCAAGGCCAACCACTACATCAAGGCCGATGGCAATGTCATCTTCGACATCGAAAAAACCGACTTTGGCCTGTCTTTGTTTGGCCGTCGCATGGGTGAACCCGATAGCTTCTACTGGCGCATCACGCAGTGGCTGTTCCCCTGGTTCACGCTCATCCCGCCCTTTGGCGAGCATGCCCTGGGCGGCCATGTCTGGGTGCCGATTGACGACCACCACTGCTGGGCCTGGAGCATCAACTTCCACCCCAACAAAGCGCTGAGCGCGCAAGAGCGCGCCGACATGCAGGCCGGCCGCGGCATCCACTGCGACTACGAGCCCGGCGGCAGCTTCCGCCCGCGCGCCAACAAGGACAACGATTACCTCATCGACCGCGTCGCCCAACGCGAAAAGCGAGCGTACAGCGGCGTCTTTGGCTTCTCCATGCAAGACGCCTCCCTGCAAGAGAGCATGGGCCCCATTCAGAACCATGCCAACGAGAAACTGCTGCCCACAGACCGCGCCATCGCCATGGCCCGGCGCATGCTGTTTGAGGCCGCACAGCGCCTGCAAAGCGAGCCGCTGTTGCCGCCGCCAGCACTGGACGCCAAAGCGCAGCGCGTGCGCGCCGCTGGCGTGTTACTGCCACGCGACCAGAAGCCGCAAGCCTGGGCCCGCGAGCACCTGGACGATGGCAAGGATCAGCCGGTGTTCTCGGTCTGAAGGCGGTGCAAGGCGCGGACTGACGGCGTGGGCCGTGGCCGGGCCAAACGGGCGTTGTCTGCACAAGACATCCGCCATCGACAGTCAATCTTCGGAAGCACAAGGTGTCGTTCGACGAGGCACAGTCAGTCTTCTCTGACGAGCGCGCGCTTCTGATCGACGACCCTGACCACTCCGAAGAAGAAGATCGGCTCGTTCTACTCGGCTTGAGTCAGAGCCTGCGCCTCCTCGTCGTGGTTCACTGCTACCGCGCCGAAGGCCGCGTCATTCGAATCATTTCTGCGCGCTAGGCCGACGCAAAAGAACAGTCCATCTACCGCTAGGTGATCGCATGCGCACACATTACGACTTCAGCAAGGCAAGGAAGAACCCATACGCCTCGCAGCTCAAGAAGCCCGTGACGATTCGTCTCGACGAAGGCTCGATCTCGTACTTCAAGGGCATGGCCGAAGAAACCGGTATTCCGTATCAGAGCCTTATCAATCTTTACCTCAAGGACTGCGCAACCACCGGCAAGCGACTAAGTCTGGCCTGGAAGTCGGCTGCAGCGAAAAAAGCAGCCTAACCCGGCTATCGAGCTGACTTGCTACGGCGGTAGGCCGCGGCCGGCCCAAACGGGGTCAGGCATCAGAATCTGAGCCCTCACCCGTGCAAAGACACCCATGTCGAGAGTGACCCTAGCGAAGTAGGCCCTAGAGCGCATTCAGCTTGCACCATAGTGAGGCGGCCCTCAGCGTGCCGCGGCCTCGCGCTCGCGCAACTTGAAGCGCTGGATCTTGCCGGTGGCCGTCTTGGGCAGATCGGCCACGAACTCGATGAAGCGCGGGTACTTGAAGGGCGCCAGGCGCTCCTTGACGAAGGCCTTGAGCTCGGCCTCGCTGGCGCTGTGGCCGGACTTGAGCACGACAAAGGCCTTGGTCTTGGTCAGGCCCTCGGCGTCTTGCTTGCCGATGACCGCGGCCTCCAGCACCGAGGGGTGCTGCACCAGGGTGGCCTCCACCTCAAAGGGGGAGACATAGATGCCGCTGACCTTGAGCATGTCGTCGCCGCGCCCGCCGTAGGTGTAGCTGCCGTCGGCGTTGCGGATGTACTTGTCGCCGCTCTTGGTCCAGCCACCCTGGAAGGTGTCGCGCGTCTTGGCGCGGTTGCCCCAATACATCATGGCGCTGCTCGGGCCCTGAATGAACAGGTCGCCCGGCTCGCCATCGGCGACCGTGCCGCCATCGTCGCCACGCAGCTCGATCTCATAGCCGGGCACGGGCCAGCCGGTGCTGCCGTAGCGCACGCGCTCGGGCGTGTTCGACAAGTACACATGCAGCATCTCGGTCGAACCAATGCCATCGATGATGTCCACACCAAAGTGGCGCTTGAACCTCTCGCCCAGCTCGGCCGGCAGGGCCTCGCCGGCCGAGGACACCAGGCGCAGCGCCACCTGATCGGCGCTGGGCAGATCGGGCGCGGCCAGCATGCCGGCAAAGCCCGTGGGGGCACCGTAGAAGACGGTGGGCTTGAGGCCGGCCACGCCACCTAACCAACGCTTAAAGGTGGCGTCGGGCGTAGGCCGCTCGGCCATCAGCAAGGTGGTGGCGCCCACCGCCATGGGGAAGGTGAGGGCGTTGCCCAGGCCATAGGCAAAGAACAGCTTGGCGGCTGAGAAGCAGACATCGGCTTCGGTCAAACCGAGCACACCTTTGCCATACAGCTCGGCCGTCCAGTAGGGGTTGGCGTGCGAGTGCACCGTGCCCTTGGGCCGGCCGGTGGAGCCCGAGGAATACAGCCAAAACGCCGGGTCGTCGGCCAGGGTGGGGGCGGGGCGGGCCAGCGGCGTGGCCGCGGCGACAAAGGTCTCGAATTCGACCTCGCCGGGGTGCAGCGGCGCCAGCGGGCGCGAGACGATGACGCGCTGCACCTCGTGCTCGCAACGGCTCATGGCGGCCGCCAGCGCCGGCAGCAGGGCGCCCGACACCAGCACGGCCTGGGCGCGCGAATGCTCCAGCATGTAGGCGTAATCGTCGGCGGTGAGCAGGGTGTTCACCGCCACCGGCACCAAGCCGGCGTAGAGGGCGCCAAGAAAAGCCACCGGCCAGTCGTTGACATCGTGCATCAGCAGCAGCACGCGCTCCTCGCGCTTGAGGCCCAGGCCGCGCAGGCCGGCGCCCAGGCGGCGCACGCGTTCATCGAGGGCGCCGTAGCTCAGCGTGCCCAGGTCATCGACAAAAGCGGCGCGGGCGGCACGGTGCACATTGCAACTCAGCAGATGCTGGGCGAAATTGAAGCGCTCGGGTGGCGGCTGGACTGAACTGTTAGGTGGCTGGGGGGCAGGCATGGCCGTTCTCCGTGGGGTTGAGCGCTTGCCAGCGCTGCTGCGGGCGAGTCGTTGCCGGGCGCGGCTTGATGTGGCATTTTGCTTGCTTGCGGGGGATGAGCCTCAGACGGGGCGCGGACAGGCCCGCTTGCACCGAGGAAGCGTCCCTGCCCGCCTGCGGACGAAGGCACCCTCGCCCTGCACTTTCACCTGGCCAAGCAGTCCCGGCGAGCGCAACAATGTCCGGCCGGCCATTCTCTGGGCCGGTCTGGAGACCCTGATGCTCGACACCCTGCTCACCGATCTGCGCGACGCGATCGACACGCTCATGCGGCGCATCGGCAACGGTGCCGTGATGCCCGGCTTTGACCACCGCGCACTGGGGCCAGGCGTGCGCCCAGCGCTGGACGATGCCGCCAGCGCCTGCCTGCGATTGCGGGGCTACCAGCGCGACCATGCGTTTGATCACAAGACCGGCGTGCGCGCTGCGCTCGAAGCGCTGCTCGAGAGCGCACGGCCGCTGCTGCAATTGCAGCAGGATGCCCAAAGCCAGACCGCCGGCGAGATGCCCGGGCCCGGCCAACGCTACCGCGCATTGGCAGGCGAACTGAGGATCGTGCAATTGCTGATCGATGGCACCCAGGCCCGGCGCCATGAAGAGTCGCCGCCTCGGCCCCAGCGACGGCAGCAACAGCAACAGCAACAGCAACAGCAACAGCAACAGCAACAGCAACAGCAACAGCAACAGCAACAGCAACAGCAACAGCAACAGCAACAGCAGCAGCAGCAGCAACAGCAACAGCAACAGCAGCAGCAGCAGCATCAGCAGCACCAACATCAGCAACAACATCAACAGCAACAGGAGCAACAGCGTCGCGCTCGCAGTTGCGACAATCCGCTCGCGCCGCGGCCGTCATCGTCGTCGCTGCCGTCTTTCGTAGTCGCAGCAGCAGCACCTGCGCGCGCAGACGACCGCCCCGACGGCGTGTGGACGTGGCCGCCTACCGCCGCGTGCCTGTGCGTGCCGCCGCCTTTTCTGGTGCTTG
>JAYSSS010000002.1:0-16055 GCA_043720415.1 Ideonella sp.
CGGCATGAATTTCCAGCACATGCCGGAGCTGTCGAAAACCTGGGGCTACCCGATGGCGCTGGTGCTGATGGTGGCCAGCGCGCTGGTGCCGATGTGGTATTTTAGGAAGCGGGGGTGGTTGAAGTAGCGTAATGCAGGCGGATTATTCCGCTTCTACTCAATCGCCTTGCCCATGTCTTCAACCACCTTCTTCGCATCGCCAAAGACCATCATGGTTTTGTCCATGTAGAAGAGCTCGTTGTCCAGGCCAGCGTAGCCTGCGGCCATGCTGCGCTTGTTGACGATGATGGTTTTGGCTTTGTAGGCTTCCAGAATCGGCATGCCGTAGATGGCGCTGCCTTTGATGTGCGCGGCAGGGTTCACCACGTCGTTGGCACCCAGAATGATGGCGACATCGACCTGGCCGAATTCGCCGTTGATGTCTTCCATCTCGAACACCTGGTCGTAGGGCACTTCGGCCTCGGCCAGCAGCACGTTCATGTGGCCCGGCATGCGCCCGGCCACGGGGTGGATGGCGTACTTCACCTTGACGCCTCTTTCGCTGAGCTTGTGTGCCAGCTCCTTGACGGCATGCTGGGCACGCGCCACGGCCAGGCCGTAGCCGGGCACGATGATCACGGTCTCGGCATTGCCCATGATGAAGGCGGCGTCGTCGGCGCTGCCGCTCTTGACCGCGCGCTGTACCTGCGCGCCGGCCGCCGGGCCGCCTGCTTCGCCACCAAAACCACCCAGGATGACGTTGAAGAAGGAGCGGTTCATGGCCTTGCACATGATGTAGCTCAGGATGGCGCCCGAGCTGCCCACCAGCGAGCCGGCAATGATCAGCATGCTGTTGTTCAGGCTGAAGCCAATGCCCGCCGCGGCCCAGCCGGAGTAGCTATTGAGCATGCTCACCACCACCGGCATGTCCGCGCCGCCGATGGGGATGATGATGAGCACGCCCAGCACAAAGGCCAGCACGAGTAGCGCGCCCATATCGAAGCTGGACTGGCTGTGCGCGTAGCCCGCGATGAAAAACAGCATCGCCAGGCCGAGCACCAGATTGAGCTTGTGCTGCCCGGCAAATGACACCGGCGCGCCCTGGAACAGGCGGAACTTGTACTTGCCCGAGAGCTTGCCAAAGGCGATGACCGAGCCGCTGAAGGTGATGGCGCCGATGGCCGCACCCAGCGCGAGTTCGAGCCGGTTGCCGGGGGGAATCAGCTCACCCTTGGCGACGATGCCAAAGGCCCAGGGCTCGACCGCGGCGGCGATGGCAATGAACACCGCGGCCAGGCCGATCATGCTGTGCATGAAGGCCACCAGCTCGGGCATCTTGGTCATCTCCACGCGCTTGGCCATCACCGTGCCGGCCGTGCCGCCCACCAGCAGACCGAGCAAAACCCAGCTCATGCCCATGGCCGAACCCGAGGCCAACTTGACGATCAATGCGGCGGTGGTGAGCGCCGCAATGGCCATGCCGGCCATGCCAAAGAGGTTGCCGCGAATCGAGGTGGTGGGGTGGCTCAGGCCCTTGAGCGCCTGGATGAAGCAGACGCTGGCCACCAGGTACAGCAGGGTGACGAGGTTCATGCTCATTGCTCCACCTTGGCCTTGGGGGCCTTTTTCTTGAACATCTCCAGCATGCGGCGGGTCACCAGAAAGCCGCCAAAGACATTCACCGCGGCCAGCGCCACGGCCAGCACGCCCATGGTCTTGCCCAGCGTGGTCTCGGTCAGCGCTGCGGCCAGCATGGCGCCGACGATGACGATGGCCGAGATGGCGTTGGTCACAGCCATCAGCGGCGTGTGCAGCGCCGGGGTGACGGTCCAGACCACGTGGTAGCCGACGTAGATGGCGAGCACGAAGATGATGAGGTTGGTGACGGTGGGGGACAGCATGTCCATGGCAGGTTTCCTTGAAATTGTCGGCTGTATAAAAGAGTTAGCCCTGAGTCACTTGCGCTGCACCGCGCCATCGCGGGTCATCAGGCAGGCGGCCACGATGTCGTCGTCCATGGGCACGACAAAGCCGCCATCCTTGGGCAGCACCAGCTTCAGGAAATCAAGCACATTGCGCGCATACAGGCTGCTCGAATCGGCGGCCACCAGGGCGGGCAGGTTGGTCGCACCGATCAGGGTGACACCGTGCGCCACCACGGTCTGGTCGGCCAGCGTGAGCGGGCAATTGCCGCCCGCCGCACCGCTGGGGCCCGCAGGCCCTTTGCCGGCGGCCATGTCAACAATCACCGAGCCGGGCTTCATGGACTTGACCATGTCTTCGGTGATGAGCACCGGCGCGGCGCGGCCGGGGATCAAGGCGGTGGAGATGACGATGTCGGCGGCCGCCACCTTCTTGGCCACTTCAACTTTTTGCCGGTCCAGCCAGCTTTGCGGCATCGGCCGGGCGTAGCCGCCCACGCCTTCGGCGGCCTCTTTTTCTTCGGCCGTTTCATAGGCCACGTCGATGAACTTGGCGCCGAGCGATTCGACCTGCTCCTTCACGCTGGGGCGCACGTCGCTGGCCTCGATCACCGCGCCAAGACGTTTAGCCGTGGCAATCGCCTGCAGGCCCGCCACGCCCACGCCGAGGATGACAACACGTGCGGCCTTGATGGTGCCGGCGGCGGTCATCATCATCGGGAAGAGGCGCTGGTATTTGTCCGCGGCCATCATCACCGCCTTGTAGCCGCCGATGTTGGCTTGGGAGGACAGCACATCCATGCTCTGCGCGCGGGTGGTGCGCGGCGCGGCCTCGAGTGCAAAACTGGTCAGGCCGGCGGCGGCAATGGCGGCCAGGCCCTCCTTGTCAAAGGGGTTGAGCATGCCCACCAGGTTGGCGCCACGGGTCATCGCGCCTAACTCTTCGGTAGAGGGCGCGCGCACCTTGAGCACCAGCTCGGCACCCAGGGCGCCAGCGCGATCGGTGATGCGCGCGCCGGCGGCCTCATAGGCGGCGTCGGTGATGCTGGCGGCGACACCGGCGCCGGATTGCACGCACACGCTGTGGCCCTGCGCCATCAGCTTCTTTGCCGTCTCCGGCGTTGCGGCCACACGGGCTTCACCTGCCGCTGTTTCCAGCGGTATTCCGATCATCATGGGTCTGTCTCCTCGTGCGCCTGGCAGGCCGTGATGGGCTTGCTGCCTGTGCAAATTTGGCCGCTGCATCACCTGCCCACGGCACCTGCGGGGAGCTTAACCGACCCGGCTGACCCAGGGCTGAGGGGCTTGTCCCGTGGTCGTCTTGGCTAATATCCGCGCGATGAGCATCGAGCGTTGGAAACCGAGCGTCACCGTGGCCGCCATCATTGAGCGCCACGGCCGCTTTCTGTTGGTGGAGGAGCGCACGCCCGAGGGCCTGCGCTTGAACAACCCGGCCGGCCACCTGGACCCGGGTGAATCGCCCGAGCAGGGCGCGGCGCGCGAGTGTCTGGAGGAGACCGCTTGCCGCTTCACGCCCACACACCTTTTGGGCGTCTACCTGGCGCGGCTGCAGCGGCCGGCGCAAGGCGAGCGGCCCGGCGAAGACATCACCTACCTGCGATTGGCCTATGCCGGAGAAGTGAGCGAGCCCGAGCCCGGCCGCACCTTGGATGAGCCCATCGAGCGCACGCTGTGGCTGACGCCGGATGAGATTCGCGCCAGCGTCGCCCGGCACCGCAGCCCGCTGCTGCTGCGCTGCATCGAAGACCACCTGGCGGGCCGGCGCTTTGCGCTGGACGCCGTGCAGGCCCAGCCCAGCGTCTGGCTTGGTTGATGCCAAGGGCGGCTGATCCAGGGCGCCGCTGGCGCATGGGGCGGCCCACGCAAGCGGCGGCCGCCGGGCCATCGGGGAAAATCCCCCCATGTTTAAGCAACGCATCGTGGTCGGTTTATCGGGCGGCGTCGATTCCGCCGTCTCGGCCTGGCTGCTCAAGCGCGCCGGGCATGAGGTGGTGGGCATCTTCATGAAGAACTGGGAGGATGACGACGACAGCGAATACTGCTCGTCGAACATCGACTTCATCGATGCCGCCGCGGTGGCCGATGTCATCGGCATCGAGATCGAACATGTGAACTTCGCCGCCGACTACAAAGACCGCGTCTTTGCCGAGTTCCTGCGCGAATACAGCGCCGGGCGCACGCCCAACCCCGATGTGCTGTGCAATGCCGAGATCAAGTTCAAGGCCTTTCTGGACCACGCGCTGCGCCTGGGCGCCGACAAGATCGCCACCGGCCACTACGCCAGGGTGCGCCAGCGCGCTGGCAGCTTCGAGCTGCTGAAGGGCCTGGACGCTGCCAAGGACCAGAGCTACTTCCTGCACCGCTTGAACCAGGCGCAACTGAGCAAGACGCTTTTTCCCATCGGCGAGCTGGAGAAAACCGAGGTGCGGCGCCTGGCCGCCGAGATCGGCCTGCCGAATGCGAAGAAGAAGGACTCCACCGGCATCTGCTTCATCGGCGAGCGGCCGTTTCGCGAGTTCTTGAACGGCTACCTCAGCCACGCCCCGGGCCCGATCAAGGACGACCGTGGCCGCACCCTGGGCCAGCATGTGGGCCTGTCTTTTTACACCTTAGGGCAGCGCCAGGGCCTGGGCATTGGCGGGGTGAAGGAGCGCGGCGCGGCACGCGGTGGGGGCGAGCATGCGCCCTGGTTCGTGGCGCGCAAGGAGCTGGGCACCAACACCTTGCGCGTGGTGCAGGGCCATGGCCACGCCTGGCTGCAATCGAGTGCGCTGCGTTTTGACGATGCCAGTTGGGTGGCGGGCGCGGCGCCGGGTGCGGGACATAGCGCGGGGCAAAGCGCGGGACATAGCGCGGGACATAGCGCGGGGATCGGCGTGAGCGGCTTGGTGGCCAAGACCCGCTATCGCCAAAGCGACGCGTCCTGTGCGCTCTCAGCCGGTGAGGGCGGCGATTTCGGCTTGCGCTTCGATGCCCCGCAGTGGGCCGTCACGCCCGGCCAATCGGCCGTGCTTTACGACGGTGAGGTCTGCCTGGGCGGCGGCGTGATCGCCAGCGTCATGGCGACCCCGTGCGAATCTGGCGCAAGCTGGGCGAGGCCCGCGTGATCGCCGCATCGAAGGGCAGCACCAGATCACCCACGAAGCGCAAGACGCGACCGACATAGGCGCGCGTTTCTGCATAGGGCGGGATGCCGCGGTAACGCTCGACCGTGCCCTCGCCGGCGTTGTAGGCCGCCGCCACCAGGCTGACATCGCCCTCAAAGTAGGCCAGCAACCAGCGCAGATAGGCCATGCCGCCGCGGATGCTTTGCGCCGGATCGAAGGGGTCGCGCACATTGAATCGCGTGGCGGTTTCTGGGATCAGTTGCATCAGGCCCTGGGCGTTCTTGGCCGACACCGCCAGCGGATCGAAGTTGGATTCGGCCGCCATGATGGCCAGCACCAGGTGGGGCTCGAGCGCAAACTGCGGCGCCAGCTTGTTGACCATGTCGACGATGGGTTTGGGGGCACGCATGGGCACGCTGCGGGCCACCGCCTCGACCGTGGGCAAGGCGCGCACCTCTACCGCTTCGGCGGCCTCGACCTCGGGTTTGGCGGCCATCACCTGCGGCGGCGGTGGTGGCGGGCGCATGCACTCGGGCATGGCCTGGGCCACCGGGCCCACCTGCGCCAGCATGCGCTGCGCGTGGGGGTCGCCCTGTGCGGCGGCGGCGGCAAAGAAGAAGGCCGCCTGGCCATCGTCACGCGGCACGCCGCGGCCATGTGCCAGCATCCAGCCCAACTGGTATTGCGAGCGCGCGTCGCCCTCGCGCGCGGCCTTGCAGTACAGCGCCGCGGCCCGGGCGCCATCACGCGTCACGCCCTCGCCGTGCTCAAAGGCCGTGGCCTCCAGGCGCCACAGGGTGATCTGTGCGGCGCTGCGCTCGCGCGCCATCTCGGCGATCAGCTCGGGGCTGGCCAGGGCGTGGCAAGGCGCGGCATGCCATGCGACGGTGAGTGCTACGACCCAGATCGCAAGGCCGCGCGACGTGTTGACGCGCACTGGCGTCGCGGCATAGGGCGCGGCGGGTGCTGCACGGGTGCGCGCTGGACAAGTCATGCGACGTGTGTGGCCTGCGGACGGGGAGCCGGACTCTAGCCCTGCTTGGAAGCACATGCGCGTGAGTGCTGCACATGACGGCGGGTTTCCCCCTAGTTTGGGCTGTCATGGTGCCGGCAGGCCACCAGCAATTCACGTTTGCAAGCGGTGTGCGCCGATGTCGGACGGCCGACGCGAGCCGTTGCAACGGGGTCTCATAGCCTCAAATCCGTGCCGCAGTACCCGGCCAGGCCGACGCCCGGCGCAGACAATCCGGACATGACCGAGTTGTTGATCATTCGCCATGGTGAGACCGATTGGAACCTGCAGCATCGGTTTCAGGGCCAGATCGATGTGCCACTCAATGCCACCGGCCAACTGCAAGCGCAGCGCCTGGCCGCCGCCTTGATCAACCAGCCCATTGATGTGCTGCTGTGCAGCGATCTGCAGCGCGCCCGGGCGACGGCGCTGACCGTGGCGGCGCGCCGGTCGGCCGCACAGCCCGCCACCGATTCCCGTGCCGATTCAACCGAGGTGTTGGTCGAACCCCTGTGGCGCGAGCAGTCCTTCGGCGTGCTGGAGGGCCTGGACGTGGCCACCATCCAGCGTCAGCACGCACCGCTGTGGGCGCAATGGATTCGGCATGAGGCCGGCTACGCCTTGCCCGATGGCGGCGAGAGCAACATCGACTTCTTCGGGCGCATCGGGCGCGCCCTGGACGCCTTGCTCACGGCCCATGCCGGCAAGCGCGTGGCCGTGGTCACCCACGGCGGCGTGCTCGACATGCTGTGGCGCCGGGCCCACCGTTTGAGCCTGGACGGCCCGCGCGAATGCGACATCCCCAACACCGGCATCAATGCCATGCGCTTTGCCGGTGGCCAGCTGCAGATCACGCGCTGGGCGCAGGCCGATCACCTGCTGGGCCTGCCCGCGCAGCCGAGCACGGTGCAGCGGCGGCACCACCAGCCTTGAACGCTGGCTGCCGGGCCCTTATCCACCGAGCTGCTTGAGCAGCTGCGCCACCTCGGCGTGTTGCACGAACGCCGTGCCGTGCTGGGCCAGCTTGTCCAGCTCAGCCCGCGCGCCGTCCCTGTTCTTGGCCAGCAGGTAGAGCTTGGCCAGGGTCAGACGCAAGCCGCCCGACTGTGGCGCCAAATCGACCGCCTTGGTTTGCCATTCAATGGCCTTGTCATAACGCTTGGCATCGGCGTGCACCAGCGCCAGGGTGTCGAGCAAGGCAGGCTGATCCGGGGCGAGCTTGACGGCACGCTCGGCCATGGCCAGGGCGCCGGGTTTGCGCTGCTTGACCAGCAGGTAGGCCACGTTGTTCATGGCCTGCGGGTTGTCGGGCTGCTGGCTGAGCACTTCGCGGTAGCGCTGCTCGGCTTGCGCCAGATCCGCACGCATCAGCGCCAGATCGCCCAGGTGCACGATGAAAGCCAGGTCCTTGGGGTGATCCTTGCGCCAGGCCTCGGCCATGGCGTCGGCTTCGCTGCCCTTCTTGGCGCCAATCAGGGCCAGATGCAGCCGTTTGGCGGCCAGCGTCATCGGCACCGGCACCTGGGCATCGGCGGGGCTTTGTACCTTGCCCAGCGCCTTGCGAAAGGCGGCGGCGGCGGGCTCGAAGCGGCGCTGCATCAACTCGATGTCGCCTTCCACCATGTAGCCGTACATCTCATTGGGATGCTGAGCCTGGACCGTGCGCGCGATCACCAAGGCCTGCGCGGGACGCTTCTCGCGCAGGGCCAGAACAATGCCCTGGCGCTGAATGGCCAGCGATTGTGGCGAGGCCTTGGCAGCGCGGCGCTGGTTGGCCGCGGCCGCACCCAGGTTGTTGTTGGCAAGTTGCGCCGCCGTCAGGCGCAGCTGCGGCAGTGCCGAATTCGGGCGCAGCGTGTCCATGCGATTGAAGGTCTGCAAGGCCTGGTAGGTGTCGCCGCTGCGCAGCTGCAGCAGTCCCAAACGATCCAGCAGATCCATGTTGTCGGGCAACACCGTCACTGCCGCGGTCGCGGCATGCAGGGCGGCTTCGTTGTCGCCGCTGGCCATGTGGATGTCGATCAACGCGGCCTGAGCGGTGGCGTCATCGGTCTTTGCCTTGACCGCCTCGTCCAGCAACTTGATCGTCTCAGCCCTTGTGCCACCACTCTTGGCGAGCAGCGTCGCCAGCGTCAATCGCACCTGGGCGTTGCCGGGCTGCTGCTCGCGAATGGCCTGCAGGCGTTGCTTGGCGGCGTCGACCTTGCCCTCGGCCGCATCCAGCGCAGCAAGATTGGCCGCGGCAGGGTAAAAGCCCGACTCTTTGACCAAGGCCGCCTCGAAGCTCTTGCGCGCCGCCGCCACGTCCTTGCGCTGCAGGGCGATGCGACCGCGCAGCAAATCGGTGATGGCTTGTCCCGGCAGCTTGGTCGCCAAGGTGTCCAGCGCGGCGATCGCCGCATCGGGCTCATTGCGTTTGAGGTGTTCGTTGACCAGGGCCAGATCGGCCGTGGTGCCGGTGTCGGATTTGGCAATGGCCTGCAGCTCGGTGATGGCCAATTGCGTTTGCCCGGCGTTCAGCTTGACCATGGCCGCGGCCGTGCGAATGCGGCCGTCTTCGGGATTGGACTTCAGGGCCTGGGCAAAACTCGAGCCCGCCGCCTTCAAGTCGCCTGTCATGAGCTGCGCGCGCCCGGCAAGGGCCAGGGTCTGTGCATCCCTGACCTTGGGCTCCAGCAGGGGCGCCAGAGCCGACAGTGCCCTGTCGGCCTGCCCCATCTGCAGGTACACCTCGGCCAGCAGATGGCGCGGTGGCGCGGCTTTTGGGCTGGCCTTGGCGGCCTTGCTCAGCAAGGCTTCGGCCTGCGGCAGAGAGTTCAATTGCAGTTCAGCATGCCCGGCCAGCAAAAGCAGCCGCGGGTTGTTCGGCGCGTTGCGCAGCATGTGTTGGGTGATCTCACGGGTCCGCGTCGCGTCACCCTTTTGCAGCGCCAGCGCCGCTTCAAAATAGCGCGTCTGCGGATGCCAGGGCACGGCTTTCTTCATGCTGGCCCATTGCGTCGTGGCGGCATCGAGCTGTTGCCCGTCGAGCAAGAGGGTCAGCAGCGCCACATGACCAGCGACCAGGTCGGGCTGCAGGCTCACGGCCTTGCGATAGGCGTCTGCGGCAGCTGCCGTATCGCCGGGGCCCGATGGCAGCAGCAGATCGGCCTTTTGCAGCCAGGCCTCGGCTTCTTTCGGTGCGCGCTCGAGCAGCGTTTGCACATGGGCCAACGCCGCAGCTCGGTCGCCACGCGCGGCCATCCAGCGGGCCCGCGCCACCCAGGCCGATGGGTGCTCCGGGGCGAGCTTCAGCGCCTCATCAATGGCTTGCCCGGCGTCGTCCAACATTCCTCTGCTCAAGTAGACGCCGGCGATCTGGCTTTTCAGTTCCGCCCCGGCTGCGGCATCGCTCAGCGCCAGGCTTCCAAACTGTTGCAGCAGGGATTCGGTCTTACCCAACGACGCCAACACGCGAGCCAGCACAGGCACCACCTGATGCTCAAGCGCTTTGTCTTCCAGGGCGCGAGTCAATTCAGCCTCTGCGCCCAACGGGTCGCCCATCTCGAACATCAGCTTGCCGAGCATGAAGCGCGCCGGGCCGGACTGCGGGTACTCCTGCAGCACGTTTTTGAGCTCGATGGTTGCCGCCGCCAGCTCGTGTCGGTCCATCAGGGCCCGCGCTTGCGCCAGCCCGTCGCCCTCAGACCGCTGACTGCAGGCGCTGAACACCATCGCGGCGCTGAGCAGCATCGCGTGAACCAACTTGCGGCCCGGCCGCGGCCTGGCTATCTTGCGCGTGAGTGGATTCATGCTGGCTCTCCTCATCCCTGTGCGGCAAGGCCGGCATCGCTGCCGGCCTGATGCTCGCGATGATGCGCCGTGTTCCCGCAATTGGGAAGGCCGCACGGATCGCTTTCACCTAACAGGCCATCGCCGCGTGCCTTGATTGCACCCATGCGGACGTTCGCGCTGGACGCATGGGCGATTTTGCTGAATCACTTATGCCGACTTTGCGCTCCAACGCGACCGGAATGTCTGGAACTTCAAGCCGCAGGATGCGCCGGGCAAGCTCTATCGATGCGCTGCCTCGCGTGACAAGCGTCGGATTTCTTTACTTCGACATCCGTCGCCTCACGCGAACCGTAAGCGAAACAACAGCTTACAGAAACGGTGCGAATATTGCTTTTAGATCGAGTGTGGGCGCTTTTGTCAACCACCTATTGGCGGGTCTCACAGCAAAAACCGCATTTGTATTGATTTCAGCATTTAGAACCTCCGATTTGCGGGGTGGGGTGCAAACCCCTCGATGCTGTGGCTTACATGCGCAGTTGAACGCGGCGGTTTTTTGCTGAACAACCCATTGGGTAACTTTTCTTGGGGGATGTCATGAAACTGAATCGATGGACACATTTGTTTGCAGCAAGCACGCTGGCGGCTTCAGGCTGGGCAGTTCAGGCCGCCACGGTCATTGATCTGGCCACCGGCAATGGCGGCACGGCCATCGGCGCGGCCACCTACACCTGGAACGACTACGCCTCCACGGGCACTGGTGTGCTCAACTCGTTTGTGCAGATCGGTGGTGCCAACAAGGATACGGTCGAGGGCTACAACACCACGGTCAACGGCGTCTTCGATAACGCCTCATCGGATATACACAACCACGCCATCACGGTGGGCAGCATCGGGCTGGTCACGATCGGCGCGAACAGTGTCATGCGCTTCGTGCTGGATGTGAACCAAACCGGGGCCGATCCGCTGCTGAACCTGGATGAAGTGCAGATCTTTGTCTCCACCAGTCCAAACCAGGGCGTCACCAGCAAGACCGGTGATGTGGTCAACATGGCCAGTTCGTTTCTTGCCTACCGCATGGATGCCAGCGACGTCGGCAACATGGTCACACTCGACTATTCGCGCAACAGCGGCGGTGGTAGTGGCGACATGACACTTGACCTGCTGGCCTCGGCGCTGGATCCGGCATTCGCCGCCTTGGGCTTGACGACCGCAGCGCAAAAGAACGGCGCCTACATCTACTTGTACTCGAAGTTCGGCAGCGGGGCGAACCTGAACAACGACGGCTTTGAAGAATGGGGTTATGTGCAGGGCACAGCGATCACTGAGCCGCCTTGTGTGCCGACACCCACGAATCCGTGTAACCCCCCAATCATTGCCGAGCCGAATGCGCTTTCGGTCGTCGCATTTGGCCTGCTTGCCTTGGGTGCCGTTACCCGCAGGCGCCAACGTCGTCATTGATGGCGTGATGTCGAATGTCAAACGCCGGCCTTGTCAGCCGGCGTTTTTCTTTGCGCGGTCAGCAACTTTGCAACTAGTTCGTCACTTGAATCTGCTTGCTGCTGGAGTTGCCGGCAGCGTCGCGCGCGATGGCGTTGATGACATGGCTGCCCTTGCTGGCCTTGCGGCTGTTCCAGGTGTAAGACAGGCCGGCGTTGCCCGACGCCACAAGCACGTTGTCGATGTACAGGCTGACGTTTGACACCGCAATGTTGTCGGTAGCGGTCACGCTGATGCCAACATTGCCAGTGACCTTGGCGCCGCCGATCGGGTTGCCAATATTCACGGCGGGCGGTGTGACATCAGACAAGGTGGCTGTCGTGTTGGCGATGGTGACGTTGACCGCACTTGACGATGCCAGGTTGCCGGCGGCGTCATAGGCCTTGGCAACCAAGCTGGTGTTGCCGTCGGCGCGCGTGGCGGTGTCCCAGCTGAAGGTGTAGGGCGCAGCAATGTCGCTGGCCAACAGGGCGCCACCCACGTACAGGTCAACCTTGGTGACACCGACGTTGTCGCCGGCAGTGGCGTTGACGGTGACGATGCCCTTGACCGTTCCACCCGTGGGTGACGCAATCGCTACCGTTGGCGCCTGGCTGTCCACCGTCGCCGCAGCCTTGGCCGCAGTCACCGCCTGGTAGGCATTGACTCGGCCATAGCCGTAGTAGTCGTCACGCCCGACAACTCCGCGGTCTTCGGCGGTCGACATCAAAATGCTGTCGACTTGACCGGGCTGCAGCGCTGGATTGGCGGAAAGCATGAGCGCCACGACACTGGCCGCGATGGGGCTGGCGAAGGATGTTCCGTTGTATGCGCCGTAGGTGCCGCCCAAATTGGTGGTCCAGATACCGACACCTGGCGCAGTGACGTCGACGATGGGACCGTATTGCGAGAAACTGGTCCTTTGATCCAGCGAATCGGTCGCACCCACTGTGATCATCGTTGTGGTGTTCGGGCTGGAGTCGTACAAGCCGCTGTTGCCCGACGCCGCCACCACGACACCACCCTTGTTACGCATGTACTGGGCGGCGTTTTGGATGGTGGCGACATGCGACACGACATAGCTGACCACGGCGACTCTAGCGCCCCGATCGGCGGCCCAGGTCAAGGCGTTGGCCGCATAGCTGTAATAGGTGATCATCCCCGCCGGATCGCTGATCCGCATGGGCATGATCTTGGCGTTCCAGGCGCCACCCGTCACGCCGATACCGTTGTTGCCTTTGGCAGCCGCCACGCCGGCAACCATGGTCCCATGGCTGTGCACCGGGCTGGTGTTGCTGTTGTTGTCGTAGGTGTTCCAGCCCGCCACCATGTTCGGCGCCAAATCGGGATGCCCGGACTCAACCCCGGTGTCCAGGATGGCAATGGTGATGCCAGTGCCGGTGGCAATGTCCCAGGCCGCCGGCGCCTGAATTTTTGGCAAGTGCCATGCATTGCCGAAGTACGGGTCGGCCGGTGTTTGCTGCATGGTGATGGCCCCATCGAGCTCAGCAAACTTCACATGCGGATGGCGCGCCATGGCTTGCACCAAGCCCAGCTCGCGCCCGTGCAGATGCGGCGGCAGCTCCACCACATGCACATTGATGCCGGCGAGTTTTCGCGACGACGATGCACCGTGGCTCTTGATGAGCTTGTCGAACTCCTTGGCGGAAAGCCCCGCCTTGGGCGCGACCAGGATGCGGCCAGGCGCCCACTTTTCAGGCTGAGCCGCCATGGCACCACCGCTCAACAAGCACACCAGGCCTGCGGCCACCGCGGCGGCAGTTCGCGACCTGGGCGACCCTGGCCAGCCCCTCGACTTGTGCATGGCGCGGCCAGCCGATTGCTTGAAATTTCCCACGACGACATCCTTTTGCTCGTGGGCTTCGATCCAGGTTGGCGTGGCCGACCAGCGTGTCTCACGCGCGCTCGTGGTCGTGATCGGCGCTTGGCCGACATCGACACACTCGCACACCCCGGCATCGTGATGCACCGGGTGCGTTCGACTTCATCTGGCAGTCCTGCCGTCCTGGGGGCGAAGCCCTTTAGACCGTTGACTTTGTGTCCCGTGCTTTCGCGCGGTTTACCCTTTTCAGACGATTCGCATCGCCAGGCTATTTTTGTCCGTGGTCTGGGTTGATTGATCAACCCCATACATCCCATCCACAGCGCCTGGCAATTGTCGATATCCGTCACCCGAATCATCGGCTGGCGCCCCCCCGGAATGGAGGGTGAATTGGTAACGCGATGTGGACAGCAGTCTGCTCGACAACCACCAACGCCCGGTACCCGACGCCCGGCAAGGCCCGGGGCGCGGTGGCAACCCGCGCCTGTTGCAAGCGCACACGTTCGACACAGGTTTGTGAATTTGCAGCACGCGGCAACGTGTCCACCCTCGGCGCACCCGCCTCAAGGCGATTCGTCGGGCCGGCCCGTGGCATCGTTCAAACGGGTCAAGCTGCATTGCAAACGGCGTGACTGCGGCTGCGCGCGCGCCTGGCCTTGCAGCGCGCTGCGTGCGGTGACCAGCTGGCCCGAGCGCAGCCAGGCGTCCATGAGGAGCTGCTCAAACAGATCGCGCTGCGCATGGCTGCCGCCAATGGCCGCCAGCCCGGGCATGGCCTGCTCCAGGTGCGCCGCCGCATCGCCCCACTGCCCGCGCGCATGCGCCAGCATGCCGCGGGCTGCGGGCAGGGCCACGCGCCGCCAGGTGGGTGCGCCCTCGCCGCCGGCGCGCCGCGTCGCATGGCGCTCGATGTTGGCCATCAACACCGCCGCCTCGGGCCGCCCGGCGCGCGCCAGGCCGTAGAGGTATTGCAGATCGAGGAAAGGCAGCACCTGGTCGGCGGTGCGCGGCGCCAGCCAGGGCGCCAGCTCCTGCCAGCGCGGGCCGACATCCAGGCCCACACACTCCAGCCGCGCCAGCAGCGAGACCGCGCCGATCTGGTCTTGCGAATAGCTTTTGTCCACGCCCCAGACCTGGCTGTCGTACAGATGCAGGGCGCCCGCCGCATCGCCCAGCTCAATGAAAAACAGCGCCTGGTGCCACCAGTTGTGCGTGCGCATGAAGGACGTTAGCCCTTGCCAGCCGGCGCTGGCTGCCCGCATGAAATCCGCACCCTCGCGCAGCCGGCCCTGGGTGAGCATCACATGGGCCAGGGCATGCTGGGCCCAGGGCTCGTCGGCGCGCAGTGCCAGGGCCTTGCGGGCGCTGGCTTCGGCGGCGTCCAGCTGGTGGCATTGCTCCAGACCAAAGGCGGCCAGGCCATGCGCCCAGGCGATATCTTCCGCCGCCGGCACCGCCTGTTGCGCCAGCCCCAGCATGGCTTCGAATTCTCCGCAATTGAAGGCGTGGTACTGGCCCAGCTTGATGGCCACCAGGTCGCGCGGATGCTGCTTGGCCAGCACGTCATGCGCCCGCATGGCGCCGGAAATATCACCCTCCACCCAACAATGAATTGCAGCGGCAAAAAGCCGCTCACGATCGGTGCAAGGCAGGCCGGCAGCAAGGGCGCGCTGCAGGTGCTTGCGCGCCGCCGGTGGGCCGGTGGGCGCTTCCGAGAACATGCACAGCGCCGCGGCGCAGGCCTGCGCCATCAGGCTCGCGTCGTGTTCGGCGGCGTGCAGCACCTCCAGGATGCGTGGCGTGTAGCCGAGAAAGCCTTCAACAAAGCCGTGGATGGCTGTCGCGCTGCTCTCGTGCTGCAGGCTGATCGGGTTGCCGAAGGGGTCTAGCGCCGAGACCATGAGCTGCTGTCCATCGATGGGCGCCAACCGGCCCGGTGCTGATGCACCTGAAGCCTCAGGTCAACCCGATGGCGGCCACGTGTGGCGCCTAACCCCAGGATAAAGCCGACAGATCATTCACAAAAATCGGCATGTCCTTGGGCAGGCCTTTGACGCCGGCCTTGGCCACGGTGATCCAGGTCGGCTGGTACAGGTAGGCCAGCACCGCATCGTCGGCCACCAGGCGCTGCAGCTCGGCCAGCAGCTGGTGGCGCGCCTTGGTGTCGGCGGTGGCCTGCACCTTGGCCCACAGTTCGTTGAACTTGGCGGACTCATAGTTCCAGTAATAGGCCGGGCGCGCAAAGTTACCCATGTCCAGCGGCTCGACGTGGCTGATGATGGTCAGGTCATAGGCCTTTTGGCCGTAGACGCCCGACATCCACTGCGCCCATTCGACGTTCTCCTGCTTGGCAATGATGCCCACCTTGGCCAGCATGGCGGCCACCACCTCGCCGCCCTGGCGCGCGTAAGAGGTGGGCGGCAGCTTCATCGACAGCTCCAGTGGCGTGGTCACGCCGGCCTCGCGCAGCAGCGCCTTGGCGCGCTCCGGGTTGTAGGCATTCACACTGGTGAGATCGACATAGCCTGGCGCGCCGGGCACGTAAAAGCTGCCGATGGGTGCACCAAAGCCATCGGCAGCGCCTTCGATGACCTGCTTGCGATCAATCGCCATGGCTATCGCACGACGTACGCGGACATCATCCAGCGGCTTTTTCTTGTTGTTGATGGCCACCACCGTCTTGGCCCTTGAGCCGCCGATGAGCACCTGGAAGCGCTTGTCGCCCTTGAACTGCGGCAGGCTCTTGGCCGCAGACACACGCTGGAACAGATCGACATCGCCCGCCAGCAGGGCCGCTACTTGCGCGGCCGAGTCGCTGATGAAGCGCATCGTCACGCGCCGCAGCTTGACCGACCTGGCATCGCGGTGCTCGTCCCAGCGCAGCAAGGTCACGCCCGAGCCCTTGGCCCAGTTGTCCAGCC
>JAYSSS010000003.1:0-53181 GCA_043720415.1 Ideonella sp.
CCACTACAGACGTTTGCCGAAGTCGCTCCCTTTTGAATCAAGCACTTGCATCATGAAAACCGGTGGATTCGCATCAAAACGACGCCGAGTTGAGAAAGACGGGCTAAGGCTGGCCCGGCCAGCGCTGACGGATCAGGGCCAGCATCTGCCCATCGTCCTCCGCGCCTAACCCATTCTCACAGGCGACTCGAAACAGCGCGCTGGCCTTGTCGCCCAGCTCGGGCCGCAGCCCCTGGCCCTGTGCCATGGCCATGGCCAGCGCCGAATCCTTGGCCAGCAGGCCCATCTGCGCGTGCGGCTCGCGGTCATTGGCCAGGGCGCGCTTGAGGCGATCCATGCCTATCCAGCTCTGGCCGCTGGATTGCTCGATCACCGTCAGCGTGCGCTGCGCGTCCAGGCCGACGCGCTCGGCCAGTGCCAGCGCCTCACTGGCCGCGGCCAGGTTGACGGCCGCCAGCAGGTTGTTGACCAGTTTGGTGCGGGCGCCATCGCCGCAGCGCTGGCCGATGCGAAACAGCCGAGTCGACAGCTGCTGCAGCACGCCTTGACAGCGCTCAAACAAGGCGTCCTCACAGGCCACCATCAGGCTCATCGTGCCCTCGCGGGCGCGCAGCGGGCCGCCCGACATGGGCGCGTCCAGGCAGCCTATGCCCATGGCCTGCAAACGCGCGGCAAAGCGCTCCACATCTTCGGGCGCGATGGTCGGGCACAGCATCACCGCGGCACCCTTGGCCATGGCGGCCGCAGCACCCTGGCTGCTTTTGCCGCCAGCACCCTGGCTGCTGGTGCCGCCCTCACCAGCGCCATCACCCGCCTGGCCAAACAGCACGGCCTCGGTCTGGGCTGCGTCCACCACCGCCACGATGAGCAAGTCGCTGCGGGCACCGACTTCCACGGCACTGCCGGCCACCAGCGCCCCCGCAGCGGCGGCCAGGGCCTCGCGCTCGGGGCGCAGATCGCGCACCGTGACCGGCACACCGGCATCGCGCAGGCGCAGCGCCATGCCCAGGCCCATCAGGCCAATGCCAAGCACCCCCACCCGCATCATGTTCGTGCTCGTGTTCGTGTTCATGTTCAAGCTCATCGTTGCATCAATCCCCGGCTGCGTGAAATGGCCAGCAGCATGCCCAGGGCCACGCCCAAGGTCACCATCGCTGTGCCGCCATAACTGATGAATGGCATGGGGATGCCCACCACCGGCAAGATGCCGCTGACCATGCCCATGTTGACAAAGGTGTAGGTGAAAAATCCCAGTGAAATGGCGCCGGCCAGCAGCCGCGCGAAGAGGGTCGGCGCCTGCGCCGCGATCCACAGGCCGCGGCCGATCAAGGCGGTGAAGGCCAGCAGCAGCGCCAGGCCACCCAGCAGGCCAAACTCCTCGGCGAAGGCGGCGAAGATGAAATCGGTGGTGCGCTCGGGGATGAACTCCAGATGCGTCTGCGTGCCGCTCATGAAGCCCTTGCCCGCCACGCCGCCCGAGCCTATGGCGATCATGCCCTGGATGATGTGAAAGCCCTTGCCCAAGGGGTCGGTCGTGGGGTCAAGCAAAGTGCAGACGCGCTGCTTTTGGTAGTCGCGCAGCACCGGCCAGGCGCGTCCGGGCTCGCACAGCGCATCGGCGCCGTAGACGATGGCCGCCACCCCCAGCACAGCGACGATCAACACCGGCGCGATCAGCCGCCACGACAGCCCGGCAAAAAAAATGACGTACAGCCCGCCCGAGAGGATCAGGATGGCCGTGCCCAGGTCGGGCTGCTTGGCCACCAGGGCCACGGGCAGCAGCAGCAGCACGCCCGCCACGGCGAAATCCAGCGCACGCAGTTGCCCTTCACGGCGTTGAAACCACCAGGCCAGCATCAAGGGCATGGCCAATTTGAGGATTTCGCTGGGCTGGATCACCATGCCCACGTTCAACCAGCGCGTGGCGCCCTTGCGTGTCAGCCCAAACATCGCCGTGGCCAGCAACATGGCCACGCCCAGGGCATACAAGGGCACGGCCACCGCCATCAAGCGCGCCGGTGGCACCTGGCCCACCAGCAGCATCAGCACCGCCGCCAGCAGCATGTTGCGGCCATGGTCGACAAAACGCGTGCCCTGGTCATGGCCGGCCGAAAACATGGCCAGCAGGCCGGCCGCGGCCAGCAGCAGCACCAGCAGCAGCAGCGGCCAGTCGTGGCCCGCCAGCCAGGGCCGCAGGCGGCGCCAGCGCGAGGGTTGGTCAAAGCGGCTGCTCATGATTTCGTTGCCGCTGCCCAGCAGGCGTCGGCCCAAAGGCTGCGGCTCATCAGGCAAGCTCCGTGCTGCGCACTGCGGTATTCGCCCTTGGGGCGGCCCGGCGGGCTCATCAGGCAAGCTCCGTGCTTCGCACTGAGGTATTCGCCTTTCGGGCGGCCGGGCAGGCTCATCAGGCAACCTCCGTGCTGCGCACTGCGGTATTCGCCCTTGGGGCGGCCCGGCGGGCTCATGGCTTGACGCCCTCCGCGCCCAAGACGGGCAGGCCCGGCAGCGACACCTCGGCGGCGCGGCGTGGCGTGCCCGTGGGCGCGGCCGAGCGGCCTTCGCGGGTGGCGGCGATGTCGGCCTCGCTCGGCCACACGCCCTGCAGCACGTAATCGATGGCGCGCCGGGCAATCGGCGCGGCGGCGACAGCGCCGAAGCCGGCGTTCTCCACGATCATGGCCAGGGCAATCGTCGGCGCTTCGGCCGGCGCGTAGGCCACGAACAGGGCGTGGTCGCGCAGGTGCTCGGCCATCTTGGCGGCGTTGTACTTTTCGTTTTGTTTGATGGCCACGACCTGGGCCGTGCCGGTCTTGGCGCCCGAGGTGTAGGGCGCGCCGCGAAAGGCCGCGGTCGAGGTGCCCTCCAAGTTGACGCCGACCATGGCTTTCTTCACCACCTCCAGGTGCTCGGGCTTGAAGACCAGCGCCTCCAGCGCCGGGCCGGTGACCGCGCGGCGCGTGTTGCTCACCACATCCACCACCTCGCGCACCAGGTGCGGCGTGTGGCGCCGGCCATCGCTGGCCAGGGTGGACATGGCCACGGCCATTTGCAGCACGGTGAAGTTGTTGTAGCCCTGGCCAATGCCCAGTGAGATGGTCTCGCCGGCGTACCAGCGCTGCTGCTCGGGCTTGCGGTAATTGCGCTTTTTCCAATCGGTGGAGGGCAAGACACCACGCACTTCACCGTCCAGGTCAATGCCGCTGAGCTGGCCAAAACCGAAGGGCGCCAACTGCTGGGCCATCAGGTCCACACCCATCTCGGCGGCCAGGGTGTAGTAGTAGGTGTCACAGCTGTGCACGATGGAACGGTACATGTCGACCATGCCGTGGCCGCCCTCCTTGTCGTCACGAAACTTGTGGTTGCCAAACCAGAAATAACCCGGGTCGGAGATGGCCTGCTGCGGTGTGCGCTTGCCGGTGTGCAAGGCCGCCAGCGCCATGAAAGGCTTGTAGGTCGAGCCCGGCGGGTAGGTGCCACGCAGGGCACGGTTGAGCAAGGGCTTGTCTATCGATTCATTCAACTCGCGCCAGTTGTCGACATCGATGCCATCGACAAACAGGTTAGGGTCAAAAGTGGGTTTGCTGACGAAGGCCAGCACCTCGCCATTGCGCGGGTCAATGGCCACCAGGGCGCCGCGGCGCTCGCCAAAGAGCTGCTCGATCAGGGCCTGCAGGCGAATGTCCACGCTCAAGTGCAAGGTCTGGCCGGGCGTGGAGGGCTGGCTGCCCAGGCGACGCACGGCGCGGCCGCCGGCGCTGGTCTCGATCTCTCGAAGCCGGTCGTGCCATGCAGCTCTTGCTCATAGCGCTGCTCCAGGCCGAGTTTGCCGATGTGGTCGGTGCCGCGGTAGTTGGCCTGGCGCTCATCGTCCCAGTCGGCGATGGCACGCTTCTCGGCGGTGTTGATGCGGCCGATGTAGCCGATCAAATGGCTGCCCACCTCACCCATGGGGTAGTGGCGGAACAGCCGTGCGCGCACCTCCACACCGGGGAAGCGAAAACGCTGCGCGGTGAAACGCGCGACCTCGGTCTCGCTCAGCTTGGTGCGTATCGGCACCGAATCAAAGCGCCGGCCCTCTTCGGCCAGGCGCTTGAAGCGGCGCCGATCACGCGGCTGGATGTCGATCAGCTCGGCCAGGGTGTCGATCACCGCTTCGAGCTCGCCCACCACCTTGGCCGGCGTGATCTCCAGCGTGTAGGCCGAGTAGTTGCTGGCCAGCACCACGCCATTTCGATCAAGGATCAGGCCGCGGTTGGGCACGATGGGCGTGACGGCGATGCGGTTGTCCTCGGCCTGTTGCGCCAGGTCGTCGTGGCGCACCACCTGCAGCCACACCAGGCGCGCCGCCAGCAGGCCAAAGCACAGCAGCACAAACAGCGCTGCGGCCAGCAAGCGGGCACGAAAGCGCCGCAGCTCACGCTCCAGGTCGCGGATCTCGGTCATTCGCTCAGCACCGATTCAAACCACCGATCCGCGCTCACAGCGGCCGGTTCTTGTCGGGGTCTGGCGCACGCAACTGCGGTGCCAGCAGCAGCCACACCACGGGTGGCCACAACAGGGCCTCGGCCAAGGGCGCCAGCAGCAGTGCCCAACCCGGAAACATGCCGCCGACCAGCATGCGCGAGGCCATCGAGACGACATGCGCCGCGGCAAACAGCGGCAGGATGTGCAGCGCCTGGCTGGGCAGAGAAAACCACAACAAGCGGCGGTGGATGACCACCGCAAAGAAACTCAGCAAGGTGTAGGCCAAGGCCTGCTGGCCCAGCACCGCGCCCTGGTGCACATCCATCACCAGGCCTAACACAAAGCCCAAGCCGACACCCACACGCAGCGGCTGGTGCACATTCCAAAACACCAGCACCAGGGCCAGCAGATCGGGCGCGCCGGCAAAGCGGCCCACCGGCAGCATCTCCAGGGCCATGGCCACGGCCAGGGAGAAGGCGATGAACAGCGGGTTGACCGGCAGCAGCAGCTGGTCCGAGCTGCGCGGCATGATCATGGCGCTTTCCCCCGACACAGCGACCACAGTGGGGGCATCAACGCGCTCACTTCTTCGCCCCCTTGCCCTTGCCTGGTTTGCTGGCCGCGGCATCGGACTCCACCGGCCGCGGCGGCAATTGCGCGGCCATGGGCTCCAACACCAGCAGGTGGCGCACGCCGTCCAGGCCGGCCGAGGGCTGAATCAGGATGCGGGCGAAGCCGGTGTCGGCGCGCCGGTCCACCTTGGACACCTTGCCCACCATCAGGCCTGGCGGGTAGATGCCATCGACGCCGCTGGTGGTGAAGGCATCACCCAGTTGCACATCGGCATTGCCGGCAACGAAACGCAGCTCCATGCCGCCCTCGACACCACCAAAGGCGGCGCCGCGCTGCTGCGTGCGGGTGTTGAGCACGGGGATGGCGGCGTCGCGGTCACTGAGCAAGGTGACGATGGCCGTCAGCGGGTACAGGCGCGTCACCTGCCCCAGCACGCCGGCCTCATTGATCACCGGTGCGCCCAGCGCCAGGCCGTGGGTGGCACCGCGGTCGATGAACAACTTGCGCGAATACGGGTCGGCCGCTTCGTACAGGGTTTGCGCGCTGATGGACTTGACATTGAGCGCCGGGCGCAGCTCGAGCAGGCCGCGCAGGCGGGTGTTTTCTTCGGTCAGGCGCTCGACCTGGGTGGCGCGCAGCGCCTGCTTGGCCAGGGCCTCGCGCGCCGCACCCTCAGCGGCCGCGGCCTCGCGCAGGCCGCGCAGGTAGTCGCCCAAACCGCGCGCCACATCCACCGGCACTTTCAAGGCCTGCTGCACCGGCAACAAGGCCGTGGCCAACGCCACGCGCAGGGGCTGGGTCATGTGAAAGCGTGTGTCCGCGGCCATCAAAAACACCGCCAGGGCCGAACACACCGCCAGCTTGGTCAGCGCCGAAGGGCCCTGGCGAAAGAATGGCGGCGGTGTGCGGTCAAGCGTGCCCAGGGGCATGGTGGCCGCGCAATGGGCGCGTTACTCGGAGGTGAAGATCGAGCCCAGGCGCTCCATGCGCTCAAGGGCCATGCCGCAGCCACGCACCACGCAGGTCAAGGGGTCCTCGGCTACCAGCACCGGCAGGCCGGTTTCCTCGGCCAGCAGGCGGTCCAGATCGCGCAGCAGGGCGCCACCGCCGGTGAGCATCATGCCGCGCTCGGCGATGTCGGCGCCAAGCTCGGGCGGGGTTTGCTCGAGGGCGTTTTTCACCGCTGAGACGATCTGGTTGAGCGGGTCGGTCAGAGCTTCCAGGATCTCGTTGGACGAGATGGTGAAGCTGCGCGGCACGCCCTCGGCCAGGTTGCGGCCCTTGACTTCCATCTCTTTGACCTCGGAGCCTGGGAAGGCCGAGCCGATGTTCTTCTTGATGGCCTCGGCGGTGGGCTCGCCGATCAGCATGCCGTAGTTGCGGCGGATGTAGTTGATGATGGCCTCATCGAACTTGTCGCCGCCGACGCGCACGCTGCCCTTGTAGACCATGCCGCCGAGCGAGATGACACCGACCTCGGTGGTGCCGCCGCCAATATCGACCACCATCGAGCCCGAGGCCTCGGACACCGGCAGGCCGGCGCCAATGGCCGCGGCCATGGGCTCTTCGATCAAATAGACCTCGCTGGCACCGGCGCCCAGTGCAGATTCGCGAATCGCCCGGCGCTCGACCTGGGTGGAGCCGCAGGGCACGCAGATGATGATGCGCGGGCTGGGCCGCAGCAGGCCGCGCGGGTGCACCATGCGGATGAACTGCTTGAGCATCTGCTCGGTGACGGTGAAATCGGCGATGACGCCGTCTTTCATCGGGCGTATGGCCTCGATGTTGCCGGGCACCTTGCCCAGCATGGCCTTGGCTTCCTTGCCCACCGCCTGGATGGTCTTCTTGCCTTGCGGGCCGCCCTCATGACGGATCGAGACCACCGAGGGCTCATCGAGCACGATGCCCTTGCCGCGCACGTAAATCAAAGTGTTGGCGGTGCCCAGGTCGATGGCGAGGTCGGTCGAGAAATAACGGCGCAGGGAAGCGAACATGGGCAGGCGGTTCAGGGCAAAGGGCGGCAGAGCGGGTGGGGCAACAAGGGCTGGGCGATGCGGCGAGGCGGTTTTGGCGAGGCCGAGGATCGAGCAGGCGAATGGTGCGGATGCGGATGCGGATTCGGGTGCAGGTGCGTGTGCAGATGCGCTGTGGGTGTCGGTGCGGGCCCAGCGCAGGCTGAGCACAGGCCCCGCACAGGTGGCACGCGGGGCGCGCCTGGCGTGCGCAAGGTGGCGGCGATAATACCCGATCACCCCGCTGCTACAGCCTGAAACGCATGCGTTTCGGCCCTGATTTGCCCATGGCTTTGACCCCCCACGACGTGAGCCGGATCGCCCATCTGGCGCGCCTTGAATTGACTGCGGACGAAGCGCCATTGATGCTCAGCCAGCTCAATGACTTTTTCCAGATCGTCGAGCAAATGCGTGCCGTCAACACCGCGGGCGTGCTGCCGCTGTACACGCCGCTGTCGGCGGTGCAAGACGTGCGTTTGCGCCTGCGTGAGGACGCCGTCACCGAGACCAACCAGCGTGAAGTCAACCAGCGCAGCGCGCCCGCCGTCGAGGACGGGCTGTTCCTGGTGCCCAAGGTGATCGAATGAGCGCCGCCACGACCGCCCTGCATGAGCTGGGCGTGGCCGACATTCGCCGCGCCCTGGCCGCACGCGAGTTTTCCTGCACGGAGTTGGTGACCCACCTGCTGGCCCGAATCGGCCAGCAGCAGGCCGCACTCGGCGCGTTCTTGCATGTCGATGAGAGCGGCGCGTTGGTGGCCGCAGCCCGCGCCGATCAACGCCTGGCCGCGGGCGACAGCGCGCCCTTGCTGGGCGTGCCCATCGCCCACAAAGACATCTTTGTCACCGCCAACGCACCCACCACCGCCGGCTCGAAGATGCTGCAGGGCTATCGCAGCCCCTTTGATGCCACCGTGGTGGCGCGGCTGGGCGAGGGGGAAATCGGCACGGTGGACCTTGCGGGCGCGGCCATCCACGCGCCCGGCGCTGGTGCGAATACCCAGGCGCCCGGCGCGAATGCCCAGCCGCCAGGCGCCGGCGCCGTGAGCCTGGGCAAGCTCAACTGCGACGAGTTCGCCATGGGCTCGGGCAATGAGAACTCGGCCTACTTTGTGGCGCGCAACCCCTGGGATACGGCGCGCGTGCCGGGCGGCTCATCGGGTGGCTCGGCCGCCGCCGTGGCGGCCCGCCTGCTGCCCGCGGCCACCGGCACCGACACCGGCGGCTCCATCCGCCAGCCGGCCAGCTTCACCGGCATCACCGGCATCAAGCCGACCTACGGCGTGTGCTCGCGCTACGGCATGATCGCCTTCGCCTCCAGTCTGGACCAGGCCGGCCCCCTGGCGCGCTCGGCCGAAGACTGCGCCCTGCTGCTGTCGGCCATGAGCGGCTTTGATGCGCGCGACGCCACCAGCGCACAGCGCCCGCCGCAAGACTTCACCGCGCAAATGCGCACCCCGCGCGAAGGCGCCAGCGCCGCACGCCCGCTGCAAGGCCTGCGCATCGGCCTGCCCAAGGAGTTTTTCCCGGCCGGCCTGGCCGGCGATGTCGAGGCCGCGGTGCGCGCCGCGCTGCAGGCTTTGCAGGCCCTGGGTGCCACCTTGGTGGATGTCAGCCTGCCGCGCACCGAGCTCTCCATCCCGGTGTACTACATCATTGCCCCGGCCGAGGCCAGCTCCAACCTCAGCCGCTTCGATGGCGTCAAGTTCGGCCACCGCGCGGCCGAGCATGGTGACCTGCTCGACATGTACAAAAAGACCCGCGCCCAGGGCTTTGGCGCCGAGGTCAAGCGCCGCATCATGATCGGCGCGTACGTGCTGTCTCATGGTTATTACGACGCCTACTACCTGCAGGCGCAAAGGCTGCGCCGCATGATTGCCGACGACTTCCAGGCCTGCTTCAAGCAGTGCGACGTCATCGCCGGGCCGGTGGCCCCCAGCGTCGCCTGGAAGCTGGGCGAGCAAGGCAGCGATCCGCTGCAGGCCTACCTGGCCGACATCTTCACCCTGCCCGCCAGCCTGGCCGGCCTGCCCGGCATGAGCCTGCCCGCAGGCTTTGGCGCCCACGGCATGCCGGTGGGCCTGCAGCTCATCGGCAACTACTTCGCCGAAGGCCAGTTGCTGCACACCGCGCACGCCCTGCAACAGGCCACGGATTGGCACCGGCGCGCGCCGCAGGCCCGTACGGTGTAGTGCGATGCCAACCATCAGCGAGTTCTACGGCCTGATCATCCGCATGTATTGGAACGATCACGCGCCACCGCACTTTCACGCCATCTATGCCGAGTTCGAAGCCCACTACCGTATCGACACCCTTGAGATCATTCGTGGCCAATTGCCAAGGCGGGCTCACGCCTTGGTGCTGGAGTGGTCAAGCTTGCACCGACCGAACTGATGGAGGACTGGCAACTATGCGAAACACGCCAGATGCCGAAGAAGATCAAGCCGTTGGCGTGATCGGGGTCGTGCCTCGCGTGCTGTCGGTCAGCGTACAGCCCGGCTATGTTCTGGTCGTTGAATTCGATGACGGCGTCAGGGGCAAGGTCGATTGCACAGGCATGGTTTGCGGCCAGTCAGCAGGCGTGTTCGCCAGCCTGCGCAGCCCGGCGCTGTTTTCTGCGGCCTGTGTCAGCCATGGCGCCGTGACCTGGCCAGGCGATCTCGATCTGGCACCGGATGCCATGCACGATGCCTTGGCCGCCAATGGTCATTGGGAGCTGGTGTGATCGTTTCATCCCCCCTGATCCGCGGCTACGAGGTCGTCATCGGCCTGGAAACCCACGCCCAGCTCTCCACGCTGAGCAAGATTTTTTCCGGCGCGTCCACGGCCTTTGGTGCGGCGCCCAACACCCAGGCCTGTGCCGTCGATCTGGCCCTGCCGGGCACGCTGCCGGTGATGAACCGTGCTGCCGTGGACCGCGCCATTCGCCTGGGCCTGGCGGTGGGTGCGACGATTGCGCCGCTGTCGATCTTTGCGCGCAAGAACTACTTCTACCCCGATCTGCCCAAGGGCTACCAGATCAGCCAGTACGAGACGCCGGTGGTGCAAGGCGGCAGCGTGGGCTTTGTTCTGAACGGCCAGGCGCGCAGCGTGCAACTGACCCGCGCGCATCTGGAAGAAGACGCGGGCAAGAGCCTGCATGAGGATTACCAGGGCCAGACCGGCATCGACCTGAACCGCGCCGGCACGCCGTTGCTGGAGATCGTCACCGAGCCCGACATGCGCTCATCGGCCGAGGCGGTGGAATACGCCCGCGGCCTGCACGCCCTGGTGATGTGGCTGGGCATTTGCGACGGCAACATGCAAGAGGGCAGCTTCCGCTGCGACGCCAATGTCTCGGTGCGCCGGCCCGGGGCCGAGTACGGCACGCGGCGCGAGATCAAGAACCTGAACTCATTCCGCTTCATGCAGCAGGCGATTGATTTCGAGGTGCAGTGGCAGATCGATCGCATCGAGGATGGCCTGAAGGTCGAGCAGGCCACCGTGCTCTTCAACCCCGACACCGGCGAGACGCGCGCCATGCGCAGCAAAGAGGACGCGCACGATTACCGTTATTTTCCCGACCCCGATCTGCCGCCGCTGGTGATCTCGCCCGAGTGGATCGCGCAGGTGCGCGCCAGCCTGCCCGAGCTGCCGGCGGCGATGGCCGCGCGCTTTGTGGCCGCCGATGGCCTCTCGCCCGACGACGCCGCGCTGATGACGCAAAGCCTCGGCCTGGCGCGCTACTACGAGGCCGCGCGCAATGCCTGTGCCGCCCCCAAGCTGGTGGCCAACTGGCTGATGGGCGAGGTCTCGCGCCGGCTCAATGCCGAGGGCCGTGCCATCGATGCCAGCCCGGTGAGCGCGGGCACGCTGGCCGCCTTGATCACCCGCATCGGCGACGGCACGATCTCCAACAATGCCGCCAAGCAGGTCTTCGAGGCACTGTGGTCGGGCCAGGGCCACAGCGTCGATGCGCTGATCGAGACCCTGGGCTTGAAGCAGGTCAAGGACTCGGCCGCCCTCGAAAAGATCATCGACGAGGTGGTTCTGGCCAACACCAAATCGGTCGAGGAATACCGCGCCGGCAAGGACAAGGCCTTCAACGCCTTGGTCGGCCAGGTGATGAAGGCCAGCCGCGGCAAGGCCAACCCGGCGCAGGTCAACGACTTGCTGAAGCAGCGGCTGGCTTGAGCGGCTTGGGCGCGGCGCCGGCCGCGGCAGGCGTTGCGGGCTTGACGGGCACTGCAGCCGGCACTGCGACCGGAACTGCAGCCGGAACCGCAGCGGCCGCCACCAGCGCCGGCCCCAGTGAGCCCGGCGCCGCACCGGCCCACAGGCGCCGCAGGCGCTCCAGCTCAACGTCATAAAGGCCGTTGATGCGGCCCAACTCCACCGTCTGGTTTTGCGCGGACGACTTCTGCGCTTCCACCGCGGCGTCGTTGGCATCGAGTTGCTGCTTGAGCTTGAGCGGCAAGGTCTTGCCCTTGTAGAACTCGGCCTCGCTCTCCAGGGGCTGGCGCTCGGCGGCCAGTTCGACCACGCGCATTTCGGTGGCCTTGATGGCCGCGCGCACGGTGTTCAAGGCGTCCTCGCGCGACTTGCGGTGGCTCGCTTCATTGGGGTAGCGGCTGATCAGGTTGCGATCACGGCGGATGGCATCGTTTTGCGTGGCTTTTTCGGCGGCGACCTTGCGTTCGGCGGCCTCACGCTCGGCGCGCTCGTCGGCGGTCATCTGCGGCGGCTTGATGCCGCGCAAGGAGCCATCGCGGTTGAGCACCCGCTGCTCGCGCGACATGCAATCGGGAATGGGCCGGTCAGAGGTGATCTTGCGGCCCTTGTCATCGATGCAGGTGTAAATGCCGCCGGCATTGGGCTCGCTGCCCGAGGTGTTTTGCGCCTGGGCCGGCGACCCCATGACGACGGCCGCAGCCAAAGCGCCCAGCTGCAGCACGAGCCGATGCGCAATCCTTGGGGCCAGGCCAGCGCTGCGCAAGACTGCCGACATTTCAGACTCCGTACCGGTCCCGATAGGCCACGACGCGGGTGCGGTGGTCGGCCAGCTCGGGAGCGCTGTGGCGCGAAAGGTAGCTCAACAAATCGGCCAGGGTGGCGATGGCCACCACCGGCAGCCGCAATTCATCACGGACGTATTGCACGGCCGATTGGCGCTTGGCAGGCATCTGTGTCGAGGGGCTCGCCACAGGGGCGCCAATGCCGCCACCCAGCACCGCGTCACTGGCGGTCTCCTGACGATCCAGCGCGATGGCCACGCCGCAGGGCGTGGCGCCGGCCGCGCTGATCATGGCCATGGATTCGCGCACCGAGGTGCCCGCAGAGATCACGTCGTCGATGATCAGCACACGCCCGGCCACGCGCGCGCCCACCAGGCTGCCGCCCTCGCCGTGGTCCTTGGCCTCTTTGCGGTTGTAGGCGAAGGGCAGGTTGTGGCCCAGACGTGCCAGCTCGATGGCCACCGCCGCGGCCAGGGTGATGCCCTTGTAGGCCGGGCCAAAAATCATGTCGAATTGAATGCCCGAGGCCATCAAACGGCCTGCATAAAATGCCGCCAGCCGCCCCAGCTTGGCGCCGTCATCGAACAGGCCGGCATTGAAAAAATAGGGCGACAGGCGCCCGGCCTTGGTCTTGAATTCACCAAACCGCAGCACACCGGATTCGACCGAAAAGCGGACGAATTCCTCGGCCAGCGAATCATTGACCTGAGGGTCGTCTTCACGCATTGGGGTCAGCTTGGCTTTCAGACTCGTCACACTCAATTTGAACGGCATTCGATCGGCGGCCAACAAGGGCCTGGTCGAATGGGCTCTGCAAACCGGCGCGGATTGTATGGGCGTGCAAGAGATCAAGGCCCGGGCCGACGATGTGTCCGGCCGCTTCGATGCGCTGGCCGGCATGGCCGGGCACTTTCACTACGCCGAGAAAAAGGGCTACTCGGGCGTGGGCCTGTACAGCCGCAAAAAACCCAGCGCCGTGATCACCGGCATCGGCGACAGTTTCTTCGATGCCGAAGGCCGCTTTCTGGAGGCGCGCTTTGACACCGCCAAGCGCAAGTTCAGCGTCATCAGTTGTTACTTTCCCAGCGGCTCCTCGGGCGAAGAGCGCCAGCAGGCGAAATTCCGCTTCCTTGAATTGCTCTATCCGCGCCTGCTGCAACTCAAGGCCGAGCGCGAGTTCATCCTGGTCGGCGACGTCAACATCGCCCACAAGGAGATCGACTTGAAGAACTGGAAGAGCAACCAGAAGAACTCCGGCTTCCTGCCCGAGGAGCGCGCCTGGATGAGCAAGCTTTTGGGCGAGGCCGGCCTGGTGGATGTGTTTCGCACCCTCAACCCGAATGCCGAGCAGTACACCTGGTGGAGCGCCCGGGGTCAGGCCTGGGCCAACAACGTGGGGTGGCGGCTCGATTACCACCTGGCCACACCGGGCGTGGCGGCCAAGGCCAAGGCCGAATCGATCTATCTGGCGCAGCGCTTTTCAGACCACGCGCCGCTGGTGATTGACTACGACTTCAAGCTTTGAGCCCGAAGCACCTGCCTTCACTTTGGCTCGCGCTGAGCGGGGTCGCCGTGCTGTGCATGGCCGACGCGGCACAGGCCCAGCCCGCGCCGCGCGATGCCCAGGGCTATCGCAACAACTACGCGCACGCCGACAAGGGCAGCTTCTGGGAATGGCAGCGCGAGCGCTGGGCCAAGGGCCTGCCGCTGGATGCGCCCGCCGGCGGCTGGAAGCTACCCTGGGTCAAGACCGATGTGCCGGCCCTGCACGCGCGGCAATCCAACCCCTCGGTCACCTGGATCGGTCACGCCACCATGCTGGTGCAGATGGCCGGCAAGAACATCTTGTTTGACCCGATGTTCTCGCTGCGCGCCTCGCCGCTGGGCTTTGTCGGCCCCAAGCGCGTGGTACCGCTGCCGGTGGACGTCCACGAGCTGCCGCGCATCGATCTGGTGATGGTCTCGCACAACCACTACGACCACCTCGATGCCGATTCCGTCATGCGCCTGGCGGCCATGCCGCAGGGCAGCCCGCGCTTTCTGGTGCCCAAGGGCTTGAAGGCCTGGTTCGCCGATCTGGGCATCCACCGCGTCGATGAATACGACTGGTGGCAGACCACCACCGAGCCAGCATCAGCGCAAGCCGGCGACGCACCACCGCGCCCCGCTGCGGCGGCGAGTGACAGGCTGCGCATCACCTTCGTGCCCGTGCAGCACTGGAGCCGGCGCAACTTTGCCGACACCAACCAGTCGCTGTGGGGCGGCTGGGTGGTCGAGGGCGAAGGCCTGCGTGTGATCCACACCGGCGACACCGGCTACTCGAAGGACTTTGCCGACATCGGCGCGCGCCTGGGGCCCTTTGACATGGCCTTCATCCCCATCGGCGCCTATGCCCCGCGCTGGTTCATGCAGGTGATGCATGCGGATGTGCCCGAGGCGCTGCAGATCCGTGCCGATCTTCGCGCGGCGCGCGCCTTGGGCATGCACTGGGGCACGTTTGAGGCGCTGGCTGACGAGCCGCTGGACGAGCCACCACGGCTGCTGGCGCGCCAACGCGCCGAGCGCGGCCTTGAGCTCGAGCAGTTTGATGTGATGAAGATTGGCGAGACGCGGCGCTTGGAGAAGGCCGCGCCGCAACCATAGGCCCAGGCTGACCGCTGCGGGCGCGCCGCCTCATGACAAGGGCAGGACCGTGGCCGACAGCCGCCGGCCGGCCCGCGCCAGCCCCCTCACTGCGCGTGGTACTCGCGGTACCAGTTCATGACATCGACGGTGGCGTGTGGCACCGCGGGCAGCAGTGGCAGCAGGTAGCCGATGCTTTCCAGCGTCCAGTCGTGGCGCGCACCGCCGGCGGCCAGCTCTTTGGGCGTCATGCTGCGCAGCGTGCCGCTGGCTGGATCGAAGACCTTGCCGGGGATGAACTCGCCGGTGTCGATGCGGTAGGTGCCCGGCCCGGGCGTGCGGCGCACGCCTGAGAGGCGCTGCCACAGCGAGAACGGCCCGCGCACCTGGGGCGCAAACAGCTCACGGGCGTTGATGGCGTCCACCCGGTGCGTCACCCGCGACGGCCGCACCATGGATTTCAGGACGCTGCCCAGGCGGCTGCTCGGCACCTGGCCGCTGGTGAAGGTCCAGGCCGAAAAGGGGCCATTGAGGTAGCCCGAGGACGCGACGCCGGCCTGCCCGGCGGCATTGGTGAAGTGCGTCGCCGTGCCGCCGCTGATTGATTCGCCCGCGCTGCGCAATTGCTCCAGGTAGCGGCCCGCGGCCGATTCACCCACAGAGCGGCCTGACCATTGCTCCAGGCGCTGCGCGCCGCCGCGCAGGCTGCTGCCCATCGCGGCGGCCGCCTGGCCGACGCGGGTGGCGCCGAAGCTGGCCGTCAACTGGGCGGCCTTGGCCAAGGCCGCGCCGCCGACACTGCCGGCCACGCCTTGCGCGCCGTTGACGGCACCGGAAATCCACGAGAACTGCATCAGCTCCCAGGCCGAGCCAGCGAGCAGTTGCCCACCAACAAAAAAAGCGCCCCCGGCCGCCGCCCCAAAGGCCCCGCCCTTGGCGAAATCCACCCAATTGCCGCCCGAGCTCAAGGCCGCCAGGCCACCGCCGCCGCCCGCGCCCCCAACCACCGCGGCCATGAAGCCGGTGCCGGCCGCGCCGCTGCCGATCAGCGCACCGGCCGCCGTGAATTGCAAGGTGCGATCGAGGTTGCGCATGCCGGCCCAGCGCTCGCCATAGGCGCCGTTGCTGGCCCAGCGAATGCCCGCATTGATGCCATTGCCGACGGTGTAGCCCACGCCAAAGGACAGGCCCAGCGCGCCGCCGACCACCGCCGGGTGGCGACCACTGGCATCAACCAGGCTGAACGGGTCGTTGCCGGCGTAGAGATAGGGGTTGAGGCCATCGACAAAGCCTCCCGGCTCGCGGCTGGTGAAGCGCCCCAGGCCGGCGTGGTAGCTGCGCGAGCGCATGTCGATCAGGGGTGTGGCGCCATCGGTCACAGCACCAGCAGCCGCAGCCCCCAGGGCGCTCGCACCCAGGTGCGGCCGCCCGGCATAACCCAAGGCATTGCCCAACGCCGAGCCAGCACGCGGCGCGCCGCTGGCGTCCAGCACCTGGCGCTGGCCCGAGGCGTCGTAGCGGTAGCGCTCAAGCACCGCGCCGCTGCTGTCGGTGAGCAGGGCGACACTGCCGTGCAGATCGGCGTGGGCGTAGCAGGGCTGGCCCTGTGTCGCCCACAGCAGCAGCTCATCGCCGCGCAGGCCCCAGACCAGGGCGGCGTTGGCCAGGCCGGTGGCGTCCAGGCGCTCGATGCGCTGTTCGCCGTCGTACACCCAAAGCTGCACCGCGCCGCCTTCGCTGCTGCGCCACACCCGCCCCAGCGGGTCGTATTCGGCCTCGTACAGCGTGGCGCCGCTGGCCTTGTCATTCAGCCGGGCCAGGCGCTGGTTGGCGTCGTAGACATAGAGCAGCTGGCCATCGTCGATGAGGTTGCCGGCCGCGTCCCAGAGCAGGGCCTGGCCCGCGCTGGCCTGCACTTGATCGCGCTCATCAAAGCTGCTGTCGACCACGCGCCCCTCGCGCTGGCTGCGGATGCGGTTGCCGGCGTCGTCATAGCTGTCCACGAGCAGCGGCGCGGCTTGCACCGGCAGCAAGGCGATGCGCAATGCAAGTTCTTTTTGTGTGCTAGGCGCGGGCAGGGCGGTGGAAGCCGCGGCCGCGGCGGCCAGCGCCGGCACATCGGCGCCGGGCTGCAGCGCGTGCACGCTGGTGACGAAGCCCCGCGTGTCGCGCCCGGCGCGCCAGGCGCTGCCAGAGTCATCGGCCGCCAGCAGCAGCCTGTCCTGGCCATCACGCAGCGCCCATTCGCGCTGCAGCGTGGCCGCCGGGCCCACCGTGTGCAGGGCCTGCGGCCGGCCCAGCAGATCGTAGGACCAGGTCGAGCGCACGCCATTGCCACTGTCCAGGCGGGCGCGCTGCTCGGCGCCGATGAAGCTTTGCCTGGCGATCAGCCCCGACACGTCGGCCCCGGGGAAGCTGTTGGCCGTGGCCAGGGTGGCGCTCAACTCGGTGGCCCGGCCGAGTGCATCGAGCAAGTAGTCGATGGCCAGGCCGCAGGGGTAGCGCAGCGTGGCCAGGGCACCGTCGTCGCTGTAGTGGCGCCGCACGGTGTGGCCGTTCAGGCTGGACTGGGTGAGCGCGCCCAGGCTGTCAAAGGCGAACTCGGCCTGCACGCCAGCGCTCTCGGCGCGAATCAGGTTGCCCAGCGCGTCGTAGCCAAAGGCCTCCTTCTCGGGGCCGGGAATGTCCAGTGGCTTCTTTGTGTGGCGCGCGACCAGTTGCTCCAGTCCGTCGAATTCCTGGCTGATGGAGACGCCGCGCGCATCGACGATGTGGCCCAGGTTGCCGCAGGCGTCGTAGGCGAACTCGGCGAGTGTGGTGCTGCCACCTGGCACGGCCGCCGAGGCTGTGGCCAGCGCCGGGCCCTCGATGCGCAGCAAGCGGCCCTGCGCATCGTGGGTGAACTGTGTCGAATGGCCGGCGGCGTTGGTCACCTGCGCCACCTGGCCCTCGGCGCTGTAGGCCAGGCCCTCGGTCCAGCGCTGTGTGCCATCGGCCAACAGCGTGCCATCGGCCAACAGCGTGCTGCGGCGCAGCGGCCGGCCCAGCAGATCGTGCTCGATGTGCAAGCGGCTGCCGTCGTCATGCTGCAGCTCACAGAGATTGCCCAGGCTGTCGTGGCGCAGTTGCTGCACGCGACCGGCCGAATCCTCGCTGCGCAGCAGGTGGCCGTGGGCCGACCAGGTCAGCCGCTGCGACAGGCGCTGCACCACCACGCCCGCCTGCCGCGCCTCATGTTCGATGCGGGTGATGCGCCCGGCGCCATCAAAGGCCTGCCGACGCACGTTACCCATGGCATCGGTCTGCTCTCGCTGGCGGCCCAGGGCGTCAAAGGCCAGTTGCGTGATGCCACCGGCGGCGCCCTCATGGCGCAGCACCTGGCCGGCGGCGTCGCAGCCAAAGCGCTCGCGCACCCAGCCCAGCACCTGGCCGCTGGCGTCCAGGCGGGCCAGGCGCAGCTCGCTGGGCGCCTGGGCGCCGGCATGGTCGTACTCGACGATGCGCCGGCACAGGCCCGCGGCATCGAAGCGTTCGGCGCGCCTCAGGCGGCCGAGTTCATCGTGGCTGAACAGGTCGCGCTGGCCCAGGGCGTCGAGCTGTTCGCGCAGGCGGCCAAAGCCGTCGTGCAGATAGCTGCTGACGTGGCCGCGGGCGGATTCGAAGCGCGCGCAAAAACCGTCGGCGTCATAGGCCCAGCGCCGCGTGCTGGCCAGCGCCGTGCCCGGGGCCAGGGTGGATTCGAGCAGCAGGCCGCGCTCGTCATAACGGCTCAACTCCATGGCCGCGCCGGGGCCGTGTTGCTCGACCAGTCGGCCCAGGGCGTCGTGCACAAAGCCCAAGGCCTCCAGCGTGTCGCCGCCGGCCACGCTGCGCAGGCCCGCCAGATGCCCGGCAGCGTCGTATTCGCAGTGCAGCTCGATGAACTCGGGCGTTTGCACCACGCCCTGGCCATCCAGCCGGCGCTCGGCCATGACGCGCAGCCGATCTTCGTCGTCGTGCTGCCAGCGTGTGGCCAGTTGGTTGCCGCGGTACAGGGCGGTGCGCCGGCCGCGCGCGTCGTGCTCGTGGCGCAGCGGGGCGGCATCGGGGTGGCGCTCGGCGCTGACCAGGCCCATGCCGTCCACGCTCCATTCGTGCACCAGGGCCAGGCCGCCAGGATCGACCACACAGCGCCGCAGCAGGCCGCGCCGGCCGCTGTCGGTGTAGTAGCTGAAGGCCGTGCTCGTGCCATCCGGCGCCGTGCGTGAGGCCACGCGGCCGCGCTCGGCGTAGGCCCAGCGCCACTGCGGGCGCACGCTGCTGCCATCGGCCAGGGTGATGGCCGGCAGCTCGGCCAGCACCGGCAGCGCCGCGGCGTTCAGGCTGAAATCGGTGCTGCGGCCGAGCTCATCAATGATCTGCACGAGTTGGTTGTGCGCGCCGTAGCGAAACTGCTGCAGCAGGCACTGCGCATCACTGGCATCGGCGCGCGGGCGCCGGCGCAGGCTGAGCAGATTGCCGCGGGCCAGGAAGTCGGCATGGGCGGCGTCGTAGAGCCACTCGGTGCTGCTGCCCGAGGGCGCCTGCACGCTGGCCACCAGGCCGCTGGCGGCATAGCGCCAGCGCGTCAGGTACTGCGCCGGCGCGCCGGGCTGCAGGCCATGCGTCCACAGCTCGTGCTGCAGTTGCTGGCCGTCGTCGTTGAACTCCGTGGCCGAGACATGGCCCAGCGGGTTGGTGATCTGCAGGCGCCGCGTGGCCCCGGCCTGCTGCGCCGGCAGGTAGGCCAGGCGCCAGACGCCACCGGCCACCGTTTGCTCGGTGACGCGGTTGAATTCGCGGCCGGTGCTGCCGTAGATAACAGTCAAAATGACTCTGCCGTCGGATGCACCTCCACCGGGTGATGCACCAGGTGGTGCACCAGGTGGTGCACCAGGTGAAGCGCCGGGAGACCGCACCTCGGCCAGGTTGTGCCGCGTGCGCGGGTCGGCGCCGTCGCTGTAGGCATAACGGATCAGCGCCAGCGGCGCGGCCGCATCGACGCTGGGCAGGGCCACCGCCGCCAAGCGACCGGCGTCATAGGCATAGCCGGTGATGGCGCCATTCGGCGCAGTCAACGAGCAGAGGCGCCGCTCACCGTCATAGCCCAGCGCCCAGCGCCGCCCGCTGGAATCGGTGATGAGGGTCAGCAGGCCCTCGCTGTAGCTCAATTGGATGCGCCGGCCGTGGCGGTCGCCCTGCTCCAGCAAGCGGCCCTGGGCATCAAACAGGCGCTGGCCGCCATGGGCATCGCGCACACGAAAGCCGCCGCTGCGGCGCTCGAGCACATCGTTCCAGCCGACGGGTGATGTGAAGCCCGGGCCCGCCGCAGCGGGCAGGTAGACCAGCGTGCCACCATCGGGCAGGGTGCGCAGCACGCGGCCCGATGGCAGCGGGCGCAGCTCATCCTGGAAACTGTGGCGCCACTTTGGGCCCAGCGGGCCGAGGGTGTAAATCTGCTGGTCGTAATAACGCTCAAAGACGAAGTCCATGCCATCGGCGCGGGCCCGGGCATCGACCTCGCGGCGCACCAGGCTGCCGCTGAAGGGCCGCACCGGGTCGCCCACCGTCAGGCCATGCAGCAAGTTGTCCTCGACCTGGTCCTGGGCGTCGGGCTTGTCCAGCGGGTCGGCGTTAAGCAGTTGCTGCAGCTCCTGGTCAAGGCTTTGGCGCGCGTCGTCCAGGGCATCGGCGGTGTCGCCTGCGCGCTTGGCCAGCTCAGCCAGTTGGCGGGCACGGTCGCGGGCCTGGTCGGCGGCATCCTGGGCGTCCTCACGCGCGGCACGGACATCGTCGAGCTGGTCGTTGATGTCCGAGATCGCGTCGTCGAGCTCGTCGAGGGCGTCATCGAGATTGAGCTCTTCCGGGCTGGGGCCGTCGTCCTCATCGTCGTCGTCACCGGCGCCGTAGTCACCGCCGGGATCATCGGGGTTGTCGGGGTTGTCGCCGTCGCCGTCGCCGTCGCCAGTGCCATCGCCATCCCCATCGCCGGTGCCGGTGCCGTCGCCGGTGCCATCCCCATCGCCATCCCCACTGCCATCACCACCAGGCGGGCCCTCGGCGCCGGGCAGGCCTTCATTGGCCGGGTCTTCAGACGCCGGTGGGTTGCCGCCCAGCTCGCCCGCGCCACCCATGGGCTGCACGTTGTCCAGCGGCGCGGCAGTGCCCGCCTCAAAGGCCGGGCCGTAGTCGTCGATGCCGTTGTAGCCACTGGGAATCTCACCCGTGCCCACCGGGCTGGCGTCGGGGTTGGCGGCCGGGTCTTGGTCCCAGATCAGCACACCGCGGTCGGTGCTGTCATCGGGCGTGATGTAGTAGCCGCTAGCCATGCAGGGCCTCCACGACATCGAAGCGGATGGCCTTGCGCAGGTAGGCGCCGTTGTCCGCCGGCAGGGCGCGCAGCAGGGCCAAGAGCTCGGCGCGCGGCAGGGCCAGCAGCGCCGCGGGCGAGTGCGCGGCGGTCAGCGTCAGGGCATGCGCCGTGGCCTCGGGCAGGGCCAAGCTCTGCATCAGCTTGAGCAGCCGCCACAGGCGCTGCAGGCGATCAGCATCCAGCGCCAGCGCTGCAGCACCGGCGTGCGCTGCCGCGGCATCGGCAAAGCGCGCCTGCAGCGTGGCGCTGTCGATCAGCCCGGCCGCAGCCAGTTGGCGGCGCTCGGCGGGGCTGGGGAAGGCCAGCAGCTCAAAGGCAAAGTTGCGCGTCGCGGCGTCAGGGTCGTAGGCCTGCCAGAGCTGCATGAAGCGGCGCTGTTGCTGGGCGTTGGCGCTGGCCGACTCGATGTAAAAGCTCAGCTCCTCCAACTGGAAGGCGGCGCGTGTCGTCCAGTTGTGCGAGCCGACGACGACTTGCCTTTCATCGATGAGCAGCACTTTGCTGTGGGTGGTGGCGCCGGGCTGATCGAGCCGATGCGCCAGGCCAGCAGCCTGCAGCGTGGCCACGGTGGCGGCATTGATGGTGGCGGCGCGGTGGTAGTCGCTGCCCAGATCGGTGTCGAGGATCAGCCGCACGTCCACACCGCGGGCCTGCGCCGCAGACAGCTCGGTGATCAGGGCGTCGCCGGGCGCGGCGCCTGTGCCTGAGGTGAAGTAAAACATCTGCACCCAGGCGCGCACCCGGGCATTGCGGATCAACTGCGCGATGAGCTCGAAGTAGGAGCGGTTGTGCAGTGGCGCCACGCCCTGGGGCGGCAGCGCAGCGCCGGCGGCTGCGGCGCCGTTGGCCGCTATGGTGCCGCTCGACACTGCGCTGCCGCTTGCCCCTGTGCTGCCGCTCGCCACGTCTGCGGCGCTGGCGTCCACCGCGGCTTGCCAGGCTTGGGCGGCTGCGCGCAGCTCAAGATCGGGCACGTCGCAGCGGCGCAGCGCCTGCCAATAGGGGCGCTGCAAGGCCGCCCGGGCGATGCGGCGCAATTCATCGCAGGCCAGGCTGGGCCAGGCACCGGGTGGCGCGCCACGCAAGGCGGCAAGCCACTGGATGTGGCGCTGCAGGGGGCTGCTTGCGACGCCGCCGGCCGCCACTGTCGGCATGACTGTAGGATTAGGTATTGTCAGCACAACTGGTGTGTTAGGGCCTGACGGCCCGGCCGGCAGCCTGGGTCCCGGCGGCCAAGGCCAGGGCGCCGGTGTGGGCAAGGCGAACGACAGCATGGGCGCGGCGCGCTCACGGGCCGCACGGTCCAGGCCTTGCACCGGCTGCAGATCGTCCACGCTTCGGTAGTGGCCGTAGGCCACACGCCGGGCGACGATGCGCAGCGCCACACGGGGCCCTATGCCCGGCACGTCGGCGAGCTCGCGCGCGCTGGCGCTGTTGATGGGCACCCGCGGCAGGCGCTGCGTGGGCACGAGCTCGGCCACCTCGGGCTGCAGCGCGGCGGGCGCGCGCGCATCGGTGGTGTCGGCAGGGCCAGCGCTGTCGCTGCCACCGCCACCCTCTGCGCCCGCACCATGGCCCTGGCGTGCCATCCCAGCATCGAGCACGGCGCCCTCGACCACGGCGATGAAGACCTGCCACTGCGCCGACAGCGCCCGCGCCCGGGCGGCATCGGCCATGCCCAGCACCGGCTCACCGCGCGCGGCCCGGGTGAGCTGCGCGAACACCTGCAGGTAAGCCGCCTCATGCTGGCGCCGGTACAGCGCCGGGCCCAGCCAGGCCTGGCACTGGGTGAGGACGAAGAAGCGCTCAAATGCGTTCAAGTGAGGCCTCGCCGCGCAGCCATTGCTGCTCAAACACCGCACCCAGGTGCTGCGCCAGATCGGTGGATTCGACCAGCACGCTGGTCTCCAGGTTTTGATTGAGCGCGCCCTGCGTCCAGTTGTGGCTGCCGGTGATGCACAGGCGCTGGTCAAAGACCAGCAACTTGGTGTGCAGCGAGTCACGCTGCGATTTGGGCTGCGGCCGAAACGTCCGCACCGGCACGCCGCGGGCATGCAAGAAGCGCTGCGCCACGCGGTTGATGTCCAGCGCCGGGCTGTCGCTCTGAAAGGGGCTGAGCAGCACGCGCACGCGCACGCCGCGCCAGGCGGCCTCGCCCAGGGCATGCAACAGGCCACGCACGCTGCGGTGTGCATCCTGCGCCGGCCGCACATCGGCCAGGAACAGTGAGGCGTCCACACTGCTGCGCGCACGCTGCAGCTGGGCATGCAGGGCCAGCAGGTAGTCGCCATCGAACAGCAGCCGCAGCCCGGGCGCCGCGAAGTAGGGGATGTGCAGATCGGACAAGGGCATGGTGCGGCTGCCTGGACTTTGAGCTTGGGTGTGTGGTCGCGCGGTGCTCGACTCAGGCGTGCTTTGCTTGGCAGAAGCCTGCTGCGCCGAACTCAGCCGCGCCACACACGGGCCAGGGCGCGCCGTGCCCGGGCTGCAGCCAACAGCGCCTGCTCATGCCGGCGCTTGGCCTGCGCGGCGCCGCCCATCGCCGCGCCACATTGGGTGAACAACTGCGGCGCATGGGCCGCGCGCGCACCGATGCCGTGGCCATCCAGCACCCCTTTGCTGCCGAAAACGCGCCGCAGCTGCGCCTGCGCGGCCAGCGCCTGCTCGGCCGCGGCATAGGCCAGCAGCTCACGGGTCTCGGCCCGGCGAGCGGCTACATCGGCCGCGCGGCGCAGGGCCTCGAGATCGGGCGGGTGGGGGGCATCAGGGTCGGGCATGGTCAGCCTGTGTGGGGTCAGTCATTTCAGTCGTCATCGCCATCGCCATCGTCGCCGTCATCGCTGGGCGCCGGGCCGGGGTCGTCACCGCGGGCAACGGCATCGCGCCGGGCTTCGAGGGCCTCTTGCTGGTCCTCGGCCTCGATGGCCTCGTCCTCCAGCGCGCGCTCCTGTTCCTCAAGCTCGTGGGCCAGATCCTCGGCTTCCTCGGCGCTGCGCTCGGCCTCCTCGGCGGCGTCTTGCAAGCGCCGCTGCAGCGACTGCACGGCGTCGCGCTCGTCCGCGCGCAGCAGGCGCCGCCAGTCGTAATCAAAGCGCGGCAGATCGGCCTCGGTGAGCGCATCGTTGAGCGCGTCGAGATCGATGTTTTGCTCCTCCACCGCGAGCTGCACGCGAGCACACAGCGCCTCCATGGCATCGAGCGGGCGGATGTAATCCAGCGCCACATTGGGATAGACCGGCCGGCGCTGGGCCAGCAAGGCAAGGCCATCGGCGGGGCTGCGCAGGCCGGCCTGCAACTGCTGCGCGAGCCCACCCAGGCCCAGGATTTCATCCCAATCGGCGAGCGTCAAGGCGGGGCGAAACGATGGCATGCGAGACCGATGAATGGGGCCAGCGGGCCGCAAGATGCGGGGCAGGGGCAGGACCTCGGCCGATCCTATACTGGCCCGCAAGGCAGGCCGGCTGCTCATCCCTAACCCGTCGATAGCGACGCAAGCGCCCATGCAACCTGTCCTGCACAGCCTGCTCGAGACCGATCTGTACAAGTTCACGATGTGGCAGGCCATGCTGCACCGCCACCCGCAGACCCAGGCCGAGTACATCTTCATCTGTCGCAATGCGCGCGACTACCCGCTCACCCACCTCATCGCCGAGATCAATGAGCAGCTCGACCACCTGTGCAGCCTGCGCTTCACGCCCGATGAGCTGGCTTACCTGGCTTCGCTGCGCTTCATCAAGAGCGATTTCGTTGATTTCCTGCGCATCTTCCAGTTCCAGCGCGATTTCATCGAGGTGCGCGACCACGCCGGCACGCTGGAGATCGTCGCCCGCGGCCCGCAAGTGCATGTCATGGCGTTTGAGATCCATGTGCTGGCCATCGTCAACGAGCTCTACTTTCGCCGTGTCGACCAGGCCGCGGCGCTGGCCGAAGGGCGCGCCAGGCTAGCGGACAAAGTACGCATGCTGCGCGACTTCGGGCGCGAGCCCCGGCGCCGCCATCCGTTTGAGTTTTTTGATTTTGGCGTGCGCCGGCGCTTCAGCGGTGACTGGCACCGCGAGGTGGTGGCCACCCTGCAGTGCGAGGTGCCCGAATACTTCAAGGGCACCTCCAACGTGCTGCTGGCGCGCGACCTGGGCCTGGTGCCCATCGGCACCATGGCGCATGAGTTCTTGCAGACCTATCAAGCCCTGGGCGTGCGCCTGCGTGATTTTCAAAAGGCCGCGCTCGAATCCTGGGTGCAGGAGTACCGCGGTGACTTAGGGACCGCGCTGACCGATGTCGTCGGCATGGACGCCTTCCTGGCTGACTTCGACCTGTACTTCGCCAAGCTCTTCGATGGCCTGCGCCATGATTCGGGCGACCCCATCGTCTGGGGCGAAAAGGCGCTGGCGCACTACGCCAAGCTGCGCATCGACGCCAACACCAAGCGCCTGGTGTTCAGCGACTCGCTCACCCTCACGCGCGCCTTCGAGCTGTATCGCCACTTTGCCGACCGCACCCAGCTCGGCTTTGGCATAGGCACCCACCTGAGCAATGACATGGGCCTGCACACCCTGCACATCGTCATGAAGCTCACCCACTGCAATGGCCAGCCGGTGGCCAAGCTGAGCGACAGCCCGGGCAAGATCCTGTGCGATGACCAGACCTTCCTGGCCTATCTGCGCCAGGTGTTCAATGTGCCGGCACTGCCCGAGTCGATGCCATGACCCAGCCCTCGACCCACCCCTTGACTGCGTCGTTAGGCGATAGCGGTCTGAAGACCTCGCCGCTGTGGTTGGGCGCCATGATGTTTGGCGACCAGACCGATGCCGCGGAGGCCGCCAACATCGTGGCCGCCGCCCGCGACGCGGGCCAGAACGCGATCGACACGGCCGACGCCTATGCCGGCGGCCAGTCCGAGCGCATCGTCGGCCAGCTCATCGCGCAGGACCGCTCGCGCTGGATCGTCGCCAGCAAGGTGGCCAACCCCATGGGCAGCGAGCCCAATGACCGCGGCCTGTCAAGGCGCTGGCTGACGCGGGCGATCGACGCCAGCCTGCAGCGCCTGGGCAGCGACTGGATCGACCTGTGGTACCTGCACCGCGACGACGAGACCACACCGGTGGAAGAGATCGTCGGCACGCTGGGCGTGCTGATTGCCCAGGGCAAGATCCTCTACTGGGGCGTGTCGAACTTCCGCGCCTGGCGCGTGGCGCGCATCGTCGAGTGCGCACGCCGCATGGGCCTGCCTCAGCCCATCGCCTGCCAGCCGCCCTACAACGCCATGACCCGCGGCATCGAAACCGAGCTGCTGCCGGCCTGCTTGAACTATGGGTTAGGCGTGGTGGCCTACAGCCCACTGGCGCGTGGCGTGCTCTCGGGCAAATACGCCCCCGGCGCCACGCCCGAGCCCGGCAGCCGCGCGGCGCGCAATGACAAACGCCTGATGCAGACCGAGTGGCGGCCCGAATCGCTGCAGCTCGCCCAGCAGTTCAAGGCCCACGCCCAGGCGCGCGGCCTGCCCGCCAGCCAATTGGCCACCGCCTGGGTGCTGCACAACCGGCTGATCGCTGGCGTCATCGGCGGGCCGCGCACGCTGGCGCAGTGGCAGGACTACATCGCCGCGCTGCAAATCAGCTTGACCGATGAGGACGAGCGCGTGCTCAGCGCCCTGGTGCCCGCGGGCCACGCCTCGACCTATGGCTACACCGATCCGGTGTATCCGGTGACGGGGCGGCAGCCGCGCGGCAGTTGAGCCCCGCCTCAACCGCGCCAGCGCGGCAGCAGCCGCAGCGCGTTGTCGCGCCCAATGGCCTGCAAATCCGCGGCCGAAAAACCATAGCCGGTGATGCCGGTGACATGGTCTTCGCCCGTGCGGTAGGGGTAATCCGAGCCAAACAAGATCTGCGCCACCGGCACCAGCTTGTTCAGCGAGGCCAGCGCCCCCGGGTGCGACGACCAGGCGGTGTCGTAATAAAAGCGCTGCAGCTCGTGCAGCACACCATTGGGCACGCGCGGCTTGAGCTTGGGGTCCTGGATCGGCAGCCGCAGCAGCCGCTCGGTGAGGAAGGGCAGGGTGCCGCCCGCATGCGAGAAGATGAAGCGCAGATCGGGGCAGCGCGCGGCCGTGCCGGAGAACACGATGTGGGTGATGGCGCGGCTGGTGTCGGTGCCAAATTCGATCACCGTGGGTGGCACATCGGGCAGCACATTGCGGCAGCAATTGGCCGCCGTGGGGTGGGTGTAGAGCACGGCCTTGCGGCGATTGAGCTCATCCATCACCGGGTTGAAGGCGGCGTCGCCCAACCACTTGTCGCCATAGCTGGTGAGCAGGCCAATGCCATCGGCCTTGAGCACATCGAGCGCGTACTCCAGCTCGCGCAGCGCGCTGTCCATGTCCTGCATGGGCAGCATGGCGAATGAGCCAAAACGGCCGGCGTGGTCGGCACCCAAGCGGGCCGCATATTCGTTGCTCTCGCGCGCAATGCGCCGGGCGTTGGCGGCGTCGGTGAAGCCCACCTGCGGCGTGGTGGCCGAGAGCATGGACGTGGCCACGCCGGCCTTGGCCATGTCGTCCAGGGTCTTGGCCAAAGACCAGTTCTTGACGATGGGCGGCGCCTGGCCCACCTTGTCGAGCTCGGCCACATAGGTGGGCGAGAAGAAGTGGTGGTGCACATCGATGCGGGTGCGCGCGGCTGTTGCGGCGGCTGTTGCGGCGGCTGTTGCGGCCGAGGGCGTACCGGTTGATGAACTCGGGCCGGCGCAGCCACCCGCCAAGGCACCCAGACCCAGCCCGACCAGGCCGGTCAAGAAGCCGCGGCGCGGCGCGGCACAGCCGCAGCCGCTGGCAAGGCCCGGGGTGAATTCGCCCAAGGCGTTGATCGATGGGGCCTGGGTTGGGATCATGGCAGTCTCCTCGTTGCGTGATGAAGGCCTCTGGCCGCGCGGGCGGCGCGGCAGGGCCATGGTGTGTGGCCGGTGGTCAAAGCCCACCGGCAGACGATTGTGGGGGGCGTAATTCCCTCAGGCTTGGCCCAAGGCCTCAGATCGCCTCATCCAACATGGCCAGCGCCTGCTCGACCTCGGCCCGGCTGATGTTCAGCGCCGGCACCAGGCGCAGGCGCTGCGGGCGCACCGGGTTGAGCAGCAGGCCGGCGCTGTGGCCATCGCTGCTGGCGCGCGCCAGCAACGCCTGTGCCACCTCATTGGCCTGGTTGGCACCTGGCAGCTCCAGCGCCAGCAGCAGGCCGCGGCCGCTGACTGGCGGGCTGCCCAGGCGCTGGCCGAGGCGGTTCAGGCCGGCACGCAACTGCTCGCCGCGGGCTTGCGTGTGCGCCAGAAAGCCGGGGGCGGTGATGGCCTGCAGCACGGCCAGCGCCACGGCGCACATCAGGGCATTGCCGCAGTAGGTGCCGCCCTGGTCACCAGGCTCGAAGCAACACGCAAACTCAGCGGCCAGCAGAGCGCCCATGGGCACGCCGCCGCCCAGGCCCTTGCCCAGGGTCATGACATCCGGGCGCACACCGCTGGCCTGCCAGCCCCACAGCTCGCCGGTGCGGCCGATGCCGGTCTGGATCTCGTCGAAGATCAGCAGCAGGCCGTGGGCATCGCACAGCGCGCGCAACTCGCGCAAGAACTCGGGCGCGGCCTCGATCACGCCGGCCTCGCCCTGGATGGGCTCGAGCATCACCGCCACAGTGTTGGTGCCCGTCAAGGCGCGCACGCTGTCGATGTCGTTCAAGCGCGCCTTGGGGAAACCCGGCACCTGCGGCGCGAACAGGGTGTCAAAGCCGGGCTTGCCGCTGGCGCTCATGGTGGCCAAGGTGCGGCCATGAAAGGCGCCGGCGAAGGTGATGATTTCGAAGGCGCCGCCGCGGTGCTTTTGGCCAAATTTGCGCGCCAGTTTGATGGCGCCCTCATTGGCCTCGGCGCCGCTGCTGGTGAAGAAGCTGCGGCAGAGGCCGCTGAGTGCGGCCAGGCGCTGCGCCAGGGCAATGGCCTGGTCGTTGTACAGGCCCGGTCCGGGTTGCAGCAGTCGGCTGGATTGATCGGTTAGTGCCTGCCTCACCTCCGGCGGCGCGTGGCCCAGGGTGTTCACCGCCCAGCCCTGCACCAGATCAAGGAAGCGATGGCCTTCGCTGTCCCACAGCCAACTGCCGCGACCATGGGTGAAGACACGGCTGGGGCGCTGGGTGATGCGCATCAGCGTCTCGACGGGGTAATTTGCAAAGGGCGTCGGCGCGAATGGTGTAGGCGCAAGTGGCTGCGGTGCTGTGATCGGGTTCATGTCTTCGTTCCTTGAAGTTCAGGGCTTGGAAACGAAGGCCGGCGCGGCCGCCTCGGGGCTGAGGGCCTTGGCGGCGAGTTGCGAACGAAGATCAACCACCACCAAAACGACAAAGGCCACGAGGGGTCTCGTGGCCTTCAAGGGTGTGAACGCTTGGGTCAGCGTTCGGGCGCAACGATTCCTCTCAAGGGCGTCCTGAGGGTCGTCGGGTGCTGGCCCGAAGCAGATGGGTGGCGGGATGTGTGGCGGCGTTCACGGGTTGGAGCATAAGGCATCGAATACATTGCCCGAGCATCGGACGTGCGCGCCGCTTCGATGCCGACACGCATTGCGCCGCCAGCCCTCAAGCCTTCACGCCAGGCCCCTGCCCACCGAACACCCCATACACCTGCAGCACACCCCCACAGGAGCGCCCATGCCCTCACCCATGGAAGACAAATTCGCCATCGCCGAGCTGATCGGCGTCTACAACCAATCTCTGGACCGCGGCCACTACACCGAGTTCCTGGAATGCTGGTGCAGCGACGGTGTCTTCAACGGCCTGGACGCGCTCGGCGGGCCCTTTGTCGGCTTGCCCGCCATCCGCCGCTTCACCGAGGGCTATGACGCCGCCTTCAGGCTCAAGCTCAGTGGCCTGAAGCACTTCACCGTCAACACCGTGTCGCGCATCAGTGGTGACCACGCCCGCTCCAGCAGCTATTTGCAGATGGTGTGCACCGGCGCCACCGGTGCGCGCATTTTGTTCACTGGCCGCTATGAAGATGAGCTGCGGCGCGAACATGGCATGTGGCGCTTTGCCATGCGCAAGCTGCACCAGGACATGCCGCCGATGGCGGCACCCAAGGCCTGAGCTTGGCCATGCCCTGCAGCTGCGTCGAAGGCCGGGCTTTGCAGCGTGGCCGGGATCGCGAGCCATGCCCGCACTGACCACAGCCGAAGACATCGCCGCGCTGGAGGCGTTGGGCATCGATGCCTTCGCGCCCCAGCACAGCCTGATCCAGGCCCTGGCGGCGGTGGCCGCCGCGCATGGCCCACGGCCGGCGATCACGGCGCTGGCCAGCGCTGACATCGATGCGCCGGTGCAGCAGTGGACCCATGCGCAGTTGCTGCAGCGCGTGCACCAAACCGCCAACCTGCTGCACGCCTTGGGTGTGGACGACGAGCACGCGGTGGCCTTCCTCTTGCCGGCGATGCCGGCGGCCTATTTGGCGCTGCTGGGCGGGGCGACGGCGGGCAGGGTCTGCCCCATCAATTTTTTGCTCGACGCTGCCAACATCGCCGGCCTGATCGAGGCCGCGAAGGCGCGGGTGTTGATTGCCCTGGCGCCCTGCGCCGAGCTCGACATCGCCGCCAAGGCGCTGCAGTTGCGCGCGCTGTGCCCGGGCCTGCAGCGCATCCTGTGGGTGGGCGGAAATGCCGGCGCCGAGGCCGCTGCCGCTGCCCTCGGGGCAGTCGCCGGAGCCACTACCGACGCTGCTGACAACACCGCAGAGGCCGCCGCCGCCGCCGATGAGACCGCCACCGACAGCTTTGAAGCATTGATCGCCCAGCAGCCCGGCCACACCCTGGTGTTTGAGCGCCACACCACGCGCGACACCGTGGCCGCGCTGTTCCACACCGGTGGCACCACGGGCGCGCCCAAGCTGGCACAGCACACGCATGGCAACCAGTTGCACACGGCGGTCAGCGCCGGGCACTTTTACGCCAGCACTGAGCGCGATGTGATGCTCAATGGTTTTCCGCTCTTCCATGTGGCGGGGGCTTTTGTGTTTGGCCTGTCCACCTTGTTGGCCGGTGGCCATGTGGTGTTGCCGCCGCTGCTGGGCATGCGCGACGCGGCCTTTGTGCGCCACTACTGGCGCTGCGTGCAGCGCCACGGCGTCACCCTGCTGGCCGCGGTGCCCACCGTCATCTCGACGCTGATGAATGTGGATGCGGCAGATGCTGACATTCAAACGGTGCGGGCACTGCTCACCGGCGGCTCGCCCCTGCCCGATGAGCTGGCGGCTGCGTTCGAGCGCCGCTACCGCATCCCGGTGCGCAACATCCTGGGCATGACCGAATGCGCCGGCATCATCAGCATCGAGCCCTTCCACGCGCCACGCGTGCCGGGCTCGTGTGGGCTGCGGCTGCCCTTCACCGAGGTCTGCGCGGTGGCGGTGGCGCCCGCGGCGCCGGGCGCCAGGGGCGAGTTCACCGAATCGGCCGCCCCGCGCCCGCTGCCCGCCGGCCGCACCGGCATCCTGGCCCTGCGTGGCCCCAACGTCGGCCCGGGCTACACCGATGCGGCGCGCGATGCCGGCACCTTTGTGCACGGCTGGCTGATCACCGGCGACATCGGCCATGTCGCTGCCGATGGCCGCATCTTCATCACCGGCCGCGCCAAGGACGTGATCATTCGTTCGGCGCACAACATCGACCCCGGCCTGATTGAGGAAGCCCTGCTGCGCCACCCGCAGGTGCTGCACGCCGCGGCGGTGGGCGAGCCTGATGAATACGCTGGCGAGCTGCCGGTGGCCTTTGTGACGCTCAAGCCCGGCAGTGCCCTGGCCGCCCTGCCCGCGGACGAGGCCGCCGCCGCCCTGCTGCGCGAGATCACGCCAATGATTGCCGAGCGCCCCGCCGTGCCCAAGCGCCTGACCCTCATCGCCGCCATGCCGATGACGGCCATTGGCAAGGTCTACAAGCCCGCGCTGCGGCTGCTGGCGCTGCAACAGGCCTTCGACGAGCGCCTGGCGCGCGCCGGCCTGAGCGGCGATGTCAGCGTGCGCGCCGAGGAGCAGGCGCGCGGGCTGGCGCTGTGTTTTGTCATCAGCGGGGGCGGCAGCGCCGAGACCCGCTCTGACCCCGACACCGCCGCGCGCGAGGCGCTGGCCATCACGCGCTTGATGGCCCCTTTTGCCCTGCCCTACCGCCTGCAGGGTGCGGACGGCAGCTAACTTATCAACACAGGCGACGGTGGCGGGGCATGCGCAGCGCCGCAGGTGTCAGCGCCGCAGGTCACAGCGCCGCAGGTGTCAGCGCCACAGGTACCAGCGCCGTGCCCAGCCTACTTGGCACCCAGCCCCATGCGCTTGCCGACCTCGGTGTAGACCCGCACGCGGTCCTTCATGAAGGCCTCCATGCCATCGGTGCCCACATTGATCAGCTCAAAGCCGCTCTTGGCGGCCAGCTCTTTCATCTCGCCATCGGCATTGAGCGCGGCAAACAGCTCAGACAAGCGCCGGCGGGCCTCGGGCGGTGTGGACTTGGGCACGCCCACGCCGCGGAAGGCGCCGTCCACCCACTCCACGCCCAGCTCCTTGAAGGTGGGCACATCGGGCAACAGCGGGTGGCGCTTGTCCATGGCCACGGCCAGGGCGCGCAGCTTGGTTTTGTTGTTGATGGCGAAGGCGGTGTAGCTCATGGCGCCATCGACATGCGCGCCGATCACGGCCATGGTCATGTCGCCCGTGCCCTTGTAGGGCACATAGGTGGTCTTCACGCCAAAGGCGGCGTTCAGGCGCTCGTGCGCCACATGGTTGGCCGAGTTCAGGCCCGAGCCGCCGAGGTTCAGCTTGCCGGGGTCGGCCTTGGCCACGCGGATGAAATCGGCAAAGGTCTTGAGGGCACTGGTCTCGGGCACGACCAGGGCATCGGGCGTGTAGTGGTACCAGTAGATGGGCACGACATCGTCGGTCTTGTAGCTGACATTGCCCTCCATCGGCTGCAGCACCATGTGCGGCAGATTGATGCCGACGATGTTCACGCCATCCCCCGGCAGGGTGTTGGTGGTGCTCCACAGCAGGGCGCCGCCGCCGCCGGCCTTGTACTGAATGACCGTCTCGATGGCGGTGCACTTTTTGCGCAGCACGAGCTGCTGGTGGCGCGCCGAAATGTCGGATTCACCCCCTGGCGGGAAGGCCTGCCAGTACATGAGGTTGCGCTCCGGGCAGGATTGGGCCAGCGCGGGTGCGGCCAGCGCGCACAGCGCCGACAGGGCAGCGGCGGCGCGCATGGAAAAGCGTTTCATCATCATCAGCTCCTGGGGGGAAAGCGCCAATGGCCGGCCTCGTGGCCGGCGGCATAGGCGGTGTCGGTGTTGGCCGGGTTGCGGTTGACCAGCGGCCGGGCGTACATGGGGTGGCGCATGCTGCGCACCTCGTGCTCGAGGGTGGCCAGCAGGCGGCCGTCTTGTGGATCGATCAGGTCCTGAAAACGGTATTGGCTGGCATTGCTCTCTTCGGTGATCAGGCCGCGCGCCAACAAGCGGCCATGCACGCCGGAAAAATCCGCCACCGTGATCTGCACATGGTGGCCATCGTAGGCCGGCAAGGCCGCGTCACATTCGCGATAGACGAGCGCCTCGCCCAAGCCGACCTCGGCGCGGGCATAGGCGCCGCGCTCGTCGCTGCCGGTGCTGGCGCGGCTGCCCAAGAGCTCGCGGTAAAAGCGTGCGATGCCTTCGCTGCCGCCCCTGGCCACGTCAATTTCGATATAGGGCATGCCCAGCAGCAGGCGGCCAAAACGCGCCTCATCGGGGGCGTGCACGCGGATGCGGCTGCCCCAGGGGCAGCGCACATCGACCTGTGTCGCGCTGGCGCGATCAAAGCTGAATTGCGTGCCGGCCAGGAGTGGCGCCACCTTGGCCAGGCGCTGGCACAGGGCGTCCAGATCGAGCAGCACCAGGCCGGTGGTGCCGCGCAGGATTTGCGGCGCGCCCACGGGCAGATGGAACTGCTGCTGGCCGCAATTGGCCCAGGCGTTGTCCGTGCCGATGCGAAGGTAGGGGTCGCGCGTCAGGCCCAGGCCCATGATGTAGAACACAAGCGCCTGCTGCTGATCGGGCACGCGCACATTGAGGTGGCCGAACTCGACGATGTTGCCGATGTCCTGCGTGCGGCGATCAAAGCCTGGAGCGCTGGCGGTCAAAGTGGTCATTGGGGTCGATTCGGTCAAGGGCAATCCTCGGCGTGGGGCCACATCGCAGAAGGCGGCCAGGCCCGGCGATTCTGCCGGCTTCTCCGCACGGGCCTGGCGCCACAGCGCTTCGGGCAACATGCGTTGCGCCGCCTGACGACGGGTTGCGTGTCGGCCCGCCCTCCTCGCCCGCTTGCCATCCACAGCAAACCGCCATGCCACCCCAGCTCACCGCCGCCCAGCTCCACCCCTTCAACCGCCTGGACGTGCCGGCCTTGCTGGCGCACCAGGCGCGTGCCCGACGCGACCACCCCTTCATCATCTGGGAGCCGTTTGAGGGCGAGGCCGCGAGCTGGAGCTATGCCGAGTTTGCCGACCAGGCGCAGCGCATCGCCGGTGGCCTGGCAAAACGCGGTGTGCGCCCGGGCCAGGCGGTGCTGATCCACCTGGACAAAGCCCCGAGGCGCTGCTGGCCTGGTACGCCTGCACCTGGCTGGGCGCGGTGGCCGTCACCACCAACGCCCGCGCGGCCGATGACGAGCTGGCCTATTACGCCGAGCACTGCGGCGCCGTGGCGGCCATCACCCAGCCGAAATTTGCCGAGCGCGTGGCGGCGCAGTGCAAGGCGCTGCGCTGGATGGTCGTCACCGCCAGCGACAACGGCGCCGCGCCGGCATGCGCGGTCGAGCCCGGCCAGCGCTTTGAGACCCTGCTGGCCGAGCCGCTGCCAGGTCGCGCGCCCGATGCGTTAGCGCCGTGCAGCGTGCAATACACCTCGGGCACCACCTCGCGGCCCAAGGCGGTGCTGTGGAGCCACGCCAACGCGCTGTGGGGCGCGCGCATCAACGCCGTGCACGAGGACCTGCGCGCGGGCGATGTGCACCTGGTGCATTTGCCGCTGTTCCACACCAATGCACTGGCCTACTCGGTGCTGGCCACGCTGTGGGCCGGCGGCACGGCGGTGGTGCTGCCGCGCTTCTCGGCCAGCCGCTTCTGGCCGATTTCGCTGGCGCGGCGCTGCACCTGGGTGTCGATGATTCCGTTCTGCATCAAGGCGCTGATGACGCACGAGGTGCCGGCGCAGCACCACTACCGGATGTGGGGCGCGGCCGCCTGCGCCCTGCCCACCGACGCCCACTTTCGGGTGCAGACCATGGGCTGGTGGGGCATGACCGAGACCATCACCCAGGGCATCGTCAGCTCGCCGCACTGGCCCAGCCCGCCGCTGGCCATCGGCCGGCCGGCGCCCGAGTACGACATCGCCATCGTCGACGACGATGAGCGGCCAGTGGTCGAGGCCCAACACGCCGCCCCGGGCGGCTCGGGCCAGCTGATGATTCGCGGCCAACGCGGCCTCTCACTCTTCCAGGAATACCTTGAAAACGCAGCGGCCACTTCCGCCAGCTACACCGCCGATGGCTGGTTCCGCACCGGCGACCGGGTGGACCTGTTGGAGGACGGCTCCATCCGCTTTGGCGACCGCACCAAGGACATGCTCAAGGTGGGCGGTGAGAACGTCGCCGCCTCCGAGGTGGAGCGCGTCATCGCCTTGGTCCCCGGCGTGCACGAATGCGCCGTCGTGGCACGCAAGCACCGCATGCTCGATGAGGTGCCGGTGGCCTTTGTTTTGCCGACAGCGGCGGTCTTGCAAGCCGGCGATGCCGCCGCCGCCCTGGCCGATCTGAGCCAGCGTGTGCTGGCCGCCTGCACGGCCCAACTGGCCGATTTCAAGCGCCCGCGCGAGGTGCGCTTGGTGACCGAGCTGCCACGCTCGACGCTGGAGAAAATCGCCAAGGCCGAGCTGCGGGCGCGGCTGCAGCTTGAGGGGCCTGTGGGGTGATCAGCGCCCGCTGGCCTGTGTGATCAGCCCCAGCACGCGCCCGGGCTCGCTGCCCAGCATGTCCCAAGAGAAGCGCCAGCTCCAGTTGTGATCGCCCATGGTGCCGGGCACATTCATGCGGTGCGCGCTGTCCAGGCCCAGCACATCCTGCAGCGGGAAGATGGCCATGGCGGCCACCGAATTGCAGGCCGCGCGCAGCATGCCCCAGTGCACATCGTGGGCGCCGCAGGCCAGGTAGGTGCCGGCATAACGGCGCTCGGCCTCGGGGGCGTGGTCCCACCAGCCGCGGGCGGTGTCGTTGTCGTGGGTGCCGCTGTAGACCACGCAGTTGGGGCTGTAGTTGTGCGGCAGGAATTCATGCGCGCCATCGCGGCCGAAGGCAAAGCAGATGAGCTTCATGCCGGGGAAACCGGTGTGCGCCAGCAGCGCGGTGACATCGGGCGTGATCAGGCCCAGATCCTCGGCGACGATGGGCAGCGGGCCCAAGGCGCGGGCAATGGCATCGAACAGCGCCGCGCCCGGGCCGCTGACCCACTGGCCGATCTCGGCCGTGGGGCAGGAGGCCGGGATCTCGTAGTAGCCGGCGAAGCCGCGGAAGTGATCGATGCGGAAGATATCGGCTTGAGCTAACGCGCGTGTGACGCGAGCCGTCCACCAGGCGAAATCTTCCGCGGCCATGCGCTCCCAGCGGTACAGCGGGTTGCCCCAGCGCTGGCCCAGCGGCGCCATGCTGTCGGGCGGGCAGCCGGCCACCACCGTGGGCTGGCCCTCGGCGTCCAGAAAGTACAGGTCGGGCCGGGCCCAGCAATCGGCGCTGTGGTGGGCAATGAAGATCGGCAGGTCGCCCATGATGGCCACGCCCTGCGCGTTGGCATGGGCCTTGAGCGCGGCGCACTGCTCATCGAAAGCCCACTGCACGAATTCCCAGAAGGCGATCTCAGCGGCGTGGGTGATGCGCGCGGCCGACAGCGCCGCAGCATCGCGGTCACGCAGGGGCCGCGGCCACAGCCACCAGGGCTGGCCGGCGTGGGCTGTTTCCAGCGCCATGAACAGGCTGTAGTCGTCCAGCCAAGAGGCCTCACGCGAGCGCCAGGCGGCCAGGGTGGCGCGCTCCTCCAACGTGGCCTGGGCGGCAAAGCCGGCGGCGGCGGCGCGCAGTTGCGCCAGGCGCCAGGGCTGCACCTGATCGAAGTGCACGCGCTGCGCATCGAAGCCTTCGGCGGGAAGGGTCGGCTGCGCCAGCCAGGCTTTGTCCACCAGCGGTTGCAGCGCCACCATCAGCGGGCTGCCGGCGAAGGCCGAGACGCTTTGATAGGGCGAGTTGCCCGGGCCCACCGGGTTGGTCGGCAGCCATTGCCAGAGGCGCTGGTGGGTGGCCGCCAGCCAATCGACAAAGCGATAGGCCTCGGCCCCGAAGTCGCCAATGCCGTGCGGCCCGGGCAGTGAGCTGAGGTGCAGCAGGACGCCAGCGGCGCGAGGGGCGAGGTGCATGTTGGTGAGTACGGTGGGAGGGGTGAAGGTGAAATCAAATGGCGCGGCCGATGGCTGACGCGGCGGGCCGGCGCCTCAAGCCGCGGCCACGCGCCGCAGCACCAGCACGGCGCGATGCGGCACGGTGACGGCGCCATGGAGTAAGAGAGCCGGGGGTGGCGCCGGGTGCAGCGCAGATTGCAACGCCGGTTGCAGCACAGCTTGCGGCATCGCCGGGCGCGGCAGGTCACCACTTGAATCAAGGCTTAGGGCCCAGCGGCCGGGAGGCAGGGCGAAGAGCACATCGCCGGGCTCGGGGTTGAAGGCCAGCCACAGGGCGGTGTCGGCAGCGGCCAGGCCGGTGGCCGCCGGCGGCGGCACGGTAATCGCCGCGGTCGAGCTCACAGCCGCGGTCGGCGTCATGTTCGCGCCGGCGGCATCGTGCCCATGCCCATGCCCGCTGATCACGCAGGCCAGCGCCAACTGCCCGCCATCGTGCCAATCGACCACCCGCATGTCGTGGCCCAGTGGGTGCAGCCAGTGCAGGCGCTGGGCGCCGCGCTCGGCCTCGAACCAGGCGTCGTGGTGCAGGCCGGGCTCGGCGCGGCGCAGCGCCAGCAGCTCGGCGGCAAAGGCCAGCAGGGCGCCATCGGCCTGGGCCCAATCCAGCCACGCGGTGGCGTTGTCCTGGCACCAGGCGTTGTTGTTGCCGCCCTGGGTGTTGCCGATCTCGTCCCCGGCGCACAGCATGGGCGTGCCCTGGGCCAGCACCAGCGTGGCCAGCAGGGCGCGTTGCAGGCGGGCGCGCAGGGCCCGAACCGCGAGGTGCACCGGGTCGGACGCCTCCGAGGCCTCGCCCTCCACGCCGCAATTCACGCTGGGCTCGCCATCGCGGCCGTCGCGGTTGCCCTCGCCATTGGCCGTGTTGTGCTTGCGCTGATAACGCAGCATGTCAGCGAGCGTGAAGCCGTCGTGCGCGCTGATGAAATTGACCGAGGCGCTGGGCCGGCGCTGGCCGTGGTGGAAGACATCGCTGGAGGCGCAAAAGCGCCGGGCAAATTCACCCCGGCCGACGGCTGGGCCGGGCATCGCGCCCTGCCCCGAACCCTGCCCACCACCCACGGTCTGCAGCCAGTAGCGGCGCACGCTGTCGCGGAACTTGTCGTTCCACTCCAGAAAGCGTCCGCCAAAGCGCCCGAGCTGGTAGCCGCCCATGCCCGCATCCCAGGGCTCGGCCACCAGCAGCGCGCGCGCCAGCAGCGGGTCCTGGCGCAGCGCGGTGAAAAACGCCGCCTGCGGATCAAAGCCCTGCGCGCCGCGGCCCAGGATGGGCGCCAGGTCAAAGCGAAAACCATCCACGCCCATCTCCTGCACCCAAAAGCGCAGGCTGTCGAGCACGAACTGGGTGACGCGCGGGTGGGCCACATTCAAGCTGTTGCCACAGCCGCTGTGGTTCTCGCAGTGGCTGCAGTCATCGGCGCGCAGGACGTACCAGCTGGCCTGGTCCAGCCCGCGCTGGCTGAGCGTGGCGCCCTGCGCGCCGCCCTCGGGGGTGTGGTTGTAGACGACATCGAGCAGCACCTCCAGACCCTGGGTGTGCAGCGCGGCCACCATCTGCCGGAACTCGGCATTCACGGCGGCCGGGTCGCCACCCGCGCCCAGTGACGACAGCCGCGGATCGGCGCAGAAAAACCCCAGGGTGTTGTAACCCCAGTAGTTGCACACACCGCGCTCGGCCAGGCCCGGCTCATCGAGCGCGCGCTGCACCGGCAGCAGCGACAGCGTGGTCACGCCCAGGGCCTTGAAGTGCGCGATGGCCGCTGGGTGGGCCAGGCCGGCAAAGCTGCCGCGCAGCGCCTCGGGCACGCCGGCAAGCTGCTGGCTGAAGCCCTTGACATGCACCTCGTAGAGCACGCGCTCGGCCGGGCTGTAGGCCACGGCGCAGGGCGGCACGGCGGCGGGTGCGGAATGAGCGGTATGAGCGGTATGAGCGGTGTCTTCGGCAGGTGCCGCAGATTCCGCCAGCGTCGGCGCCAAGCGCGGCGCCGGCACGCGCGCCTTGAGCGCCGTGGCGGCGTTGTCGCGCGCATCAAAGGAGCGGTGGCCCTCGGGGTGGCCCAGGGTGTGGCCGTAGTGCTCGGCACCCCAGCGAAAGTGGCCGACGATCTCGCGTGCCCAGGGGTCGAGCAGCAGCTTGTGGGCATTGAAGCGGTGGCCGGCCTCGGGCACATAGGGCCCATGCGCGCGCAGGCCGTACACCAGGCCCGGCCCGGTGCCGGGCAGCAGGCCGCAGAACAGGCCGTCGTGCGGCCCATGCAGCGTGTAGCGGCGCAGCTCACGCGCGCCCGAGGCATCGAAAATGCACAGCTCGATGGCCGTGGCGTGGTCGGAAAAGACGACGAAATTGACACCCTCGGCGCCCGCTGTGGCGCCCATGGGGTAGGGCCGGCCCGGGGCGAGCTCGGCGCTCAGGTGCACCACCGTGGCGCCACCCGCGGACGGGCCTGGGGCCGGCTCAAAATTCGGGCCTGGTTCGGCCGCATGAGGCTGCACCAAGCCCATCTCAAGCCGCCCCATCCAGCGCCGCGCGGTACACCGCCAGCAACTGCTGCGCCGCACTGTCCCAGCCAAAGCGCTGGCGCATGGCCGCGCGCTGCACCCGGGCCCAGGCCTCGGGCTGGGCGTGCAGGGCGAAGGCGCGGCGCAGGGCGGCGCTGTGGTCGGTGGCGGTGAAGCGCTCAAAAACGAAGCCTGTGGCGCTGTCGTCTGCCAGGTTCTCCAGCGCGCAATCGACCACGCTGTCGGCCAGACCGCCCACACGGTGCACCAGGGGCAGGCTGCCGTAGGCCAGGCCATAGAGCTGGGTCAGGCCGCAGGGCTCGAAGCGTGAGGGCACGGCGATGACATCGGCGCCGGCAAACACCCGGTGCGAGCGCTGCTCGTCATAACCCACAAACAGCGCGACCGCGTCCGGCTGCTGGCGCGCCGCCTGGGTGAAGGCCGCGACCAGCCCGGGCTCGCCCGTGCCCAGCACCACCAGTTGGCCGCCGCGGGCCAGCAGCTCGGGCAAGGCCTGCAGCACCAGGTGCAGGCCTTTTTGCTCGGTCAGGCGGCTGACCACGCCCAGCAGCAGCGCCTCGGGCCGCGGCGCCAGGCCCATCTCGACCTGCAAGGCGGTTTTGTTGATGGCCTTGCGCGGCAATTGGCTGGCGTCGTAGCGCTGGGCGATCAGCGCATCGGTGGCCGGGTTCCAGACCGCGCCGTCAACGCCATTGAGGATGCCGGTGAGCACGCCCTGGCGCTGGCGCAGCAGGCCGTCGAGCCCGCAGCCTTGCTCTGCTGTGAGCACCTCGCGGGCATAGCTGGGGCTGACGGTGGTGATCTGGTGGGCAAACTGCAGGCCGGCCTTCATGAAGGACACCTGGCCATGAAATTCCAGCCCGTGCATTTGGTAGGCCTGGGCGGGCAGGCCCAGGTCGGCAAAGGCCGCGGCCGGGAACACGCCTTGATAGGCCAGGTTGTGCACGGTGTAGACACTGCGCACATCGCCTAACGCCTGGCTTGTGCCGACGCCTTGCTGGGCAAAGTGCAGGCAGGCCGGCACCAGGCCGGCATGCCAATCGTGGGCATGGACGATCTGCGGCCGCCAGGCCGCATCCAGCCCACCGGCCAAGGCCGCGGCCACCTGGCCCAGAGGGGCAAAGCGGTGGTGGTTGTCGGCAAAGGGCCGGTCCGCGGCATCGGCGTAGGGCCCGCCGGCGCGCCGGTACAGCGCCGGCGCATCGATGACATAGGCCAGGGGCTGCCCGGCCACACTTTCAAGCCGGCCGCAGCGCACGGCCAGGTCTTCGCCTCCCGCACTGCGCAGCGTGCCCACCGGCCGCGCATCCACCAGCGCATCGGCAAAGGCCGCGAAACCCGGCAGCAGCAGCCGCACATCGCAGCCCTGCTCGCCGAGCACCGCCGGCAGCGCGCCGGTGACATCGGCCAGGCCGCCGGTTTTGAGCAGCGGCACGAGCTCGGCGCTGACCTGCAGCACGCGCAGCGGCGGCGACGCGCCCGCCGCGGCGCGCTTGGCGGTCGAGCCAGGGGCTCGCCTGGGCGTTGAACGTGGCGCCACCTGAAACGCGCCTCAGCCCGCCGCGCCCAGCCGCGCCAGCATGGCCGCGGTGATCAGCACCACGCCGCCCTCGCTGCGCTCGAAGCGCTGCGCATCCAAGGCCGCGTCCTCGCCCACCACCAGGCCCTCGGGCAGGGTGCAGCCGCGGTCCACCACCACCTTGCGCAGGCGGCAGTGCAAGCTGACGGTGACGCTGGGCAGGATCACGCATTGATCGACGACGCAAAACGACTGCACGCGCACGTTGGAGAACAGCACCGAGCTCGACACCTTGGAGCCCGAGACGATGCAGCCGCCCGAGACCATGGTGTTCACCGCCACGCCATGCTGGCCATGGTGATCGGGCACGAACTTGGCGGGCGGCAACTGCTGCTGGTGCGTCCAGATCGGCCAGTCGCGGTCGTAGATGTCGAGCGCGGGCATGACCGAGGCCAGGTCCAGGTTGGCGGCCCAGAAGGCATCGAGCGTGCCGACATCGCGCCAATAGGGCTGGCCGCCGGGCACCAGGCCGACACAGGATTTGCTGAAGGGATGCGCCAGCGCCCGGCCCTCGGCCACCACGCGCGGGATCACGTCCTTGCCAAAGTCGTGGCTGGACTGCGGGTTGGCCAGGTCCTCGTCAAGCAAGCGGTACAGGTACTCGGCATCAAACACATAGATGCCCATCGAGGCCAGGGAGCGGTCTTCGTGCCCGGGCATGGGCGGCGGATCGGCGGGCTTTTCAATGAAGGCCTTGATGCGGTGATCGGCATCGATGGCCATCACGCCAAAGGCGCTGGCCGCGCTGCGCGGCACCTCGATGCAGCCCACGGTGCAGCCCAGGCCGCGCTCGGCGTGGTCTTGCACCATCAGCGAGTAATCCATCTTGTAGACATGGTCGCCGGCCAGCACGACGATGTACTCGGCCTGGGTGCTGCGCACGATGTCGAGGTTTTGGTAGACCGCATCGGCCGTGCCGCGGTACCAGTGCTCCTCGCCCACGCGCTGCTGTGCCGGCAGCAGATCGACGGTTTCGTTCAGCTCGCTGCGCAAGAAACTCCAGCCGCGCTGCAGGTGGCGCAAGAGTGAATGCGACTTGTACTGCGTGACCACGCCGATGCGCCGAATGCCGGAGTTGACGCAGTTCGACAGCGCGAAATCGATGATGCGAAATTTGCCACCAAAGTACACCGCAGGCTTGGCGCGGCGATCGGTCAGATCCTTCAGCCGCGCACCGCGGCCGCCGGCCAGCACCAGCGCAATGCAGCGCCGGGCGAGTTGATGGGGTTGCAGGGATTTGTCCATGGGGTGGGCTCCGGGGTTGATACAGCAGCGGCTACGCGGGCAGCAGTATCAGGGTGGCCAGTGGCGGCAGCGTGAGCGTGATCGAGCGCGCGCGGCCGTGGCTGGAAACAGGCTCGCAGTGCAAGGCCGCAGCGCCGTTGCCCAGGTTGCTGCCGCCATAGTGGGCCGAGTCGGAATTGAGCGCCTCGCGCCACCGCGCCGGGCCACCGTCTTGCGCATCGGGCACGCCCAGGCGCCAGCCGGGGCGGGGCACGGGCGTGAAGTTGCAGACGATCAATGCCAGGGCGCCGGCGGCATCGCGGCGCAACCAGGCATAAACCGAATGTGACGCGTCCGCGGAGTCGATCCACTCAAAGCCCGAGGCCTCGCAATCACGCTGGTGCAGCGCCGGCAGCTCGCGGTAGAGGCGATTCAAATCCCCCACCAGGCGCTGCACGCCGGCGTGGCGCGCATCACCCAGCAGCGCCCAGGGCAACTCGGCCTCATGGCTCCATTCACCCGGCTGGGCAAACTCCTGGCCCATGAACAAAAGCTTCTTGCCCGGGTGCGCCCACATGAAGCCGAAGTAGGCACGCAGGTTGGCAAAGCGCTGCCAATCCTGCGCGTCGCCGGCCTCACCCGGCATGCGCGCCAGCAGCGAGCCCTTGCCATGCACCACCTCGTCGTGCGAGATCGGCAGGCAGAAGTTCTCGCTGAAGGCGTAGATCAAGCCAAAGCTCATCTTGTCGTGGTGCCAGCGCCGGTGCACTGGCGCCTGCCCGATGTAGGCCAGGGTGTCGTGCATCCAGCCCATATTCCACTTGTAGTGAAACCCCAAGCCGCCGGTCGAGGCGGGGGCCGAGACGCCAGGAAAGGCGGTGGATTCCTCGGCCAGGGTGATGGCGCCCGAGCAGTGCGCGCCGATGACGCTGTTGATGTGCTGCAACAGGCTGATGGCCTCCAGGTTTTCGCGCCCACCATGCACATTGGCGATCCACTGGCCAGCTTCGCGGCTGTAGTCGCGGTACAGCATCGAGGCCACGGCATCAACGCGCAGGCCATCGATTCCAAAGCGCTCGATCCAGTACAGCGCGCTGCCGGCCAGAAAGTTGCGCACCTCGCGCCGCCCAAAGTTGTAGATCAGCGTGTTCCAGTCGCGGTGAAAGCCTTCACGCGGGTCGGCATACTCAAACAGCGCCGTGCCATCAAACTGCGCCAGCCCATGGGCATCGGACGGAAAGTGCGCCGGCACCCAATCGAGCAACACGCCCAGGCCCGCCGCGTGACAGGCATCGACAAAGCGCTGGAAAGCCGCCATGTCGCCAAAGCGCGCCGTGAGCGAATACTGGCCCAGGGTCTGATAACCCCAAGATCCCGAAAACGGGTGTTCGGTGATGGGCAGCAGCTCAATGTGGGTGAAGCCCAGGCCGGCCACATAAGCTGGCAATGCAGCCGACAGCTCATCCCAGCTGTGGTGGTGGCCGTGCGGGCGCGGCTGCGCGCCAACATGGTCATCGGCGTGGCGGCGCCACGAGCCGGCGTGCAGCTCATAAATCGACACCGGCGCGTCGCGCCGGTTGGCCGCGGCGCGCCCTGGCGGCAAGCCGCGGCGCGGCGGCAAGGGTGCCACCACGCTGGCCTGCGCCGGCGGCAACTGGCTGGCGCGGGCGTAGGGGTCGGCTTTGAGTGGCAACAAGCGGCCATCGCCCGCAAGAATTTCAAACTGGTACAGATCGCCGATGGCCGCATGCGGCACAAACAGCTCCCAAACGCCCGAGGCCCCACGGCTGCGCATGGCGTGGCGCCGGCCATCCCACTGGTTGAAACTGCCGACAACGCTGACGCGCCGGGCGTTCGGCGCCCAGACGGCGAAGCGCACGCCCTCGACGGCGCGCTTGGGCGCATCTCTGGGTGACTCGACGGGCGATCTTGTAGGCGACCTTGCAGGCGATTCAGCGGGCACCGCAGCGGGCACTGCAGCGGGCACTGCAGCGGGCGCTGCAGCGGGCGCTGCAGCGGGCGATTCAGCGGGCACTGCAGCGGGCGCTTTAGCCAGCACTTCAGCCGCTGCCTCGGCCACCACGTTGGTGAGCCCAACACCAGCCGGTACGCAGGCCATGGCATGCGCGCCCAGCACCTCAAACGGCCGCAAGTGCGTGCCTTCGCTCAGGTAGTGCAAGTCGTCATCGGCGAGCTGCGGGCCAAACGCATAGGCATCTGCATAACGTCCGATATGTTCAGGCTTGCTGCTGTCCACCCACACCACCTGCAGCCGGTAGTCAAAGCGCTGCCGGCGTCGCGGGAGGCTGCCCTCAAACAGACCACACTCATCGCGCAGCGCCAGGCCGGCAATGCGCCGGCCGGTGGCCGCGTCGTGCACCACCACGCTGCGTGCTCCGGGCAGCAGCGCGCGCACCCACAAGCGACCTTCGTCATCGGCATGCAGGCCGAGCACGGCGAACGGGTCGCCGTGGCGGGCTTCTAGCAAGGCATGGACGTTGGATTCGCTCAGCATGGTGGGGGCAGTGTCATCGAAGGCTTGTGTGCTTCTTTTGGGCAGTGTTTGCTCTTGTTCGTTTGAAGACCGCACTCAGGGATCGGTGCCAGAGCATCAGACCGGGCTGCCGTGTCCTGCTCCATGTCCCCCGCCGACGGCAAAAGCAGCCGACGGCTCCTCCTTTACCTCCGGCAGCCGGCAACCCGATGCCCTCGGCCCGGGTCGACCTGTGCACTTGGCCGAAGCTGGCTTGATCGAGCATCGCGATGCTGAAGGAGCATCAGGCCGGGCTGCCGTGTCCTGCGTTAGTAAAGGAGGAGCCGGCGGCTGCTTTTGCCGACGGCGGGGGAGTGACCCCGGACACAAACAGTCCAGTGGACTGTTTGTGCCTGGCGAACGCCCGGGGCCTTGGCCCCGGGCACGGAGGCAGCCGGCAACCCGGCGCCCTCGGCCTCGCGCAGAAGCCGCATGGTCTTGTCAGACAAAAACCACCGCAGCCCACCACCACACCGTCACCCCAACGCAGGCGCCGCCCACACTTTGCGCCGGTACTCGGCAATCGTGCGATCCGTGGAAAACGGCCCCATGCCGGCCAGGTTGCGCAGGGCGCGCTCGGCCCAGGCGGCGGGCTGGGCGTACAGCGCGTCCACCTGCAACTGCGTGGCGACATAGGCCTTGAAGTCCGCCAGCAGCAGGTAAGGGTCGTGCTGCAGCAGGCCCTGCACCAGGCCGCGGTAGCGATCGGGTTGCGAGCGGCAAAAACCACCGCCGGCAATCGCATCGAGCACGGCGCGCAGTTGCAGGTTCTCTTCGACATGCAGGCGCGGTTCGTAGCCTAACTGCTTGGTCCTGGCGACAGCGTCGGCGCGCAGGCCGAAGACGAACATGTTGTGCTCGCCCATGGCCTGGGCCATCTCGATGTTGGCACCGTCCCAGGTGCCGATGGTGCAGGCGCCGTTCAGCGCGAACTTCATGTTGCCGGTGCCTGAGGCCTCGGTGCCCGCGGTGGAAATCTGCTCGGACAAGTCTGCCGCGGGCAGGATCAATTCAGCCAGGCTGACGCCGTAGTTGGGCAGGAACACCACCTTGAGCAATTGCCCCGTGCGGGCATCGCTGTTGACCATGCGAGCCACATCGTGGATCAGCTGAATGGTCAGCTTGGCGGCGTGGTAGGCCGAGGCCGCCTTGCCGGCGAAGATCACGGTGCGCGGTGTCCACTGTGCCGTTGGGTTAGCCAGGATGGCCTGGTAGCGGGCCACGACGTGCAGCACATTGAGCAGTTGGCGCTTGTATTCATGGATGCGCTTGATGTGCACATCGAACAGGCTGGCCGGATCGACGGTGATGCCCAGGCTCTGGCGGATGTGCTCGGCCAGGCGCTCCTTGTTGGCGCGTTTCACCGACACGAACTCCCTGCCCAGCGCCGGGTCGGCGGCTTTGGGGGCGATCTTCGCCAGCTCACCCAGATCGCGCCGCCAGCCTTGGCCAATGTGCTTATCCAGCAAGCGCGACAGGCCTGGGTTGGCCTGTTCCAGCCAACGCCGCGGTGTGACGCCATTGGTGATGTTGGTGAAGCGCTCGGGCCAGAGCCTGGCGAAATCGGCAAAGATGGTGTCCACCATCAACTGCGAATGCAGGGCCGAGACGCCGTTGACCTGGTGTGAGGCGACGATGGCCAGGGCGGCCATGCGCACGCGGCGCTCGCCTTGTTCATCGATCAACGACATCCGCGAGACCATGGCCTCGTCGCCGGGGAAGCGCTGGCGCACCACGCTCAGGAAGCGCTGGTTGATCTCATAAATAATTTCCAAATGGCGCGGCAAAAGCGCATCCACCAGGCGCAGCGGCCAGGCCTCCAGGGCCTCGGGCATCAGGGTGTGGTTGGTGTAGCTCACGGCCTGGCCGGTGATGCGCCAGGCGCTGTCCCAGGCCAAGCCATGCTCGTCGATCAACAGCCGCATCAGCTCGGCCGGGGCCAGGGCGGGGTGGGTGTCGTTCAGGTGCACGGCGTTGTGCCGGCCAAAGCTCTCCACCGTGGAGTGCTCGCGCAGGTGGCGCTTGAGCATGTCTTGCAGCGAGGCGCTGCACAAAAAGTACTCCTGCTTCAAGCGCAGCTCGCGGCCGGCGGGGGTGGAATCGTCGGGATAGAGCACCCAGTTCAGCGCTTCGGCGGCGAGCACATGGCGCGCGGCAGCGGCATGTTCACCGCGGCAGAAGGCATCGAAATCGATGGGCTTGTCGGCCAGGGCCTTCCACTGCCTCAGGGTCGAGACATGCGCCGTGCCGTGGCCGGGGACGATGAAGTCGTGGGCCATGGCCTGCACCGTCTCGGCCGCGTGCCAGCGGCGGTGGCCGGCGGCGCCTGTGGCCGCCCCGGTGCCCGCGCTGGTGCCCGCACCAATGCCCGCGCTGGTGCCCTCGACCCGGCCGCCAAAGCCCACTGCAAAGCGGATCTCGCTGCGCGGGATGTCCCAGGGGTTGCCGCGCTTGAGCCACTCGTCCGGCCGCTCCACCTGCCGGCCATCTTCAATGGCCTGGGCAAACATGCCGTGCTGGTAGAGCAGGCCGTAGCCAAACGAGGGCAGGCCCAGGGTGGCCATGGAATCCAGAAAACAGGCCGCCAGCCGGCCCAGGCCGCCATTGCCCAGGGCGGCGTCGTTCTCGGCTTCGAGCACGGTGTCCAGGGTGGGGGCATGGCCTGGGGTGTTGGCAACAACGGCGCCCGCGCGGCCGCTGGCAAGGGCAGGCAGGGCCGCGAGATGCTGCTTGAGCAGGCCCTCGGCGCCCAGCGCGGCCAGGGCGTTGCCCATGGCCCGGCCGATGAGGAATTCCATCGACAGGTAATGCACTCGGCGCACTTCGGCGCCAGGCGCGCTGGGCCGCGCGGCGTCCGCCGCCTGGGTGGCGATCCAGCGCTCGGTCAACAGCGCGCGGCAGGCGGCGGCGGCGGCGTGCAGGGCCGAGGGCACACTGCCGGGCTTCAGGCGCTGCGCCAGTTCGCGGCGGAAGACGGCAGCAAAGATGACCTCGGGCGCCACGGGCAGGCTGGGCGTGGCGGGCAAGGTGTTCGTGGCAGGGTTGGGGGCTGAATCAATCATGTAGTAATGCTACATCCTGGGTCAATTTGCTTGATGGACACAGCCTGGCTGTCATAGATAAAAGCCGGCATTTCTGCGGGTCTGGCCGAATGGCCTGGACAGGAGCAGTGCTTGTATATTGGCTACATCACGGCGGCACAAGGCGAGCCAGGGGTGGGCCACGGGTGGGCCATTGATGGGCCTGGACTGAGCGAGGAAACACATGGCAGACGTGCAACTGGTGGGCGTGCAAAAGGCTTTTGGCGAGGTGGCTGTGCTGCGCGACATTGACCTGCAGGTGCGCGATGGCGAATTCATGGTCTTTGTCGGTCCCTCGGGCTGTGGCAAATCCACTCTGCTGCGCTGCATCGCGGGGCTGGAAGAACTCAGCGGCGGCACGTTGTCCATCGGCGGCACGGTGGTCAATGAGGTGCCGCCGGCCGAGCGCGGCATCGCCATGGTCTTTCAATCGTATGCGCTGTACCCGCACATGAATCTGTTCGACAACATGGCCTTTGGCCTGCAGTTGGCCAAAGTGCCCAAGGCCGAGATCGCCCAGCAGGTGCAGCAGGCCGCCAAGATCTTGCACATCGATCACCTGCTGCAGCGCAAGCCCAAAGATCTGTCAGGCGGCCAGCGCCAGCGCGTGGCCATAGGCCGGGCCATCGTGCGCAAGCCCTCGGTGTTTTTGTTTGATGAGCCGCTGTCCAACCTGGACGCCGCGCTGCGCGTGCGCATGCGCTATGAATTTGCCAAGCTGCATGAAGAGCTCAAGACCACCATGGTCTACGTCACGCACGATCAAGTGGAGGCCATGACCCTGGCCGACCGCATCGTCGTGCTCAACGCCGGCCGGATCGAGCAAGTCGGCTCGCCGCTGGCGCTGTACGAGCACCCCTGCAATGTCTTCGTCGCCGGCTTCATCGGCTCGCCGCGCATGAATTTCATCGCGGCCGAAGTGCGCGAGGCGAGCGCGGCGCATGCGCTGGTGGCCTTGGCCGGCGGCGAGCTGCTGCGCTGCGAGGTGGATGCCCGCAGCGCGCGGCCGGGCGACAAGGTCACCCTGGGCGTGCGGCCCGAGCACTTTGTGCGCGCGGCGGCGGGCGTGGCCAACCACATCGAGGCCAAGGTCACCTTTGTTGAGTCCTTAGGCAGCACGACCCAGGCCTATGCCGATTTTCCCGGCGCCGAGGAGCAGCTCACCTGCGCCCTGGACGGCGGCAGCCGGGTGCGCAGCGGGGATCGATTGGGCTTGGTGGTGCCGGCCGAGAAGGCCTACCTGTTTGATGCGCGCGGCCAGGCCTTCCGGCGCCTGGCGGCGGAGCACGGCGAAGAGGCGGCAGCGGCGTGAGCTTGGCGTTCGCGCAGCGCGGCGCCCGGCGTGGCCGCAGGGCCGGCGCAGGCGCAGCGGCCCTTGCCGCGGCGGCGGTCTTTGCGCTGGGCCCTGGCGGCGCTTTGCCGGCGAGCGCCGCCGACGCCACACCGCAACTGCTGGTCTGGATCAACGGCGACAAGGGCTACAACGGCCTGCAGAAAGTGGGCGACGCCTTCGCGCGCGAATCGGGTGTGAAGGTGGTGGTGCAGCACCCCGAGGGCGCGCCCGACAAGTTCCAGGCCGCGGCCGGCGCGGGCAAGGGCCCGGACATCTTTTGCTGGCCGCACGACCGCATTGGCGAGTGGGCCAAATCCGGGCTGATCGTGCCGCTGGCCCCGCCCCAGCGCATCCGTGACGAGATCGATGAGTCCGCCTGGCGCGCCGTCACCTACCGCTCAAAGACATGGGCCTACCCGCTGGCCATCGAGGCCATTGGCCTGGTCGTCAACCGCGCCCTGGTCAAGACCATTCCGACGAGCTTTGATGAAGTCATGGCGCTGGACAAAACCTTGGCCGCGCAGGGCAAGAAGGCCCTCTTGTGGGACTACAACAAGACCTTTTTCACCTGGCCGATGCTGGCTGGCGCCGGCGCCTTCGTCTTTGGCCGCAACGCCAAGGGCGAGCTCGATCCGGCGCAGGTGGGCGTGAACACGCCCGGCGCGGTGGCCGCCGCAGCGATGCTGGCCCGGCTGATCGAGGCCGGGCACATGCCGCGCGGCGCGCGCTACGCCGAGATGGAGGCCGGCTTTGCCCGCGGCGAGGTGGCGATGATGATCACCGGCCCCTGGGCCTGGGACAACGCGCGCAAGGCGGGTATCGATTTCGCCGTGGCGCCGGTGCCGGCGGTGGTGGCCGGGCAGGCCTCCAGGCCCTTTGTCGGCGTGCTGGGTTGCATGATCGCCGCGCCGAGCAAGGTCAAGGACATTGCTCGTTATTTTCTGGAGCAGCATGTGCTGCGCATCGACAGCCTGAAGATGATCTCGGTCGATGTGGCGCTGGGCACGCCGGCCAACAAGGCCTACTTTGCTGAGCTCTCAAGTGACGCCAACATCCGCGCCACCATGGCCAACGCCAAGGCCGGCGAGCCCCTGCCCAACATCCCCGAGCTGGGCCGCTTTTGGCCGGCGATGGATGCTGCGCTCGAAGCCATCACCCAGGGCCGGCAAAGCCCCAAGGCGGCGCTCGACGGCGCGGCCGCGCGCATGCTGGTGAAGTGATGCGCGCCCTCACCGCGAGCATCTTTGCCGCCTTTGCCCTGGCCCTGCTGTGGGCCGTGCAGGGCCTGTACGCCCGCGGCCAGCCGCTGTGGGCGGTGGCGGTGTTGGCGCTGGGCGCGGCGGCGCTGTATGTCTACGCCACGGCACGCGCGCCGGCCTGGCGCTATCTGTTCCCCGGCGTGGCGGCGATGCTCATCTTTGTGGCCTTTCCGTTGCTGTACACGGTGCAGATGGGCTTCACCAACTATTCATCCGCGCACCTGCTGGGCGAGGAGCGTGCACTGGCCTATCTGCTGGATCAAGCGGACGCCGATGCCGGCCGGGCCATGGCCTTCACCTTGCATGCGGATGGCGCCGCTGCTGCGAATGCCCAAGGCGCCACCGTGACACCGCAGCGGCAGCAAGTGCGGCTAATCCTGGCACCACTGGACGGCGGGACGGGTGCGCGATTTGCCTCCGCAGCCCTGCCGCTGCCACTGCCGCTGGCGGCAGCGGGCGACGCAACCCTGTTGATGCAGGCCCTGGCGGCCGACGCCCCATCGCCGGGCGCGCCACTGCCGCTGAAGGCGCTAATCGCACAGCGGCCGGGCTTGCAAACCTTGAAGCTGAAGCTGCCGGACGGCAGCGTGCTCAGCTACGCCGGCCTGCGTGAGTTTGCGCCCTTCAATCCACTGTGGCGTGCCGGCGAGAACGGCACCCTTGTCGAGGCCGCCACGGGCACGACCTACACCCCCAATCGCGACACCGGTTTTTTCGAAAGCCCGCAAGGCGAGCAGCTTCAACCCGGATTCAAAGTGGGCGTGGGCTGGGCCAACTACCAGCGCATGTTGGGTGACGCCGACATGCGCGGCCCCTTTGTCGATATCTTCATCTGGACCCTGCTGTTCTCGCTGCTCACCGTGCTGTTTTCCACCGCCCTGGGCCTGACGCTGGCGGTGGTACTGAGCTGGGAAGCGCTGCGCTATCGCACGCTGTATCGCACCCTGCTGTTCCTGCCCTATGCGGTGCCGGGCTTCATCTCCATCCTGGTGTTCAAGGGCCTGTTCAACCAGAACTTTGGCGAGATCAACGCCATCTTGAACGCGGTCTTCGGCGTCAAGCCGGCGTGGTTTGCCGATCCGCTGCTGGCCAAGACCATGATCCTGATCGTCAACACCTGGCTGGGCTACCCCTACATCATGGTGTTATGCACCGGGCTGATCAAGGCCATCCCGGCCGATCTGTATGAGGCCTCGGCCATCGCCGGGGCCAAGCCCTGGGCCAACTTCTGGCGCATCACCGCACCCCTGATCGCCAGGCCGCTGGCGCCGCTGCTGATCTCGGCCTTCGCCTTCAACTTCAACAACTTCGTGCTCATCTCGCTGCTCACCGATGGCCGCCCCGATGTGCTCAACACCAAGCTGCCGGCGGGCACGACCGACATCCTGGTGTCCTACACCTACCGCATCGCCTTCACCGATGCCGGCTCGAATTTCGGCCTGGCCGCGGCCATCTCCACCGTCATCTTCTTTCTGGTGGCCTGCTTGTCGATGGTGAACTTGAAGCTCATGCAGCGGCAGGACCGGCAAACACAGGGCGGGGGGAAATAGCCATGGCCATCGTCACCGGCAAGAGCCAACGCTGGCGCGTCATCGCCGCACACCTGGGCCTGTGGCTGCTGATCGCCATCACCCTGTTCCCGCTGCTGGCGGTGATCTCCATTTCGCTGCGCCCGGGCAACTTCGCCACCGGCTCGCTCATCCCGGCCGAGATCAGCTTCGAGCACTGGAAGCTGGCCCTGGGCCTAACACATATTCAAGCCGACGGCACGGTCGTGCAGCCACCTTTCCCAGTGCTGCTGTGGCTGTGGAATTCGATCAAGGTGGCCACGCTGGCCTCGGTGCTGATCGTGGCCGTGTCCACCACCGCGGCCTACGGCTTTGCACGGCTGAAGTTCCGCTTCAAGACCGGCATCTTGAACAGCATGCTGCTGTTGCAGATGTTCCCGGTGGCCGTGGCCCTGGTGGCCATTTTCCCACACCCCGTACTCGACCTGCAGGCGCCGGTACGGGAACAACAATCGCCGCAGGCGAATCTTTTTAAAAAGCGCGCGATCTCGTTCC
>JAYSSS010000004.1:0-15918 GCA_043720415.1 Ideonella sp.
GCACATCCTTGAAGCGTTTGCGGCCTGCCGCCGATTGCGTCGCGATAGCGTCAAAGCTGTGGGGTATGGTGGTCAGGTAGTGCGCCGCCTTCAGGTACCAGCCGGCCACAAAATCCAGTACGCCCGCGCCGGGCAAGTCCAGGGTCACCGTCTCAAGATCGGCCTTTTGCTCGGCACTCTGGTGTTGCTTGCCCTTGAACGGCGGATTGCCCAGGATGTAGCTCAACCGCCCTGGTGGCACGAACTCGGCCCAGTCCAGCCTCAAGGCATTGCCATGCCGAATGCGCGCACTTTTGACCAATGGGATGCGCAGCACGGCCTCACCAAACTCGGCACCGGCCTCGACATTCATCTGGTGATCGGTGAGCCACATCGCGACCTGGGCGATCTGGGCCGGGAACTCCTCAATCTCAATGCCGTGGAATTGATCTACATCGACGCACAGGAACTTGAACACATGCGCCAGTTGCTGCCCAAATGCACGGGCTGCGCGCAACACATCGAGCTCCAGCCGGCGCAGCTCGCGATAGGCCACGACCAGGAAATTGCCGCAGCCGCAAGCCGGGTCCAGAAAGTTCAGTGTCGATAAGCGCTTGTGAAACTCGAACAACCTGTTCTTGCTGCCCTTGCAGGCCTCGAATTCGGCGCGCAGCTCATCGAGAAACAGCGGGCCAATGAGCCGCAGGATGTTGGCCTCGCTGGTGTAGTGCGCACCCAGCTCGCGGCGGCGCTGGCTGGCCTCCAGCTCCATCACCTTTTGGAACATGGCGCCGAAAATGGCCGGCGAAATCTGGCCCCACTGGATGCGGGTTAGCTTCTGCATTTGACGTCGCATCTCGGAGTTGAATGCGGGCGGGTCCATGCGCTCTTCAAACAGTTGACCGTTCACATACGGGAACTGCGCCAGGTGCTGGGCCAACGCGTGCTGGCGCGCTTCGTATGGCCGATTGAGAGTTGAAAACAGGGTGTCCAGGACCGCACCCAGGTCCGAGCCATCCTCACGGGTGTGGAACTCGATCAGGTCGGAAAAGGCGTCCTTGGGCGCAAAGATGCCGGTGTCGTCGGCGAACAGGCAAAACAGCAGGCGAACCAAAAACATCTCCAGCGCGTGGCCCACAAAACCATCTCGCTTCAATGCGTCGTGCAGCTCACCAATGGCATCGGCCGCGCGCCGGTTGATCGGGTCCTCGTCCCGGATGTGGTGCTTGCGGTAGCCGGCAATGAAGTGAAAGAGGTGCGTCTTACTGGGCAGCTCCTGCAGCAAGAAGGCATGCACATGGCCTTCGTCCAGATCGTGCAACTCGAAACGATGAAAGTCGCTCACCAGTACGTAGCGCGGCAGCTCGTCGTCAGACAGGCCCGGGAAATAGTCAATGGCCTGTTGATAGGCGCGCACCAGGCTCTTGCCGCGACTCTTTTGCTCGATGAGCAAGGTGCCCTTCCATAGCAAGTCGATGTAGCCGTCACGCCGGTCGAGCTTTTTGACTCGCCGCTCAAAGCTGGCCACCTTGCGCCGCTGCACACCGAAGACATTGAAGAAGTCGTCAATGAAGCTCTTGGCCTCAGCGTCCTCGCTTTCGGTGTGCTGCCAATCAAAGGCGAAGCGCTGTGCACGGTCACGAATCTCGTTCCAGCTCAGTGGCATGGTCTCCCCCAAAAGGAGCGGCGATTTCATCACGGGTGGTCGCACCAATTGGAGCCGCGCCTAAACTCGATCACCCCCTCTACCCATGCCCCACCCCATGCCCCACACCATCGAGTACTACATGGTCCCCAATTCCCCCTGGACCTGCCTGGGCCACCAGCGTTTTCGCGACATCGCCAAGGCGCGCAGCGCGGCCATCGAGCTGCTGCCCATCGATCTGGGCAAGGTCTTCCCCATCTCCGGTGGCCTGCCGCTGCCCAAGCGCGCGCCACAGCGCCAGGCCTATCGGCTGATGGAGCTCAAGCGCTTTGCTGAGCATCTGCACATGCCCATCCACATCCAGCCGCAGTTCTTTCCGGTGAATGGCGATCTGGCAACCAAGTTGATCCTGGCGGTGCAGCAGGCCGATGGCAGCGAGCGCGGCCTGGACATTGCCGGCGCGCTGCTGCGCGCGGTGTGGCTGGAGCAACGCAACATTGCCGACGAGACCACGCTGGCAGCACTGCTGGCTGAGCAAGGTTTGGCGGCGGTGCGGCTGGACGAAGCGCGCTCGGCCGAGGTGCAGGCCGCGCTCGATGCCAACACCGATCGCGCGATGGCCCGCGGGGTGTTTGGCGCGCCCACCTTTGTGATCGACGACGAGCTGTTCTGGGGCCAGGACCGGCTGGAGTTTGTGGATAGACGCCTGGCGGGCTGAGAACCGTCGGGAGGCTCAAGATGCGCGTACTTTGCTTGTCAGCCTTTATTGCCCTGGCAGTGCAGATGGGCGCCGCCGCCCAGTCGCTGCAGATGGGCGCCGCCGCACAGGTGCAAACCCCCTACCGCGGCCCGCTGTTCGATGCCCACCTGCACTACAACGACGAGGCCTGCACCTTTGGCGGTGTGGGTGCCGTCTGCCCCCACCCGGTGGCCGAAGTGCTGGCCATGATGCAGCGCAACGGCGTGCGCGCCATCATTGCCAACAGCCGGCCCAACGAGGGCACCAAATCGCTGGCGGCCAGTGGCGAGGCGGCGCGTGCGGCGGGCGTGACCGTCGTGCCCTTCATACGCCTGTACCGCAACCGAGCCGACTACAACGGCTGGTTTGGCGATGAGTCGATCCACCAGATGGTGCAGGCCGAGATGGCCGCGGGCACGGCCGCCGGCCCGTATCGCGGCATTGGCGAATTTCACCTCTACGACAGCCGCAACGCCGATGGCGTGGTGGCCGCCAAGCTGATGGGTCTGGCCCAGGCGCGGGGCCTGGCGGTGCTGGCGCATGTGGACGACGACGCCATCGACAAGCTGATGGCGCACGCGCCGCAGGCCAAATTGATCTGGGCGCACACCGGCATTGGTGGCGCGCCGGTGGCGCGTGTGCGCGCGCTGATGAAGACCTACCCCACACTGATGGGTGAGTTGTCCTACCGCCCTGGGCTAACCGATGGCTCAGGGCGACTGTCGAGCGATTGGAAGGCCTTGTTTGTTGAACACCCGGACCGCTTTGTGATCGGCTCGGACACCTGGATCAACGCCCGCTGGGGCAGCTATGACGCGCTGATGAACGACTACCGCACCTGGCTGGGTGATTTGCCGGCGGCCACCGCGCGGCGCATCGCCTGGGGCAATGCGGCAGCGCTGTTTGGCCTGCGCGAGCCGCCATAAGCGGCGGGTCGAGCTTCCACCACATCGGCCACAACAGCGGCCATAACAGCGGCCACAACATCGGCCACAACATCGGTCAACACAGCGGCCAACACAGCGGCCAACACAGCGGCCACCGGCCATAAAAAAAGCCGGCTTGCGCCGGCTTCGATCTGCACCACCGCTGGGGCCAAGGCCCCGCGGTGGCCGCCGCCTCACTTGAGGTGGCCGTTGATCATCTTGGTCATCTCGAACATGGATGCCTGGGCCTTCTTGAAGATTTCCTTCAGCTTGGCGTCGGCATTGATCATGCGGCGATTGACTGCGTCCTGCAGCTTGTTTTTCTTGATGTATTCCCAGATCTTCTTCGTCACCTCGGTCCGGGGATACGGGCCCTTGCCGATGACCGCGGCCAGCGCATCGCTGGGGGTCATGGCCTTCATGAAGGCAGCGTTCGGGGTGCGCTTCTTGGCCGGTGCGGCCTTCTTCGCAGGTGCTGCCTTCTTGGCCGCAGGCGCCGCCTTCTTTGCAGGTGCTGCCTTCTTGGCAGGCGCCGCCGCCTTCTTGGCCAGGGTCGCTTTCTTCGCTGGTGCCGCCGCCTTCTTGGCCGGAGCCGCTGCCGCCTTGGCCGGGGCCGCTTTCTTTGCCGGTGCTTTTTTCGCAGTTGCCATGTTGATTCACTCCATCATTGGTTGGTTGATGTGCCTTGGTGTGGGACAAGGAATGCATCACCCTTGTTTCTCTCATCACCTGCAGCGGGCGCAATGGTACTGCGCCACATAGGCGGTGAGAAGGCGTTTTCCCTGCGAAAACACGCTTTCTGCCCTATGAAGAAGCGGTTTTGTCGTGGCCATGCATCACTGTGGGCGCTGTGGCGTGCTCTCGAAGCCCTGTTGCGGCAGGCGTGGGGGCTGCGCACTGCACTGGCTGTGTATGCTCGCGGCCATGAAACTCATCGTGCGTTGGCTGTTGTTGGCCGCGGCCTTGTTGCTGGTGGCCCAGGTTTATACGGGTGTGTCCGTGGTCAGTTTTGGCACGGCCATGGTGGCCGCCCTGGTGCTGGGCCTGCTCAACACCCTGGTGCGGCCGCTGCTGGTGCTGCTGACTTTTCCGGTGACGCTGGTGACGCTGGGGCTGTTTCTGTTCGTCATCAATGCCGGCATGTTCTGGGCCGCGGCGCGATTGCTCGATGGCTTCAATGTCGCTGGCTTCACAGCGGCGTTGATCGGCTCCATCATCTACAGCCTGTGCGGCATGGTGATCGATGTGGCCATCGAGCGCTTGTTCAACCGCACGGCCGGATAACTCTCAAAGTAGTTGTCCAGCTTCGAGGCCGAGGCTTGGCCCGCCCAGCGGCCACCGCCTCAAGGCCTCAAGCTCGCGCCACGCACCTCAAAGGCCACCCGGCCGAGCGACTGCCCCTGCGCTGATTTCAACTCCAGCCGATGGCGGCCCGGCCAGGGCGCCCAGGCCAAGGTGGCGCCGCTGCCGATGTGCCGGCCATCCAGCCACCACTGCCCGGCCTCGCCGTGCAAGGCGATGCGCTGCACCTGCGCTGGCATGTCGGGGTCCAACGCAAAGACGCTGCCATCGCGCGGGCTGGCAATGCCGCTCGGGCGCTTCAGTGCAATCTGCTCACCGGCGCGCACCTGCGTGCCCCCCGCAGGGCGGGTCAGCCACTCGTCGCGAGCCGGCTCCAGCCCGCCATCGAAGGCGATGCGCTGCAGCTGCAGGCCCGCTGGCGGCTTGGGGGCACGCGACACCTGCTGGGCGTGCAGCTGCTGCACCAACGCACGCCACACCGGCGCCGCGCCCTGCGTGCCGCTGATGTGGTGCATGGCCGCGCCGCTGGCATTGCCGACCCACACGCCCACCGTGTAGCGCTCTGTGAAGCCTATGCACCAGTTGTCGCGCATGTCCTTGCTGGTGCCGGTCTTCACCGCCGCGAAGCCGCGCGTGACAAGCGCACTGTCCAGGCCAAAGGTGGTGGCGCGTGCGCTGGCGTCGGCCAGGATGTCGGTCACCTGGAACGCCGCACTGGCCTGTGCGATGCGCCTGGGCTGCGGCTCACCGGTCGTGCTGTGGCGCGGCGCCGACCACTGCCCGCCATTGGCCAGGCTGCGGTAGGCATTGGTCAGTTGCAGCAGGCTGACATCCGCACTGCCCAGGGCCAGCGCCAGGCCGTGAAAGCCGGCGCTCTCACTCAGGGCCAGGCCATGCGCATTGAGCCGATCAAACAGGGCCTGCGGGCCGACCAGATCGGCCACGCGCGCCGTGGGCACGTTCAGGCTGGAGGCCAGCGCCGTGCGTGCGCTCACCCAGCCGCGGTGGCGGTGGTCGTAGTTGCGCGGCATGAAGGCGCCGCTGCCGCCGTCCAGATCGGCCGGGGCGTCGTGCAGCAGGCTGGCCGGCGTGATCAGGCCCTGCTCGAAGGCCAGCAGATAGACAAAGGGCTTGAGCGTGGAGCCCGGCTGGCGCCGCGCCAGCACGGCGTCCACCTCATGTGCGGCGGACAAGCCCGGCCCGGATGAGCCCACCCAGGCCAGCACCTCGCCGCTGGCGTTGTCCAGCACCAGCACGGCGCCATCCTCGACATTGCGCCCGCGCAGCTCGGCCAGTTGCGTGCGCAGGGCGTCTTGGGCAAAGCGCTGCAGGCGTGCGTCCAGGCTGGTGCGAACGTGGCGCTGCGGGCCCGGTGACGCTGCCGTGCTCGCCGCCGTGCGTGCCGAAACCCAACGCGCAAAGTGCGGGGCCATTTGCTCGGCAGCGGCCCCGCCCGGGCGGCCCTGCTGCGCATCGACCACGCGCCCACCGTGCAGGGCCCGTGCGGCCAGGCCGGCGACGCGCTCGCAGCGCGCCGGCAGGGCCAGCAGCGCGCAGGCCCGGTCGATGACGCGATCCGGCGTTGCCGCAGGGGCGCGCAGCAGGGCGGCCAAAAGGGCAGACTCAACACCATCCAGGCCCGACGGGTGTTTGCCAAACAGCGCGCGTGCGGCGGCCGGCACGCCCACCAGTTCACCGCGCAGCGGCACCTGGTTGAGGTAGGCCTCCAGGATCTGCGGCTTGCGCCAGTGGCGCTCGATGGCCTGGGCGGCGCTGGCCTGGCTGAGCTTTTGCGCCACGCTGCGGCCGCCTGCGGGCCGCGCCAGTGCCGGGTCGATCAAGGCCGCGAGCTGCATGCTCAGGGTGGAGGCGCCCTGCACCGCACCCTGGCCTTGCGCATTGGCCAGCGCGCTGCGCGCCGCGGCCGACCAATCGATGCCGGCGTGCGACCAAAAGCGCTGGTCCTCGGCCTGCACCACCAGCTCGCGCAGCGCGGGCGAGAAATCCTGCAGCCGCAACCAGGGGCCGCGCCGCACCTGCATGTCGCTGCGCAGGGTCTGCAGCAGCGCGCCGTGGCGATCCACAAACTCCAGATCCGAGGGCCGGTGCGCGGCACGCACCTGCTCAAAGCTGGGCGGCGCGGCGGCGGCAGGTGCGGGCCAGAGCGCCACGCACAAAGCCGCGGCTGCCCATGCCCTCAAGGCTTGACCTCCAGCAGCGCATTGGGCAGCTCGCCAAAGGACTCGGGCGCATACATCGCTTCCACCCGCGAGGGCGGCAGGCCGAAGCGGCCGGCGCTGTTCAGGCGCAGCGTGTACTCGATCACATGCTTGCCGCGGGGCATGAATTCCCAACTCGCACGGTAAGCGTCCTGGGCGCGCTCTTCATAGGCCAGCCAGGCGCTGCCTTCGCGCTTCTCGCCGCGTGTGGCCAGCGCTGAGTCGCGGCCCAGACCGCTGCCCAGCAATGTGGCGCCGGTGGGCACCGGGTCGCTCAGCGCCACCCAGGTCATGTCCGCCTGGGCCTCGATCTCCAGCCGCACGCGCAGGGTGTCGCCACGCGTCCATTGGCCCTCGGTCTTGCGCTCGACCGCACTGATGCTGCGGCTGATGCGGTAGCCGGCGGCCACCGGCGCTGCCAAGGGCACGGCGGCCAGGGCCTGCACGCTGAGCCAGGGCTTGCCGGGGCCTTGTTGGTGGACGTTGAGGGTGGCCGCAGCAGTGTCGGCTGGCTGCTTGACCGTTGAGTTAGGCGAGTTGACCTTCACCCCCGGAGCCGCGCCCGGCGCCGCGCCCTGCACCGCTCCGGGCGCCGCCGCCACGGCGGCACCTGAGGCCGCCACCGCCCCAATCGCCGCAGCGGGCCAGGGCAGGTCCAGCCGCCCGCCTTTCTTTGACGCCGCCCAATCGTGGGCGGCGCTGGCACCGCCCATCTGCGCCGTTGTGCGCCCGGTCACCGGCGGCGATTCAAACCTGGCGGCAAAGCGGTCCAACGCCAGCACGCCCCACAGATTGGCCGTGGTCGTCAGCCAGGCGGCGCGCTGCTGGCGGCCCAGGGCGCCGATCACCAGGCGCGGCAGCTCATCGCGCCAGGCCGGGTCGTCCATCACGGCCAGCACCAGGCGCAGGGCGTTGGCGTCGCCGCTGTCCATCAGCCACCACCAGAAATCGCTGTCCTCGGTGCTGAACTTCAGCGTTGTGCCGGCGTAGGCCAGGCGCGCGCGCAGGATGGTCGAAGCCTCCGCCAGGCGGGCGGCGCGCTCGGGCACGCCGTCCAGCCGCTGCAGGATGCGCAGCCAGTCGATCACCGCCGCGGTGGGCCAGCGGTTCGGATCCAGCGGGATCGATTGCAAATGCCGCGCCGTGGCCCGGCCATGGCGAGACAGCGCCTCGATCGCCGCGAGCTTGCGCACATCGCGGTCCAGGCCGCGGGCGCTGGGCGGGCTCCAGCCCTCGCGCAGCAAGCGGCCTTCGACAAAGGCCGCCAGCGCCTGCAGCATGCGCTCTTGCGGCGCCGCGGGCAGCGCCTGGCCGGCCTCGTGCGCCGCGGCGATGAGGTGGGCGGTGAGCCGGTCGCTGCCGCGCGGGCCCTCGCCCTCGCGCGCCGGGTAGTACAGCGCCAGACCGTCGGCATCCAGGTAGCCGCCTAACGCGTTGGTCAAGGCGACCCAGGCCTTGCCATCTTTGAGCGCCAGCGCTTTGGAGGTTTGCTGCTCCAGGCAGGAGAACGGGTACTGCTCAAAATAGCGGCGTATGCCCGGCAGCGCACCGGCCAGGCTGGGCTGCAGGCCAATCTGCAGGCCGCCTGCCTTGGCGCCGACCAGCGGCAGGGCGTCCGCCGGTGGTGCCACGGACAGGCTCAGGCTGCCGTCGAGCTGCTGCAGGCTGGATTGCCAGACCCGCAGTGGCACGGCGGGGCGAATGAATTGCGTGAACTTGACGCGATCACTGGCCGCGCCGCCCATCACCTTGGCGCTGGTGGGGCTGGCCGTGGTGGGTGAAGCGTTGGGTGACGCCGTAGGTGACGCCGTAGGTGACGCGGCGGGTGGGGCGGTGGGTGGGGCGGAGGACGTAGCGCCGAGCTGCTGCGCCGCCGCCTCATAGACCAGGCTGATGGCCGCGGCCGGCACCTCGATGGGCCACTTGACTTCGACTGCGCCCCCGGCGGGCAGGGTGATGGACTGCGGCGCGAAGGCCAGGCTGCTGCGCGCAATGCCCACCGCGGTGGCCTTAGAGGTGGCTGTGGGAGCAGCAGCGGCAGGCTTGGCACCAGCACCAGCACCAGCACCAGCACCCGCCTCTGAAGCACTCACACCGCCGTCGCGGTTCACCGCCACCGCCAGCGTGGCCTGCACCTTCATCTCACGCGCCGTGGTGTTGCGCAGCGTGTAGCTGGCGTCGAAGCGATCGCCCTCACGCGCCACGGGGGGCAGGCCCGGCAGCAGTTGCAGGTCTTGCGTCACACGCACCGTGGTGCTGCCCGTGCCAAAGCGATCAACGCCTTCACTGGCGATGGCCACCAGGCGAAAGCTGGTGAGCGAATCGTTCAAGGGCAGCTCGATCTGCGCCATGCCGCGGGCATCGAGCACCACCTTGCCGCGCCACAGCAGCAGGGTGTCAAACAGCTCGCGCGTCGGGTTGCGCCCGCCGCCGCCACCGGCGGGCACGGCCTTGCGGCCATGGTGGCGCCGGCCGATGATTTCGCCCTGGGCGGTGGCGGTCTCCACGCCCCAGGCGCGCGGCTCGAACATGGCTTCGAGCGCGCGCCAACTGGGGTTGGGTTGCAAGGCCAGCAGGGCCTCATCCACAGCGGCGAAGGCGATCTCGGCGCCGGCCGCGGGCTGGCCGCCGCGCTGCACCTGAACGCTCACTTTGGCTGTTTGGCGCACGGCGTAGCTGGGCTGGTCGGCACTGACTTTCACATCCAGCCGGTGCTCGTCCAGGCCGACACGCAACTGCGCCACGCCGAACTTGTGTGAGGGTTTGGCCAGATCGACCATGGCTGTGGCCGGGCGGAAGTCGCCAGCCTCATGGCGCCAGGCCTGCCACCAGTCTGTCGGGCCGCGCCAGCCCCAATCGAAGAAGGAGTACCAGGGCACATGGCGCACCCGGCCGCGCAGCACCAGCACGCTGACGTAGACGTTGGGCGCCCAGGAGGCGGCGGCCGGCGCAGCGGCGCCAGGTACAGCCGTGCCGGGCGCAGTGGCGTCGGGTGCAGCCGTGCCGGGTGCAGTTTCCGTCGCCTGCTTTGATGCGTTAGGCGGCGCGCCGGGCGGCGCCTTGGGAATGAGCACCTCGATCACCGGATCGCTGCCCAGCAGTTGCACCACGCGGCTGGAGATCACGCCCTCGCGCTCGACGCTGACCAGGGCCGTGGCCTGGCGATAGGGCATGCGCACCTGCAGCCGTGCAGTCTCGCCAGGGGCGACGTTCGTCTTCTCGGCCAGCACATCGATGCGGTCGTCGTTGTCCTGCTCGAACCACATCTCGCCCTGGCGCGTCACCCACAGCGTGGTCGCGGCCTGGGCCACGCGGCCGGCCTCATCCGCGCTGCGGGCCACCAGCTCCACCTCGCCGGCCAGGTTCAGCGCGGCTTCGCACAGCAGCAGGCCGCGGCCATCGGTCCTGCCCTCGCACACCGTGCCCAAGTCCTTGGCTCTGGCCTGTTGGTCATAGGCGTAAAAGCCGCCCACCAGGCGCTTGCGCGTGGCCTGCCACTGGGTGGAGCGGGCCTGCACAAGGACCTTGCCATGGGCCAGCGGCTTGCCGTCCAGCCCCAGCAGCACGGCATGAAACTTCACCGTGCCCTGTGCTGCCGCCCAGCCGCCACTGCGCAAGCCCACCACGCGCGCCGCCGGCCACACCGGCACCACGCTGGAGACGGTCTGCAGCTCGCCATTGGGGTCGTTGAAGCTGGTCTCGATCTGCAGCTCGGCGGCGCGCGCAATCGTCGGCAGGCCGCTCAGTTGAAGTGTTGCGGCACCCTGGGCATCGGTGCTGGCGGCTTGCTTGTCGATGATCAGTTTGGCGCCATCGGCGGCGCCGGCATCGTCTTGCTCGTCACCGCGCTGGCCAGGCGCACGCGGCGGGCGAAACGAGAAGCCTTCATAGCCAGCAAACGCCGGCTCGCGATCACGCAACAGCACGCTGGTGCGCAGCGGCGCGCGGGCCACACCGCCACCCGAGAGGTGGGTCAACTGCAGGGCCATGGCCAGGCTGGCGGGGGCGATCTGCACGGCCTTGGGAGCGCTCTGCCTGGCGTCGATCAGGGGCAGGCGGAACTCCTCCACCCGTAAGCCACCACTGCGCGTGAAGGGGGCGGTGGCGCTGGCGTCGTTCACACCGCTGCCGGCCGCCCTGCCGCCGCCTAACATCACGTCGTACAGACCGAGCTTGGCCTTGGCCGGGATGGCCCAGGAGGACAGCGCCGCGCGGCCGGCGGCATCAAACACCAGGGCCTGTTCGGTCTCGTCACCGCTGCCGATGTGCACGATCTTCATGCGCTGCGGCAGCTCGGCCTTTTCAGCATCGCGCAGGCCCTGGCTGCTGTGGGCGCGCACCAGGTGCTTCATTGACACCGTCTCGCCCGCGCGCAGCAGGGTGCGATCGAGCACGCTGTGCAGACGCAGGCGCGGGCTGTCGCTGCCCATGGCGGTGGGCAGGTTGAAGCGCCAGGGCTCGATGCCTTTTTGCCAGGAGCTGAAGACGAAGGCCTGATCGCGCAGCGGTGGCGCCGCAGGCACTGATGCACCGGGCGGCAGGTCGCGCGCCGCGGTGACGAAATAGCCGCTTTGCCAGACGCACTTGCCGCTCGCGTCCGGGTCGGGCAGGGCCTTGGCAATGTGGGCCAGGCCGGCGGCATCGGTGCTGCCCTGCCACAGCGCTTTGCCGGCGCAATCGTGCACCACCACCTCGGCCTTGGCCACCGGCTGGGCGCGGTCCAGCGTCGTCACCCAGACCTGGGCGTTGTCGCGGCCGCGCTTGAAGTGCACACCCAAATTGGTGACCAGCACGCCGGTGCGCACATACATCGGCACGGGCTTGGCCAGCAGGCGCTCGCCGAGCAGGCGCGACTCGATCTCGACCACGTGGTAGCCGGGCTCGGTGAGCGGGATGCCGATCACCTCAAATGGCCGCGGCTCATTGCCGCTGAGCTGGGGCAGATCGAGCTTGCGCGCGCTGGCATCCACGGCGAGCACGGGCTCGGCGCGTGATTTCCACTCGCGCGAATGCATCTCGTCGAGCCGGCCCATCCATTGCAGCCAGTCTTTGGGGTCGACGCGGCGCAGGCGCACCGCACCCGCTGTTTGGGCGATGGGCGCGCCGGCTTTGAGATCGGTTTGCACATGCCTCAGCGTCAACGGCAGCATCGCCTGGGGTGCCCATTCGATGATGCCGAAGGGCGCCGCCGCAAACTTGGCAATCGGTGGCATGGGGCCGGTGGCCACCGTGAGCGGGAAGCTCGCGGCATTGGCCAGGGCGCGGCCAGCGCTGTCTTTGAGCTCGCGCGGCAGGCTGATGCGCAGGCTGGCGTTCTCGGGCAGCGGAGCGGGGAAGCTGAGCTCGCTCAGCTCGGCCGCATCGCCCCTGTCATCCACTTTGGGTGCTATTTCCTTGCCCGCCGCATCGGCCAAACGAATGGCTTGCAAGCTGGCGCGCGGCACCGGGCTGGAAAAGCGCAGCACCAAGGGGCGCAGCGGCATGCAGGGCGACTTGGCCTGTTCGCGCTCGCAACTGAACTCGGCCGTGAAACGGGGCCGCACCTGATAACGCAGACGTTGCGCGACACGGGTCTTGACCGCCGGGTCGGCCGCCGCGGCAATGCCCTCGCCCCACACCAGGCGCAGCTTGGCCTGCGCCGGCAGCGGCCGTGAGCAGGCCACCAGCAGCGTGCGCGGCGCCTCGTCCGCCGGCACGCGCCTGGCCTTCAGCACCTGGGCGCGGGCCTCGCCTTCGACGATGTTCATGGCGATGCGCTCGCCAATGCCGTCCACCTCGCACCAGGCCTGGGATTGCACCGTGGCGGCCACGGCCGGGCCGGTCAGGCGCAACAGGAAGTGCTGGTCTTCTTCCACGGTGGCGCCATCCCAGGGCTCGCTGCGCCACACGGCCGGGCCACCGGTGGCAAAGCGCTGCTCGGCCATCGGCTCCAGGCTGCCTTGGTGGGGCGTCCAGCCGGGCACGGCCTTGACGTGGCAGCGCACTGCCGGCGGCAGCGCCGCGCGAAAGTCATAGACCCATTCGCGCTCGCTCGTCCAGCGGCCCTCGCCCACCGGCACCGGGCCGCTGCAGGTGACGCTGACGGGCGCCGGCCGGCGCAGATCGCCCAGCGCGACAACCGCCTCGTTGAAGCGCACCACCACCTGGCGCACCTGGGCCACTTCGCCCTGTGGTGTGATCGATGTGACTTTGGCGGCGCTGGCCGCAGTGGCGGCGGCGATGCACAGCGCCGCACACATGGCCTTCTTCACCCGTTGAGCCAGCCCCTGCATTGCGTGCCCCTGTCAATTGAAGCACCAGTGTAGAAGCCGGTGGGCCGCTGCGGCCAGGCTGTGGCCGCACGCACGCGTCGCAAAAGTTTCAGCCATCGCGTCGGCACGACGCCTGGGCGGGTGCCTAAGCAGGCGGGGTGATCGGGCGTCCGCCTCGGTGTCGTTCAGGGTGTGGAAGTAGCGCCTGAATGACGTGGCCAGGTGCGACAAGGTGCGACAAGTTGGACCCAAGCGCGACAAGGGTGACCCTGGGTGCACCCAGGGTGCGGACTGGCGCGGCTCAGTCGGGACCGTCGGGGCCGTTCGGCCCATCCGGCCGGCTGCCGGGGCGGCGATTGCCACGCTGCTCGGCCAGCAGCTCGCGGCGCTGCGACTGCAGATCACGCAGGCGCGCGTCGATCACCGAGGCATCGATGAACTCGGCGCCGCTGGCCATGCCGCGGCGCGCCAGTTGTTGGCCCGCGCGCAGGCGATCTATGGCCCCGGGCAGATTGCCCAAAGCGGCCTGCGATTCGGCGGCGGCACGCACCGCGCGCAGCGGCTGGTCCAAGGCCTCGGCATTGAGTGAGAGCAGCTGCCAGGCCAGCGCGTCCTGGCGCTGCTCGGCCACCCAGGTTTGCAGCGCCTCAACGCTGCGGCGTTGCCCGGCCGCATCGCCCGTGGCCAGGGCCACCTGGGCACGCAGCAACAGCGCCGGGCGCGAGCTGTCGTCGGCCATCAGCGCGGCCAGGCGCCTGGCGTTGGCGCCGTCGCCACGGGCCAGGGCCAGCTGGGCGGCGAGCTGCACAAAGGCGCGCTGGTCGGGCGAGGCCTGCGACCCGGCTGGGCCAACGCCGGCCCAAATCCAGGCTTTGGCTAACGCGGCATCGGCGCGTGCGAAATCACGCAACTGGATGGAGGCCAGGGCACCGGCGTAGAGCCCGTCCAGGCGCTCCTCACCGCTGCCTTGGCGCTGATCGAGATCCTGCAGGCGCCGCATGGAATCGACCGAGGGGTCCATCAGCACCTTGGCGCGGGCCTGCATCAGGCCGTGCCAGCGTTGGGGGTTGTGGGCAGGCGTGCTTGGGCCAGCGGCTGCGCCTGGTGCATTGGCCAGTTGGCCGGCACGCTGTTGCGCCTCACCAATGCGATCCACGGTGAGGGGGTGGCTGCGCAGGTAAGGGAAGGCACCGCTGTCGTTCAGGCGGTGGCCTTGATCAAGCTTGTCAAACATGGCCGCCATGCCGCTGGGGGCAAAGCCGGCCTGGGCCATCAGGCTTTGGCCAATGCGGTCCGATTCGCGCTCCATGTCGCGCGAGAAATTCAACTGCGCCTGCGCCACCGCCGCCTGGCTGCCAGCGATCACTGCCTGGGCGGCATCGGGGTTGGATGAGCGGCTGGCGGCCAGCACGCCCAGGATGAGGCCAGCCAGGCCGATCAAGCTGCTGCGCGAGCTGGCGGCCACACTGCGCGCGATGTGGCGCTGGCTGATGTGGGTGAGCTCGTGGGCCAGCACCGAGGCCAGCTCATCGCGCGTGGCCGTCATGGCAATCAGGCCCAGGTGCACACCGACATAGCCGCCCGGCAGGGCAAAGGCATTGACGCTTCGGTCGCGCACCAGAAACGCCTCGAACGGGAACAGCAGGTTCACATCGGCGCCGATGTCGCCGCGCTGCTTGGCGGCCTGCACCAGCGGCTGCCACACCGATTGCAGGTACTCCAGCAGCGCTGGGTCATCGATGTAATCCGGGTCGCGGCGGATGTCGCGCATGATCTGCTCGCCCAGACGCTTTTCAACACTGAGGTTGAAGTCATCAGAGGCCGATTCACCGAGTGCGGGCAGGCGCACCTGAGAGGGGACTTGGGACGGAACTTGGGAGGGCGCCTGTTGGGGCGCCTGTTGGGGCGCCTGTGACGTCGTTTGTGATGACCCCTGCGCTCCGGCCGCGGCCTGCGCCAGCACCGGCTGCAGTGGCGCCACACCCAAGGCGAAAGCCAATAGCACGCAAAGTGCGCGCACGGGTCGGCAAAGAAGTGGCTTGGGCATCATGGAGCACGGCGCAGAAGGGGCTTCACCTATCATCGCACCGCTTCGTTTCCCGGTCGTAAAGCCCCGCATGCCCCCCTCAGCACTCACCCACTTTGATTCACTTGGCCAGGCGCACATGGTCGATGTCGCGGCCAAGGAGGACACGCACCGCATCGCGCGCGCCACCGGCAGCATCCACATGCTGCCCGCCACGCTGGCCTTGATCACCCAGGGCACGGCAAAAAAAGGCGACGTGCTGGGCATCGCCCGCATCGCCGCCATCCAGGCCGCCAAGCGCACCGCCGAGCTCATCCCGCTGTGCCACCCGCTGCCGCTGACGCGCGTGGCCGTGGCCTTCACGGTGGACGCCGCCGCCAGCGCCGTGCACTGCGAAGTGCAGGCCGAAACGGTGGGCAAGACCGGTGTCGAAATGGAGGCCTTGACGGCAGTGCAGGTCGCGCTGCTAACGATTTATGACATGTGCAAGGCCGCCGATCGCGGCATGGTGATGGGCGACGTGCGGCTGCTGGAAAAGCAGGGCGGCAAATCGGGGCACTGGGTGGCTGAGGTGGGCTGAGTGCGCTGGTGATGCGCGCATCACGGCAGTGATCTTCGGTCCATTGCGCAGTGCAATGATGCACCGAGCACCATTTGATGTCCCCTCGGCCAGTGGGTTAGGCCGTACTCCGCGGCAAGACGTAGGCGCCGGGTTTGAGGGTTGCAAGCGCCGCCTCGAGTGCCGGAATCAGCGGCAGCAGGTGCGACAGCTCGTTTGATGGTGCGTCGAGTACCACCACCGCTACAGGCAAATTCGAGGTGTCTTGTTGA
>JAYSSS010000005.1:0-15905 GCA_043720415.1 Ideonella sp.
CCACCAACGCGGTGATTCATTTGATAGCGATCGCCAGGCGCATCGGCGTGAAGCTCGACCTCGGCGACTGGGACAAGCTCGGGCGCGGCGTCCACACGCTCGTGAACCTCATGCCCAACGGCAAGTACCTGATGGAGGATTTCTGCTACGCCGGCGGGCTGCCCACGGTGATCCGAGAGCTGGGCGAGCAGGGGCTGCTCAACAAGGACGCCATCACCGCCAACGGCCACACGATCTGGGAGAACAACGCCAATGCGCGCAACGACAATCCCGAAGTCATCATGCCGTTCGCCAAGCCGTTCAAGCGCGACACCGGCATCGCGGTGCTGCGCGGCAACCTGTGTCCCGACGGCGCGATCATCAAGCCCTCGGCCGCCACGCCCAGGCTGATGAAGCACAAGGGCCCGGCGGTGGTGTTCGAGAACATCGAGGACTTCCACGCCCGCATCGACGATCCGAAGCTCGACATCGACGAGAAGTGCGTGATGGTGCTCAAGAACTGCGGACCGAAGGGGTATCCGGGGATGGCGGAGGTGGGCAACATGCCGCTGCCGCCGAAGGTGCTGCGCAAAGGCATCACCGACATGGTGCGCATCAGCGACGCGCGCATGAGCGGCACGGCCTACGGCACCGTGGTGCTGCACACCGCGCCCGAGGCGGCGGCCGGCGGCCCGCTGGCCGTGGTGCAAGACGGCGACCTGATCACGCTGGATGTGCCGCAGCGCAAGCTGCACCTGCACATCGATGACGCCGAGCTGGCGCGCCGCCTGGCCGCCTGGGTGGCGCCAGAGCCGGCCATGACCAGCGGCTACTGGAAGCTCTACATCGACCACGTGCTGCAGGCCGATGAAGGCGCCGATCTCGACTTTTTGCGCGGCATGCGCGGGGCGGCGGTGCCCAAGGATAACCACTGAAGTGAGCGCGCTTTGGTCGAGGCGCGCGCGCCGTCAAGTCAATCCAAGGCGGCGCTGCGTGTGCCCGCCACTTGCAGAGTCAAGCTGGCGTGGCCCAGCGCAGACCGGCGAAGCGCTCGAAGTCACGGTCAAAGCTCAACAGCTCGGCATCGTGTTCAATGGCCAGGGCAGCCAGGTGGGCATCGGTGACAAGGTTGCCGCCGCGCCCGGCAGCAATCAACAAGCGGCCCAGCACTGCCGCGTGCCGCGCGGTGGGCTCAACAATGATGGCGGCGGGATGATCCAGCCAGCGGTGAGCGATGTCGAGTGCGGCGTCCACCGTCAAGGGTGCAGACAGGATGCCGCGGCGTGTCGTCAAGCGCAAAAAGCCCAAGACCGATGTCCAGGCCAGGCCGACTTGGTCATGGATGAAGGCGTCGCGCAACGCCGCCTTGGCGGCGGCGTGCTGCGGAGCCTCGCCGTTGACGGCATACACCAACAGGTTGACGTCGGGCAGCTTCACACGCCGCGCCCGAATTTCTCAAGATATTCCAGGTCCTCCAATTCCGCAGCCAAGGCATTGGCTTTGGTCAGATCGACCAGGGCCTGGCCCATGTTGTACACCGGCCATTCGGGTGGTTTGTGCTTGGCTGCTGTGGCGGCGGGCTTGGCCAATCCAGCGCGTACGGCGTCGTTCAAGGCGGCCTTGAATGACTTGCCACTGCGATAGGCAAACTCGGTGAGCAGCGACTTGACATCGGCGTCCAGGGTGACTGTGGTGCGCATGACGGCCTTTCGAAGCTTGGAACGCGTCATGATGCTAACCCACATGGCATCATGATGCCAACCCCAGGCTGATCCTCCTCCTCGATCCCTCAACCACGGACCATTTCCATGACCCCCACCCCCAAGATCGCCCTCGTCACCGGCGCCGGCTCCGGCATCGGCCAGGCCTGCGCCACTGCGCTGCTGCGCGACGGCTGGCACGTCGTCTTCACTGCCCGCCGGCAAGCGGCGCTGGATGCGGCAATAGCCGCGGCCGGGGCCGACGGCGCGCGCGGCCTGGCCATCGCCTGCGATGTCGGTGATGAACACGCTGTTGACGCCATGTTTGCGCAGGTCAAGGCGCGCTTTGGCCGGCTCGATTTGCTGTTCAACAACGCCGGCATGGGCCTGTCGGTGCAGACGCCCGATCAGCTCAGCGCGACCGAATGGCGGCGCGTGGTGGACACCAACTTGAACGGCGCGTTTTTCTGCCTGTCGCAGGCCTTCAAGATGATGCGCGAGCAATCGCCCCAGGGCGGCCGCATCATCAACAACGGCTCGATCTCGGCGCACGCGCCGCGCCCCGGCTCGATTGCCTACACGGCCACCAAACACGCTGTCACCGGCCTGACCAAGACGGCTGCGCTGGATGGCCGCGCCTTCGATATCGCGGTCGGCCAGATCGACATCGGCAACGTCGCCAGCGACATGACCCAGCGCATGGTGGCCGGTGTGCCGCAGGCCGACGGCACCATCAAGCCCGAGCCGCGCATGGACATGTCGGCGGTCGTGGCCACCTTCATGGCCATGGCCGGTTTGCCACCCTCGGCCAACATCCTGTTCGCCACGGTGATGGCCACCAAGATGCCGTTTGTCGGGCGCGGCTGAGCCGCGGCAACCATCGATTTGCAGGATTGACTTCGGCGGCATGGTTTGAATCGATCCTGCACTTGGTGATGCCCCTGAACCCCGTGACTGAGGCTGCGATGCAATCCAGATTTATTCGCCGCGTTGCGGCTGTTGTCCTGGGCCTGGCGTCGGCACTGGCCAGTGCCGCGCCGACCGTGATGACCTTCAACATCGCCGTGCAAACCACGTCGGATCAGGCCGTCAATTACAGCTTTGGTTTCGCCCAGGCCTTTGCTGCCTCGGGCGGCTACGACCTCAAGTTCAGCCTGGCCGGCGCCTACGCTGATGGTGCCCGCGGTAAGGTCGGTGAAGTGAAACTGTCGGCCATCGCCGTCAAAGACTTTGCTGCGCCTTCGGCCTTCACCTTCAACTTTTCGTCGCCCTTCGCAGGCGGGCGGGTGACTTCACGCGGTGCCGTGGCCGGGGCCCGTGCCGATGGCGGCACCGATGGCGTCTCCATGGGCCCCATTGCGGGCCAAAACCCGGCGGACTTTGGCTTGCGGCGCAGCGATGACACCGATACCTTCTTTGGTGTCAACGACAGCGACAACACGCTGGGCAAGCACGGCCCGCGACTTGATGTGATGGGGCGGCGATGAAGCGCGCGGCACTCGCGGCACTTGACTACGCGCTTGGCTTTCTCGCACTCGCGGTCTTCGCCGCACTGGCCTTTGGCAAGGGCCAGGCGAGCGATGAGCAGATGGTTTTCGCGTTCAAGATCGGCGCGGCCATCGCGGCCGTCGAGCTGGCGGTGCTGTTCTGGCGCCAGGCCCCGGCCAACCGGCTCATCGTTGGGGCCAACCTGTGGCTGATGGCAGGCGGCGCGGCCGCCGCGCTTGAGCAGTGGTGGTGGCTGCTCGGCTATCAAAGGATCGGGGAGGCAAGCCTGTTCATCGCCATGCTGCTGGTGGGCGTGCTCAGCACCGCGTTCTCGGCCACCGGGTTTGTGGCGGCGGTGGGCCCACGCACCAAGGTGTTGTGGTCGTCGGCCGCACTGCTTGCGGCGGTGGTGCTGGCCTTGGCCGCTGCCGTCCACTTTCGCGGGGACGTGAAGTTCGCCGCGGTGCTGCCGGTCATCGCCTTGTCGTGGCTGAACCGGCTTCTCCGTCGGGCCGCCGCCGGTGGCGCCCCAAGCCGCAACGCCGTGGCGGGCTGAGCCTTGACGCACGCGCTGGCGTCTCGCAGCCAACCGTCATTGCGCCACACTCATCCTGTCAAAGTCGGCTGCCCAAGCTTGCAGTAAGGTGGACGACATGCCTGACCCAGAACCTGTGATGGACGTCGTCACCCTCGGTGAAGCCATGGTCCTGCTCGTGGCCGATGAACCTGGCCCGCTGCAGCAGGTGCAGCGCTTTTCCAAGCGCACCGCAGGCGCCGAGACCAATGTGGCCATCGGCCTGGCGCGCCTGGGTTTGCGCGTCGGCTGGCAAAGCCGGTTAGGCGACGATTCCATGGGCCGCTATCTGCGCGATCAGATGGCGGGCGAGGGCATCGACTGCTCGCGTGTGGTGCTGGATGCCACCCAGCGCACCGGCTTCATGTTCAAGGGCCGGGTGGACGATGGCAGCGATCCGCCGATTGAGTACCACCGCCGCGGCTCGGCGGCCAGCCTGCTGGGGCCGGACGATTTGGATCTGCCCTGGTTGACCGGCGCGCGTCACCTGCATGTCACCGGCGTGTATGCGGCGCTGACGCCCTCGACCTTGGCCGCCACACGGGCGCTGATGGCCGCGATGCGCGCCGCAGGCCGCAGCATCTCGTTCGATCCCAACTTGCGCCCGGCGCTGTGGCCATCGACTGCAACGATGCGCTCGACCATCAACGCACTGGCCGCCATCAGTGACTGGGTGCTGCCTGGGCTGGACGAGGGCCGCCTGCTCACGGGGCACGACACGGCAGCCGAGATTGCCGACTTCTATCGCGCAAACGGCGCGTCCAAGGTCATTGTCAAGCTCGGCGAGCAAGGCGCCTGGTATGCCGATGCCCAGGGCACCGGCCCGGTGCCGGCCTGGCCGGTGCAGCAGGTGATCGATACCGTCGGCGCGGGTGATGGCTTTGCGGTGGGCGTGATCAGCGCGCTGCTGGCGGGCGAGCCACTGGCCGCCGCCGCCCGCCGTGGCGCCTGGATAGGCGCGCGCGCACTGCAGGTGCGCGGCGACACGGAAGGCCTGCCCACGCGGGCCGAGCTGCGGGCCGCCGGGCTGTAGGCGGGCCGCCGCCACGCCGCGGCCACAAGCTGGCGCCACGGGTTTTTCAGGGCTGCCCGGCCGGCCAAAGCGCTCAATACTTGCGCCCTGCACGCCAGCCAGGCCGCCCGCCTGGCCCGCCGCCCATCCATCCACCCCACGGAGACCGCGATGAAACGCCTCACCCTCAAAACCCTGCTGGCCGCCGCGGCCACCGCCGCACTGGCCATTGCTGCACCGCTGGCCCAGGCCCAGACCAAGCTGAAGTGGGCCCATGTCTACGAAACCAGCGAGCCCTATCACACCGAATCGGTGTGGGCCGCAGCCGAGATCAAGAAGCGCACCAACGGCAAGTTCGACATCCAGGTCTTCCCCGCCTCGTCGCTGGGCAAGGAGACCGACATCAACCAGGGCATGCTGCTGGGCACGGTGGACATGATCATCAGCGGCCCGTCGTTTGCCGCACGCAGCTACCCGCGCCTGGGCATCGCCTACTACCCCTTCATCTTCCGTGATGGCGAGCACCTGCTGGCCTACAGCAAGAGCGCGGTGTTCAAGGAAATGATCGACGGCTTCCGCGACAAGACCGGCATCCAGATCCTGGCCTACACCTACTACGGTGCGCGCATGACCACCAGCCAGAAGGCCTTCACCGATTGCGCTGGCATGAAGGGCCTGAAGATCCGCGTGCCCGATGTGCCCAGCTACCGCGCCACGCCTGAATCCTGCGGCGCCAACCCGACGCCGATTGCCTTTGCCGAGGTTTACCTGGCGCTGCAAAACGGCACGGTGGATGCGCAGGAGAACCCGCTCACCACGATTGAGGCGAAGAAGTTCTATGAGGTGCAAAAGCACATCATGCTCACCGGCCACATCGTCGATGGCCTGACCACGCAGGTGGCGCCGCACATCTGGAAGACCCTGTCCGATGCCGAGAAGAAGATCTTCTCGGATGTGGCGCTGGAGGCTGCGGCACGCGCCTCGGCGCAGATCAAGCAGCGCGAGTCCGAGCTGGTGGCCGAGTTCAAGAGCAAGGGCCTGCAGGTGCACAACGTCAATCGGCAGAGCTTTGTCGATGCCGTGCTCAAGGCCAAGAGCGTCGAGTCCATGGGCTTCGACAAGAAGGATTACGACCGCATCACGGCGATCAAGTAAATTTTGAAAAGACAGGCCGGAGACCGCTGCCATGGACATCGATTCCGGCCCCAAAGTGATGGGCGATGACGGCGAGTTCCACGCCACCGATGAGGCGGTGGACTTGTCGCAAACGCCGGTGGAGGCGTGGTTTGCCGTGCTGCTGTTCTGGGCCCTGGCGGCGGTCGTCTTCACGCAGTTCTTCACACGCTATGCGCTGAACAACTCGGCCTCCTGGACCGAGGAGATTGCGCGCTATCTGTTGATCGGCGTGGTCTTCGTCGGCGCCTCCATCGGCGTGGCCAAGAACAACCACATCCAGGTCGATTTGATCTACCGCTACCTGCCGGCGCGCCTGGGGCGCGTGCTCTCGATCAGCGTCGATGTCATGCGCATCGCGTTCTTGCTGTCGATGAGTGTGTTCACCGTGCAGATGATGCAGAAGATGGGGCCCCTGCCGATGACCATCGTCGATCTGCCAATGAACATCGTCTACAGCGTCGTGCTCTTTGGCTTTGTGGTCATGTCGCTGCGCTCGATGTGGGTCATGAAGCTGCATTGGCAGCGCGGCTACAGCGTGCTCGAACGCCCCGAATCCAACATCGACGACAAGTAGCCCGACACCGCCGCCATGCTCAAGATCATCTTCCTGTTCCTCATGGCCAGCGGGCTGCCGGTGGCCATCGCCATGGCCGGCTCGTCCCTGGTCTACATCCTCATCAGTGGCAACCTGCCGCCCTTTGCGGTGATCCACCGCATGATCGGCGGCATCGACAGTTTTCCCTTGCTGGCGGTGCCGTTTTTCATCCTCGCCGGCAACCTGATGAACAACGCCGGCATCACCAACCGCATCTACAACTTCGCCCTGGCCCTGGTGGGCTGGATGAAGGGCGGCCTGGGCCATGTGAACGTCATCGGCTCGGTGATTTTTGCCGGCATGAGCGGCACCGCCGTGGCCGATGCTGCCGGCCTGGGCACGGTCGAAATCAAGGCCATGAAGGACAACGGCTACCCGACCGAATTTGCCGTGGGCGTGACGGCCGCATCGGCCACGCTGGGGCCCATCATTCCGCCCTCGTTGCCCTTCGTCATCTACGCCATGATGGCCAATGTCTCGGTGGGGGCCCTGTTCCTGGCCGGCATCCTGCCCGGCGTGCTGATGGCCCTGCTGATGATGGTCACGGTGGCTTACTACGCGCACAAAAACAAGTGGGGCGCGGACGTCAAGTTCTCCTGGGCCCGCATCGCTGGCGCCTTGATCGAGCTGGCCGTGGTCATTGCCTGGCCGCTGGGCACCTGGGCCCTGGTCAATGTGGCCGGCTTGTCGCCGCAGCCGGTGGTGTTTGGCGCCATCGCCTTGTTGTTTTTGCTGGACCGCATCTTCCGCTTCCAGGCGGTGCTGCCGATCATGACGCCGGTGCTGCTGATTGGCGGAATGACCACCGGGCTGTTCACGCCCACCGAGGGCGCCATCGCGGCCAGCGCCTGGGCCCTGGTGCTGGGCCTGTTCTGGTACCGCACCATGAGCCTGAAGATGTTCGTCAAGGTCAGCCTCGATACCGTGGAGACCACAGCCACGGTGATGTTCATCGTTGCCGCGGCGTCGATCTTTGGCTGGATGCTCACCGCCACCGGCGTCACCGCGGCCATTGCCGAGTGGGTGCTGGCCATGACCAAGGAGCCCTGGTTGTTCCTGCTCATGGCCAACCTGTTGATGCTGTTTGTGGGCTGCTTTCTGGAGCCCACCGCGGCCATCACCATCCTCGTGCCGCTGCTGCTGCCCATCGCCCGCCAATTGGGCATAGACCCGGTGCACTTTGGCCTGGTGATGGTGCTCAACCTGATGATCGGCCTGCTGCACCCGCCCATGGGCATGGTGCTCTTTGTGCTGGCGCGCGTGGCCAAGCTCAGCGTCGAGCGCACCACCATGGCCATCCTGCCCTGGCTGGTGCCACTGCTGGCCAGCCTGGTGATCCTGACCTATGTGCCCGCCATCTCGCTATGGTTGCCACGGCACATGGGTTTGTAGCCGGGTTGGTGGTCGGGTTTGCAGTCGCTGGACTTTGATGGCTGGCCTGCCCATGTCGCGCATCGTTGGTGTTGACCTGCTGCATGTCGATCTGCCACCGCCGGTGCCGCGCAGCGATGCCATCCAGTCCTTCGTCACCCAGGAAACACCCTTTGTTCGCATCACCTGCGACGATGGCTCGCAAGGCATTGGCTACAGCTACACCATAGGCACCGGCGGCTCGTCGGTGATGGCGCTGCTGCGCGACCACCTGGCGCCGATGTTGATCGGCCGCGACCCCGCGCTGATCGAGCAGATCTGGCGCGAGCTGATGTTTGCCACCCACGCCACCGCCGTGGGCGCCATCACCAGCCTGGCCCTGGCCGCCATCGACACCGCACTGTGGGATTGGCGCTGCCGGCGCGATGGCCAGCCGCTGTGGAAGGCCGCCGGCGGCGCCAAGCAGCGCATCCCCGTCTACACCACCGAGGGCGGCTGGCTGCATCTTTCGCCCGACAGCCTGGTGCAGCAAACGCTGCAGGCCCAGGCCGATGGCTTCAAGGGCGCCAAGATCAAGGTCGGCAAGCCGCATGTGGCCGATGACATGGCCCGCCTGCGCGCTGTGCGCGAGGCCGTGGGCGAAGGCTTCGAGATCATGGTCGATGCCAACCAGTGCTTCACCCTGAGCGAGGCCTTGCGCCGCGCGCCGCGCTATGCCGAGCTCGGCATCGCCTGGTTCGAGGAGCCGCTGCCGGCCGATGACATCGTCGGCCACGCCCGCCTGGCCGCGGCCAGCGCCGTGCCCATTGCCGTGGGCGAGTCGCTGTACTCGCCGGGGCAGTTCGCGGCCTATATTCAAAACGGCGCGGCCAGCATCATCCAGGTGGATGTGGCGCGCGTCGGCGGCATCACGCCCTGGCTGAAGGTGGCGCACATGGCCGAGGCCTTCAACCTGATGGTGGCGCCGCATTTCCTGATGGAGCTGCAGGTCTCGCTGTGCGCGGCAGTGCCCGCTGGCGCCTGGGTCGAATACATTCCGCAGCTCGATGCGGTGGCCTCCAGCCGCCTGGCCATCGTCGATGGCCAGGCACTGGCGCCGGATGCGGTGGGTCTGGGCATCGATTGGCGCTGGGACGAAATCGCGCGCCGCAGCCAGGCCACCTACCACGTGACATAAGGGGACAAGATGAGCAGCCACAACTCCGGCCGGCTTGCCGGCAAGACCGCATTCGTCACCGCCGCCGCCCAAGGCATAGGCCACGCCGTGGCCACGGCCTTTGTGCGTGAGGGCGCCAAGGTCATCGCCACCGACATCAACACCGCCGCGCTGCAGTTCTTGCAGGCTGAAACCGGTTGCATCGTCGAGCGCCTGGATGTGCTCGACCCGCAGGCCATCCTGGAGGCCGCCGCCCGCCACCGGCAGGTCAACATCCTGTTCAATGCCGCGGGCTTTGTGCACCACGGCAGCGTGCTCGACTGCACCGAGTCGCAGTGGGATATGGCGTTTGACTTGAACGTGCGCTCGATGTACCGCTGCATCAAGGCCTTCCTGCCCGCCATGCTGGCCGGCGGCACGGGCTCGATCATCAATGTGGCCTCGGGTGCGAGCAGCATCAAGGCTGCGTCCAACCGCTTTGTCTATGGCGCCAGCAAGGCCGCCGTCATCGGCCTGACGAAATCGGTGGCGCTGGACTTTGTCACCACCGGCGTGCGCTGCAACGCGATTTGCCCCGGCACGATCGAGTCACCCTCGCTGCGCGATCGCATTGCCGCTCTGGCCAAGTCCGGCGGCAAGACGGCCGAGCAGGTCGAGGCCATGTTCATTGCCCGCCAGCCCATGGGCCGGCTGGGCACGGCCGATGAAATCGCCTCGCTGGCCGTGCATTTGGCCAGCGATGAATCCAGATTCACCACCGGCACCGCGGCCATCATCGATGGCGGCTGGTCGCTTTGAGCGCTGGCTGCTTTCAGCCCCAGCCGCATTGAGCATTCCGCCTTCTCCTTCTCCACACTGAAATCCCACCATGAAATTGCTACGCCATGGCGCCAAGGGCGCTGAAAAACCCGGTCTGCTCGATGCCCAGGGCCGGGTGCGCGACCTCTCCGCCTTGATGCCCGACATCACGCCCACCACCTTGTCTGCGGCCGGGCTGGCGGCGCTGCGCGCACTCGACATCAATGCCCTGCCCATCGTCGCCGCGGGCACGCTGGGTGTGCCCTGGTCGGGCATGGGCAAGTTTTTGTGCATAGGCCTGAACTACGCCGACCACGCCGCTGAATCGAATCTGCCCATTCCCAAAGAACCCATCCTGTTCATGAAGCCCAACAGCGCCGCTGTGGGTGCCCACCATGCCATCGTGCTGCCGCAGGACTCGGTGAAGTGCGATTGGGAGGTGGAGCTCGGCGTGGTCATCGGCAGCCGGGCGCGCTATGTGTCTGAGGCCGAGGCACTCGGTTTTGTGGCCGGCTATTGCGTCTCCAACGATGTCTCAGAGCGCGAATACCAGATCGAGCGTGGCGGCACCTGGGACAAGGGCAAAGGCTGCGACACCTTCGGCCCGCTCGGCCCCTGGCTGGTGACCAGTGATGAGATCGCCGACCCGCAGGCCCTGGGCATGTGGCTGGATGTGAACGGCAAACGCATGCAGACCGGCAACACCAGGACCATGGTGTTCTCGGTCGCGCAGATCGTCAGTTATGTCAGCCGCTTCATGACGCTCGAGCCGGGCGACGTCATCATCACCGGCACGCCGCCTGGCGTGGGCATGGGCATGAAACCAGTCCCCGTGTATTTGAAAGCAGGCGATACCGTGCGCCTGGGCATCGATGGCCTGGGTGAGCAACTTCAAACCGTGCACGCGTGGAATCCCGTATTGATCGACGGCTGAGTGCCGGCAAGATGTCAAACATAACGCGGCGTTGACGATGGCGATCAATGCCCTTCATGGGATCTCTTCAGTTCAAGGTGGAAGACAAATGCCCATTCGCACAGCGACCCTCCCGTCTGGCGCCAAGATCAAGGTACCCGAGCACATCCAGCGCATCGACACGCGCAGCACCCACGGCTGGCAACTGCGTTACGGCAAGCCCACGCTGTTTTTCTCGGACAGCAAGGCCGCGGGTGCCAACCCGAGAGGCTCGCTCAAGCTGGCCACCGATGCCCTGCGCGAGCGCTTGAACACCCTGCCGGCGCCCACGGGCCTGCAGCGTGCGGCCAGCAGCAGCAAGCAGAACGGCCTGCCCGCCGGCATCAGCGGCCCCATCCTGCGCCAGCGCCCGGGCCGCACCACGCCCGAGTGCCATTTCTCGGTGAACCTGCCGCGCTATGGTGAAAAGCCGCTGCGCCGCAGCGTCTACATCGCCAACCAGAACACCTACACCAAAGAGCGCTATCAAGAGGCGCTGGATGTGGCGGTGGAAATGCGCAAGGCCGCCGAGGCCGCCTACCAGACCGCCGCCACCGAGGCCATGCGCCGCGCGGCAGCCAAGCTCTAACCGTCGTTTCAAGCCGACGGGCTGCGGCCATTGGCAGCCCGCGGGTTTGAGCATCGATTCTGGCCGTGGGTGGGCTGCGGCGCCGCGGTGCCGCCAGCGCTCTCTCCGGCGTGTTTCACCAGCGTGATTCACCGGCGTGATTTCCTACCTCCATGAGCCAAAGCCCCGTCATCCGCATCCACGCCGCCGACAACGTCGTCATCGCCCGCCGCCAACTGCTGGGCGGCACCGCCGTTGCGGATGAAGGCATCACCATCGCCGGCCTGGTGCCCCCCGGTCACAAGCTGGCCAGCCGGGCCATCGCCGTGGGTGAGGCCGTGCGCCGCTATGACCAGATCATCGGCACCGCCACCCAGGCCATCGCCCCCGGCCAGCATGTGCACACGCACAACCTGGCCTTCCATGATTTCGCCCGCGAGCACGCGCCCGGCGCCGGCGTGCAGGCCACGGCTTTTGTGCCACAGCCGGCCACGTTTCTTGGCATCGTGCGGGCCGATGGCCGCATCGCCACGCGCAACTACATTGGCGTGCTGACCTCGGTGAACTGCTCGGCCACGGCCGCGCGGGCCATTGCCGAGCAGTTCCGCCGCGATCTGCGGCCACAGGCCCTGGCCGATTTCCCTAACGTCGATGGTGTGGTGGCACTGACCCACGGCATGGGCTGCGCCACCGACAGCGAAGGCGAAGAGCTGCGGGTGCTGCGCCGCACCCTGGGCGGCTATGCGCGCCACCCCAACTTTGCCGCGGTGCTGGTGGTCGGCCTGGGCTGCGAGACCAACCAGATCCAGGGCCTGATCGCGCAAGAGGGCCTGAAAGAAGGCGCCAAGCTGGTGGCCTTCAGCATTCAAGACACCGGCGGCACCGCCAAGACCGTGGCCCGCGGGGTGGAGGTGATCAAGGCCCTGCTGCCCGAGGCCAACGCCGTCCTGCGCCAGGCCGTGCCCGCGCGCCACCTCACGGTCGGCCTGCAGTGCGGTGGCTCGGATGGCTATTCGGGCATCAGCGCCAACCCCGCGCTGGGCGCGGCGGTGGACCGCCTGGTGCGCCACGGCGGCAGCGCCATCCTGTCGGAAACGCCAGAGATTTACGGCGGCGAGCACCTGCTGACGCGCCGTGCCATAAGCCTTGAAGTGAGCGACAAGCTGCGCGAGCGCATCCGCTGGTGGGAGGCCTACACCGCGCGCAATGGCATGCAGATGGACAACAACCCCTCGGCCGGCAACAAGGCCGGCGGCCTGACCACCATCCTTGAAAAATCACTCGGCGCCATCGCCAAGAGCGGCACCACCAACCTGGTCGATGTCGTCGAGTTCGCGCAGAGCTGCCACGCCCGCGGCCTGATTTACATGGACACCCCCGGCTACGACCCGGTCTCGGCCACCGGCCAGGTGGCCGGCGGCGCCAACCTCATCTGCTTCACCACCGGCCGCGGCTCGGCCTACGGCTGCGCGCCCTCGCCCTCGCTCAAGCTGGCCACCAACACCGCGCTGTGGGTCAAGCAAGAGGAGGACATGGACATCAACTGCGGCAGCATCATCGATGGCGCCGAGACGGTGGACGAGGTCGGTGAACGCATCTTCCAGCTGATGCTGGCCACTGCCTCGGGCCGCGCCACCAAGAGTGAGCTGCACGGCTACGGCCAAAACGAATTTGTGCCGTGGCAACTGGGCGCGGTGATGTAGTGGGCTTAAGCCGGCCCGGCGCTGCCACCGTGATGGCGGCGGCATGGATGGCGCTGGGCTGCGTGGCTGGGGGTGCTCAAACCACGGCCCAAACGGCGGAACAAGCTGCGGTTCACGCTGCCGCCCCAAGTGGTGCCCAAACGACCGCTCCGGTCGGGCCGTCGCCCCTGCCCGTACCAGGCCCGCGCGGCGTGGTCATCACCGATTTCCCCGATCTGCGCGACACCAGCCGCGCCGGCCGTGCCCTGCCCATCAAGGCCTTCCTGCCCGAGGGCACCGACGCGTTGCCCGTGCTCGTGTTCTCGCACGGCGCAGGCGGCAGCCGCGATGGCAACTTTGCCCAAGCGCATCACCTGGCCAGCCACGGCTTTGCGGTGCTGGCCATTGAGCACACCGGCAGCAACACACCGCGCCTGCTGGAAGGGGGCCGCTACATGGTCAACCTGCAGGCGATGACGCGCGACGCCGCCGAGGTGCTGGGCCGGCCGCGTGATGTGTCTTTCGCGCTCGACCGCGCGGCGCAGTGGCAGGCCGATCACCCGCAGCTGCGTACCCGCCTGGATCTGACGCGCATCGCCGTCGCCGGCCATTCCTTCGGCGCCTACACCGCGCTGTCCGTTTGCGGCGCCAGGCCGGTGCTGGATTGGCTGACACCCGCCGTGGCCCCTGGCAGCGGCCTCGGCCCTGACCTGAGCGACCCGCGCGTGCGCGTCTGTATCGCGTTATCACCCCAAGGCCCTGGCGCGCCCTTCTTCGGCGAGACCAGCTACGCCAGCATCGACCGCCCGGTGCTGGCCATCACCGGCTCACGCGACGAGCAGCAAGGCGCCCCACCCAGCAACCGCCGCCGCTACTTTGAACTCGTGCCCCCGGGCGGCCAGGTGTTCATCTGGCTGAACAACGCCGATCACAACGCGTTTTCCGATTCCAGCGGCTCGGGCCGGCGTGGCCTGGCCTCGCCCAGCCGCGCCGATGCGCAGCCCCTGGTGCGTGCGGCCATGCTGCTGTTCCTCGATCAGCATCTGCGCGGCAACGGCAGCGCCGAAGCCTCGCTCAGCACCGAGGGCCTGCGCCCACTGCTGCGCGGCGTGATCGATGGCCTGGAGGTGCTGCGCAAGTGAGCCGTTCATGGCCGCCCGAAAGCACACAGTCCCGCCTGGCGGAGATGGTCACGGCCATGTCCGGTGAACGGTGGCCAGCTGGCACTCAGGGCTGCCTGGATGGACAGGCCGCAGGCCTGAGGGTGCACCTGTGACCGCGCTGCACGACAGCCTGGGCCTGGCCATCAGCGGCGCCAATGCGGCCGCACTTCGCGCCTATGAGCAGGGCATCGATGCCCAACTGCACGCCTGGCCGGGTGCCGAGGCGGCGCTGCGCCAGGCGCTGCAGCACGCACCCGGTTTTGACCTGGCCCACGCCGCCCTGGCGCTGGTGCTGCAATCGCAAGGCCGGGGCGCCGAGGCGCGTGCCGCCATCGTCGCCGCGCGCGAGCCAATGGCCAATGGCACCGACAGAGAGCGCTCACATATCACGTTATTGGCGCATGCCATTGAAGGGCGGCCCGCGCAGGCGCTGGCCGCTGTGCTGCAGCACGCCCAGCACTGGCCGCGCGATGCCCTGGCCGTGTCCATCGCGCTCGGCGCCTTCGGGCTGATGGCCTTCAGCGGGCGGGCCGACCACGATCAAGCGCGGCTGGATTTCGTCCGCCAGCTCGTGCCGCATTACCCCGCCGACCATGCCTGGGCGCTCACCCACCTGAGCTGGGCGCACACCGAGGCCGGCCTGCCCGAGCAGGGCCTGGAGATGATCGAGCGCAGCCTGGCGCTGCGCCGCGCCAACGGCAATGCCGCGCACGTCAAGGCGCATGCGCTGTTCGAGCTCACGCAGGCCCAAGCGGCCTTGCACTTCATCGATGGCTGGCTGCCCATCTACCCAGTGGAATCGGTGCTCTACGGCCACCTCAATTGGCACGCCGCGCTGAGCCAGATCGATCTCGGCCAGGCCGACACAGCCGTGTCACGCTGGCTGGCGTTGATCCTGCCGCACCTGCAACACGCGCTGCCCCTGGTGGGCGTGACCGACGCCGCCTCACTGCTGTGGCGGCTGAAGTTGCAAGGCCACGCTGGGCTGTCGTGGCGCGAGACGCAGGCCTATGCTGCCCAGCGCTTCCCACAAGGCGGCAACCCCTTTGTTGAGCTGCACCTGGCCATGCTGGCGGCCGAGCGCGGCGACCTGCCCGCATTGGCGCAAGGCCACAACCGCATGCAGGCGCTGGCCCAGGCCGGCCATGGCGGCGGCCCGGTGCTTATGGCCTGGATCGAGGGCCTGCGGGCCATGTTGCAAGGCGACCGCGCTGCGGCCGGCCAGGCGCTGGCGAACTGCCATGCGCAAGCGGTGCGCATCGGCGGCAGCCACGCCCAGCGCACGGTGATCGACCTCACCCTGGCGCCACTCACTGCAGCGCGCCCACACACCCCATGAAAATCACCTCCGCCAAAGTCATCGTCTGCTGCCCTGGCCGCAACTTCGTCACCCTGAAGATCGAGACCGACGAGGGCCTCACCGGCATCGGTGACGCCTCGCTCAATGGCCGCGAGCTGGCCGTGGCGGCCTACTTGAACGAGCATGTGCTGCCCCTGCTCATCGGCCGCGACGCCAGCCGCATCGAGGACACCTGGCACTACCTCTACCGCGGCGCCTACTGGCGGCGCGGCCCGGTGACCATGAGCGCCATCGCGGCGGTGATCTTCATGGCGGGATGGGCTTGCCGCTCGATGGCTTCATGCCTGCGTGGCCATTGCATCGGTCGCCAGCCGCATGGCCACAGCCGTGC
>JAYSSS010000006.1:0-15757 GCA_043720415.1 Ideonella sp.
CCTCGAGTGCCGGAATCAGCGGCAGCAGGTGCGACAGCTCGTTTGATGGTGCGTCGAGTACCACCACCGCTACAGGCAAATTCGAGGTGTCTTGTTGATACGGAAGGTTTTTGTCGACGGTGATGAACGCGTCGAAGTTGGCGGCCGTGAGTGCCAGCAGCTTCCCGTTCTTGATGCCCGACCAACCCTCCTGGCCAACCGTGGCAACCCGGTGTGACGGCAGTGCTCTTCTGAGCCGCACGGGCACGCACTCGTCAAGCAGCAGGCGCATCTGCAGCCAGGCGCGCGCGAGCGGCTTCGAGTACGGCTACAGCCCGCTCACGAGAGACCGTCGGAAAGTCCTCAAGAAAATCTTCGAGCGAGGATGAACCTTCGAGGTAGTCGAACAGGTTCTTGACTGGGACGCGGGTTCCAGAGAAGCAAAGTGCTCCGCTCATGATTTGTGCGTCGCACTTGACGAGGGCAGGATTCATACGTACCTCCGAGGGCGGAAGTTTAGCGCCGAGGGCTGTCGGTGCGCAGTCTGTGCGCTGCAGGTGCGGGGTCTGTGCGCGGCGGCTTATCGTGCCGACGTTGGGGGTGTCGCGTGGGGCGCCGCGGGCAACAGAAATTCACGCCAGTTGTGTTGCCTCTGCGGTGCTTGGCACTGAAAGTGCGCGCCGGCGCCGCTCTGCTGACACACCGCCAGGAACTGCGCCGCATCGGCATTGCGAAACTCCCGGATGCGCTCGGCCAAATGGCGCGCCAAATCGACTTGGCCAGTGGCCGCCAGGTGCGTGGCCCAAGCCACCATCAAGCGCGTGTCCATCAGGAAGTGCGGGGCGCGCGTGAAGGCCAGCGCCGATCCCGCCACGGGCTCGGGTGAGGTCGCGGCCGCGTAATCTCCTTGGTAGGCGAAGAACAGGCTGCGTTGGCCGCGGGCGATGCGCTCGTCCAGTGACGCGGCCGAGGCGCCCGGCGCGTAGATGGCCACCACGCGCAGATAGTCGAACAGCGTCACCGCGGCGCCGACGATCATGACGGCACCAGCGGCGCGCCCCAAGCCCGGGTGCGGCTGGCCACGCTGGGCACCACCGCCAAGGTCGCCATCGGCACTAAGGGCTGCGGCTTTTGCTGCGGCCCCGGGCAAACGCCGCGCCTGCGCGGCGTGCGGCGCCGGCGTGCCCAAGGCATAGCCCCAGGCGAACACCGTCGGCAGGAGGAAATACAGGTACCAAAGCGGGTACTCCACCAGGCTGTGCAGGCCAATCATCAGCACCATCATCCAGGCCGACATGGCGGCCACGCCGCGCGGGCCAACGCAGCGACGGCTGCGCTGCCAGGCCAGCCCCAGGCCGATCAGCATCAACGCCATCACCGCGCCCGCCAAGGGCAAGCCCAGCTCGACGGCCAGCTGCAAGGGCAGGTTGTGGGTGTGGTCGAAGAAGGCGGTCGGCCGGCCCGGGAACGGTGTCAATGACCAGGCCAGGTTGAACTCACCAAAGCCCACACCCAGCCACGGCTGCTGCGCAATCATGGCCAGCGCATTGGCCCAGATGCGCCCGCGCGTGTTGGGGCTTTCAATGCCGGTGGCGGCGCCGGCCAGGCGCGCCTCAGCGCCCACCGCCTGGTGCATGAGCTCGCCCCACCCTAACATCACGCCATAGGCGACGGCGTAGATCAGCGGCGTGGCCAGCAGCAGCCAGCGCGTGGGCCTGGACAGGGATCGACCAAGCACCCCCCAGGCCGCCAGCAGCAGCAGCGCCGCGGCACCTGTGCGCGAGGCGCTGAGCTCGACCGCGAAGACCAGAGCGATGACGGCACCGATGGTTTGGCGTTGCGACAAACGCCCGAGCTCGCACAGGGCGACCGCGGCGATCACCGCCCACAACAGCAGGCTGCACAGGTGATTGGGCTGGCGCAAATTGCCTACGGCGCGGCCCACCAAACCGCTGTGCGCGACCAGGCCACCACTGGCCCAATCTGGCAGGAAGACCTGAACCACCGCCACCACCACACTGAGCAAGCCTGCCGCCAGCAGGCCCCAGGCGAAGGCGGCAAACGCCGAGATGGCATCGCCCCGACGCGCCGCCTCGGTGCCGGCCCAGGCCACCAGCATGGCGGCACTCATGCCGGCAAAGTGCGACAGGGCTATGGAAGCCGGCAGCGCGCCTAAGGACCAGCTGCCGATGACACCCACCATCAGCGCGAGCAAGGCGGCTTGCAAGGGCCAGCCGCGCTTTGATGCCGCGCCCGGCGCCAACGCCCACACAAAGCCGCCCCAAGTGGCCACGGCCAGGCATTGGTTGAGCAGGGTGGACGAAGGCGGTTGGTTGTAGGCGAGGAGGGGGGCGGTGGCGGTGAGGAGGGCGGTGAGCACCGGTGGGCTAAAGGTGCGCGAATTGCCGACTGCACTTGCCGATATCAGTGGCATTGACCAAGTCGATTTAGTGAGGGTGGGCCGAATTGTCGGGCCCAATCGGCCTGCCGAGGCCTGGAGCCAGAGCTCACCGCATTGGTACAACGCGGTGCGGCAATGTCACTGCCGCCATCACCGCCGATGACTGCGCCTCGGCGCGCCAAACATTGATCGCCCGATCACAATTTGCCGGGGTTGACATCGAGCAGAGTGTTTGCAGGCTTTCGCCCGCCTTGGTCGGGCGACCATGGTGGGCCTGCATCAGTGCCAATCTAAACAGGCTGCTGCTCGCGGGAAATCGCTCGACCGAGCGATGGAATGCGGCCTGCTCGCCCACAGTCAAGCGGCTTCGCGGGTTCATCCGACTTTGGTCAATAAGCCCCTGCAATTGATCGAGCCATTGCAATGGCCCAATCGATGCATCGCGCGGTGCGCGAATTCGCGCGGATTCCATTCTTACCTGGAGCCAAGCGGCCTCTGCGGTCAGGTATTCGCGAACCGTCACCACGAACATCACACCTGCGAGAAGCAGGCTAGCTAAGGCGGCCCAGCGATTCATGCTCAGCCCTTTGCCAGTCGATAGCAGGCCCACCATTAGCCCCGCGGGAACGAGAAAATACGTATAGGCGTGCGGAAACTCGAATAGGGCGTGAACCAACAGTCCGATCAATGCCAACAGCAACAGTGATTCGTCTTGACTGTGGGCGCGCAGTAGTTGTTGCCAGAACCAAGAGCAGACCAATGCACCAGCAACCGCGCCAAGCGGTATGCCGTTCCATATCAGCAGGTCGAGCCACAGGTTGTGCGTGTAGGTGAACACGACATGCAGAGATGGTTCGAGGTGCGCGACGGCTTGCTGCGCGAGCACGACCTGGGTCCAGCCGTAACCGAACCATGGTGCAGCCAAAAGCGCGTTCCACATGGCGAGCCAGGCGTCCGGCCGCCGCCCTGCATGAGTCTGATCCGCCAGGGTCAAGCCACCATCCAGGTAGAGCGCCTGGTTGATGGCGGGCCACAGAATCACAAGGGCCACGAACAGCAGCGCCAACGAGGCCAGGCCTGGCAGATAGGCGCGGCTTCCAAGCGCACGCCGCCAGGCTATGGCAGCTACTGCCAGCGTCACAACCTCCAGCCAGCCTGTGCGCGACTGCGTCATCGCCATACCGAAAAGAAGGTAGGCTGCCGCCGTCCAAGCGAACGTACCGCGCGTGTCGGCCCGCAGATACAGGGCCCAAACCGACACCAATCCGAGAAACTGCAGGCTGGCCAAGTGATTGGCCTGAGAGATGTTGCCGTTTGGTCGCCCACCAACGGGCAGATCGGCCAGCAGCGTGCCAAGCAGGTCCGACCGCATCCATTGCAGTAGGCCAAGGTGCGTGGACAAAACGGCGGCCAGCAGCAGCGTCGTAAATACAAGCTGTGCGGCATTGGCTGGAGAAACTTCGCGCCATCGCGTTCCAATTGCGATGCTGATTGCAAGGCCCATCAAGTAAATCATCGCGAGCATTGCATCGCCAGCGTAGCGAATCAGGCCGAACCCCCACTGCAGCAGCGGTATCGAGGCGAGGAGCGCGACCGTCAGCGCAGCAGCAGGCACCCGAACCGGCGACTTCGATCGCCACAACAGCCATGCCCCAAGCAGCGCTAGGGCAATTGGCGGTGCGGCTTCGTTGTGAAACGATGGCCATGGTGGCACGCGATTGGGCAGTAGCCACCCCAGCAAGAACACTGCGACACCGACGCAGGCGCCAAATCGAACGTCAAACAGCTTGGGTGCGTTCATGGCCAGCGCGCGCTGATCACAATGAAAAACGGCCCCGATGGCGGGGCCGTTCAACCATAGTACGTGGCACTTAGCCTTGACAGCTTGACGGGCGGAACTTGGATACGATCGGCGTGGTCCCGTTGCACACCCACGTAACTTGGCCATTGGCTGCGTAGGTGCCAGTAAGAGTAATGGTGCCGGTGGCAATGGCCGCGTCACCTCGTGCAATGGCTGTGATTACGCCGCTGACTCCGTCCGTGCCTACATAAGCCACGCTGGTCACATACTTCGACGCTTGTGAGTCGATGGTCACGCTAGCAGTCAGAGGCATTGCGCCACCGACCTGGGCCGACTCCGCGACAGTGTTCTTCGCCGAACTGGCCGCAAGAATCACTTCAGTCACCTTCGCCCGCACCGTGTAATCGCGATACGCCGGCAACGCAATGGCCGCCAAAATCCCAATGATCGCCACAACGATCATCAGCTCGATAAGTGTGAAACCCTTTTGAATACGCTTCATGGTGAACTCCTGGGGTGTGAAGTAGAGGTTGAGGACACATCTTCTATGCAGGCTCCGTGCCAAGCCTTGAACGTGGGGGTTGGGCGTGAAACCGGGCATTAGTGCGCACTTTTCAAGCCAACAGTGCCGAAATTCGTCATCTCAGCGCGACGCTGGGTGACAAGAAGTGTCACTGCTGGTGCAAACCCAAGCCTCGCCGATCAGGCCAGCCGCGTCACCTGCCCGGGCATCAACGCCGACACACGCTGTGTGCAGCCCAGCGCGGCCACCTCTTTCATCACCAGCTCCACTTCGCCGGGCTTGATGTGGGTGATGTGCACCTGCGCCGTGGCTGACAGGTTCTTCAGCTCCCGGCCCAGCGCGGCCGGGTGCATATGGCGGCTGACCCGGGCGAGCGCCGCCTCTTCATCCGGGAACGCGGTTTCGATGACCAGGTGGGCCACATCCATGGCGCGCAGGCGCCGCCACAGGTCGGGGTTGGGCGCGGTATCCCCGGTGAACACCCAGGCGCCGGCCGCGGCCATGACGGCAAAGCCCACCGCCGGCACGGTGTGCACGGCGCTGAGCACTTCAATCTGGCGGCCACTGCCCAGCTCAAGGACGTCGCCCACCTCAAACGGCTGCAGCGCCAACATCGGCTGCTCGGGCGTGGGCAGGCGCGTGAAGTCGGGCCAGATGACGCCGTTGAACAGGTGGGCTCGCAGCGCCTGCAGCGTGGCCGGCAGTGCGTGGATCTGGATGGGCGGGCGGCCGGCGCGCAGCCGCATCACGCCATCGGCCAGCAGGGGCACGCCCAGCACATGGTCAAGGTGGGAGTGGCTGAGCAGCACATGGTCAATGCGCGCCAGCTGGGCCAGGGTGAGCTCGCCAATGCCGGTGCCGGCATCGATGAGGATGTCGTCGTCGAGCAGGAATGCAGTGGTGCCACTGCCGGCAGCGATCGCGCCGGAGCAGCCCAGGACCCGAATTTGCATGCGGTGACTCTTAGCGCCGCCACATCCCGCAGGCAGCAGAGTTCAAAACGCGATGGTGCTTGGCCCGGGGCGACACGGCAAGCGGGCAATTCACCACTTCATCCCCTGGTGGGATGAGGGCAAGGCGGTAGCGCGTTCTCACGTGAATTCGATCACAGCGTGCTGGCGCAGGGTGCGCCCTAATGGATGACGAATTGCATCTGCGTGCCGGCGAGCTCGATCAGATCACCATCGCGCAGCGGCGCAGTGTCGCTGACCAGGGACTGGCCATTGATGCTGGGCCGGGCCGGGCCCTCCACATGGGCGATGACATAGCCGCCCGGCCGCTTGGTGATGGACGCCACTTGAACGCCGGGCTTGCCGATGGTGGTGACGACCTTGGTGAGCGTGACCTCGCGTCCGGATGCCGCACCGCTGAGCACCCTGATGGAGGCCGCGTTGGAGGCCATCATGCCCAGTGGCGCGGGTGCCGTATAGGCCTGCGAGGGGCGGGCCGAACCGCCATAACCGGCGTTGATGCTGCCGCCCATGGCGCCACCCACGCCCATCGCGCCGGGCGCCATGATCATGGTCTTTTCGTAGTCGTGGCCCTCTTCAACCACGTACTTGATCTTGTATTTGCCGACCTCAACGGTGTCGTTGTGCGCCAGCAGTTGCTTCTTCACGGCCTTGCCGTTGATGTAGGTGCCGTTGGTGCTGTTCAGGTCTTCAATGAAGACATCCTGGCCGACCATCTGCAACACCGCGTGCTCGCCGCTGACGGCGAGGTTGTCGATGACGATGTCGTTGTAGGGCCGGCGACCGAGCGTGGTCTTGTCCTTGGTGATCTGGACTTCCTTGATCACCACGCCATCGAGCGACACCACGAGTTTGCCCATGCTTGACCTTTTTGAGTGTTTGGCCGCCCCTCAACGCGGCCCCCTGTCGAAGCCCTGGCGCAGCCTTGCGCCCCTGCCTTTCGCGTTGGCCTAGCGCTTGAAGCGCCACCACGGCCGCGCCGCTTCCACTGGACCGCCTGCCACGCGCACCAAAACCAGGGCGATGTTATCCCGTCCGCCGGCTTCATTCGCCGCGGCAATCAGGGCTTGACCAACGCTTGCCAAGGCGTCGTTTGCTTGCAACAGCTTGGCCATGGCGGCGTCATCAAGCATGTCGGACAGGCCGTCCGAGCACATCAGGTAGAGGTCCCCGGCCTGCACCTCGTGCAGGTGCGTTTCCAGCAGCACGGTGTCTTCCACCCCAACCGCGCGTGTGACGAGGTTCTTGTTCGCGGAAAACGCTGCCTGCTCGGGTGTGATCAGGCCGGCGTCAATCTGCTCTTGCAGCAAAGAATGGTCGCGCGTGATCTGCGTCATCTGGCCGCCGCGCAAACGGTAGGCACGGGAATCCCCCACATGGCCCAGGCGCAGTTGGCCTTCGCGAAACACCGCCACCACCAGTGTGGTGCCCATGCCGGCGTATTGCGGGTTGGCGTTGGCGGCATTGAAGATGGCGCGGTTGGCGTTGTCCACACAGATGTCCATCGCGCGGCGCACTTCGGCATCGTTGGCGCGGCCGGCCGTCTCGTGCAGCCAACGGCCCATCTCGCTGCAAATGAAGGCCGTGGCCATGCTGCTGGCCACTTCGCCGGCGTTGTAGCCGCCCATGCCATCGGCCAGAACGACCAGGGCGTTGGCCTCATCCAGGGCGACCGAGTCCTCGTTGTTCGAGCGTGCACGGCCGGTATCGACAGCGTGAAAAAACTCGAAACTCATGCGCGTGTGAAGTGCCAGGGCCAAAGGTCGCGGGATTGTGCCTTGCCGGGCGACGGACGCTGGCCCGTGGCGACCCGAATTCGTGCACCGTGACGACTCACCGGCCACTCACCTCGGTCAGCCCGGTGGCCAAGGCTTCCAGGTTCTTGGCCAAGCGCAGCAGATCGGCCGGCCGCGCGGCGGGTTCACGGGCCAGGCAGCTTTGAACGGCGTCACAAACGGCGGCAGGCAGATCGGGCCTGTGGCTGGCCAGCACCGCGGCCGAAGCGCCCGCCATGGAACGCAACAGCGCGCCGAGGGTGCTGCCCTCATGTGGCCTGCGGCCGGTGAACATCTCGAACAGCAGCACGCCCAGGGCATAAACATCGCTGGCCGCAGTGGCTGGCGCGCCGGCGAGCTGCTCGGGCGACATGTACAGCGGCGTGCCCAAGGTCATGCCGGTGCGGGTGATCTGCCGGTCTTCGATGCGCGCCACGCCAAAGTCGAGCAGTCGAATCTGCGCCGTGGTCACGTCGACCAGGACATTGGATGGCTTCAAGTCTCGGTGCACAACGCCGCGCGAGTGCGCATGGGCCAGGGCCTGCGCCATGGCTGCGCCCAGCCGCAGCACCAGGGCCTCGGGCAGCAGCCGGGTGGCCTGCACATAACGCGTCAACGGCGCGCCCATCGCCAACTGCATGGCCAGCCAGATGTGGTCGGCACTCGCCCCGGTGTCGAGGACGCGCACGATGCCCGGGTGGTTCAAGCGTTGCGCGGCTTCGATCTCGCGGGCCAGCGAAGGCCCGCCGGCGCTGACGGTGGGCGACACAGGCAACAGCAGTTTGATCGCCACCGGCGTGTTCGAGCGCAGATCGGTGGCGCGGTACACCTCGGCCGAGGCGCCGCGGCCGATCAGGCTCTCAAGGCGATAGCGGCCGGCGATGACGGGGCTTGACATCACTGGGCCGCATGGCTGACGGTGCCGGGGCTTGGCATCGCCAGCGCCGCGGTCACACCTTGGCCTTGCGCTGCTGGTGCGCCGGCAGGGCGCGCGCCGCCATGGCAATGACCACGGCGTTGTCACCCGACAGGATGATGTTGATCCAGACGATGGAACCGAAGGCCGCCCAAATGGCCGGTGACGAAAAATCCATGGGGAGGCTCTCCGGGAGGGGTGGAATTGCGGGCCGAACGGCCAGCGGGCTGCGCGTCGGCGGGCCCGAATCGATGGCGCGCAGTGTAGGCAGCTTCCGACAGGCAAGCCCGGCGTACTCGTACGCAGCTTGGTCGCGCGCTTGGGGTGATCGGGCGATCGGGCGATCAGGTGATCTGGCGATCGGGTGATTGCGCGATCGGGCGCTTGGGCCACATCGCCCGGCCGCTCAGCCGGGCGGTTCAGTCCGGCCAGTGACTCGGCCGGTGGCTCAGGCCATCAAAGCATGGCCTTGAGCAGTCTGGCCATCTCGCTCGGGTTGCGCGTGACCTTGAAGCCGCACTCTTCCATGATGGCCAGTTTGGCGTCTGCGGTGTCGGCGCCGCCGGAGATCAGCGCCCCGGCATGGCCCATGCGCTTGCCAGCCGGCGCGGTGACGCCAGCGATGAAACCGACGATGGGCTTTTTCATGTGGGCCTGGCACCAGCGTGCGGCGTCTGCCTCGTCCGGGCCGCCGATCTCGCCGATCATGATGACGGCATCGGTGTCCGGGTCGTCATTGAAGGCCTTCATGATGTCGATGTGCTTCAAGCCATTGATCGGGTCGCCACCGATACCCACGGCGCTGGACTGGCCCAGCCCGATTTCGGTGACCTGGGCCACGGCTTCATAGGTGAGCGTGCCGCTGCGGCTGACCACGCCAATGCGGCCCTTGCGGTGGATGTGGCCGGGCATGATGCCGATCTTGATTTCATCGGGCGTGATCAGTCCCGGGCAGTTCGGGCCCAGCAGCAGGGTGCGTTTGCCGCCAGCGGCCTCCTTGGCGCGCATGCGGTTGCGCACCTCCAGCATGTCGCGCACGGGGATGCCCTCGGTGATGCAGATGGCCAGGTCGAGGTCGGCCTCGACGGCTTCCCAAATGGCGGCGGCGGCGCCCGCTGGCGGCACATAAATCACGCTGACCGTCGCACCGGTGTGGGCCGCTGCGTCGCGGACGCTGGCAAAGATCGGGATGCCCTCGAAATCCTCACCGGCTTTTTTCGGGTTGACCCCGGCCACAAAGCAGTTCTTGCCATTGGCATAGGCCACACAGCCCCGGGTGTGGAACTGCCCCGTCTTGCCAGTGATGCCCTGGGTGATGACGCGGGTGTCTTTGTTGATCAGGATGGACATGGTGTTCTCGTTTCAATTAGCTCAACAGCCGAAGCGGCGGTGATTTAGCCAAGCGGCCGCCGCGGGACCGGCTTTGCCGGACCGCCAGCGGCGCCCCCTTGAGGGGGAAGCGCCGCAGGCGCTCCGGGGGTGGGTCAACTCACCGCAGCGACGATCTTGGTGGCCGCTTCGGCCATGGTGTCGGCGCTGATGATGGGCAGGCCGGATTCGGCCAGCAGCTTCTTGCCCAGCTCCTCGTTCGTGCCCTTCATGCGCACCACCAGGGGCACGCCCACATGCACCGCCTTGCACGCGGTGATGACACCCTCGGCGATGGTGTCGCACTTCATGATGCCGCCGAAGATGTTGACCAGGATGCCTTTGACCTTGGGGTTGCCGAGCATGATCTTGAATGCCTCGGTCACCTTCTCGGCGGTGGCGCCGCCGCCGACATCCAGGAAGTTGGCGGGCTCGCCGCCAAACAGCTTGATGGTGTCCATGGTGGCCATGGCCAGACCGGCGCCGTTGACCAGACAGCCGATGTTGCCGTCCAGGCTGATGTAGCTCAGGTCGAACTTGCTGGCCTCGATCTCGGCCGCGTCTTCTTCGTCCAGGTCGCGGTAGTCGACGATCTCCGGGTGGCGGAACAGCGCGTTGGAGTCGAAATTGAACTTCGCGTCCAGCGCCTTGATGTTGCCGTTGCCTTCAAGAATCAGCGGGTTGATCTCGGCCAGGCTGGCGTCGGTGTCCATGTAGGTGGTGTAGAGCTTTTTCAGCACGTCCACGGCCTGGGCTTGCGAGGCCGCCGGCACGCCGATGCCCTGGGCCAGGTGCAGCGCCTGGGCTTCGGTCAGGCCCAGGGCCGGATCGACGAACACCTTGATGATCTTCTCGGGCGTGGCGTGGGCCACGGCTTCGATGTCCATGCCGCCCTCGGAGCTGGCCATGATGGCCACGCGCTGGGTGGCGCGGTCGGTGAGCGCGGCGACGTAGTACTCGTGAGCAATGTCGGCGCCCTCTTCGATGAGCAGGCGCCGCACCTTCTGGCCGGCGGGCCCGGTCTGGTGGGTCTTGAGCTGCATGCCCAGGATCGCGCTGGCATGCGCCTTGAGCTCGTCCAGGCTGCGCGCCAACTTGACGCCGCCACCCTTGCCGCGGCCACCGGCGTGGATTTGCGCCTTCACCACCCACACCTTGCCGCCGAGTTTTTGCGCGGCTTCCACCGCCTCTTGCACGGTGAACGCGGGATAGCCGCGCGGCACCGGCACCTGGTGCTGTCGCAGGATCTCTTTGCCTTGGTATTCGTGGATCTTCATGGTGGGCGCGTGGCGTTGGGCATAGCCGTTAAGGGGCCCCGAGGCGTGACCCCAGGGCAAAGCCCGCGCAATCTAGCATGCTGCGCTGCCGCAAAGCTGGCAGAAGTGACTTGGCAATAGCAGGCTGTTCCCTGCTTGCCACAGACGCGGCCTACCCCGGCTTTGGTTCAGCCCCGGGCTCGGTTTCGAGTTCGGCAGCATCTGCCGCGGCGGCGCCCAGCTCAGCCACCTGGCGCATCACCTGCCGCACAGCCTCGGGCGTGAAGCCGCGCCCGGTGAGAAAACGCATTTGCCGCACACGGCCTGTGGCATCGGCCGCGGGTTGGCCAAACTTTTTGCGCCAAACCGACATCGCGCGCTGGAACTCAGTGGACTTGAGCTCGTCGCGTGTCGGATCGTCCAGGGCAAGACCATGCTGCTTGAGCTCGTGCTGAATTCGCAGGTTGCCAAAGCGCCGCTGCCGGGCGTGAACCCGGCTCTCAGTGAACCGTTCTTGCGACAAATGACCCTGTGCTGTCAGCCAGTCGAGCAGGGCATCGACCTTGGCGGCAGAGCCGCCGTCGGTGTCATCGGCCGCGTCGGGCGCCTGCACGCGGGCTTTGCGGCTGAGCAAGCGCAGCAGCTTGCCGCGCAATTCGCTGTGGCTGTGTTCGCGCTGCGCCAGCCACTGCAGGGCGCGCACCTTGATGGAGGGTGGCTGTGTACCAGGTGGCGCCATGGTCAGGGCGGGCGGCGCAGTGGTGGGGCTAAGAGCTTGAATGACCACCGACCCTGGCAAGGTCGGCTGGGTCGGCAAGACGGCAATGGCGGCTAGCGGCTAGAGCGGCAGCGTCGGCGGCAGCGTCGGCGGCTGCGTCGGCCATAGCCGTTCAGCCGCCCGCACCCAGCGGCGGCAGCAAGGGCACGCCCACCGCTTCGCGCACCTTGTTCTCGATCTCGTGCGCCAGCTCGGGGTTCTCGCGCAGGAACTCGCGGGCGTTGTCCTTGCCCTGGCCGATTTTTTCGCCGTTGTAGGCGTACCAGGAGCCTGACTTCTCAAGGATCTTGGCGTTCACGCCCAGATCGATGATCTCGCCGTGGCGGCTGGTGCCCTCGCCGTAGAGGATGTCGAACTCGGCGAACTTGAAGGGCGGTGCCACCTTGTTCTTGACGACCTTGACCTTGGTCTCGTTGCCGATGATCTCTTCGCCACGCTTGATGTTGCCGGTGCGGCGAATGTCGAGACGCACCGAGGCGTAGAACTTGAGGGCATTGCCGCCGGTGGTGGTCTCGGGGTTGCCGAACATCACGCCGATCTTCATGCGGATCTGATTGATGAAGACGACCATGGTGTTGGTCTTTTTGATGGTGCCGGTGAGCTTGCGCAGCGCCTGGCTCATCAGCCGCGCCTGCAGGCCGGGCAATGAATCGCCCATCTCGCCTTCGAGCTCGGCCTTGGGGGTGAGTGCGGCCACCGAGTCGATGACCACCAGGTCGACCGAGCCCGAGCGCACCAGCGCATCGACGATTTCCAGGGCCTGCTCGCCGGTATCGGGTTGGCTGATCAGCAGCTCCTGCAGATTGACGCCAAGCTTCTGTGCATAACCCGTATCCAGCGCGTGCTCGGCATCAATGAAGGCGCAGGTGCCGCCGAGCTTTTGCATCTCGGCCACGACCTGCAAAGTGAGCGTGGTTTTGCCAGACGATTCGGGCCCGTAGATCTCGACCACGCGGCCGCGTGGCAGGCCACCCACGCCGAGCGCGATGTCCAGGCCGAGCGAGCCGGTGGAGACCACTTCGATGGCCTCAACCACCTCGCCATCGCCCAGGCGCATGATCGAGCCCTTGCCGAACTGCTTTTCAATCTGCGCCAGTGCGGCTTGCAAGGCCTTGGCTTTTTCGGTGTTCAAGGCTTTGACGGGTGCGTCCATGGGGCTCTCCTGTATGAGCGGCGGATTATGCAAGAAGCTGGACGTTTGTACAGTGGTTTTTCGCGACTTCTAAAATTCATCGGTCGCCCTACACGCGCCCGCGTGCGGGGGCCCGAACCCGAGCTCGATTGGTTCTCAGAGGAGACAGCATGCGCATTCTGATCGCCGAGGACGACCAGGTACTGGCCGACGGCTTGCTGCGCGCGCTGCGCGCTGGCGGCTACGCCGTCGACCAGGTCGGCAATGGCCAGGAGGCCGACGCCGCACTGGCCTCGCACGCCTTTGATCTGCTGATCCTTGATTTGGGTCTGCCCAAGATGCACGGCTTCGAGGTGCTGCGCAAGATGCGCGCGCGCGGCTCCTCGGTGCCGGTGCTGATCCTGACCGCGGCCGACAGCGTGGAGCAGCGCGTCAAGGGGCTGGATCTGGGCGCCGACGACTACATGGCCAAGCCGTTCTCGCTGCAGGAGCTGGAGGCCCGCGTGCGTGCGCTGACGCGCCGCGGCCTGGGCACGGCCTCGAGCATCATCAAGCATGGCCCGCTGAGCTTTGATGCCACAGGCCGCGTGGCCTACATCGGCGAGCAGTTGATCGAGCTCTCGGCGCGTGAGCTGTCGCTGCTGGAGGTGCTGCTGCAGCGCGCCGGGCGCCTGGTGAGCAAGGACCAGCTGGTCGAGCGCCTGTGCGAATGGGGCGAGGAGGTCAGCAACAACGCCATCGAGGTCTACATCCACCGCCTGCGCAAGAAAATTGAACAGGGCCCGATCCGCATCGCCACCGTGCGCGGGCTGGGCTACTGCCTTGAAAAGATACCGGGCTAACGGCCATTGCACCCGACCGCACGCCCGCCGCCGGGCCGGCTGTTCCCAGGGCCGCGATGACGGCGCCGCTCAACACCGGCCAGCGTTCGCTGTTCGGCGAAATCCTCGACTGGATGTTGGCGCCACTGCTGCTGCTGTGGCCAATGAGCGTGGCCTTGACCTGGCTGGTGGCGCAAAGCATTGCCAACCGCCCCTATGACCGCGACCTGGCCGAGATGGCGCGCACCATCGCCCGCCAGGTGGTGATCGAGCCGGCCGCGGAATCGAGCAAATCGTCCCGGGTGCGCCTGCGCTTGCCCGAGATCGCCACCGAGCTGCTGCGCACGGACGACATTGACCGCGTGATGTTCCAGGTGCTGGGCGTGCGTGGCGAGCTGGTGGCGGGCGACCGCGACCTGCCCACACCCGAGGAAGCGCATGCGCCGCCGCAGGAGCTGAAATACCGCGACGACCTGGCCAACAACGAGGCCGTGCGCATCAGCTACCTGTGGCTGGCGCCGACCGGCGTGGCCGGGGAATCGCCACCGCTGATTCAAGTGGCCGAAACCCTGAACAAGCGCTCGCAATTGGCCACCGAGATCATCAAGGGCGTGATCGTGCCGCAGTTCGTGGTGCTGCCGGTGGCCGTGTTGCTGGTCTGGCTGGCGCTGGCCCGAGGCATCCGCCCGCTCAATGAATTGCAGCAGCGCATACGCCAGCGCGCCAGCGGTGACCTCAGCCCCATTGAGGCGCGCAATGTGCCTGAAGAGGTGGCGCCGCTGGTCAATGCCATCAACGATCTGCTGTCGCGGCTGGATCAATCCTTGAGCGCGCAAAAGCACTTTTTGGCCGACGCGGCGCACCAATTGAAGACACCACTGGCGGGCTTGCGCATGCAGGCCGAGCTGGCCCAGCGTGAGATCGATGCCGGCGAGCAAGACCCCAGGGCCTTGAAGAGCTCGCTGCAGCACATTGCTCACAGCAGCCAGCGCGCGGCGCACATGGTCAACCAGCTCCTGGCCATGGCACGCGCCGAAGACAAGGAAAGCGCGCACCGCTTGCAGCGCGTGGACCTGTCCGAGCTGGCGCGCGAAACGGTGCACGACTTCGTACCCAAGGCGCTGGACAAGCGCATCGACCTGGGCTACGAGAGCCCGGCGTCAAGCGCCGCCCCAAGCCACGTGCTGATGGGCCAAGCGGTGCTGCTGCGCGAGATGATCCGCAACCTGGTGGACAACGCCTTGCAGTACACACCGGCGGGCGGCACCGTCACCGTGCGCGACGGCATCGACGCCGCTGCCCAGGTGGCCTGGCTGCAGGTCGAGGACACCGGCCCAGGCATTGCGCAGGCCGAACGCGAGCTGGTCTTTCAGCCCTTTTACCGCGCCCTGGGCACCGATGTTGATGGCAGCGGCCTGGGCCTGGCCATCGTTCGCGAGATCGTGGTACAGCATGGCGGGGAGATCACCCTGGACCATGCCCCGACGCGGACACCGGGCGCACCCGCAGGCAGCGCACCCGCAGGCAGCGCACCCACACTCAGCCCGCCCGCGCCCGGCACCCTGGTCACGGTGCGCCTGCCGATGCTGGGCTAACCCATCTTTCTCAACTGGCCGGCGACACCGCCGCTAAGTGGTTGATTTCGTTCGCGGCGGGGACAAAGGTCTCCACTACACGGTGATGGTCGGCGGGGGGTCGATGCGAAGCGAAGTGGCGGTGATCCGCGGCGGAGGCTGCTCGGGCAAGGTCAGTCTGAGCTGCTCAAGAAGCATGCGATGGTCGGCCTCGGGCTGCGTATAGCGCGACAGCACAAGCTCTCGCCCATCGGTGGTGGGCACTTGCACGTCCACCATCTGCATGGTCTTGAATTTAGCGATCACTTCGCGAGGTGTGATGCCGCGCGCGGTGATTCTGAGCCTGGCCTTGAGCGTGACGTGCAGGCAGTAGGCCAGGAAGGCCACGAAGATGTGGGCCTCGATGCGTGGCTCGATGCGGTGGTAGATGGGTCTGACGCTCAGATCATGCTTTAGCTCTTT
>JAYSSS010000007.1:0-51675 GCA_043720415.1 Ideonella sp.
GGGCGCCAGCCAACGCTCAAAGTCAGCGTCCAATCGGGTGATGGGTGGCAGCCGGTCGGCCCCAAAGCCGCCCTCGGCCAGGGCCTGCAGCACGGCGGCATCGGCAAAGAAGCGGTGCGCGCCCGAGTCTTTGACCATGTCGAAGATCTGCTGCGGCGTGCAGCTCGGTGCCAGCGGCGCCACGGCCAGGCCGGCGCGTTGCGCGCCGATGAAGGTGGCGACGTATTCGGTGCTGGTGCCGGCGCAGATGGCGATGGCCTGCTGCGGCTGGGCACCCTCGCGCTGCAGCGTGGCGGCAACGCGGTCGATCCGCGCATCCAGCTCGGCATAACTCACAAGAAGTGCGTCCATCCGCAAGGCCGGGGCGTGCGGCGCGCGCTGTGCATGGCCGGCAATCAGCGAGGGCAGGTCGCGAAAGGGCGGCACGGTGCCGGGTGAGGTGGCTTGCAGTGTGGAGGCGGTCATGGGGGGCCGGGTTGAGTGCGGTTGAGCGGTGTCGAGCATCGTAGGATGCGGCGAATTTTAGGCAGCGCCCCTGCCGGCGCGATTCACCCACCCAAGGCCTGCAGTTATGAGTGTTGCCTCGACCGAACCCGAACTCATCGACGTGCTGCCCCAGCACCGCATCGATGCCCATGTCGTGTCGCGGTGGCTGGCGACGCAATTGCGCACGGCGCTGGATGGCGGCGTGCGCATCCGCCAGTTCCAGGGCGGCCAGTCCAACCCCACCTATCACCTGTCAAGCCATGCGGGCGACTACGTGCTGCGCAAAAAGCCGCCCGGCAAGCTGCTGCCCAGCGCGCATGCGGTGGAGCGCGAATTCCGTGTGATGGCGGCCCTGGCCGGCAGCGCCGTGCCGGTGCCGCAGATGCTGGGCCTGTGTGAGGACGCCAGCGTCATCGGCACGCCCTTTTTTGTGATGCAGCACGTGCCGGGCCGCTTGATGGGCGCGCGTTTTGCCGAGCATGGCCCGCTGCCCGAGCGCGCCGCCATCAACGACGACGTGCTGCGCGTGCTGGCGGCACTGCACACGGTGGATTGGCGGGCCGCCGGGCTGGAGGGCTTTGGCCGGCCCGAGCGCTATGTGGAGCGCCAGGTGACGCGTTGGACAGCGCAGTGGGAGGGCTCACGCACCGAGGATGTGCCGGTGATGGAGGCCCTGCGCGAGTGGATGCACCAGCACCTGCCGGCCGATGACGCCTCAACAATAGTGCACGGTGACTACCGCCTGGGCAATGTGCTGGTGCACCCCACGCAGCCGCGCATCGCCGCGGTGCTGGATTGGGAGCTGGCAACCATTGGCCACCCCTTGTCCGATCTGGGCTACCTGTGTGTCGGCCACCACCTGCCGCCCGTGGAAGGGGGCTTTCTGGGCCTGGACCTGGCCGCCATCGGCGTGCCCACGCAGGAGCAAATTGTCCAGCGCTACTGCGCCCTGGCTGGCCGCGAGCTGCCCAAGGAGTTTGATCGTTACGTGGTCTTCTCCATGTTCCGCCTGGCCGCGATTTGCGCCGGCGTCTACAAGCGCGCGCTCGATGGCAATGCCGCCGATCCGCGCGCGCTGGGCTTTCGGGATCGCTTTGTCAGCATTGCCGAGCATGGCTGGGCACTGGCGCAACGCGCCGGGTGAGGTTCGTGCAAAGCGCCGGGTGAAGGTCGCGGAACGCGCCGGGTGAGGTTCGCGCCACGCAGTCACCCAGGCGACTAGGGAAAGTCACAGCGTCCGACCCCACATCTTGTGGCGCATCATTCGCGCCATGGTCAGCCCCCGCCCGAGCTGTTGTATGCAACCCGCAGGTACGGCCTGATGCGTGGCTACATCCTGCGCCGGCTGCTGGCCCTGCTGCCCACGCTGATCCTGGCCAGCATCATTGTTTTCGTCACAGTGCGCCTGATACCGGGCGATGTGATCGAGCTCATGCTCAGCCAGAACGATGTCGCCGCCGACAAAAAATCGCGCGAGCAGATCATCGCGGCACTCGGCCTGGATGTGCCGATGTGGCAGCAGTACCTGCGCTGGGTCGGCGCCATCGTGCTGCGCGGCGATCTGGGGCAATCGCTGTGGCAGGGCACGCCGGTCACCGAGCACCTGCTGGCCCGCCTGCCCATCACCTTTGAGCTGGGCGCCATCGCCCTGGTGGTGGGCCTGATCATTGCGCTGCCGGTGGGCATTTATTCGGCCATTCGGCAAGACACGGCGGGCGACTACATCGCGCGCTCTTTTTCCATCCTGCTGCTGGCCGTTCCCAGCTTCTGGTTGGGCACCATGGTGATGGTTTTTCCCTCCATCTGGTGGGGTTGGTCGCCGCCGGTGGATTTCGTCAACTTCTTCACCTCGCCCTGGGCCAATCTGCAGCAAATGCTGCTGCCCGGCATCGTGCTTGGCGCGGCGCTCTCGGCCATCACCATGCGCTTGACGCGCACCATGATGCTGGAGGTGCTGCGCCAGGACTACATCCGCACCGCCTGGGCCAAGGGCCTCTCCGAACGCCTGGTGATCCTGCGCCACGCGCTGCGCAATGCGCTGATCCCGGTGGTCACCCTGATCGGCCTTCAAGCGCCGCTGCTCATCGGCGGGGCGGTGATCATCGAGCAGATCTTCGTCATCCCGGGCATGGGCCTGCTGCTGCTTGAGGCCGTGCAGCAGCGCGACTACCCCATCATCACCGGCGTGTTTCTGGTGGTCGGTGTGGCAGTGATGTGCATCAACCTGGTGGTCGATCTGACCTATGGCCTGCTCGACCCGAAAGTCAGGATGCGCTGATGGCTGCCGTGATGCCGCCCGCCGCTGAAGCAGCGACCACCAAGGCTGCGACCGCCGATGCCGTGGCCACGCCGCCAAGCAAGTCCTACGGCTTCTTCGCCCGCCTGTGGCGTGACAAACCCCTGGGCGTGGCCGGTGGCCTGGTGCTGCTGCTGTTCCTGGTGTGCGGCATCTTTGCCGACTTCATTGCGCCCTACGATTTCAATGAAATTGCGCCTCTGGATCGCCTGCAAGCCCCCAGCTGGGCGCATTGGTTTGGCACCGACAACCTGGGCCGCGATGTGCTCTCGCGCTGCCTGTATGGCGCGCAGTTGTCGGTGATCATCGGCTGCTCGGCGGCGCTGCTGGCCACGCTGATTTCCACCGTGGTGGGCATCGTCAGCGGCTACTTTGGCGGCAAGGTCGATCTGCTGGTGCAGCGCGTGGTCGATGCCTGGATGAGCTTCCCCGATCTCATCGTGCTCATCGTCGTGGTCTCGGTGCTCGGGCCGGGCATGCCGCAGATCATCGGCACCCTGGGCCTGCTGCTGGGCATTGGCGGCTCACGCATCGTGCGCTCGGCGGTGATCTCGGTGCGCGAGCACATGTATGTGCATGCGGCGCAAAGCACCGGCGCCAGCTCGATGCGCATCCTGCTGCGCCACATCCTGCCCAATGTGCTGCCGCCCATCATCGTGCTGCTCACCACGCGTGTGGGCACGGTCATCCTGGCCGAATCGGGGCTGTCCTTCCTGGGCCTGGGCGTGCCGCCGCCAGCGCCCACCTGGGGCTCGATGCTCTCGGGCAGCGGCCGCACTTTCATGTTCCAGGGGCCCTGGTTGGCGCTGGCACCGGGCCTGTGTTTGACGGCGGTGGTGTATGCCACCAATGTGTTTGGCGACGCGCTGCGCGATCTGCTCGATCCGCGCATGCGGGGCTCGCGCTGAGTGTTTTTAGCCTGACCTAACCCTTGCATCAAGGAGACAGCATGTCCAAGCGCCGCAGTTTCGGATTGAACGCCCCCAGCGGCCTGGCCGCGATGGTCGCAGCCTTGGCCATGGCCGGCCTGGCCCAGGCGCAAACCAAGCCCGCCGCAACAGGCGCCACAGCCGCCGCCACATCCGCCGCCGCCGCTGCACCCGCTGCCGCAGAAAAGCCGCAGTACGGTGGCGCGCTCAGCGTGGCGAATGTGTACTACACCATCTCGCCGCTCACCTTTGACACCGCAGACTGGGCCTGGAAGATCAACCAGGACACCGGCCTGGCCTATGAGCAACTCTTTTCCGCCGATCTGAGCAAGGCCAAGCGCAACGGCGGCAAGCACGCCTTCATCACCGATGGCTGGCTGCCGCCCGACAGCCTGCGCGGCGAGCTGGCCGAGAGCTGGAAGCACCTCGACAACCCGCTGCGCCTGGAAATTCAACTGCGCAAGGGCATCATGTTTCCGGCCAAGGCCGGCGTGATGCCGGCGCGCGAGCTGGTCGCCGACGATGTGGTGTACAGCTATGAGCGCGTGAACAAGAGCGCGAAGAAGATCCCCACCTACTTTGATCACATCAACAAGGTCGAGGCCACCGGCAAGCACACGGTGGTGATGACTTTCAACAACTACAACGCCGAGTGGGATTACCGCTGGGGCTGGGGCTACTACTCGGCCATCGTGCCGCGCGAGGTGATGGAAACAGGCGCCAAGGACTGGAAGAACGTCAACGGCACAGGCCCCTATGCGCTAACAAATTATGTGCAGGGCAATGCCCTCACCTTCACCAAGAACCCGGCCTATTGGGACAGCGAAAAGATCGGCGGCCAGAGCTACAAGCTGCCCTTTGCCGACACCATCACCTACCGCTACATCAAGGATGAAGCCACGGCGCTCACGGCGCTGCGCACCGGCAAGCTCGACATCATGGAGGCGGTGCGCTGGAGCGCGGTCGATGAGCTGAAGAAAAATGCGCCCAAGCTGCAGTGGAACAAGTTCCTCAGCAACAACGGCAGCTACATCACCCTGCGCGTGGACACCAAGCCCTTTGACGATGTGCGCGTGCGCCGCGCCCTGAACATGGCGGTGAACAAGGCCGAGATCATCAAGACCTATTACGGTGGCCAGGCCGAGATGCTGAACTTCCCCATGCATCAAAACCACCTGGGTTACTACGAGCCGCTGGCGGACATGCCCGATTCGGTGAAGGAGCTCTACGTCTACAACCCGACCAAGGCCAAGGCCCTGCTGGCCGAGGCCGGCTACCCCAAGGGCTTCACCTTCACCACGCAAACCAGCTCGGCCAGTCTGGACAACGACCTGCTGGCGCAGATCGCTGCCTACCTGGCCAAGGTGGGCGTGAAGATGGAGATCCAGGTGCTGGAGTACCCGGCCTATCTGTCGGCCATGACGACCAAGAAAAATGCCCCGGGTTACTTCCTGCAGGCCGGCCTGACCAACCCGACCACCTCGCTGCGCAAGACCTTTGTGAAGGGCCAGCCCTGGAACCCCTCGCAGCACGCCGACCCCGAGTTCGACAAGAAGATGGCCGAGGTCTATGCCGAGCCCGACGAGCGCGTGCGCCAGATCAAGACCAAGCTGATGGTGCGCGAGATCCTTGACAAGGCGCCGCACATCTTCCTGCCCGCACCCTATGCCTACAGCGCCTGGTGGCCTTGGGTGAAGAACTACGGCGGCGAGCTGCGTGCCGGTGCTGATCGCCCCGGGCCCATTCATGCCCGGGTGTGGGTCGATCAGGAAATGAAGAAGAAGATGGGCTTTTGAGCGCACCGGTTCATAACGCGTTATTGACGTGACCGAGCCTCTGTCTCAAGAACCACTGCTTCAAGTCAAGGGCCTGACCACGCGTTTTCGCACCGAGCGTGGCCAGGTCACGGCGGTGGACGACGTGTCCTTCGATTTGCAGGCCGGGCAGACCCTGGCCATCGTTGGCGAGTCGGGCTCGGGCAAGAGCGTCACCGCGCTTTCTTTGATGCGCCTGATCCCAACGCCGCCGGGGCAGATCGCTGCGGGCGAAATCCTGTTCGAAGGCCAGGATTTGCTCAAGCTTGACGATGACGCCATGCGCGCCATCCGTGGCAACCGCATCGCCATGATTTTTCAAGAGCCCATGAGCTCGCTCAACCCGGCGCTCACCGTGGGCATGCAGATTGCCGAGCCGGTGAACATCCACCAGGGCAAGCCCTGGGCGCAGGCCTTTGAGGCCGCACGCGAGCTTCTCGGCAAGGTGCGCATCCCCGATGGCGCCAGCCGTCTGCACACCTACCCGCACCAATACTCGGGCGGCATGCGCCAGCGCACCATGATCGCCATGGCCCTGGCCTGCCAGCCCAAGCTGATCATTGCCGATGAGCCCACCACCGCGCTGGATGTCACCGTGCAGGCGCAGATCCTCGATCTGCTCAAGGAGCTGACGCGCGAGACCGGCGCCGCGCTCATCCTCATCACCCACGATCTGGGCGTGGTCGCGCGCTATGCCGACAAGGTGGCGGTGATGTACGGCGGGCGCATCGTCGAGCAGGCCGATGCCGGTGAGCTGTACGCAAATCCGCGCCACCCCTACACGCGCGGGCTGTTGGCCTCGGTGCCGCGCCTGGATGGCGTGGCCGGGCAGCGCCTGGTGCCCATTGCCGGGCAGCCGCCGGATTTGTCCGCGCTGCCGCCGGGCTGCTCGTTTGCGCCGCGCTGCACGCGGGCCGACGCCCAGTGCACCGCGCAAAGACCGGTCTTGCGCGAAGTGGCGACGCAGCATTTGAACGCTTGCTGGCACGATGCCTAACACCGCGATGCAGCCGACTCCACCCACCACCACCGATTTGCTGCGCGTCGATGACCTGCGCGTGCATTTCCCCCTGCCGCGCCGCGGCCTGCTGCGCAAGCCTGGCGGCGCGGTCAAGGCCGTCGATGGCGTGTCCTTCAGCCTGCCCGCCGGCCAGACCCTGGGCCTGGTGGGCGAGAGCGGCTGCGGCAAATCCACCACCGGCCTGGCGGTGCTGCGCATGCAGCCCATCACCACCGGGCGCATCACCTTCGAGGGCCAGGACATCACCCAGCAGCAGGCACGCACCGGCACCTTTCGGCGGCGCATGCAGATGGTCTATCAAGACCCCTACGGATCACTGAATCCGCGCATGAAAGTGCGCGATCTGGTCGGTGAGCCACTGCAGGTGCACGGCCTGGCCACGCACCCCGGTGACTACCAGGCGCGCATCGCCGAGCTGCTGCGCACCGTGGGCCTGCTGCCCGACATGGCCGATCGCTACCCGCATGAGTTTTCAGGCGGCCAGCGCCAGCGCATCGGCATTGCGCGCGCCCTGGCGCTGGAGCCCAGCCTGCTGATCTGCGACGAGCCGGTGTCGGCGCTGGATGTGTCCATACAGGCGCAGGTGGTCAATGTGCTGATGGAGCTGCAAGAGCGCCTGGGCCTGGGCTTCTTGTTCATCGCCCACGATCTGGCCGTGGTGCGCCACCTGAGCCACCGCGTGGCCGTCATGTACCTGGGCCGCATTGTCGAAATCGCCGGCCGCGATGACCTGTATCGTGAGCCGTTGCACCCCTACACCCAGGCCCTGCTGTCGGCCGTGCCGGTGGCCGACCCGGTGGTCGAACGCTCGCGCAAGCGCGTGGTCGTCACCGGTGAGGTGCCCAGCGCGCTGAACCCGCCCTCAGGCTGCCGCTTTCACACCCGCTGCCCGCAGGCCATGGCGCGTTGCAAGGTCGATGACCCGCCGCTGCAGGACATGGGCGCGGGGCGGGCGGTGGCCTGTCATTTGCACGTGGCGGCGGCGGGTTAGCTTTGCCGGTGCAGATCACCGTGTGATCAGGCCGGCTCGCCCGCCACGCTCACGCCGTTGACCTGGTGTTTGGCAATCAATTCGGCCACCCATCCCGCGCGAATCTCGCGAGCAAATTCCTGCAGCCAGGCCGCACCGGCGGCGCGTGCAATCGGCGTGCCAATGGCCTGCTGAATGGCGGTGAAGCGCCCGGCCAGGATGCGCGAGCCGGGCAGACGCGCCTGATCGGCCACCAGGCGCGGACGCAGGCCGGCCAGGGCGTCAAGCTGCTCAGTCACGTACAGCTGGTAGGAGCCCTCCAGGCCCTCGGCGCGATGCAGGCTGGCGTGCTGCAGCGTGCGCCGCAGGTACATGTCGTAGGCCGTTCTGTCGCCGACGGCGATGCGCACGCCGGGGCGATCGACATCGGCCAGCTCGCGCAACGGCGAGTCGCCTCGCACCAGATAGGACGCTTCGATTTCGAGGTAGGCCGGGGTGAAGGCGATGTCGGTGGCGCGCAGCGGGTCGGCGCCGATCAGGCCGATGTCCCAGGCGCCGTCGGTCACCGCGGCGGCCAGCGCGCCGGGGCTTGGATATTCAACAAACGACACAGGCACCTGCAAGCGCTCGGCCAGTGCCCGGCCGATGTCAGGGGCCACGCCCACCGGGCCTTCGGTGGCCGTGCTGGCCTTGACCAGCAGGAAGTTGGACAGGTTCAGCGCCACGCGCAAGCTGCCGGTGGGGGCGAGCTCAGCGCGCAGGGCGGGGCTGGGGGCGGGCGCGACCTGGGAGGCGGGCTTGGCGGTGAGCTGGGCGGTGAGCTGGGCGGTGAGTGCGGGTGTCGTGCTTGCATTCATGGGCGGCTTTCAAGGCGACGCGAGGGCGGGTGGGGTTCAGTGCCGGCATTGTCGGCGCTGGCCTTGCGGCATGATGCGTGGGCAGCGACGCACGCCGCGACCCTTGACGACGAAATGACCCCCTTGCGATGACAACCCCCAGCCTGCACATCCAGCGCCTGTCCGGCACCATTGGCGCCGAGATCGGCGGCGTCGATCTGTCCCAGCCACTGGTCGCGGACACCGTGGCGCAGATCCGGGCAACGTGGCTGCAGCACCAGGTGATCTTCTTCCGCGATCAGCGTTTGAGCGAGGCCCAGTTCATGGCCTTTGCCCGCGCCATGGGCCAGCCCATCGAGTACCCCTTTGTCAAAGGCCTGCCCGATTGGCCCGAGATCATCGAGGTGAAAAAGCTCGAACATGAACGCAGCAACTTCGGCGGCATCTGGCACACCGACACCTCGTATCTGGAGCGGCCACCGAGCGCTTCCATGCTGCTGGCGCGCGAGGTGCCGGCCTTCGGTGGCGACACTGAATTTGCCAGTATGTACGCCGCTTGGGAGGCGCTTTCCGAAGGCCTGCAACGCACCCTGTTGCCGCTGCGCGCGGTGGCCAGCTCGGCCAAGGCCGATGTCACCAAGACGCGCGAGGACCGCATCCGCAGCGATGGCCGCCAGGACAGCCCCCAGGTCTACGAGGCCGAGCACCCGGTGGTGCGCACCCACCCTGAGACCGGCCGCCGGGCGCTGTATGTCAACGGCGCCCACACGCTGCGTTTTGCCGGCTGGACCGAGAAAGAAAGCGCGCCCCTGCTGGCCTTCTTGTTCGAGCACCAGCGCCGCGCCGAGTTCACCTGCAGATTCAGCTGGCGCGTGGGCTCGCTGGCACTGTGGGACAACCGCTGCACCATGCACAACCCGATCAACGATTACCACGGCCAGCGCCGCGTGATGCACCGCATCACCCTGGCCGGAGACACACCCCAATGACCATCACTGTCCGCTTGATTATAAAGTTAGGTGCCGCCGTCGCCGTGGCAGGCTTATGGCTGGCCGACACCGCCCCGGCCACCGCGCAGCCCGCCCCCTACCCGAGCAAGCCGGTGCGCATCATCGTGCCGCAGGCCCCGGGTGGCGCCTCGGACGCATTGGCCCGCGTGATGGCGGCCAAGCTCAGTGAGCGTTGGGGCCAGAGCGTGGTGGTGGAAAACCGCGCCGGTGCCGGCGGCAACCTGGGCACCGAGGCCGTGGCCCGTGCGCAGGCCGATGGCTACACCTTGTTGATGGGCTATGCCGGCACCAATGCCATCAACCCCGCGCTGTACGCCAAGCCCGGCTGGGAGCCCAAGGATCTGCTCACCGTGGCCACCCTGGCCAGCGTGCCCTTTGCGCTGGTCGTCAACCCGCAATTGCCGGCCACCACGGTGGAGCAGTTCAGCGCCGCGGCGCGCGCCAAGCCCGAGGCCATGGCCTACGCCTCGGCCGGCAATGGCTCAGTCAACCACCTCTTGGGCGAGATGTTCAACGCCGCCGCGGGCGTGCGCATGGTGCATGTGCCCTACAAGGGCGCGGCGCCGGCGCTCACCGATCTGATCGGCGGCCAGGTGCAGGCGGTGTTCACCAGCCTGCCCAGCGTGGCGCAGTTCGTCAAGGGCGGCAAGCTGCGCGCCTTGGCCGTCACCAGCGCCAGCCGCTCACCGGCCATGCCCGAAGTGCCCACCCTGGCCGAGAGCGGCCTGCCCGGCTTTGATGTGCACCCCTGGTTTGGCCTGCTGGCACCGGCCGGCACGCCGGCCGCGGTGGTGCAGCGCATCAACGCCGATGTCAATGCCCTGCTGGCCAGCGCCGATGTGAAAGAGAAGTTCGCGGCCAGCGGTGCCGACCCACTGGCCACCACGCCCGAGCGCTTTGCCGAGATGCTGCGCGACGATTTGCTGAAGTGGGCGCGGGTGGTCAGGCAATCGGGGGCGAAGATCGATTGAGGCGGGTGGTGCGGGTGGTGCGGGTGGTGCGGGTGGTGCGGGTGGCACTGCTGGCGGTGCTGCAGTGCGCGGACACATCACATTGCTGCCAGCGGTCTATCGGCGCCCGTCAGCGCAGTTGATCGCCGCCCACACTTTTGCCGGCGTGAACGGCATGTCCATGGCCTGTATGCCCAAGGGCCGCAGCGCGCCCACCATGGCATTGGCCAGGGCCGGCAATGATCCCGTGCAGCCGGATTCGCCCACGCCCTTGGCGCCCAGCAAATTCAGCAGCGTGGGCACGGCCAGGGTCTCGCGCTGCATCACCGGCAGACAGCCCAGGCGTGGCATGGCGTAGTCCATCAATGAGCCAGTGAGCAACTGGCCGCCGTCGTCATAGACAGCATGCTCACAAAAGGCCTGGCCCCAGCCTTGCACCACGCCGCCGTGCACCTGGCCCTCGACCAATTGCGGCGAGATCACCGTGCCCAGGTCATCGACGGCAACATAGTTGACGACCTCGGTGAGGCCGCTGCGCGGGTCGATTTCGAGCTCGGCCACATGGCAGCCGTTGGGGAAGGTGGCGCCCGATTTGGCCTCGCCCACGGCCTGCAGGCCGCGCAGTTCTGCGGCCGACAGGCTGGCCAGGAAATCGACCATCGACAGTGTGGGCTGGGACGAGCCAGAGCGCGTCCATTTGCCGTTAGCAAACACCAGCGCCGCCTCATCGCAGCCCCAGCGTTGCGCCAGCAGCGGCCGGGCCTGCGCCACGATGCGCCCACACAAATCCTTCACCGCGCTGCCCGCGCCATACAGGCTGCGCGAGCCGCCGGTGCCATTGCCCATCACGCTTCGGCTGGGATCGCCGGCGTGATAACTCACCCGAAGCACAGGCAGTCCAAGCTCATCCTCGATGATCTGCTGGAAGGATGTTTCATGCCCCTGGCCCGAGCCACCGGTGACGCCATAGACCTGCAGCCGGCCATCGGCCGAGAACTCACCCTGCACCTGGTCCTTGGGTGCGCCGCCCGCGCCGGAAATTTCCAGGTAGGTGGCAAAGCCAATGCCGCGCAACTTGCCGCGTGCGCGAGACTCCGCGCGCCGCTGCGCGAAGCCGTCGTAATCGGCCAGGGCCAGGGCACGGTCCATCACCTGGGCGCAGTCGCAGGCGTCGTAGAGCGTGCCGTTGGCGGTTTTGTAGGGGAACTCGGCCAGGGGGATGAAGTTCAGCCGGCGCAGGGCCACCGGGTCGAAACCGTGCTCATGCGATGCGTGGTCGATCAGGCGCTCGATGGCGTAGGCGATGTCGGGCCGGCCGGCGCCGCGGTAGGCCGAGACCGGCGTGGTGTTGGTGAACACCATGTCGCTCTCCATGTACAGCGCCGGCACCTTGTAGACGCCACCCATGGTGACGCACAAATTCTTCGCGCCGATGAAGGTGCTGAAGTAGCAGTTGTAGGCGCCCAGGTCGGTCTGGTCGGCAAAGCGGATGGCCAGGATGCGGCCTTGCGCGTCCAGCGCCACCTGACCATCGAGCACCAGGGCGCGGCCGTGCCAATCGCTCAAGAACACCTCGCTGCGCGTGCCCACCCATCGGATGGGCTTGTTCAGCTTGCGCGCGGCCAGCACCAGCAGCGCGTGCTCGCTGTAGGCGCCGCCGCGAATGCCGAAGGAGCCGCCGACATCCTTGGTGGCGATCTCGAGTTGCTCCGCCGGCACGCCGGTGAGCGCCGTCACGGTGGCCAGCATGCCCAGCATGCCCTGGGTGGGCGTGTGCACGCGTGTGCGTCCGCTGACCGAATCGTGTGACACGACCACGGCACGCGGCTCCATGGGCATGCCGATCAAGCGCTGGCTGGCCACGCGCAGGCGGCTGGTGTGGGCGGCGCTGGCGAAGGCGGCTTCCACCGCGTCGCGGTCGCCATTGGCAAAGCGCGCCGAAAGGTTGCCAGGCGCGGCGGCGTGCAGCGTGGGCGCGCCCGGCGCGAGCGCAGCATCGACGCTGGCCACGGCGTCGAGCGCGTCGTAGTCGATCTCGGCCAGCTCGGCAGCGTCTTGCGCCAGGCCGGCGCTCTCGGCAATCACCAGGGCGATGGGCTGGCCGACGAAGTGCACGGTGTGGCTGGCCAGCACCGGCATGCGCACCACCTTTTGCGGCTGGCCGTCGATGTCGGTCACGGCAAAGCCGTTGGGCAGGTCTTGCGCGCCCAGGGCAGCGGCGTCGGCCGCGGTCATCACCCAGTGCACGCCGGGGGCGCTCGTCACGGCGCTGAGGTCCAAGCGTGCGATGCGCGCGTGGGCGTGGCTGGAGCGGATGACATGGGCGTGCAGCATGCCCGGGTAGGCGTGGTCCGCGGAGTAGCGGCCGTGGCCGGTGATGAGGGCGATGTCTTCGCGTCGGGCGACGGCGGGGGCGGTCGCGGTGAGCGCCGCCATGGGCTTGCCGGCGTAGTCAATTTCAGGGGTGGTGGTGACACTCATTGCGCTTGCCCCTGGGTGGTGGCCACTGCCAGGGGCACGGCTGTTGATGCCGCGCCCATCACCGCAGCCGCCTGCCGCACCGCCTTGGCGATGTTGATGTAGCCGGTGCAGCGGCACAGGTTGCCGGCCAGGCCCTCGGCGATTTCGCCGTCGCTGGGCTGCGGATTGGTCTGCAGCAGGCCGACGCTGGCCATGATCATCCCCGGGGTGCAAAAGCCGCATTGCAGGGCGTGGCAGGCGGTGAAGGCGGCCTGCACAGGGTGCAGCAGCGGCGCCTGGGCAGTGCCGCCGGCCAGGCCTTCAATGGTGGTCACGCGGCAGCCCTGGGCCTGTGCGGCCAGCATGCTGCAGGACTTGACGGCCGCGCCATCGAGCAGCACGGTGCAGCAGCCGCACTGGCTGGTGTCACAGCCCACATGGGTGCCGGTCAGGCCAAAGCTGTCGCGCAGCAAATCGGCCAACAGCGTGCGGTCGGGGACATCGGCGCTGAGCTGCTCGCCATTGACTTGAAGTTGGATGTGCATGGTGGCTTTTGATAAATAACGAGTGAAGACAGCGACTCAGCCCAAGGCTGCCAGTGCCTGCTCAAACATCAGCGTGGCCAGTTGCGCCCGGTAGGCCGCGGGCGCGTGCAGGTCCGACAGCAGATCGGCGTGATCCAGCAGCGCCGTGCGCTGGCCCTGCGCCCAGGCGTCTTCGGCCGCGCGCCAGCGAAACACGCCAGCGCCCGCGCCCGTGACTGCCACGCGGCGCTCGCCACCGCCGAAATCGGCGATGAAAACGCCGGCCATGGCATAGCCCGAGGCCGGGTGCCGAAACTTGGCGTAGGCGCTTTGCTGTGGGCAGGCAAAGCGCACGCCGGTGACGATCTCGTCGGCCTGCAAGGCGGTGCTGAACATGCCCAGAAAGAAGTCGTCCGCGGCGATCTCGCGCCGCTGCGTGACGACCACGGCCTTGCACGCCAACAGCGCGGCCGGGTAATCGGCGGCCGGGTCGTTGTTGGCGATGGAGCCGCCCAGCGTGCCGCGGGCGCGCACCTGCGCATCGCCAATGCCGCCGGCCAGCCGCGCCAGCGCCGGCAGGGCCTGCTGCACGACGCTGGAGCGCGCCACCTCGTCGTGGCGCATGCCGGCACCGAGCCAAAGGGCGCTGGCCTGGCGCTCGATGCGCCGCAGCTCAGCCAAGCGGCCGATGTCGACCAGGGCCGTGGGTGCTAACAATCGATGTTTGAGGGCAGGAATCAGGCTCATGCCCCCAGCCAGAAGCCTGGCTTCGGGGTCGCGTGCCAGCTGCTGCTGGGCTTGGTCCACCGAGGTGGCGAGGCGGTATTGGAAGGGGTTCACGGTGTAGGAGGCAGAGAGGTCGACAGGGCTGGGTACTGGCCGCGCCCGGTGCACAGACCTGGGCCCTAAGCGCCAGTCAGCGGCGGGGATGGCCAGCACTTTATTCGCAATGCTGTGGCACCTGTCCGGCGCACAGCCGGCGCCGGTTGCGCGCGGACTCTTCAATACCCTTGAATGCCCTGGCGCGGCCAGGACCAGGCCCACAAAAGTAGGGATGGCGGCTGCGCGTCAGGTGGCTAGACTTTTGCCGCAGATGTTGCCCCGTACTGGCCTGGTGAGGCGGCCACCTTGACGGCCGAAGGGGTGCAGCGCATCGAAGTGGTGCGTCAGTGCCAGCAGCCTAAGTGTTTCGTTCTGATCAACCAGGAGCCAACATGCCCAACAGCGCCGACATCCAGTGGTTCAAGACCCAGTTCCAGGCCCGCATCGAGCCCGTGCTCGCCGGCACGCCGCTGAGCGTGGATTTCATCACCGCCATCGCCTGCCAGGAGACCGGTGACGTGTGGCCCGTGCTGCGCAAAAAGGGCTTGACGGTGGAGCAGGTGCTGGCGCTGTGTGTAGGCGACACGCTGGACGCCGACAAGGGGCGCAGCGCCTTCCCCAAGACCAAAGCCGATCTGCTGGCGCAGCCGCGAGGCGATGAGATGTTCGCCATCGCCCGCCAGGCCCTGGTGGACATGGCGCAGCACATCGCCGGCTATGCCGCCAGCGCGGCCAGGCCGAACAAGTTCTGCCATGGCTTTGGCCTGTTTCAGCTCGACCTGCAGTTCTTCCGCGATGACCCGGATTACTTTCTGCGCCGCGACTACGAGCACTTCGACCTCACTCTGGCCAAGTGCCTGGAGGAGCTGATGCGCGCCCTCACCAAGCTCGGCCTGGCGGGCCGCGAGGCCTTGACCGATCTTGAGCTGGCGGCGGTGGGGATTGCCTACAACACCGGCTCGTTCAAGCCGAACAAGGGCCTCAAGCAGGGCCACTTCAATGGCCAGAAGTTCTATGGCGAGGCGGTGCTGGATTTCATTCGCCTGGCCCACACCGTGGCCTTGCCCGGGGCCGATCCACTGATCACTGAACCCAATGCCGGCGAGGCGATCGTGACGCCGCCCACGCCGGTGACCGCTGCGGGCCCGCGCATGCGTGTCGATACCCGTGAAAGCATGTTGCGCGTGCGCAGTGCGCCTTTGATCAGTGAGCCCCCGCAGGCCAATGTCATTGGGCATTTGCCCGATGGGCATCGCGTGCAGACCGTCACCGGTTCGGCCGTGAAGGGTTTCTTCGAAATTGAAACCAGCCTCAACGGCGCCTTGCTGCACGGCTTCGCATCGAAGAAGTTGCTGGTGCCTGACGATGACGCGCCGATTGCGCCGCCGCCGCCGCCGACACCTCAAGCCACGGCTGGCATCGTCAGCGTGACCATGCCGCGAAAGGTGGGCACAGTGACGCGGCGCCGCGATACGGCCGGCGCCCATTCGCTGAACGAGGCCGGGCAGCCCGGCCGCCACGGGACTTCAGCCGACGCGCTGCGCAGTGAGCTGGCCGCCATCGTCGAGTGGCTGGCGGTGGACGACGCCAAGCACCTGCGATATCAAGCGCGCAGCGGTTTGACCTTTTGCAACATCTACGCCCATGACTTCTGCCACCTGGCCGGCGCCTACCTGCCGCGCGTGTGGTGGAGCGAGCCGGCCCTGCTGCGCCTGGCCGCAGGTGAAGCCGTGCCCGCCCTGATTGGCAGCACCATTGGCGAGCTGCGGGCCAACGACCTGTTCCGTTGGCTGCGCGACTTTGGCGGCCACTTCGGTTGGCGCCAGACGGGCACGCTGACCAAGCTGCAGACCGAGGTGAACCAGGGCGCGCTGGGCCTGATCGTGGCGCGCCGCAAGGAAGATGGCCGCTCCGGCCACATCGTCGTCGTCGTGCCTGAAACCGTGGATGACCGCGCCCGGCGCGACCCGGCCGGCGAGGTCGTCGCCCTGCTGCAGAGCCAGGCCGGCGCCAGCAACTTCCGCTACGGCACGGGCAAGCTGGGCTGGTGGCGGGGCGAAGAGTTCGCGGAGAGCGCGTTCTGGTTGCACGCTTAGGCACGCGGGGTTCAGGGCCTGGAAGGTGAGGCCGGCAGCGCGGCGGTGGCCGACCCTGCCTGCTATTCTGTAAGCCGATTTGCCGCAAAGCCGAATTGCCTCAAAACCGAATTGCGCTTGATGGCGAGGCCCAGCCCGACGCCTATCGCCAGACGCCTATCGCCCGACGCCTGCGCAGGCCAACCCCCATCCAGACGCCATGACCCCCACCGCAGAACACTTTGATGTCCTCATCGTCGGCGCCGGCATCTCCGGCATCGGCGCGGCCTACCACCTCAAGACGCAGAGCCCGGGCACGCGCTACCTGGTGCTCGAAGCCAAGCCCAGCTTCGGCGGCACCTGGGTGACGCACCGCTACCCCGGCACGCGCTCGGACAGCGACCTCTACACCTTTGGCTACCGCTTCAAACCCTGGACCGGCGCGCCCATCGCCACCGCCGCGGAAATCCTGGCCTACATGGGCCAGGTGGTGGATGAAAACCAGCTCGCGCCACATATCCGTTATCAGCACCGCATCATTGCCGCCGATTGGTCGAGTGCCAACAAGCGCTGGCAGCTGCAAGCGCAGCGCGTTGACACCGGCGAGTTGCTGAGTTTGGGCGCCAACTTTTTATGGATGTGCCAGGGCTACTACAAGCACGACGAGGGCTACACGCCACAGTGGCCGGGCATGGCGACATTTGCCGGCCGCATCGTCCACCCGCAAAACTGGCCCGCCGATTTGCCCACCGCCGGCAAGCGCGTGGTGGTCATAGGCTCGGGCGCGACAGCGGCCACCTTGATCCCGGCCCTGGCCGATGACTGCGAGCACATCACCATGCTGCAGCGCTCGCCCACCTACTACCGCACGGCGCGCAACGTCAACGACCTGGCCGACATGCTGCGCCAGCTGGAAATCCCCGACGAGTGGACGCATGAGATCGTCCGCCGCAAGGTGCTGTTCGAGCAGGGCGCCTTTGCCGTGCGCGCCGCCCGGGAGCCCGAGGCGGTGAAGCGCGATCTGGTGGCCAATGTGCGCAGCCTGCTGGGCGACACCGTCGATGTCGACAAGCACTTCACGCCGACGTACCGGCCCTGGCAGCAGCGCGTGGCCTTCATCCCCGATGCCGATCTGTTCCAGGCCATCGCACGAGGCAAGGCCTCGGTCGCCACCGATGAGATCGAGGCCTTCACGCCCACTGGCCTAACACTCAAATCAGGCGACACGCTTGAAGCCGACATCATCGTCACCGCCACCGGCTTTCACTTGAGCGCCATGGGCGACATCCCCTTCAGCATCGATGGCCAGCCGCTCGATTTCAGTCGCGCGGTGGCCTGGCGCGGCGCCATGTTCACCGGCGTGCCCAACCTCATGTGGGTGTTTGGCTACCTGCGCTGGAGCTGGACGCTGCGCGTCGATCTGCTGGGCGATCTGTTGTGCCGATTGCTGGCGCACATGCACGCCACCGGCGCCAGCGTGGTGACGCCACGACTGCGCGCCGGCGATGCGCAGATGGCCATCAAGCCCTGGGTCGAATCCGAGAACTTCAACCCCGGCTACCTGGCCCGCGGCATGCACCTGCTGCCCCGCCAGGGCGACGCCGAGCCCTGGATTCATGGGCAGGATTACGACCAGGACCGGCGCGCCTTGCCGCTGGCCGATCTGCAGGATGGGTCGCTGGTGTTTGAGTGATGGTGGTGGCGCAGCCCGGTGAACCCACAGCGGGCACTGCCATGAAGCCAAGTCCGCCCGCACGCCTACTGCCACTGTTCCAAACCCTGTTGGGGGATGCATGGTCGCAACTGCCGCCCCCCATTCGGCGCCTGCACACGGTGGACACGACGGCCACCTACAGCGGCAAGTGCACGGTGCAGCGCGGTCGCCACCCACTGGCCTGGTTGATGGCCACGGTCATCGGTTTTCCCAAGGCACAGCAGGCGCAGCCGATGGAGTTGACGCTGTGCCGGGAAGGCGATGGCGAGCGCTGGTGGCGGCGCACCCCGGGCAGTGCCTTCAGCAGCCGGCAGCGGCCGGGCCGTGGCCGGTCAACAGGCCTGTTGCGCGAGCAGTTCGGCCCGCTGGCGGTGGACATGGCGCTGATCGTGAACCAGGGCCAGTTGCACTACAGCCTGCGCCGCTGGAGCGTGTTTGGCCTGCCCATGCCACTGTGGCTGGGCCCCACGGTCATCGCCCATGAATCAGCCGATGGCGAGGTGTTTTGCTTCGATGTCGAGGTGCGGCACCGCTTCGTGGGGGTGGTGGTGCACTACTCGGGGCGGCTGTGCCCACAGCCGGCCCATGCATGACCTGATTCTTTATCGGGTGGGCGGCCACCGCGCCTGCCGCGCCACGCTTTGGCTGTCCGCCCCAGGCTGGTAATGTCAATTGACACATCGGTATTACCCGGAGCGTGCTTATGAAAGTCATCTCACTCAAGTTGCCCGACAGGCTGCATGCCGCATTGAACGAGGTCAGTCGCCAGCGCGGGCTCTCCAAGTCGGCAGTCGTTCGCGAGGCGCTTGAACAGTCCCTGCTGGCGCAGGGCCATGAGGCCAGTGCGGCTGAACGCTGGGTGGCACAGTGGCAAGGCCAGTTGAAACTGCCAGTGCCGGCCAAGCTGGCCGCCGACGACGCGCGGCTGTCGCACTTGCTGGCCAAGCACCTGAGATAGCTCGCGATGCGTCTGCTGATCGACATCACTGGGCCGATGTGGCCCCCACAGTGAGGGCTGACGCGCTTGCCGCGCTGGACCTGCCGATGAGCGACTTTGACGACGCGCTGCAGGTTGCCGCGGCGATGGCCTGCGGCGCGTCTGTCATCGTGACGCGAAATGAACGCGACTTCAAATCCTCGCCCGTGCCGGCCTTGAATCCGGAGACCTTCATGCGCAAGCACCCTGGCGCCGCCGCCTGAGCTTGTTGCTCTGACCAGCCAGCGCAGTGTGCTGGCCTGTGGCCTCAATTGAAGCCCTTGCCCGCCTCCGCCAGCTTCAGCAACAGCGGCGCCGGCTGCCACGAGGCATCGGCCCCTGGTTCGGCGGCAAAGCGCTTCAAGGCGCGCACCACGTTGGGCAGGCCCACCATGTCGGCATACAGCATGGGGCCGCCGCGGTGGGCCGGGTGGCCGTAGCCGTTCAGGTAGACGATGTCCAGGTCGGAGGCGCGCGCGGCGATGCCTTCTTCCAGGATGCGCGCGCCCTCATTGACCAGGGCGTAGATGCAGCGCTCGACCACCTCGTCGTCGCTGATCTTGCGCGGCGTGATGCCGTTCTCGGTGCGGTGATCGGCGATGATTTTTTCGGTCACCGGGTCCGGGATGGGGTCGCGCTGGCCGGGCTTGTACAGATACCAGCCTGAGCCGGTTTTCTGGCCAAAGCGGCCGGCCTCGCACAGGCGGTCGGCGACGCCGGGTTTGAAGGGCAGGCCGGCCTCGGCGGCCTTGCGCTTGCGCGTGGCCCAGCCGATGTCCAGGCCGGCCAGGTCACCCATGCGGAAGGGGCCCATGGCCAGGCCAAACTTTTGCAGCGCGCCATCCACCTGCTGTGGCGTCGCGCCGGCGGTGATCAGGCTGCTCGCTGCCGCGCCATAGCGCGCCAGCATGCGGTTGCCGATGAAGCCATCGCACACGCCCGAGACCACGGCGATTTTCTTGATGGTCTTGGCCAGCGCCATGGAAGTGACCAGCACATCGGGCGCGGTCTTGGCGCCACGCACCACTTCCAGCAAGCGCATCACATTGGCCGGGCTGAAGAAATGCAGGCCGATGACATCGGCCGGGCGATTGGTGAAGCCGGCGATGCGGTCTACATTCAGGTAGGAGGTGTTGCTGGCCAGGATGGCGCCGGGCTTGCAGGTGGCGTCGAGCTGGCGGAACACGGCCTCTTTGACCTCCATGCTCTCGAACACCGCCTCGACCACGATGTCCACCTGGGCCAGCGCGTCGTAGGCCAGGGTGGGGGTGATGGCGGCCAAGCGCTGCTCCACCTGCTCGGGCTTCAACTTGCCCTTTTTCATGGTGTTTTCGTAGTTGCGGCGGATGGTGGCCAGGCCCTTGTCGAGCGCGGCCTGGCTGGTCTCCAGCAGCACCACCGGGATGCCGGCGTTCAAGAAATTCATGGTGATGCCCCCGCCCATGGTGCCGGCACCGATGACGCCGGCCGAGGCGATCTTGCGCGGCGCCGTGCCCTCGGGCAGGCCGGGGATCTTGGCCGCCGCGCGCTCGGCCGCAAACACATGGCGCAGCGCCCGCGATTCGGGCGAGGCCATGAGCGAGATGAAGAGCTCGCGCTCCAGCCTCACCCCTTCGTCAAACGGATGTTTGACGGCATTGGCCACGGCCTCCAGGCACTTCAGCGGCGCGGGGAAGTTCTTCGATGTGGCGGCCACGGTGTTGCGGGCGAACTGCAAAAAGGCGGCGCCATTGGGCTCGTTCATCTTCATGTCGCGCACGCGGCGTATGGGCGTGGCACTGGCCAGCAACGCGTTGGCGAAGGCCACAGCGCCATCGACCAGGTCGCCGCTGATCACCTTGTCCACCAGGGGCGTGCCGGCAAATTTGGCCGCGGCCACCGGGTTGCCGCCAACGATCATGTTCACAGCCGCCTCCAGGCCGATCAGCCGGGGCATGCGCTGCGTGCCGGTGGCCCCCGGCAGCAGGCCGATCTTCACCTCGGGCAGGCCAATCTGCGCGTCGGCCAGCGCCACGCGGAAGTGGCAGCCCATGGCCAGCTCGCAGCCACCGCCCAGGCATTGGCCGGAGATGGCCGCCACCACCGGTTTGTTGCCGGACTCGATCATGTTGATGAGCACACGCAAGTTGGGTTCGCGCGTGCCATTGGCACTGCCAAATTCAGTGACATCGGCGCCGGCCGAGAAGGCCCGCGCCGTGCCGGTGAGGACGATGGCCCGGATGGCCGCATCGCCGCTGGCGCGCTCTAACGCATCGGCCAAGCCGACGCGCAAATCAGCGCCCAGGCTGTTGACCGGCGGGCGGTCCATGGTGATGACGGCGATGGCGCCGCGGGTTTGCAGGGTGACGACTTGGGGCATGGTGGTTCCTCAGTGAGAGTTTGATAGTGAGCCAAGGGTGTGGCTTGATGCGTGTCAGGGGCGCTGCGCAGGCGGGCGCAGGTGAGAACTGCATGAGTGGGTGGCCCGGTCAATAACCCCGAAACTGCGCGAGCTGATCCTGGTGGAAGTTGGCGTCCCCCCACAGCTCTTGCAGCACCCGGGCGCGCTTCATGAACAGGCCGAAATCCAGGGCGTCGGTCATGCCCATGCCGCCGTGCATTTGCACGGCCTCCTGCACGGCCAGGGTGGCGCTGCGGCCGGCCTTGGCCTTGGCCACGGCCACAGCGGAGTCGGCCTTGGCGGCATCGGCGTCCAGGCTCTGCTGGGCCTTGATCAGGGCGGCGCGGGTGATTTCAAGCTCGGTGTAAAGGTGCGCGGCGCGGTGCTGCAGGGCCTGGAATTCACCGATCACCTTGCCGAACTGGCGGCGCTCTTTGAGGTACTGCACGGTGCGGGCAAAGGCCTCGTCGGCCAGGCCCAGCAGCTCGGCGGCGGCGGCGCAGCGGCCGGCATTGAGCGCGGCGCTGAGTGTGGCCCAGCCTTGGTTGATGTCGCCTAACACCTGATCGGCGCGCACTTCGACCTGGTGAAAGTGGATGCGGGCGGCGTTGTGGGCATCGACCAGAGTGGTGCGCTCGATGCTGACGCCGGCCGCCTTGGCGTCGACCAGAAACAGGCCGATGCCGGCCATGTCGCCGCTTGCGCCGGCGGTGCGGGCGGCCACGATCAGCAGGTCGGCCACATGGCCATCGAGCACCAGGGTCTTGGCGCCATCCAGAGTCCAGCTGGTCACAGCGGTGGACGCCGAAACTGACGCCGCACCAGACGTCGCAACAGACGCTGCAACAGACGTCGAAGCAGACGCCGCAGCAGGCGCTGCAACAGTCGCCGAAGGCCTGGCCGACATGGTCATGGCTTGCGGCCGGTGCTTGTTGCCCTCATCCACCGCCAGTGTGGCGATGGCGGCGCCGCTGGCCAGGCGCGGCAGCCAGTGCTGCTGCTGGGCGGCATTGCCCCCGGCGCGCAGTGCACTGACGGCGGCGACGCACGATGCGAGAAAAGGCGAGGCACAGAGTTGGCGGCCGATTTGCTCCATCACGACGCCGGCCTCGACATGGCCCAGGCCCAGGCCGCCTTGCGCTTCGGGCACCAGCACGCCGGTGAAGCCCATGCCGGCGAATTCACGCCACAGCGGCCGCGAGAAACCTTCGGCACTGGGCTGGTCGCGCAGCGCGCGCAACTGCGTGATGGGTGCCTTGTCGGCGAGAAAGTCGCGTGCGCTGTCGCGCAGCATCCGCTGTTCTTCGGTCAGGATCAGGGGCATGACGGGTGTCCGTTGTACTTTTCGGTTAGGCGCCAGGCAACTCAAGGATGCGCTTGGAGACCACGTTGAGCTGCACTTCGCTGGTGCCGCCTTCAATGGAGTTGGCCTTGCTGCGCAGCCAGGTGCGGGCCACGCTGCCGTGGTCGCTGCGCTCGCTGTCCCACTCCAGCGCCTGGCTGCCGCCGGCGGCGACCATCAGCTCCCAGCGGCGCTTGTTCAGCTCGGCGCCGTAGTACTTCAGCATGGACGACATTGCAGGGTGGGCCTGCTTGGCCTTGGCCAGGTCGCCGCTGCGCTCGAGCATCAAGCCAAAGGCGGCTTCGTCGACCTCGAATTCAGCGATCTGGGCGCGCAGCAGCGGGTCATCGAGCCGGCCCTGGGCATCGCGGCCGATCTGGTCCGCAGCCGTTTGCCCCAAGGGCTTGGCCGCGGCGCGGTCGCCGATCGAGCTGATCATTGCGCGCTCGTGCGTCAGCAGGTACTTGGCCACGTCCCAGCCGGCGTTGAGCGTGCCCACCAGGTTGTGCTTTTCAACGCGCACCTTGTCAAAGAAGGTCTCGCAAAACGGTGACTTGCCGGAGATCAGGGCGATGGGCTGGGTGCGCACGCCGGGGCTGGCCATGTCGAACAGCACAAAGCTGATGCCGGTGTGTTTTTTGGCCGTGTCGGTGCGCACCAGGCAAAAAATCCAGTCGGCCTTGTCGGCGTAGGAGGTCCAGATTTTTTGGCCGTTGACGATGAAGTGGTCGCCACGGTCCTCGGCCCGCGTGGCCAGCGAGGCCAGGTCCGATCCGGCGTTGGGCTCGGAGTAGCCCTGGCACCAGCGGATTTCGCCGCGGGCGATCTTGGGCAAATGCTCGTGCTTTTGCGCCTCGCTGCCAAACTTCAACAGCGTCGGGCCCAGCATCCAGATGCCAAAACTGCTGAGCGGCGGGCGGCAGCCCAGGGCACGCATCTCCTGCGCCAAGACCTTGGCCTCCTCTGCCGTGAGGCCGGCGCCGCCGCAATCGCGCGGCCAGGTGGGCACCGTCCAGCCGCGCTCGGCCATGCGGGCCAGCCACTGGCGCTGGGCCTGGCTGCTGAAGACGCAATGCCGGCCGCCCCAGCACACGTCGTCCTCGCTGACCACGGGCTGGCGCATCTCGGGCGGGCAGTTGGCCTGCAGCCAGGCGCGGGTCTGGGTTCTGAAATCGCTGAGCTCGACGGTTTCGGTCATGTTGTGTAGGCGTTGGCTGCGGTTGGCCTGGTGGTGCGATGAAAGCGGCGTGGATGGCGCCGCTCAGATCGTCACGCCGCCATCAATGACCAGGCTTTGCCCGGTCATGAACGAGCCGGCCTTGGAGGCCAGATAGACCGCGGCGCCGGCGATCTCGTCGGGCTCACCAATGCGCCGCAGCGGCGTGGTGGCATTGCGCTGCCTGAGCATTTTTTCGTCCTCCCACAGTGCCTTGGCAAAGTCGGTCTTGATCAGGCCCGGGGCGATGCAGTTGACGCGCACATTGCTGGGCCCGAACTCATGCGCCAGGTTGCGCGCCAGGGCCATGTCGGCGGCCTTGCTGATGCCATAGGCGCCGATGATGGGCGTGCCGCGCAGGCCGCCGATGGACGACACGATGATGATCGAGCCCTCTTTGCGCTCAAGCATTTGCGGCGCGCACATGGCGATCAGCCAGTGGTTGGCGACGATGTTGTTGTCCAGCACCTTGCGGAACTGCTCATCGGAGATGCTGGCCATGGGGCCGTAATACGGGTTCGACGCGGCGTTGCACACCAGGATGTCGATGCGGCCAAAGGCCTTCATGGTCTCGTCGACCAGGGCCTGCAGTGCCTCCTTGCGCGAGATGTTGGCGGCCACCGCGATGGCCCGGCCGGCGCCGTGCTGGGCGTTGATGGCCGCGGCCACCTCGGCGCAGGGCGCCAAATTGCGTGAGGAGATGACGACGCGGGCGCCATGCTCGGCCATGCGCTGGGCGATGGCCAGGCCGATGCCGCGCGATGAGCCGGTGATGATGGCGACTTTGCCGCTGAGATCGAAAAGGTTCATGGCGAGGGCTCCGGGTTCGGTGGTGCAGGGGGTGGCGGTGGCAATGCGGGCTGCCTTGCGCGGGATTGGCGCGCTGTATTGGTGCGCCAGCGTACGATTGTGCGCATCTGCCGCGTGCCGGTTGATGTTTTGGCGACATTCAAGGGAAAACCAGACCGCCACACTGGGTGGGCCTTTGACAGCCGGCGCCACGACACACCCATACCGCACCGTTGTTGCAGCCACAAACACACCCGCAACGCACTCACGCCGCCCTCGCCATCGCCATCGCCCCATGAAGGTTCCGAAGCCCGTTTCCCCGATCGCCGCCGTGCTGGCCTTGGCGATGTGGCTGCAGGGCTGCGCCTGGTTGGAGCCGGCCACGCAATTGCGCGCCGGCCAAACTAATGCCGAGGTGAGGCGGTTGATGGGGCCGCCCAGCGCGGTTTACCCGATGCCGCAGGGCCAGCGCCGGCTGGAATACCGGCGCGGCCCGGCCGGCCACAGCACCTGGATGGTGGATCTGGGCAGCGACGGCCGTGTGTTGCAGGCCGAGCAGGTGCTGACCATGGCCACGTTCGAGCGTGTGGTCGACGGCATGTCACGTGAGGCCCTGCTGCGCCTGCTGGGCCAGCCCGCGCACCGCCAGCGCGAGTGGCGCGACAAGGAGACCTGGTCCTGGCGCTACACCACCTACGCTTGCCTGTGGTTCCGCGTCACGCTCTCGCCCGAAGGCCTGGTGATGGGCGGCGGTGGCCACATGCCCGACCCGGCCTGCGATGTCAACGACACCCCGCGCGCGCCGCGGTGATCAACGCAGCCGTCCCACCCGAGCACCGCATGACATCCACACCTGCCGAGCCCAAGCCCGCGCCCACCGTCTACGGCATTGCCAATTGCGACAACGTCAAGCGTGCCCGCGCCTGGTTGCTGGCCCATGGCGTGACCCACGACTTTCATGATTTCAAGAAGTCTGGCGTGCCGCCTGCGCGCTTGGCCGCCTGGGTGGCCAGCGCCGGCTGGCAAGGTGTGCTCAACCGCCAGGGCACGACCTGGCGCAAGCTGGATGCGGCCACACAAGCCGCCGTGTTGGGCGCCGTGCAGGCCCAGGCCTTGATGCTGGCCCACCCCAGCACCATCAAGCGCCCGGTGGTGGAATGGCCCAAGGGGAGCATCAGCGTCGGATTTTTGGACGCTGACTTTGAGCGTCATTTGAACGACAACGCGCCAGCGTGATCGCCCCCCGTTTACTCTCTGACCCGCTTTACAACAGGAGCCTTTATGCAAGACCGAGTCCGAATCCAGATCGATGAGCACGGCGTGGCCGATGTGTGCATGGTGCGCGGCGACAAGATGAACGCGCTGGACATGGCCATGTTCGATGCCCTGGCCGCAGCGATCGAGCAGCTCAAGGGCGAGCGCCGCGTGCGCGCCGTGGTGCTGCGCGGCGAGGGCCGGGCGTTTTGCGCCGGCCTCGACACTGGCCGCTTCGACAAGATGGCCACGGGCGGCGATGGCGGCGTGCGCGACCTGCGCGCGCGCACCCATGGCCTGGCCAACTCGGCCCAGCAGATCGCCTGGGGCTGGCACACCTTGCCCATGCCGGTGATCGCCGCCGTGCAGGGCGTGGCCCTGGGCGGCGGCCTGCAGGTGGCGCTGGGCGCAGACATCCGACTGGTGAGCGCCGATGTGAAGCTGAGCGTGCTGGAGGTGAAGTGGGGCCTGATCCCCGATGTCGCCGGCATGGCGCTGCTGCGCCGTCTGCTGCGCGACGATGTGCTGCGCGAGCTGACCTACACCGGCCGCATGGTGGGCGGCGCAGAGGCCGTGCAGTTGGGCCTGGCCACGCGCGTGTGCACCGACCCCACGGCCGAGGCCTTTGCCCTGGCGCGTGAGATGGCCGCGCGCAGCCCCGATGCCGTGCGCGCCGGCAAGCGCCTGTGCAACCTGCTGGGCGACGCCACCGAGGCGCAAATCCTGCAGGCCGAATCGGATGAGCAGGTGGCGCTGATGGGCTCGCCCAACCAGACCGAGGCGGTGCGCGCCGGGCTGGAGAAGCGCGCCGCGAAGTTTCATGATTGAGCCGGGCGCGGAGCCTGCCGCCGCGGACCACGCCGACGAGGACCGCAAGCGCCGCGCCCGCGTCGACCCTGGCGCCAAGCGGCGCGAGATCGATGCGGCCACCCACCAGGCGCGCGTTGATCAGGCCACGCGCCATGAGGCCACGCGTGCCGACAGCGGTTTTGCCGAGCAGGTGCGCGAGCGCCTGGCTGCCTGGGACCGGCAGGTGATCGACAGGCCCGACCACAAGCACGCCGCTGTGGCCCTGGTGATTGCCGATGAAGGGCCGGGCGCCGGCCTGCAAGGCCTGCCGCGGCAGCCGGGCTGGAGCGAGCGCGCCGCCCTCATCCTCACCCGCCGCTCGGGGGGCCTGCGCCAGCACGCCGGCCAATGGGCGCTGCCGGGTGGGCGCATGGATGCCGGCGAGACGGCCGAGCAAACGGCGCTGCGTGAGCTGAGTGAAGAAGTCGGCCTAAGCCTTGAATCAAGCAGCATCCTGGGCCGGCTGGATGACTTCGCCACGCGCTCGGGCTACATCATGACGCCGGTGGTGGTGTGGGCCGGCGCGGCGCGCGGCATGCAGGCCCAGCCCGATGAGGTGAAGAGCATCCACCGCGTGCCCATCACCGAGTTCATGCGCGCGGATTCACCCATCCTGGAAGACGTGCCGCACAGCCCGCACCCGGTGCTGCGCATGCACCTGGGCAACAACTGGATTGCCGCGCCCACCGGCGCCATCGTCTACCAGTTCATCGAGGCCTGCGTCATCGGCCGGGCCACGCGCGTGGCGCACTTCGAGCAGCCGATGTTTGCCTGGAAGTGAGGGCTGGGCGCAGGCCGCGGGCTTTGAGGCGAAGGCACGGGCACGCGCTGCGCCGCGGGCCGCAGCGTGTGCCGGCTAAGTGCCGCCCCAGGGGATCGGCAAACCACTGCCCAGCACGATCTCGGACGGCAGGCGCCACTGCGGCGTGGCCTGCTCGGCCAGCTTGACGGCGCCGTATTTCAGGCGCACCAGGGCCGAGCATGCGCCCGGGCGCAGCGCACGGATGCGGGCGGCGCGAATCACCAGATCGACCGCTGCAAACTTGGCCACCAACTCCAGCGTGAAGCGCAACTCGGGCAGCTTGACGGCGGTCACATGGGCGTGCAGCAGCACCGTGTTGCTGGAGCTGATCTCCACCGCACGCAGGGGCACGACGCTGGTGTCGTCGGGGCCGTGCTTGCCAGGATCGGCGCAGTCGCGCACCTGTTTGAATTTCAGCCAGCCCTCGGCCAGCATCTCGAAGACATCGACGTTCAAGGTCTCGTTCAAGCGCTTGGCCGCCGCCTCGGCCACAAAGCCGGTGAAGCTGGGCGCGGCCTGGGCCGCGGCCTCGGATTGCCGGCCGTGTTCGGCCAGGCCATGCTGCACGCTGGCGGCACTGAACTCGAACAGTTCATGCAATTTCGGGCCGCTCATGGTGTGGGCTCCGAGGCTTTGTTGGGGGCCGCGGCTTCGCCTTCGGCCATCACGGTGCCGCGCCGCAGCTCGGCATGGAAGCTGACCGTGGGCAAGTTGACTTGGCCTTGGCGCGCCTGCAGCACGGCGCTGTTGAGCTCGATGCTGGCGCGCAGGTCGATGGCCGGGGTGGGCGGCGGCCGTGCTGCGCTGGGCGACGGCGCCGCGGCCGCAGCGCCAGTAGCGCCAGTAGCGCCAGTAGCGCCCATCGCAAGCACCAGGCCTTCGGACGCCGCCGCTGTTGCTGTTCCCGCTGCCGCCGCATGCGCCGGCCGGCGCATCCAGCCAAGCAGCAGGCCCGCCAACACCAATGCAGCGCTGCCGCCCGCGGCCCACCACCACCACGGCGTGGGCAGCTCCACCGTCAGCGCCACGCTGCTGCCGCGCTTGACCTTGCTGCCCGCGGCCAGGCCTTGCGTCAGCACGGTGGCCCCGGCACGGTCGCGCTCGGGCGGCAAGGCCGCCCTCAGGCCGCCGGCGCGCTGCAATTCGGCCTTGGCCTGGGGCAGCGCCAGGCCCTGCACGCCGGGGACGGTGACGATGCTGCCGTCTGAGGTGCGCAGCCGCAGCGCGCTGCCGGCCGCGACATGGCTGCCCGGGGCGATGGATTGCGCCAGCACCTGGCCGGCCGCGCGCTCGTCTTCGACGGCGTCCACGGCGATGTTGAAGTGGCGCAGCATCTGCCGCGCATGGGCCTCGGTCTGGCCGACCACGTCGGGCACCGTCTGGCCGATGGCGACCTGCAATTCGACACGCGAGCCGCGCTGCGCGATGCTGCCTGCGCGCGGCGCTTGCGCCACCACCGTGCCCGGTGCCGCATCGGCCTCCACCGCGTGGCGCTGGGTGGTCAGCTTGGCGCGGGCCAACTGCGCCTGGGCTGCGGCAAGGCTTGCGCCGGTGACCGCAGGCACCTCGACCAAGCTGCCGTCGGAGACGTTGAGCTGCACCTCCTCACCCTTGCGCAAGGCCTGGCCGGCAGCCGGCGCCTGGGCAATGACCACGCCGCCACGCTGGGTGCCGGGGGTGGGCTGCGCAAGCACACGCCAGGGCGAGAGCCGCTGTGTGGCCGCCGCCTGATCCAGGCCAATGACGGCGGGGATGGTGAACACCGGGGTTTGGGCGATGACCACGGTGACCGTGCTGTTGCGCGGCACCTCGACAAATGGGTTAGGCGATTGGCGCAGCACCAAACCCGGCGCGCTGTCGCTCATGGCCAAGCTGAACTCGGGCTGCAACTGTGCGGCCAGCAGGCTGCGCTGCGCCTGCTCGCGCGCCATGCCGGCCAGTGAGGGCACGCGCACCAATGAAGCATCGGAGACCACAAAGCTGACCAGGCACTGCGCCGAATCGGCAGGCCGGCGGATGGATTGCTCCAGGATGGTCTGCGCCGGCGCCGACGATGGCCGGGTGGTGGCGGCCAGCACGCGAAAGGCCGGCAGGCGCTGACCCAATTGCGCCTGCTGCCGGGCGAGTTGCGCCACGGCCTGGGCATAGCTGCTGCGCTGGGCAACGAAATCGGGCACCGGCGGGCAGCCGACCGGTGGTCGGGCGATCGCGGCTTTGCTGATGGACAGCTGCGGGTCGGTGCACAGACCCGCCGCGCGGGCTGGGGCCTGCTCGGCCCGCGGCAGGCTGGCGCACAGCGGTTTGTCGCGCGTTGGCGCTTGGGTCTGTGCGCGTGTCTGGGCCTGTGCCTGTGCCGGCAAGGGCCACAACACCAGCACCAGGGCTGCCATCAGAGCGATCAGCAGGGCCGCAAGCAGCTCGGCGATCGCCGCCCAGGGCCGGGGCCAGGGCGGTGGGTCGCGCAGTGGATGGGTGGGGTTCATGGCCGGTCTGATCCTGCGTGCAGGATGCGAGCCGGCCTGGCCAGGGTCAATCCCTAGACTGAATCTGCAGTGGCGCCCGGAAATTGCGTCAGCAGCTCACCGGCGCGCGGTGCCGCATCAAGCAAGCCCTGGGCATCGGCCACACGCACACCATTGACCCACACGCCGTGCACGCCCACCGCATCGGTGGTCAGCCGCGCGGCGCCGCCGGGCAGGTCGAAAACCCGGCGCTTGGGCCCGCGGTCCACGGTCTCGGGATCAAACAGCAGCAGGTCGGCGGCATAGCCCTCGCGGATCAGGCCACGCCCGGCCATGCCGAAGACCTGCGCCGGTTGCAGCGTCAGGCGCCGCACCGCCTCGGCCATGGGCATGGCACCTAAGCGGCGGGCCCAGTGGCCCAGCAGGTGCAGGCCAAAGCCGGCGTCGTTGAAGAAGGTGAGATGGGCACCGGCGTCGCTCAGGCTGACGATGCTGTGCGCGTGGTTGAGCATGCGGCCCACGGCGGGCTCGTCGGAATTGAGCAAGAGCGCGGTGAAGACGGTCTTCAGGCCCTCGGCCACGGCCAGATCGAGCATCACGTCCAGCGGGTCGCGGCCTTGGGTCTGGGCGATGTCGGCGATGGATCGCTGTTCAAGATGGGCATGCTCTGGCAGGCTGGTCTCGACCACCTGCACCTTGTCCCATTCGCTGTTGAACAGCCGAAAGTGCGCGGGGCTGGCCAGCTCGGCCCGCACGCCGTCGCGGAAGGCCGGGTCGGCGAGCATGTGGCTGAGCGCCGCGCCGCTCAATCCCAGCGCCGGCTTCCAGCTGACCAGGCCCTCCACGGGGTAGGGCGATTGCAGCGTGAAATCCATGGTCAAGGGGCAGCACGACACCTGGCCGATGAGGTGGTGGCCGCGGGTGTTGGCCGCGGCGATGGCGTCGAGGTCGTTGAACACCGACTGCGGGTTGGTGCTGTTGTGCAGCAAGGCGGCCACCATCACCGGGCGGCCGCTGTCCTGCGCCAGCGATTCAAGAAAGGGGATGCTGGTGTGGCCGCCTTTGGTGAGCATGAAGACGCCGCCGCCCGGGGCGCTGCCGGTGCCACCACCTCCGCTGCCATCGCCACCGCCCGCCGAACGCCCGCCCTCGGCCATGGCCTGCACCAGGCCGCGCATTTCGGCCTCGTCGGCCAGGCGCGAGGGCATGGGCCGGCCGCCTTCGCCGTTGTGCGCCGGTGAGGTGCTGCTGGCAAAGCCACAGGCGCCGGCCTGCATGGCCTCGCGCACGATGGCCTGCATCTGCGCCAGCTCATCGGCGGTGGCCGTGCGTTTGGACGCATCGTCGCCCAGCACATAGGTGCGCACGCTGCTGTGGCCAATGTAGGCAGCGATGTTGACCACGCTGCCCTGGCGCTTGAGCTGCGCCAGGTACTGCGGAAAGGTCTCAAAGCCCCAATCGACGCCGCGCTTGAGCACATCGAGCGACATGCCCTCCACCTGGGTGAGGTTGCGCAGGGTGATGTCGCGGTGCTCGGGCTTGCAGGGGGCGATGGTGAAGCCGCAGTTACCGATGACGGCCGTGGTCACGCCCAGCGCGGGCGAGGGCCGCACGCTGGCGTCCCAGGTGATCTGGGCATCGAAGTGGGTGTGGCTGTCGATGATGCCGGGCATCAGCGCCAGGCCGTGCGCATCAATGCTTTCGTGGGCTAAACCACCTAACTGTTTTGCCATGCCGACGATCTTGCCGCCGGCCACAGCGACATCGGTGATGACGGGATCGGTGCCGGTGCCATCAAACACCAGGGCGTTGCGGATGAGCAGCTCGTACATAGTGGGTCCAGCTTTTCTGTCGTGGGGTTGAGGGGTTCAGTCGATGCTGCGCCGCGCGGCCACCCAGGCCAGGAACTCGGCGTCTTCAAAGCGGTAGGCCCCGTGGTCGATGCGCGCCATGAGTTGCAGCTTGGGCGCGGTGAGGCGGCGAATCGCCGAGCGCGGGGTGCTTGCGGTGAGTTCGGCGTTGCCCAGCAGGGCTTGCAATTGCTTGAGGGCCGCTGCCCCATACAGGTCCTGCACACCGCGGGCGGCGATCAACAGCACGGCCCGATCCGCGCGCTGCAAGGCTTTCCAGGTGCTGGCGTAGCCTGAGGCGTCGTGTACGCGCTCCAGTGTGGTTTGCAGGGCCTGCTCGGGGCCCTGCTGCTGGTACATGAGGTAGCGCTCCAGATACCAGCGAAAGAACTCAGGCGTCTCGCGCAGCACCGTGAAGGCGTGGCGGGCGTCGTTGAGTTTGAGCGGGTGCTTGGCCACGCTGGCGAGCTGCTTGACCATGGCGGCGACGAAATCGCCGCCCAGCAGCGGAAAGGGCTCGACCGGCGCCCAGTTGTAAAAGGGTGCCGAGGCGCGCGAGAACATCTCGCGCAGCGCGGCCTCGGACGAGCCGGCGAAGAGCACCTTGATGCCGGGCTTGCGGATGTCGAGCCCAGCGCGCAGCGAGTACGCCACGGCGCGGTGCTCGGGCGTGGCCAGCACCTGGGCCTCGTCGATGACCAGCAGCAGGCGCTGCCTGGATTTGTCGGCAGCTTGCAGCGCGGCCTGGATGGCGGGCACGGCGGCCTTTTCTTTCTCGGCCAGGTCAAGCTCAATTGCACCTTCGACGCCGCCGGGCAACTTCGCACCGCCCTTGAGCTTTTTTATCGGTGAGCCGAGCCCGGCCCAAATGCGGCCCAAGCCTTTGGGCTGGGTGGCCAGGGCGATGGCATTGGCCAGCGCCTGGCCGGGGTGCTCGGTGTCGTCCCACAGGTTGGTGTAGGCCGCCAGGTAGTCGCTGGCGAGTGCGGCGGGCAGGAGGTCGTGCTTGAGGAACTCGGTCTTGCCCATGCGCCGGCGTGCAAACAGGCCGCGCGCCGAGGTCAGGCCCAGATCGAAGCCCTGCAGATATGCTTGGGCCAGGTCGGGGCGGTGGTAATGCCAGGGGTTGGGAATCCCGCTCATTTGGCAGATTCTGACAGGAAAGTGACAATTGTCAAAAGTCTGGATAAAGCTGTCGGTTCACAAGCATCCCCGTTCCTTCACCATCCAAACTGAGGAGAATTGAAATGGCAATTTATGAGCTGCGCACCTATGCCGTCGTCGTTGGCAAGATGGCCGATGTGGTTGAGCTGTACAAGACCCAGGGTTGGCCGGCGCTGGGCAAGCACCCGCAGCGTCTGGTGGGCTACTTCACCGGGGATATCGGCGCCATCAACCAGCTGGTGCACCTGTGGAAGTTTGAGGACGACGCCGACCGGCGCGCCTTCTGGGCCGGCGTCTTTGGCGACGCCGAGTTCATGACCTTTGCGCGGCAACTGCGGCCCATGTTGCTGTCGCAGGAGAACAAGCTGATGATGGCCGCGCCCTGGGGGCCGTCGCCCTGAGTCGGGCGAGGCGGCGCGCGAATTGGTGCGCAGGCGGGTGGTTCCAACCCGGTCTGAGGACGCGCTTTTTATCTGCTACTTGGCGAACACCTGGCTCATGTCCCCAAAGGATTTGAACTCCAGCGCGTTGCCGCAAGGGTCAAGAAAGAACATGGTGGCCTGCTCGCCCACCTGGCCCTTGAAGCGCACATGCGGCTCGATCAGAAAGCGGGTGCCGTGGGCCTGCAGCCGTGCCGCCAGTGCCTCCCACTCGGCCATGGCCAGGATGGCGCCAAAGTGGCGCACCGGCACATCGTCGTGATCGACCTCGCCGGTGGCGGCCAGGCCGGTTTCGCTGGGCGCCAGGTGGGCCACGATCTGGTGGCCATAGAAGTTGAAATCGACCCAGGTCTCGGCACTGCGGCCTTCACTGCAGCCCAGCAGCCCGCCATAGAACTGGCGCGCCTGGGCAATGTCGTTGACGGGGAAGGCGAGGTGAAACAGGGGCAGGGCGCTCAAGAGGGGCTCCGGTGATGAAAGTGGATGGGGCGGCGGAAAAATAACATTTATAGAACGCGCCTGACGAAGCCATAGGCCAGGTTGCTGCGGCCCTCGCCATGCTCTTCATAAAGCGTCTTGTACTTGGCCAATTTGTCACCCGGCAGCGACGCCCGCAACTGCGGCTTGACGCCATACAGCCGCGCATTGTTCTCGCCAAAGATGGCGTTCTTCACCGGGCCATCGGCCGGGCCCAGGGGCTTGAGCTTGTGGGACTTTTGCAGTGCCTCGGGGATCTCCAGCCGGCGCAGGGCCTCGATCTGCCACTGTGGCGATCCCGTCCAGATGGCGTCCGTGCCCCAGCACACATGGTCGGCGCCCAAGCCGGCAACCAACTGGCCCATCATCACCGCGGCCAGGCGCGGCTCGGACATGGTGGTCTGCGCGAAGAGCTGGCCGACATCGGCATACACATTGCTCACGCCATGCTTGGCCGGGATGTCGGCCAGATCGGTGACCCAATCGATGCGGCCGGTCTTCTCGAACTGCTGCCAGGCGGCATTGGCGCTGCCACCACCGCCCTGACGATAGCCGCCGTGGTAGATGATGAAGTTCAACTGCGGCCAATCCTTGGCGGCCTTGGCGACATCGCGCACATCGCAATACGGCAGCAGGTGGGGGAAGCGCTGGGTGACGCTCTCGGGGAAGAGGCCTTTGTGGATGCAGACGTTCTTCAGCCCGGCCTTCAGGAACTTGGCATAGGCCGGGTAGACGAGCTTTTCATCGTCCAGGTGCCAGGGGTGCTTTGACAGGTCTTTATGGCTGTTATCACCGATGGTGTAGCCCTTCATGGAATCGGGCTTGTGCGTCTCGATGTCGCGGTCGATGGCCTCCAGCCAGCCGTCATAGCCCGGGGTGAAGATGGCATGGCTGAACAGGCGTTTGGTGCCGGCAATGGCGTTGACGCTGGCGCGGGCATCGGCCTTCATCTTGTTGGTCAGAAACCAGTCCTGCGGGATCTCGCTGGGCGCGCCGCTGATGCACGCCACCTTGGTGTCGGAATCGAGATAGATCTCCTTGATGTAGTTCTGGAACATCAGGTCATCGATGGTCTGCTCCTTGCCCACCAGGCCGGGGTTCCAGCCGGCCTTGCCCACGGCGTTGCGCTGCGCCACGAAGCCTGTCATGCGCGTGCCCGGGCGCAGAAAGTGGGTGTGCATGTCCATGATGAACTGGCCCGACATGGCCTTGGCGCGCTCGTTGGCCAGCTCGGGCGTGGCCGCCTCTGCGCTGGACACGCCAAACACCGGCGCGAAGGTCTGGTTCATGGCCAAAAACGCCGTGGCCATGCCCGCAGGCGTCTGGAAGAAGCGGCGCCGGCTCAGGCCCAGTTTCTTGGCGGTGTCGGTGCCGAGCTGCTTGACGCGCAGCTCGAACTCGCGCTGCTTGGGTGTTTGCGCCGGGGGCATGAACTCATCAGACGATACCGATTGCGTCGGGATGGGCGAGCGAAATAGCGATTCGGCCGATTTGACCTGGGCCATGTCTTCGGGGGAAAGCCAGCTCATGTTCAGCTCCTCGGGGTTGTGATCAGTGGATGCGCGTCAGTGGCGGAATGCGCCAAGCGCGGGCATCGTCGCGCGGCCAGTACAGCCGCAGGATGAGGTAAAAGCCGCCGCGCGGGGCGGGCAGCCAGTTGCCGTGGCGTGCGGCATCGGCCGGCGCGGTGTGGGCGATGTGCAGCGACAGGCCGCCATCGGCATCGCGCTGCAAGCCCGGGCTGCGGTCGCCTAAGGAAAAGCGCTGCGCGGCATTGGCGTACAGGAATCGATCCGCGTCGTACAGCGTCACCGACCAAAAGGCGTCGACCGGCGGCATGTCCTGCGGTTCAAAACGCAACACGTAATGTGAGCGTCCACCGTGGCCATCGAGTGGCTGCTTGTCGGCATCGAAATCGCCCATGGCATAGACCGCTTCGTCCGCCGCCAAGGCGCCCAGGCCCTTGTAGGCGGTGAGCGCGCGCAGCAGGTACTGCTGGCCATAGCGGCCCAGTCCGAAGTGCGCCGCCCAGGCCTTGGCGGCGCGGCTGCGCGAGCGTGTCTCCACCAGCGCGGCGCCGTCTTGCAGGCCTTGGCACAGGCCGGCCTGGGTGGCCGCATCGAGCCGCTTGAAATCAAACGCCGCGCCCGCCACCAGGCCGGCGCTGGCCAGCCAACTCAGCATGCCCTGATCGGCCAGCGGCGCCGGTGCATCGGCCAGGCCGTGGCACAGGTTGTTGAAAAAGTCCGCGGCAATCGCCGCTGCTTCGCCGGGGCGCTCGGCCAAGGCCGCCATCGTGTCTTGCGGCGGGCCGCGCCAATCGCTCACCGCGGCAGGCAGCCGGCCGTGGTCGGTGCCGGGCAAGCAGCGCAGTTCAATCTCGCCTTGCACAGCGATGGCGGCTGCCACATCGGCTGCATCACCGACCACCATCCGGGCGATCAACCACACCAGTGGCGTCGGTGAGCGCACGACGCGCAGCCCTGGGGGTATGGCGGCGGCGTCAACGCCGGGCCCGACCAGCACCACGGTCTGGCCATCGGCGGCACAGTTGCGTGGCCCCAGGTTCTCGAAGTTGTGGGTCCAGGCGTCGTACAGCGCGAGCACAAAGTAGCGCCCTGGGTGGCGCGCGGCTGAGGGCACCTGCAACAGCCGCGGCCCGTCGGCCAGGTGGATCCAGCCGGTGGTGTAGAGCAGGTCGTTGGCCGGTGTGACGACATCGCGGTCGGCGGCGGTGGCGGCGCGCTGCACATGCTGCAGGCGATCGATGTCGGCGCGCCAGGCCACACCGTCGCCTGGCCCGGCCAGGGTTTGCAGGCGGCAGGTGCGCAGGCACTCCACCAGTGGATAACCGAACAGGAACGCGGCCATGCCAACGGCTTGGCCAAGGGCAAGGCGCGGGTCTGCGGAGTGGCCGGGGCCCACCGAAGGCGCGGCCTCGGGGCCCACGGGCATGCGGCCCAACATGCTGCCTAACCCGGAATGCGCACAGGCAGCTGGCTGAAGCCGCGCACAAAATTTGAGCGCACGCGCACCGGTTCTCCCACCACCTCAATCACCGGGAAGCGCTTGACGATTTCTTCCCACAGGATCTTCAACTGCATCTCGGCCAGGCGGTTGCCCACGCAGCGGTGGATGCCAAAGCCAAAGGCCAGGTGCTGGCGCGGGCGGGCGCGGTCGATGATGAAATCTTCAGGGCGCTCAATCGCTGCCGCATCGCGGTTGCCCGACAAGTACCACATGATGACCTTGTCACCCTTCTTGATGTCCTGACCACCTAAGGTGGTATCAGACAAGGCGGTGCGGCGCATGTGCGCCAGCGGCGTTTGCCAGCGGATGATCTCCGGGATCATGCTGTCGACCAAGGCCGGGTTGGCGCGCAGCTTGGCCAGTTGATCAGGGAACTGGTGCATGGCCAGCACGCCACCGCTCATGGAATTGCGTGTGGTGTCGTTGCCACCGACGATGAGCAGCAGCAGGTTGCCCAGGAACTCTTTCGGGTCCATGTTCCGCGTGGCCGGGTTGTGCGCCATCATCGAAATCAGATCGAAGCGTGGCTCGGCATTGACGCGCTCGTTCCACAGCTTGGTGAAGTATTCGCGGCACTGGCGCAGCACCTCCCAGCGCTGCTCAACCGTCTCGAAGCGGCCGTCCAGCCCGGGCACGGCGGTGGCCGAATCCGACCAATAGGTGAGCAGGTGGCGGTCCTCAAACGGGAAGTCGAACAGCGTGGCCAGCATCTGCGTGGTCAGTTCGATGGAGACACGGTCCACCCAGTTGAAGGTCTCGTTGCGCGGCAGGCTGTCGAGCACATTGCAGGTGCGCTGGCGGATGGTGGCCTCCATATTGGCCAGGTTGCCGGGCGCCACGATGTTGCTCACCGCCTTGCGCTGCACATCGTGCTTGGGCGGGTCCATGGCGATGAACATCTGCAGGCGGCGCTCGATCGGCGCGTCGTAGATGGTGATGCCGCCCTGGGTCCAGTCCGACGAATAAATGCCGTGCTGGGTATCGACCTGCATGATGTGCTCATAGCTGCACACCGACCAGAAATGACCAAAGGTGTCGTTGTGGGCACGGTGCACCGGCGCCTCACGGCGCAGGCGTTCGAAGTAGTAGCCGACGGTGTCGCGCTCGAACAATCGCGGGTCACTGGGGTCGATCTGCGCCAGGGGCAGGGATTGAACGTGCATGCGTGCAGCGGCCTGGGTGGCGGCTGCGGTGGCGGCTGCGGTGGCGGATGCAGTGACAGTGGCGGTGGTCATGGTCAATCTCTTGGGGTCACGGGGTTTTGCTTCGGTGCCTGAAGGTCAATCAATGCTGCCCCTCGGGCATGCTGACCACCAGGCCGTCGAGCACCTCGCTCACCTGCACCTGGCAGGCCAGGCGTGAGTTTTCACGGCACTCGGCGGCAAAGTTCAGCATGTCGGCCTCCATGGTGGTGCGCGCGCCGGTGCGGGCCAGCCATTGCGCATCCACATACACATGGCAGGTGGCACAGGCGCATTGGCCGCCGCAGTCGGCATCGATGCCGGGCACGTTGTGGTCCACCGCGGCGCGCATCAGGGACTGCCCCGTCGCGGCGCTGACGGTGTGGCGCTTGCCGTTGAATTCAATGAAGGTGACTTGGGGCATGGTGTCGGCTGGACTTGATGGTTAGAAGTGATTGACAGGCTGGGCGCATGCTTACTGATCAAACACGATCACACTGCGCGCCACGCCACCTTGCTTCAGGGCAGCGAAGCCTTCGTTGATCTGGTCCAGGCCGATGCGTGCCGAGACCATTTCGTTCAGGTGCAGGCGGCCCTGCATGTAAAAGTCGATCAGCCGCGGCATGTCCACCCGGAAGCGGTTGCTGCCCATCATGCAGCCCTGGATGCGGCGCTCGCGCAAGAAGTCCACGCCGTGCAGCTCGATCTTGGTGCCCACCGGGATCATGCCGATCAGGGTGGAGCAGCCGCCCGAGCGCAGGCAAGAAAACGACTGCTCGGCCGTGGCCTTCAGGCCTATGCATTCAAACGAGTAATGCACGCCGCCCTCGCTCAGGGCGATGATGCGCTTGACGACATCGCCGCCCGAGGCATCGACCACATCGGTGGCCCCGAATTTCTTCGCCAGCTCAAGCTTGAAGGGGTCGAGATCGACGGCAATGATGCGTGCCGCGCCGGCGATGTGCGCGGCATTGATGGTGGCCAGGCCAATGCCGCCGGCACCAAAGACCGCCACGGTGGAGCCGGGCGCCACCTTGGCGGTGTGGGCCACCGCGCCATAGCCGGTGATGACACTGCAGCCGATGAGCGCGGCCAGATCCAGCGGCATGTCTTCACGCACTTTGACCAGGGCGTTTTCGTGCACCACCATCTGCTCGGCGAAGGACGACAGGTTCAAAAACTGGTTGAGGTGCTCGCCACCCTTCCAGGTGAGCCGCTTGGCCACGCCGGGCATGAGCTTGACCTCGGGCGTCTGGCAGATCGACATGTGGCCGGTGAGGCAGAACTCGCAGTGGCCGCAAAACACCGACAGGCAGCTGATGACATGGTCGCCCTTCTTCAGGTAGGTGACGTCCTCGCCGACCTCTTCCACCACACCCGCCGATTCATGGCCCAGCACCACCGGCACGGGCGTGGGGTAAGCACCCTCGATGAAGTGCAAATCGCTGTGGCACAGGCCAGCGGCGGCGGTGCGGATCAAGACCTCGCGGCGCTTGGGCTTGTGGATGGCGATGTCCTCGATGGTCATCGCTTGCTTGGGGGCATGAAGTACGGCAGCGCGCATGCGGAGATCCTTCCGTGGGCATTGAATTACGATGGCAGCAGCGGCGGATGTTAATTCGCCGCACGACCCGGACGGAGAACAACACACGATGTCATCCAGGCGACAACTGATGGCGTGGACTGCCGCTGCAGCCTGGCCCACCGGCTCGGCATGGGCCCAAGCCGTGGCCCAGTGGCCTAACAGGCCAGTCAAGCTGATCGTCTCCGGCGCGCCCGGCAGCGCCACCGACATCGTCTGCCGCGTCTTTGCCGAGGTCTTCACCAAGGCCTTTGGCCAAGCCTTTGTGGTGGACAACCGCGCCGGCGCCAACGGCATGCTGGCCACTGAATTTGTGGCCAGGGCACCCAACGATGGCCACACCCTGCTCTTCACCTACGCCGCGGCGCAGGTGGTCAACCAATCCCTCTATGCCAAGGCGGGCTACGACGGCGACAAGGATTTCGCCGCCATCACGCAGATCGGCTCGGGCGGCAATTTTCTGGTGGTGCAGCCCGGCGTGCCGGCCAAGGACTTGAAGGAATTCATCGCCTATGTCCATTCCCGGCCCGCCGACGAGCTGGCCTACGGCAGCTGGGGCATAGGCTCGGGCGGCCACCTGAGCATGGAAGCGCTCAAGCAGCAGACCGGCCTGAAGATGCGCCACGTGCCCTACAGATCCACCGCCGCCGTCAATACCGATTTGCTCGCCGGCCACATCCAGGTGGCCTTCTCGGCCACGGCCACAGTGCTGCCCCTGCTGCAGTCCGGCAAGCTCAAGGCGCTGGCCATCAGCGGCCCCAGCCGCAGCAGCGCTGCGCCCGAGGTCAAGACCATGACCGAGCAGGGCGTGGCCTTCGATCTCTCGGCCTGGTTTGGCCTCTTCGCCCCGGCCGGAACGCCCAGGGACATCGTGATCGCCCTGAACCGCGAGGCCAACAAGCTGATCGCCGCGCCCGAAATGGCCGAGCGCTGGAAGGCCTTGGCCTTCTCCGACATGCCGCTGAAAACCCCCGAGCAATTTGCCGATCAGGTGCGGCGCGACATTCGCGATTGGGGAGCGATTGTGCGGGCCGGTGGCATCATGGTGGATTGAGACGGGGACTGCAGCGTGGGTGATCGAGTGACCTTGCGGCGTCGACAACTGGCTTCATTGGCTTGGCTTGTGGCGCCAGGTCTGGGCGCGCTGGTGGCGTCACCGACCCGGGCTCAGGCACCGAGCAAGATGATTCGCATCGGCCTGCTCGGGGGCGGGGTTAGCCCCAGGTCGGTGGACTCGCTGCTGTGGCCTGTGTTCTTCGACGCCATGCGCCAGCGTGGCTATGAGGAGGGCCGCGTTGTCAGCTACGAAATGCGTTATGCGCAAGGTGTGCCAGCGCGTCTGCCGCAGCTGGCCGCCGAACTCGTCGGCGCCGGCGTTGAGCTGATCGTGGTCACCGGATCGTCCGAGGCCGTTGCCGCCAGCCGGGCGACATCGTCCCTGCCCATCGTCACCATTCAAGTCGGCGATCCGGTGAGCCTGGGCCTGGCCGACAGCCTGGGTCGGCCGGGTCGCAATGTCACCGGCTCGACGCTTTACGTTCCGGGCGTTGCCGCCAAATCGTTGGAGCTGCTGATCGAAGCCGTTCCCGGCGCCAGGCGCATCGCCTTGCTCGGCAACCCGACCCAGCCCAACCTGGCCGAGGACCGGCGCGCGCTGGAGCTGTTGGCGCAGGCCAAGGGCGTGAGTCTGCTGCCCACCTACGGCGCCCGGCGGCCGGATGAGCTGGAGCCGGCGCTGGCGCAGATCGCCAGTGACAAGCCGCAGGCGCTTCTGGTGCTGCCGCACGCCTTGTTCGTCGTCGCGCGCCAACGCGTCATTGACTTCGCCGCCGCTCACAGGCTGCCGACGATGCACGGCTACACCGAGGATGTGGCGGCTGGCGGCTTGATGACCTATGCGGTGGACACGCGCACGCTGTTTGCGCGCGCGCCACATTTCGTCGACAAGATCCTCAAGGGCGCCAAGCCGGGCGACATCCCCATCGAGCAGCCGACGCGCTTTGGCCTTTGGCTGAATCAAAAGACAGCGCGTGCACTGGGCATCAAATTTCCCACCACCGTGCTGCTGCGCGCAGAGCAGGTCATCGATTGACCTGGCCGGTGTTGAAATGCCGGCACCGTGCGAGTCGAGCCACACGCGGCGATGCGAGGCGCCAAGCCTTGTATGCTGCGGCCCAAGCCACCATTGCTAACCAAGAAAGTAGCTGACCATGAAAGCCGTTGTCTGCAAGGCCTGGGGCCTGCCCGAAACCCTGGTGATCGAAGATGTGCCCACGCCACAGCCCAAGGCGGGCGAGGTGCTGGTCGACATCCGCGCCGCCTCGGTGAATTACCCCGATGTGCTGATGATCCAGAAGAGGTACCAGATCCAGCCCGAGCTGCCCTTCATCCCCGGCAGTGAGGTGGCTGGCGTTGTCAGCGCGCTGGGCGAGGGCGTGAGCAATGTCAAGCTGGGTGATCGCGTCATCGCCTTTTGCAGCCTGGGGGGTTTTGCCGAGAAGGTGGTGGTCAAGGCCGCAGGCCTGATCCCCACGCCCGCGGCGCTGGACGACGCCACCGCCGCGGCCTTCACCCTGGTGTATGGCACCTCCTATCACGCCGTGCTGGACCGTGGCGAATTGAAAGCGGGGCAGACCATGCTGGTGCTGGGCGCGGCCGGCGGCGTGGGCCTGGCGGCGGTGGAAATCGGCAAGGCCGTGGGCGCGCGGGTGATCGCCTGCGCCTCCAGCGACGAGAAGCTGGCGGTGTGCAAGGCCCACGGCGCCGATGTGCTGATCAACTACACCACGCAAGACCTGCGCGCGGCCATCAAGGAGGCCACTGGCGGCCTGGGGCCGGATGTCGTTTACGACCCGGTCGGCGGCATCTACGCCGAGCCCAGCTTCCGCTCGATCGGCTGGCGCGGCCGCTATCTGGTCGTTGGCTTCGCCAATGGCGAGATCCCCAAGCTGCCCTGGAACCTGGCCCTGCTCAAAGGCGCCAGCATCGTGGGCGTGTTCTGGGGCGACTACGTGCGCCGCGAGCCCCAGGCCAATGCCCAGGCCATGCGCGCCATGATGGCCTGGGTGGCCGAGGGCAAGTTGAAGCCTCTGGTTTCAGCGCGTTATGCGCTGGCAGACACGCCGGCAGCCTTCAATGCCTTGGCCAAGCGCCAGGCCACAGGAAAGATCGTCATCGTGCCGGAGATGGGTGCGGCGGCCTAGCTGTGCCGGCGCCTGAACCATTGGGTTCACCGAGGGTTTTGGCGTGGGCACGGTTCAGGGGCCGCGGGCTAGAATGTTGGCCTCCACCATGAAAGCTCGAACATGTTCACTCGATTCGTGCATACGCTGGTCGCATTGGCCCTGGCCACGGGGCTTGGTCTGGCCCAAGCCGGCCCCTACACCATCACCGTGATGGATCTGCCGGGTGCCACAGGTATCCACGGCTGGGACATCAACAACCTTGGCGATTTCGTCGGCTCGGCGACAGTCAATGGCGCTCAGGTCGGATTCATCCGCAACGCTGCCAGCACCGTCACCTTGGCGGGCCCGGCGGGTGCCCTAGGCACGGCAGCGCTGGGCATCAGCGACACCGGCATCGTCGTGGGAAGTTATTTCACGGCGCTCGGCGGTTTTCCGAACAGTGGATTCATTTACAGCGCTGGCAGCTACGCCACCTTGAACTTCCCCGGTGCAGATTCGACCCAATTGCGTGGCATCTCGGCCGATGGTCGCTATGTCACTGGCTATGCGAACCATGCCAATCGCAGCAGCACGGCCTTTGTCTACGACCGAAGCGTCGATCTCTTCAGCGCCATCACCACCAACCCCGGTCTGACCATTGCCCAGGGCGTCACCAACGCCGGACTGGTGGTGGGCCACCGCCGATTCCCCGGGCCTGCGCGCCGGGTCGGATTCACTTACGACATTGGTGCTGCCACGCTCAGTGACTTCGTGATCGCGGGTGCGTTCAACACCAGCTACCGCGGCATCAGCGAGACCGGCGTGATTGACGGCTGGTTCACAGACGCCAATGGTTTGGCGCATGGCTTCGTGGGCTCGGCCGCGCTGTACGAACTTCTGGATGTGCCGGGCGCTGTCAACACCTATCTGGAAGGCATCAATGACGCCGGCTGGGTCAGCGGCAGCTACGACGACGCTGCCGGCGTGTCGCACGCTTTCTTGGCCCGGCCTGTGCTTGAGCCAGCCTCATGGGCACTGTTGTTGGCGGCGTTCGGCGGCTTGGTGCTGGTGCGCCGGCAGACGGGCCGGCGCACCTAACTGTCAGGTCAAGCGGGTCGGCCAAGCGGATTTACGCCGCATCCTACGGCCGGCTTCGTGCTTGTGTCGCAAAGCGCGCAAGAAATCCGCGGTCAATACGGTCCTTCCAGCGCCAGGCCCAGCGGCCTTGCGCGGCGAAGCGATCCCAGGCCAATATGGCGCTGCCGTCGGCGGTGGCCAGCAGGGCCAGGTAGCGGTGGCGCGGCCGGTGCGCTTGCATCGCACCGACGCCAAAGAAGGCGCGCAGGTTGTGTGACAAATCCGGGCCCTGGCGCACGGCGAAGACGCCGGCCTTGGGCAGGGCGTCGGCGTGACCTGTTCCCAGCCAATCGGCGCAGTCGCCGACCGCGAACACATTGGCGTGCGACACCGAACGCAGTTGCGCATCGATTTGAACGAAACCGCTTGCGCCGCAGGCCAGCGCGCTGTGCTGCGGCCAGGCATGGGCCTGGGCGCCGGTGGCCCACAGCACCAGGTCGTGTTCGGTGGTGCTGGCCGCATCGAAGGCGGTGTTGAGCTGCACCGTGGCGCTGGCGCGGGCCAGCGCCGCATTCACGCGTCGCGCCGCGCCACGGGCCATGCCAGGCAGCAGCGCGAGGCTGCGGCTGATCAATTGCGACTCGATTTGCCAGTTGGGATGCAGCATGGCCAGCCGCTGGCGAACCGCCAGCAGGGCCTCGATGCCAGCGGCGCCGCCGCCCACGGCGGTGAGGCGCAGCGTCCGCTGGACTGGAAGCTTAGCCATGTCTTCCAGCAAGGCCTCCCAGGCGCGGCGCAGCTCGCCCAGCGGGCGCAGCGACAGCAACTGGCCGGCGCCCAGCGCCGGTGGCATCAAGGTCGAGCCGATGTTCAGCGACAGCGCGTCATAGGCCAGCTCGGTGCCACTGGACAGGCCCAGCAGGCTGCGGCCAGCATCGAGCGCGCAGGCCTCACCAAAGACAAAGCGTGCGCCCGCGGCCCGGCACAGCGCCGCGAAATCGATGCAGATCTCATCAAACCGGTAGTGCCCGGCCAGCCAGCCCGGCACCATGCCGGAGTAGGGCGCCAGCGCGCTCGGCGAGACGACGACGAGCTCGACGCCCGGCACGGGCTGGGTGATCCAGCCCTGGAGCACCTGGGCGTGGGCGTGGCCGGCGCCGACGAGCACCAGGCGTTTCATGTCGCCGTCCAGCACTGGACGCCGATCAGCGACTGCCGGGTGAATGCGCCTGGCGGCGCGGCAGCCAGCCCGGGGTGCGCCAATGCAGGGCGCCAGCTAACGCACATGGTCAACGTGCATCGTTCAAGGCCCAGTCGTAGTCGAGGAAGCCCACGCTGATCTTCATGCCGCGCAGGGCCTCACGGTCGGCGGCAGAGTCCGCCAGTTGATTGGCATAGCGCGCCAGAAAGGCGGGCAACGAGGTGACGCCCTTGAAGCCCTGGTTGAAATCCACCCCAAACCAGTCAAAGATCTTCGACACCTCGGCCTTGCCGTTGGCAAAGCGGTTGCGGCTGCGGTCTGCCATAAAACGAACAGCCTGCTCATCGAGCTGGGCCTCCAGCTTGTCAGCGGTGAAGGCCTCTTCGCGCAGCGCCGGGCAGCCGATGGAGGCGCAATTGACGGCGAAGTGCACGCGCGGATCATCAAAGCGGCCCTTGGCGCGCAGGGTCTCGTGCTCGATGTCGTCCAGGCTCATCTTCGTGCCGATGAGCGAGATGAACTTCGGCTTCCAGGGGCTGGAGAACACCGAGCCCAGGTCCTTGATGGACTTCAGATCGGGGTACTTGGTGAGGATCAGCTCGACGGTGAAGGCGTTGTAGGCGTTGATCAGAAAGGCCATTTGCTGCGGCTTGCTGAAACCCTCAAACGCCGGCTTGGACACGGCCGAGAGCGCATCGGTGTAGGCCTTGAGCGCGGCGCGGTCGCCCGCCATGCCGGCATAGCGCATCTGCGAGGCCTTGCCGCCGTCTTTGACGACGACGTGCTTCTTGAGCAGCGCCGTCCAGGCGGCATGGCTGTGGTCAAGGCTTTGCGCCCAGGCGGCCGGCACAGCCAGCGCTGTGGCGCCCGCGGCCAGAAACGCCAACACTGAGCGGCGGGCGTGGGTCATGGAGTGGTGGGTGCGACTCATGGGCGTCATTCCTTCGGTTTGAAACAGCTTGCCTGCCGTGGGCTGAACTCAGCCACGCATCCAGGCGTGATAGCGCTCCACCCAGCGCAGCACGGCCTGCGGCGCATGGGCACGCTTCCACTCGCCGGCGGCGTATTTGTTGGCCTCGGCCAGGGTGGGGTAGGTGTGGATGGTGCCGAGGATCTTGTTCAGCCCCAGGCCGTGGCGCATGGCCAAGACGAATTCGGCCAGCAGGTCACCGGCATGCGCGCCGACGATGGTGGCGCCCAGGATCTTGTCCTTGCCAGGCACGGTGAGCACCTTGACGAAGCCATGCGCCGTGCCATCGGCAATCGCGCGGTCAAGATCGTCGATGCCATAACGTGTTATTTCCACGGCAATGCCCTGCTCCTTGGCCTCGGCTTCCGAGAGGCCAACGCGCGCCACCTCGGGGTCGGTGAAGGTGGCCCAGGGGATCACCGAGTAATCGGCCTTGAATTTCTTGAAACGGCCGAACAAGGCATTGACCGCGGCATACCAGGCCTGGTGCGCCGCGGCGTGGGTGAACTGGTAGGGCCCGGCGACATCGCCCACGGCAAAGATGTTGGGGTAGTTGGTCTGCAACCAGGCATCGGTCTGCACCGTCTTGCGCGGCGTGAGCGTGATGCCCAGCTCTTCGATGCCATAGCCGGTGACCCGCGGGCTGCGGCCGACAGCGCACAACAGCTCATCAAACTCAATGGCCAGCTCGGCCTCACCGGCCTTGACCACCAGGCGCTTGACCAGAAGGCCATCGACCGTGGCGCGCTCCACGCGCACGGCCTGGTGGCCGGTGAGCAGCTTCACGCCATCGTCGCGCAGCGACTCGGCCACCAGGGCCGAGACCTCGATGTCCTCGCGCACCATCACGCGCGCCAGCATCTCCACCTGCGTGACCTGCGCCCCCAGCCGCGCAAAGCTTTGCGCCAGCTCGCAGCCTATGGGGCCGCCGCCCAGCACCACCAGCCGGCGCGGCAGCGCGGTCAGGCCCCAGACGGTGTCTGAGGTGAGGCAGCCCACCTCCTTCAGCCCGGGGATGGGCGGCACCAAGGGCTGGGCGCCGGCGGCGATGACGATGTTGCGGGTGCTCAGGGTGTGGCGCGTGCCATCGGCCGAGGTGACCTCCACCGCCCAGGGCGAGACCATCCTGGCGTGACCGGTCAGCACCTCCACGCCCAGGCCGGAATAACGCTCAATCGAATCGTGCGGTTCGATGTCGGCAATCACCTTGTGGATGCGTGCCATCACGGCGGCGAAATCGACCTTGCCACTGACCTGGGCGATGCCCAAGGATTCAGCCTTCTGCAACTGCTTGGCCAGCTTGGCCGAGGCGATCAGTGCCTTGCTGGGCACGCAGCCGTAGTTCAGGCAATCACCACCCATCTTGTGGCCTTCGATCAGGGTGACCTTGGCCTTCACGGCCGCGGCAATGTAGGCGCTGACCAGGCCGCCGGCACCGGCGCCAATGACCACCAGGTTGCGATCAAAGTGCGCCGGCTTGGCCCACTTGGCGTAGACCTTGCGCCGCTGCAGGGCGCTGACCACGGCCTTGGCAATCAGCGGAAAGATGCCCAGCAGCACAAAGCTGCCCAAAAGGCCCGGCGAGAGCACATCCTTCAAGCTGTTGATGTGCGCCAGCTGCGTGCCAGCGTTGACGAAGACCGCGGTGCCGGCCAGCATGCCGAGCTGGCTGACCCAGTAAAAGCGCGCGGCTGTAATGGGTGTCAGCGCCACGACCAGGTTGACCAGGAAGAAAGGAAATGCCGGCACCAGGCGCAGCGTCAGCAGGTAGAGCCAGCCCTCGCGCGCCATGCCCTCGTTGATGGGCGCGAGCTGCTTGCCAAAGCGCGCCTGCACTGTGTCGCGCAGCAGATGGCGCGCCACCAGAAAGGCCAGGGTGGCGCCGATGCTGGAGGCGAAGGACACCAGCAGCAGACCCCAGCCCAGGCCGAACATCGCGCCGCCCGCCAGGGTCATCACCGCCGCACCGGGCAATGACAGCGCCGCCACCGCTACATATACCGCAAAGTAGATGGCCGAAATGGTGAGCGGCCGGGCCTGCACCTGGGCCACCAGGGCGTCGCGGCTGGATTTGAGCGAATCCAGCGTGAGCAACTGGCCCAGGCCGAAGTGCTGCCACGCATACGCAGCGGCCAAGGCGATGATGGCGACGACGATCCACAGGGGGCGTTTGGAGGCTGCGGCCATAGTTTTTGGGTACTCGCGGAAGTTGGAGTTTTGATGGGACGCGGTAGGCGATGTCGGTCGGCCTGAAACGATGGCGGTCGGCCCCTACAAGGGTTTCGATGCGGACTCAGCGTACTGCGCAGTCGCCGAAGGCCGCGCAAAGCTTACAGCGGCGGCTGGCGTTGCATGGCGGGTGCGGCCCGGCCCGGCCAATCGCCTCAGGCGTAGGCCGGCGGTCGTGGCACGGGATGCAGGCTTTCAAAAGCCCGCGCAGCGCGCAGCACCAGCGCATCGCCAAACATGGGGCCGACGATCTGCAGGCCGATGGGCAGGCCCTCGGTCGTCAAGCCGCAGGGCACGGTGATGGCCGGCTGCTGTGTCAGGTTGAAGGGGTAGCTGAAGGGCGTCCAGCCCAGCATGGCCTCGGGCGAGATCGGTGTGTGGCCGGCGGGCTTGGCCTCGAAGGCCGGCACCGAGACGGTGGGTGTGACGAGCAGATCAAAGCGCTGCATGAACTGCCGCATGTGTGTGCCCAGGGCGCCACGGCGCAGGTTCAACCGCGCCACATCCAGGGCCGACAGGCGCTGGCCCAGCATGGCCTCGCCGGCGAAATCCGGGTCGGCCACGGCCTGCTGCTCGGCGCTCAGCGTGTTCCACACCGTCCAGGCGCCCAGGAACCACAGGCCGGTGGTGATCTCCAGCGGATCCTCAAACCCCGGGTCCACGGCCTCGACCCGCGCGCCCAGGGCCGCCAGGGTGGCCACGGCGCGCTCGCAGGCGGCAGCCACCTCGGGGTGCACACTGTTCACATAGCCTAATCGTGGGGACCAGGCGACACGCAGGCCGCGAATGCCGTCGTTCAAGCCCACCGTGTAGTCGCTGGCATCCTCGGGCAGCGAGGTCCAGTCGCGGGCATCGGGCCGTTTCATGACGTTCATCATCAGCGCGGCGTCTTGCACGCTCAGGGTGTGCGGCCCGAGGTGGGCCACCGTGCCAAAGGGCGACAGCGGGTAGGCCGGCACGCGGCCGAAGCTGGGCTTCAAGCCGACATTGCCGCAAAACGCCGCCGGGATGCGCACGCTGCCGGCGCCATCGGTGCCGATGGCCAGCGGGCCCAGGCCAGCGGCCACAGCCGCCGCCGCGCCGCCTGACGATCCACCCGGCGTGCGGGCCAGATTCCAGGGGTTGCGGGTGATGCCGGTGAGCGGCGAATTGGTCTCACCCTTGCAGCCAAATTCGGGCGTGCAGGTCTTGCCCAGCAGCACGGCACCGGCCTCGCGCAGGCGGGCGCTGACAGGGGCATCCACGTCCCAGGCCTGCTTGGGGTCGACGGTGCGGCTGCCGCGGAGCGTGGGCCAGGCTTGGGTGAGGACCAGGTCTTTGATCGAGGTGGGCACGCCATCGAGCGCACCGGGCTGGGTGGTGCCGGCGCTGCCACTGCCACTGCTGCTGCCACTGCCGCTGCGCCAAGCCTGCCAGCGCTGCTCGCTGGCACGGGCGCTGGCCAGGGCGCGCTCGCCATCGACCAGGCAAAAGGCATTGAGCTGCGGGTTGACGCGTTCAATCCTGGTGAGCACGGCCTGGGTGGCTTGGACAGGCGAGGCCTGGCCGGATCGGTACAGGGCCAGCAACTGGTGGGCGCTGCAGGTGTCGAGCTGGGTGGAGTGCGGTGTGTGGTCGGGCATGTTGGTGCTCCAGGGTAGAGAAGTGCAGAGGTGGCGAAGCGGGCCGATGACGGCTGAACGGCTGACCGTGTGGCAGGCGGGTGCGCCATTCTGATCCGCCGGGCACTGCGCTACATTGCGGCCATGCGCGCGCTGCTGCGAACCCTGTTGATCTGGATGCTGGTGCTGGCCGTGCCAGCCCAGACCGCCGCGGCCGCGACGATGGCGCGCTGTGGCCCCATGCACCATGGTCAGGGCTCGGCGGCAACGCTGGGACATCATGGCGGCGCTGCGGCCCAGCCCGCGGCCGATGGGGCGGGGAGCCCCGGCCATGTGATGCAGCATGGCGCTGCGCACCTGGCTCATCAAGCACACCACGCCGAGGCGCCGTCCGCGGCGGCTGAGGCAGCTTCCGAGCTGGCCGATGCCACGGCGACCGATTCGTTGGCCAAGGCCGGCGCTCAGAAGTGCAGTGCCTGCGCCTCGTGCTGCTCGGCCTTTGCGCTGCTTGGCGCAGTGCTGCTGGTGCCAAGGGCTGCGCCTGCAGCGACGGTGTTTGCAGCACTCGTGGCCAGCGTGGTGCCCTTCGCCGCCGACGGCCCCGAGCGGCCCCCACGAAGCGCCTTGGCCTGACCGGCCAGGGCCCGCCCGCTGGGCGGCGCGCGTGCCCGACACGCGCCGGCACGCGTTAGAGGCGCCGCCGTGCCACCAGCCCCTGCACCGCCGCTGCTGGCACAGCACGGCGGCCACCATGACCCATGAAGCGAGAACGCTATGGTTCAACTCCATTCCCATAGTCAAGGGCGCGCCTGTTCGCTGCGTGCCCGGCCGCCATCGGTGGCGATTGCGGCACTGATCACCACGCTGAGCACCGGCCTGATCACCTGGGCCAGCCTGCACACCGCGGTGCACGCCCAGCCGGCTTCGCCTGCGCCTGCACCCATGTCACGCGCCACCCCCGATCCACTGGTTGCCCAGACCCCCGTGCCAGCACTGGTATACGAGTCACCCTTCGCTCGCTACCGCATGCTGGGCGATGTGAAGCTGAGCTCATGGCGCGAGGCCAACGACACGGTGGCGCGTATCGGCGGCTGGCGCGTCTACCTGCGCGAGGCGCAGCTTGCCGATGTGCCTGGCGCGTCCACTGCACCCGCGCCAAGCGCGACCACGGTAGTCGCGCCAAGCGCTCGGCCTGTGGCCCCCAGTGCGCCCTCAGCCCCGCCCCGCGCGCCCACCCCGGCCGGCCACAGCGGCCACAAAACACCATGATCACGCAGCACAAGGGCCTGGCCCCATCACCTGCGCGCCGCTGGGCGACAGCGGCCGCACTGGCAACTCTGCTGCTGCTGCTGGGTGGCTGCGCCAGCTTCAGTACCGATGGCGGCTTTGCCGCGGTCCAGGCGCTGGCCAAGGACCGCCTCGGCAAGCAAGCACAGTGGGCGCGCTCGCCCGCCGACGCCCAGGCCATGGCCGGCCGTGTGCATGAATTGTTGGCCAGGCCCCTGAGCGTGGACGACGCGGTGCAGGTGGCATTGCTCAACAACCGCGGCCTGCAGGCCAGCTTTCAGGAGCTGGCCATCACCGAGGCCGAAGTCGTGCAGGCCAGCCGCCTGCCCAACCCGGGCATCACCCTGGCCCGGCTGCGCCGCGATGATGAGCGCGAGCTCGAAGGCGGCCTGCACTTCAACATCGCCCGCCTGCTGGCGCTGCCGCTCATCGGCCCGATGGAAGC
>JAYSSS010000008.1:0-15553 GCA_043720415.1 Ideonella sp.
GGCATCATATGGGGTCAAGCTACATGGGGTCACAAGCCACATGGGGTCAGGTCTTTAATATTAAGGCGCGGCTTCAGCCGCGACTTAATATTAAAGACCTGACCCCAGTATTTTCACCGGCTCAGCGATCCCACGGCGGTGTTGCCTGCGTGGCGGGGTTGGCCTGGAAGCGGGTGGCCAGAGCTGCTGCTGCGGCAGTCGCCGCTGCGCCACCGCCATCGGCCACGGCGCGCAGCGCGGCCAGCACGATGTGATCGGCATCGACTTCAAAGAATCGCCGCACGTCGCGCCGCGTGCCGCTGCGGCCAAAGCCGTCGGTGCCCAGGGTGGTGTAGGGCGCGTTCACGTACTCGGCCACCAGTTGCGGCACGGCGCGCACATAGTCGGTGGCGGCCACCACAGGCAGCGTGCCGCCCAGGCAGCGGGCGACATGGGCGGTGTGCGCCGGCGCTGCCTGTGGATCGCTGGCGCCCTGCAAGCGCCGCGCCCGCTGCACCTCACGCGCCTGCCGCGCCAGCTCGGTGAAGCTGGTCGCACTCCAGACCTCGGCGTGGATGCCATGCGCGCTGTACAGCTCGGCGGCCGCGGCAATCGCCTCTTGCAAGATCATGCCGCTGGCCACCAGCCGCACATCTGGCGCGCTGGGTGCGTAATCGGGCAGTCGGTACAGGCCGCTGAGGATGTCCTCGCGGCTCACGCCTGCGGGCATCGCCGGCTGGTGGATGTTCTCGTTCATCACCGTCAGGTAATAGAACTCGTCGCGTTGTTGATTCAGCAAGCGATCCACGCCGTCGGCGACGATGGTCGCCAGCTCGTAGCCATAGGCCGGATCAAAGGCGCGGCAGTTGGCGATGGTCGATGCCACCAGCAAGCTGGTGCCGTCCTCATGCTGCAGGCCCTCGCCCGAGAGCGTGGTGCGCCCAGCCGTGGCACCAATCAGAAAGCCGCGCGCGCGTGAATCGGCGGCGCAGAAGATCAAATCGCCCACGCGCTGAAAGCCAAAGCACGAGTAGAAGATGTAGAAGGGCAGCATCGGCACGCCGTGCGTCGAGTAGCTGGTGGCCGCCGCGATCCAGCTGCTGATGGCGCCGGCCTCGGTGATGCCTTCTTCGAGGATCTGGCCGCTTTTCGATTCCTTGTAGTACAGCAGCTCGTCGCGGTCCTCGGGCTCGTAGAGCTGGCCATTGGCGGCGTAGATGCCGACGGCGCGGAACAGGCTTTGCATGCCGAAGGTGCGGGCCTCATCGGCCACGATGGGCACGATGCGCTGGCCGATGTGCTCGTCGCGCAGCAGCTGGGTGAGCTGGGCCACAAAGACCATGGTGGTGGATTGCTCGCGGCCGGCCTGGCGCTCGATCAGCCGCGCCGTTTCTTCGTTAGTCTGGACGGTCAGTTTGGGCGCTAGGCCATTGCGCGCCGGCAGGTAGCCGCCCAGCGCCGCGCGGCGCGCGTGCAAGTAGCGCATCTCAGGGCTGTCCGGGCTGGGGCGGTACAGCGTCAGCGCGGTCACCTCGGCATCGCTCAGCGGCAGCGCAAAGCGGTCACGGAAGGCCAGCAGGGCCGCGTCGTCCAGCTTCTTTTGCTGGTGCGAGCCCATCTTGCCCTGGCCCCAATGGCCCATGCCGTAGCCCTTCTTGGTCTGCGCCAGGATGACGGTGGGCCGGCCCTTGTGTTTGACCGCGGCGTCGTAGGCGGCGTGGATCTTCACGGCGTCGTGGCCGCCGCGCTTGAGGCGATCGATGTCGTCGTCCGACATGTCGGCCACCAGGGCCTGCAGCTCGGGGTATTTGGCGAAGAAGTGCTCGCGGTTGAAGCGGCCATCGGTGGCAGCGTATTTCTGGAATTCGCCGTCCACCGTTTCGTGCAGGCGCTTGAGCAAGATGCCCTCGGCATCGCGCGCGAACAGCGGGTCCCAGTCGCTGCCCCACAGCAGCTTGATGACGTTCCAGCCGGCCCCGGCGAACAGGCCTTCGAGCTCTTGCACCACCGAGCCATTGCCGCGCACCGGGCCGTCCAGGCGCTGCAGGTTGCAGTTGACGACGAAGATCAGGTTGTCCAGCCCCTCGCGCGCGGCCAGGCTCAGGCCGGCCAGCGATTCGGGCTCGTCCATCTCGCCATCGCCAACAAAGGCCCAGACCTTGCGGCCGGCCGTTTGCAGCAGGCCGCGATCGGCCAGGTAGCGCATGAAGCGCGCCTGGTAGATGGCGGTGATCGGCCCCAGGCCCATCGATCCGGTCGGGAACTGCCAGAAATCGGGCATCAGCCAGGGGTGGCAATAGCTGGACAGGCCGCCGCCCTCGGTCTCTTGCCGATAACGGTCCAACTGCGCGTCCGTCAAGCGGCCTTCGAGGTGGGCGCGGGCGTAGACGCCGGGCGAGGCGTGGGGCTGGAAGAAGACCAGGTCGCCGCGCTGGTTGGCGTGGGCGTCAAGGGTGGCATCGGGGCTGGCAGCGTTGGAGCCACTGCGCGTTGGTCCGGCCCGAAAGTAATGGTTGAAGCCGACTTCGAACAGATCGGCAATCGAGGCGTAGGTGGCGATGTGGCCGCCCAGATCGCTTGATAGGCGATTGGCGCGCACGACCATGGCCAGGGCGTTCCAGCGCACGATGGCGCCCAGCCGGGCTTCGATCTCCAGGTGGCCGGGGTAGGGCGGTTGCCGGTCGAGCGAGACACTGTTGATGTAGGGGGTGTTCAACACCGCCGGCAGCGGCACCTGGTGGGCGCGGGCGGCGTCCAGCAGGCGGCGCAGGATGTAGGTGCCGCGGTCGCGGCCCTCCTCGCGCACCAGGGCGTCGAAGGCATCCAGCCACTCGCGCGTCTCGGCGGCATCGGCATCGGGCGGCATGACGCGCCAGAAGGCGGCGCTGATCAGGGGGTCGGGCGTTTCGTTGGGCATATCGCGGGATCAGGAGGAGGGGATGGATGGGGGTGCGGCATCGATGGCCTGCTCCAGCAGCTCAAGCGCGGCATGGGCGAAGGCCATCATGTTGCGCTGTCGGTGATCCAGGCCGGTGCGCAGCAAGCGCTCGCGCAGCACCGGGCCATCCACCGCCAGGCAAGCGTGGCCGGCCGGATCGCCATAGGTGTTGCCGCTGGGCCCGGCGGCGCCGGTCTCTGCCAGCCCCCAGGAGGCGGTGAAGCGCGAGCGCTGGTGCTGCGCCAGCAGCCGCGCATAGGGCGGGCTGGATGAGCGCATGCCGGCGGTGTCTTCAGGGGTGAGCGCGGTCAGCAAGCGGCGCGCGCGGCGCGTGTAGACCACGGCGCCGCCAAAGTAGTAGGCCGAGGCGCCGGCCCGGGCCAGCAGCGCGGCCGAGATCAGCCCACCGGCAGAAGACTCGGCCACCGCAACGGTCTCGGCGCGGGCGACGAGTTTGTCGCCAATGCGCCGGCCCAGATCAAACAGTGCGGCAATGTCCAGGGCGGCGGCGTTGGGGTCAATTGGCATTCAAGTATTTTCATGCACCGCCCGGCAGAAACATGACCTGCGCGCGACGCACGGGCACAGCGTGCGCGCGATGCACGGGCATCAGTCAACGCTACCCAGCCGCTGCGCTGCGCTAGGCTCGGGCCCCGCCATTCATGCACAGAGCCCCCATGCGCTATCGCCGCCTCGGCCAGTCCGGCCTGCAACTCAGCGAGCTCTCGCTCGGCTCCTGGGTCACCTACCACACCCAGGTGGACGTGAATGCCGCTGTCGAGATGCTGGCCGCTGCCATGGATGCCGGCATCAACTTCTTTGACAACGCCGAGGCCTATGCCCAAGGCCAGAGCGAGGTGGTGATGGGCCAGGCCTTCAAGCGCCTGGGCTGGCAGCGATCCTGCTATGTGGTCTCGACCAAATTCTTCTGGGGCCTGGCGCGCGAGGGCAACACCGTCAATCGCCGCAACACCTTGAACCGCAAGTACCTGATGCAGGCCATCAATGGCTCACTGCAGCGCTTTGGCCTGGATCACATCGATCTGGTGTACTGCCACCGCGCCGATCCGCACACGCCCATCGAAGAAACGGTGTGGGCGATGAGCGACATGATCACCCAGGGCAAGGCGCTGTACTGGGGCACAAGCGAGTGGAGCGCCGATGAGATCCGCGCGGCCTGGTTGATCGCCGACAAGCACCACCTGCACAAGCCGGTGGTGGAGCAGCCGCAATACCACCTGTTCCACCGCCGCAGCGTGGAAAAAAGCTACGCCCGGCTGTACGACGACATCGGCCTGGGCCTGACCACCTGGAGCCCCCTGGCCAGCGGGTTGCTCACCGGCAAGTACGCCGCCGGTGTGCCGGCTGGATCACGCGGCGCGATGGACAGCATGGCCTTCTTGCGCGAGGGCCTGACCGATGCCGCCAAGAACGCCGCCATCGCCAAGCTGGCTCCCCTCGCGGCCGACCTGGGCGGCACGCTGGCGCAACTGGCGATTGCCTGGGCGACGAAGAACCCGCGCGTCTCCAGCGTCATCACCGGCGCGTCCAAGCTGTCGCAGTTGCAGGACAACCTGGGCGCGCTGGCGCTGGCCGACAAGCTGACGCCTGAAGTGATGGGGCAGATCGAGGCCATCACGGCACCGTTGGCGCAGTGAGCCAAAAGCCCGGCGCGGCTGGCGCTGCGGCCGGGTCAGCGCTCAACGCAGGCCGATGCGTGAGGCGCGCCGGCGCAAGGCCGCAGCGCGCGCCGGCTCGGTGGCCTCAATGCGCTGGGCCTCCAGCTGAAGTGCACGCATGTGCTCGACCTCATCAATGACCTTGCCCGGCTGCAGCAGCGCCGCTGCCAGCGTGCTGGCTTCATCGAGCAGTTGGCTGCCAGCGGCGGCGATGCCGGCGAAGGGGCTGGAGTGGGCTTGAATCGTGTTCATTTGACTTCCCTGACAAGTGTGTGCGGCGGGCCCGTGTGGGTTGCCGAGTCGAACGGCCGGGTCGCCCGCCTGGGGGCGTGACGACACAGGACTGCACCGTATCTGGGGCACCGTTATGACAGCGTTATGAGGGCGCCCTGGTCACAATGCGGCCATGCTGCCCGCTGAAGTCACCCCTGCGGCCACCCCCGAGGTCGCCGACACCACCGACCGGCCACTGCCGGCCCGCCGCCCGGATCGGCCCGCCGCCCGGGTGCGGCCGGAGGCGTTTTTGTCTGTCACCGAATGGGCCGCGCTGAGCGCGCGCTCGAACTGGATTGGCCTGGCCCTGGTGGCGCACTGCTGGGCGGTCATCGGCGCGGCCATGGCGGTGGGCGTGCTCTGGCCGATCACACTTCCGCTGGTGATCGTTGTCGTTGGCAACCGCCAGCTCGGGCTGTTTGTGTTGATGCACGAGGCCGCGCATGGCCTGATGCACCCTAACCGCCGAGTCAATGACACCGTGGCGCGCTGGCTGTGCCGCTTTGATCTGCACGGCTACCGCGCCGAGCATCTGCAGCATCACCGTTATGTGCAGCAAGCACTCAACCCGGATTTGCCGCTCTCGGCCAAGTTCCCGGTCAGCCCCGAATCGCTGCGCCGTAAGTTCATTCGCGATCTCACCGGCCAGACTTTTTACCAGCAGCGTTTCGCCCGCCTGAGGGCCGAGCTGCAGGCCCGACCGGCGGGTGTGTCGCGCATTTCTTCGTGGATCACCGCGGGCGCCGCCGAGTTGCGCCGCCAGCCGATGTTCTACGGCGGCAACGCCGCGTTTGCTGCGCTGTTCACGGCCTTCGGCCTGTGCTGGGCCTGGCTGCTGATGTGGCTGCTGCCGCTGGCCACCTGGTTGATGCTGATTGCCCGCATCCGCAACATCGCCGAGCACGCGCTGCTGCCGCAAGGCGGCAGTGATGCGTTTCAGCAGGCGCGCACCGTCACGGCCAGCGTGCTGGAGCGCATCCTGATCGCGCCCTACCGCGTCAACTTTCACAGCGAACACCATCTGTTCACGCAGATCCCCTGTTGGCGCCTGCCCCGGGCGCACGCGCTGCTGCGCGCCAAAGGCCTGCTGCCGAGGATGGAAATTCAAGCCAGCTACGAGGACGTGCTGAGCCGCGCGGTGGCCACCCAACCCGCAAGATGAGCGGCCTGCACCTGGCACCCGCCAGCCCGTCGCCCCTTGTGCCGGCCGCTCAGCCAATCATCCCGCCGCTGCCGGCGATCAAGCCCTCAGCACCCCACCGCCTGGCCATCGCGCCGGTGGTCCGATCCGGCAACAAAAGCGATCTCATCCAGCGCCAGGACATCGCTGCCCAAGGCCGCAATCAACTGCGCGCTGCCGAAATCCAGGCTGTCCGCAGCGGCCACCTGCGGGCTGTGGCCCATGGCGATCAGGCCCTCGACCACGCAGCTGTGAACGCCACTTTCAAGCGTTAGCACGCCGGCATCGTTGATGCGCCAGCGCGGCGCGTCCGAGCAGGCCTGCGGGTTCAGCCCCTCCACCACGCGGCGCAGCACCATCTGCGTGTGGCCCTGGGCCTGCATGTTGCCGCCCATCACGCCAAAGGCCATCGCGGCCTGGTGTTGGCCAGCGCCGTCCACCTGCGTCATGAAGGCCGGGATGATGCTGTGCAGCGGGCGCTTGGCGCCGGCCACTTGGTTGACGTGGCCGGGCGTGGTGACAAATCCGAAGCCGCGGTTGTGCATGGCGATGCCGGTGCCCGGCACGACCACACCCGAGCCAAAGCCTTTGTAGTTGGACTGGATGTAGGACACCATGCGCCCCTGCGCATCGGCCGCGCACAGGTAGACCGTGCCGCCGCTGGCGGGCTGGCCGGGGGCGTGCTGGCCGGCGCGCTGCGGGTCGATCAGCAGTGCGCGCTGGCGCAGGTAGCCAGCATCGAGCAACTGCGCCGAGCTGATGCGCATGTGCGCGGCATCGGCGACATGCGCTTGCAAATCGGCAAAGGCCACGCGCATGGCCTCGATCTCCAGGTGCATGCGCGCGGCGCTGCCGATGGGCGTCTCGGCATAGGGCAAGTGCTCCAGGATGCCCAGCGCCATCAGCGCGGCGATGCCCTGGCCATTGGGCGGAATTTCGTGCACGGCGTGGCCGCGAAACGTGGTCTGGATCGGCGTCACCCACTCCACGCGGTGGTCGGCCAGGTCTTGCATCGAAAGCGCGCCGCCGTGCTCGCTCGCATATTGCGTTATGGAAGCGGCAAGGCGGCCGCGGTAGAAGCTCTCACCGCCGGTGGCGGCAATGTCACTCAGCGTCGTGGCCTGATCGGCAAAGCGCCAGATTTCACCCGCACGGGGCGCCCGCCCGCCCGGCATGAAGGCCGCCGCAAAGCCTGGCTGGGCGTGCAGCTCGGGCGTCTGCATGGCCCATTGGCGGGCAATCGTCGGGCTCACCGGAAAGCCATCGCGCGCATGGCGCACGGCGTCCTTGAACAGATCGGCGAACGGCAGTGCGCCATAGCGCTCAGACAGCGCCACCCAACCGGAGACGACGCCGGGCACGGTGACGCTGTCCCAACCCAGCGTGGGCATCTGCGCCAGATGGGCAAAGCGCTCGGCGCTCCAGGCCTTTGGTGAGCGGCCCGAGGCGTTCAGACCCTGCAGCGACTGGCCATCCCAGACCAGGGCAAAGCCATCGCCGCCGATGCCGTTCATCACCGGCTCGACGACGGTCAAGGTGATGGCTGCTGCCAGCACCGCATCGATGGCATTGCCGCCGCGCGCAAAGGCCGCGGCACCGGCCTGTGAGGCCAGCGGTTGCGAGGTCGAGACGATGTTGCGCGCCAATACGGGTTGGCGGGCAGGGTGGGGCAGGGTGGGGTTCATCGCAAGGCATTGAAAAGGGGCTGCGCGAGTCTATGCGCGGGAAATTGCTGATGATCGACGGACCTTTTCGTCCGACAATGGCGCGGTGACGGGCCACGAATTCATCCGGCGCTTGAAAGCCCTGGCCAAGAGCAGGCGGGTGTCAATGTCGATCAATGCAGCGCGCGGCAAAGGCAGCCACCAGACGGTTTACTTCGGCGCGGCGTTCACCATTCTGCGCAACCCGAAGGACGAGCTGAAGACGGGCACCTTGCACGCCATGTGCACCCAGCTGGGCATCAAGGTCAGCGATCTTTGAGGGGTAGGAACATGATTCGATTTCAGTATGCGGTGTTGCTGGCCCCGGCCGACGAGGGCGGCTTTGTCGTCACCTGCCGAGACCTGCCCGCCCTCATCACGCAGGGCGACGACGAGGCCGAGGCCTTGGCTCAGGCGACGGACGCCATGGACGAGGTGTTTGCCACACTGATGCTCGATGGCCTGCCGTTCCCCGAGCCGAGCAAGCAGCGTCGCCGCGAGCACCTGGTGTCGCCGCCGGCCGAGACGATGGCCAAGGCCGCGCTGTATGTCGCGATGAGTGAGGCCGGCATCAGCAAGACCCAGTTGGCCGAGCGCCTGGGGGTCGACGAAAAGGCCGTGCGGCGCCTGCTCGACCCGCACTACGGCTCCAAATTGCCGCGCATTGCTCAGGCCGTGAGCCTGCTGGGGCAGCAATTGGTGATCGGCCTTGAGCCGATTTAAAGTGCTGCCGCAAATCCGCTGCAGAACCAGGCCGTCAATGGCCCATGACATCCCAATTCAACCCACGAGACGCATGTGATTAAAAACCTGACCCCACGCCGCCGCTTCATCCAGCAATCCGCCGCCGCCGCCTCCACCCTGGCCTTCCCGCTCATCGCCGGCGCCCAGCCCAAGGCCGTCAAGGTCGGCATCCTGCACCCCGTCACCGGCGCGCTGGCCTACTCCGGCGCGCAGTGCCGCGAGGGCGCGCTGCTGGCCATTGAGGACATCAACAAGGCCGGCATCAAATCCCTCGGCGGCGCCAAGCTCGATGTGATGCTGGGCGATGCGCAAAGCACGCCGCAGGCCGGCGTGGCCGAGATCGAGAAGATGAACGAGGCTGGCTGCTCGGCGGTGGTGGGCGCGTTTGCCTCGGCGATTTGCCTGGCCACCACACAGGCCGCGGCCAAGTACAACCTGCCGCATGTGGTGGATATTGGCGTGGCCGATCAGATCGTGCAGCGCGGCTTGAAAAACACCTTCCGCTTCGGCCCCGGCTACGCCACCTGCGCCCAGGTGGCGGTGGCCAATTTGCATGTGCTCAACACCGTGGCCGGCAAGCCCGCCAAAACCGTGATGATCATTCACGAGGAAAGCCTGTTTGGCACCGGCACGGCCAACCTGCTGGCGCGCGAGCTGCCGGGTTTCGGCTTCACCGTGGTCGAGGTCGTCAAGCACGCCAACCCGACGCGCGATTTCAACAACATCGTGCTGCGCATGAAGGCGCTCAACCCCGACATCGTCATCCCCGCCAACTACTACAACGAATATGCCTTGCTGGTGCGCACCATGCAGCAGCAAAAAGTGGCGCCCAAGGCCATCTACTCGGTGCTGGGTGGTGCGGCATCGAGCTACAAGTTCTTGAAGGAATTCCCCGATGCGGCCAACGGCATCATCGATTGCAACCACTGGTTCAACCCCAAGGACAAGCGCGCGCTTGAGCTGCGCAAGCGCGTCGAAGCCAAGGGCCTGTTCTTCACCTACGAGATCTTCAACACCTACACGGCCGTGCGCATGCTGGCCGATGCCATCGATCGCGCCAAGAGTGCAGATCGCGCGGCCATCACCGAGGCGCTGGCCAAGAGCACGTTCAGCGATCACTTCATGCCCTATGGCGACACGCGTTTCGAGAACGGCCAGAACATGGGCGCGCAGCCGCTGATGACGCAGGTGATCAAGGGCGACATCCGCGTCATCGTGCCGCGCGACTACCGCGAGGCCGAGCCCGTCTTCCCGCTGCGTGCTTGATCTGTGCGTTAGGCCGGTGATGACACCCGTGACAGCGATGCCGCATGCAGCGATGCCTGCCTGACGCATGCTCAATGCCGACATCGTTTTCTCAGCCTTCCTCAACGGCTTGACCACCGGCGCGGTGTATGCGCTGATTGCGCTGGGCCTGACGCTGATCTACGGCGTGCTGCACATCATCAACTTCGCGCATGGCGCGCTGTTGATGGTGGCGCTGTATGCGGTCTATCTGTTGAAGACCCACGCCGGCATCGACCCCTACCTGGCCCTGCCCATCGTCGTGCCCGGCATGTTCGCCCTGGGCTACGGGCTGCAGCGCGCCATCATCACCCGCGCCAGCCATGGCAAGGACGAGAACATCCTGCTCGTCACCCTGGGCCTGTCCATCGTGCTGGAAAACCTGGCCCTGCTGGCCTTCAAGAGCGACACGCGCAGCATCGACACCGCCTACACCCTGGCCACGCTGCAAATCGGCCCGGCCTTCATCGCCTGGCCCAAGCTGATCGCCTTCTTTGGCGCGCTCGTGGCTTCGGCGGTGATGCTGTGGATGGTCGGCCGCACCGACCTGGGCCGCGCCATCCGCGCCGTGGCCAAGGAGCCTCAGGGCGCGCGGCTGTGCGGCATTGATGTCGATCATGTATTCGCCATGAGCTTTGGTATCGGCCTGGCCTGCCTGGGCGCGGCGGCCTGTTTTCTGCTGCCGGCCTATTACGTCAATCCGCAGGTGGGTGGCGGCTTCGTGCTGGTGGCCTTCACCATCGTCGTGCTCGGCGGCATGGGCAGTTTTGCCGGCGCCCTGCTGGGGGGGCTGTTGATCGGCGTGGTCGAGTCGCTGTGCGGCCTGGTGCTGGGTGAATCGCTCGGACAGATCGGCATTTTTGCGATCTTCATCGCGGTGCTGTTGTTCCGGCCCATGGGCCTGTTCGGGGCGCGGGTGTGAGCGCCGGCAAGCTGTCGTGGCGCAAGGATGCGCTGGGCATCGCCGCCCTGGCCGTGCTGGCCGGCGGCGCCACCCTGGCAAGTGATTCCGGCGTGTGGCTGAACTTCATCATGATGGCGCTCTACGCCACGCTGCTGGCCCAGGCCTGGAACCTCCTGGGCGGCTTTGGCGGGCAGTTCTCCTTTGGCCACGCCCTGTTCTTTGGCTGCGGCGCCTATGTGCAGGCCATCGCACAACTGAACTGGGGCTTCAACCTGTGGGGCGGCCTGGCCGCGGCGGTGGCACTGGCTGCGGGCGTGGGCGCGCTGCTCGGGGCCTTGAGCTTTCGCTATGGCCTCAAGGGCTCGTATTTCGCTTTGGTGACCTTGGCTTTCGCCGAGGTGTTTCGCATCCTCGCCACCAGCGTGGCCTTCACCGGCGGCGGCGTGGGGCTGATGTTGCCGCTGCGCGGCGCGGCGGCGGCCGGGCAATTGGCCTCGCGCAAGGGCGATGTCGCCCTGGTGCTGGGCCTGGTGATCGCGGCGGCCCTGGTCACCGCCTGGCTGCGCCATTCGCGCTTTGGCGCGCAGTTGCAGGCGGTGCGTGATAACGAGGATGCGGCGCGTGCGATTGGCGTCAACCCCTTCAGCGTGAAGCTCGGCGCCATCACGCTGTCGGCGGCCTTCATGGGCGCGGGCGGAGCGTTTTACGTGCAGGTGTTTCAGTACATCGATCCGGCCATCGCCTTCGGCCCGGCCAGCTCGGTGGAGGCGCTGGTGGGCGCCATCGTCGGCGGCATGGGCAGCCTGTGGGGGCCGCTGCTGGGTGCTGTGGCGCTGCATGTGCTGGCCGAGGCCACGCGCAACCTGTTTGGTGCGCTGCCGGGGCTGAACATGGTGGTCTACGGCAGCGTGCTGGTGCTCATCGTGATGTTCTTGCCGCGCGGCCTGGCGGGCATCGCGGCCAGCCTGCGCGGGCTCTTGCTGCGGCGCGGCAAGGGCGACGATGGCCGCGATGCCAAGGCAAAGGCGCACAAGCATGACTGAGCCTCTGCTGCGCCTGCAAGGCCTGTGCATCGCCTTTGGCGGCCTGCGCGCGGTGCAGGACGTGAGCTTCGACGTGCCCCAAGGCAGCCTGTGCGCCCTGATCGGCCCCAACGGCGCGGGCAAGACCACGCTGTTTGCGCTGATGTCGGGCTTTCTCACGCCTGATGCCGGGCGCGTGCACTTCGATGGCCGTGACATCACCGGCCAGGCGCCGCACCGCAACGCCCGCGCCGGCCTGACGCGCACCTTTCAGATCGTGCAACCCTTTGCCCAGCAGACGGTGCGCGAGAACATCGCCGTGGGTGCACATCTGCATGAGCCGCGCCGAGCTGCCGCCCTAAGCCAGGCCGAGGATGTGGCCCAGCGCGTGGGCCTGGCCAGCCAGCTCGACAAGCCCGCGGGCGATTTGACGGTGGCCGGCCGCAAGCGCCTGGAGCTGGCGCGTGCCCTGGCAACAAGGCCCAAGCTGCTGCTGCTCGATGAAGTGCTGGCAGGGCTGAACCCGCAAGAAATTGCCGAGATGATCCCGGTGGTGCGCGGCATCGCCAGCAGCGGCGTCACCGTGTTGATGATCGAGCATGTGATGCAGGCGGTGATGAATCTGGCGCAACAGGTGTGGGTACTGGCCCAGGGGCAATTGATCGCCCAGGGCACGCCGGCCGAGGTGACGCGCGACGCCCGGGTGATCGAGGCCTATCTTGGATCTGGAGCGGCCAAACGCTTGGCGGCGGCGCCGACCGGGGCCGCCACATGACCGCCTTGCTCGAGATCCAAAACCTGCGCGCCGGCTACGGCCGCGTTGAGGTGCTGCGCGGCGTGGATCTGCAGGTGCAGCCCGGTGAGATCGTCGCCCTTCTGGGCAGCAATGGCGCGGGCAAATCCACCCTGAACAATGTGGTGAGCGGCCTCATCAAAGCCAGCGCCGGCAGCGTGCGCTTTGATGGCCAGGACATCACCCACAGCCACTACCGCGACATCGTGCGCACCGGTTTGATCCAGGTGCCTGAAGGCCGGCGTGTCTTCCCTAACCTCTCGGTCCAGGAGAACCTGGCGCTGGGCTCCTTCACCCGGGCGCGCGCCCGGCGCGAACACAACCTGGCCCGCGTGCACCACATCTTCCCGCGCCTCAAGGACCGCGCCACACAAAAGGCCGGCACCCTGAGCGGCGGCGAGCAGCAGATGCTGGCCATCGGCCGCGGCCTGATGGCCGAGCCCAGGCTGCTGATCCTGGACGAGCCCTCGCTGGGCCTGTCGCCGCTGCTGGTGGAAGAGCTGTTCGCCCTGATCCAGCAACTGCACCGCGAGGGCCTGGCGGTGCTGCTGGTCGAGCAAAACGTCGCTCAATCACTTGAGATCGCGCAGCGCGCCTATGTGCTGGAAAACGGCGCCGTGCGCTTTCACGGCGCCCCGGCCGAGCTGCTGGGCAGCGATGAGCTGCGCCGCGCTTACCTTGGGATTTAGCACTTTGTTGATTTTTCGGAGCCCCTGATGCCCACACCGCCCTACGACCTGCTCATCAAAAACGTCCGCGTCGTGCGCCCGCACGGCAACACCGTGCACGCCGCCGACATCGCCATCACCGAGGGCAAGGTGGCGCGCGTCGCCCCCGGCATCGATGTGACGCTGGCCAAAGAGCTGTACGACGGCCGCGGCCGCCTGGCCTTCCCCGGCGTGGTCGATGCGCACATGCACGCCGGCATCTACTCGCCACTGGCCGAGGATGCGGTCAGCGAAAGCCAGGCCGCGGCCATGGGCGGCGTCACCTCCAGCCTGAACTACTTTCGCACCGGCCAGTACTACCTGAACAAGGGCGGGCCCTACAAGAAATTCTTCCCCGAGGTGCTGGCCCTGGCGAAGAACCGCTTCCATGTGGACTACGGTTTTCACCTGGCGCCCATGGACGCCAAACACATCGAAGAGATCCCCATGCTGATTGACAAGCACGGTGTCTCCAGCTTCAAGATCTTCATGTTCTACGGCTCGCACGGCCTGCATGGCGCCAGCAACACCCAGCGCGATTTCTTGATGATCGGCGAGCAGGACCGCTACGACGTGGCGCACTTCGAGTTTGTGATGCGCGGCATCCAGGCCGCACGCGAGCAGTTCCCGGAGCGCGCCAAGCAAATTTCGCTGTCGCTGCACTGTGAGACAGCCGAGGTGATGACGGTCTACACCAATCTGGTCGAGCGCGACAAATCACAAAAAGGCCTGGCCGCCTACAGCGCCTCACGCCCCGCGCACTCCGAAGGCCTGGCCGTGTTCACCGCCGCCTACCTTGCTAATGAGGCGTCCTTGCCCAACATCAACCTGCTGCACTTGAGCTCACGCAAGGCGGTGCAGGCGGCCATGCAAATGGCCGATGTCTTCCCGCACATTGATTTCAAACGCGAGGTGACGATCGGCCATTTGATGCTCGACATCACGTCCAAAGCCGCCGAGCTGGCCAAGGTGAACCCGCCGATACGCCCACGCGAGGACGTGGAGTTTTTGTGGGAGGCGCTGCTCGCCGGTGAACTGGATTGGGTGGTCAGCGACCACGCCTGCTGTCGCCACGAGACCAAGATCCCCAAGCGCTATTTCGGCAACATCTGGATGGCCAAGAGCGGCTTCGGTGGCACCGAGTATTTGCTGCCCGCCCTGGTGAGCGAGGGCATGCGCCGCGGCATGGATTTCAACCACATGGCGCGCGTCACCAGCTGGAACCCGGCGCAGCGCTACGGCCTCAACCACAAGGGCGACATCGCCGTGGGATTTGATGCCGACATCGCCCTGGTCGATGAGGCCCACACCTGGACCATCGCCGCGAAAAACTCACCCTCGACCCAGGGCTACACGCCCTTTGAGGGGCTGGAGCTCTCGGCGCGGGTGGACGCGACCTTCTTGCGCGGCATGAAGGTGTTTGAGGACGGCCAGGTGATCGGCAAGCCGCGTGGACGCTATTTGCACCGGCCGACGGCTTGAGCGGCGCGGGCAGCCGGTGCAGCGGGCCTTTGAGACAAGGCCCTCGACGCCCCTTGACCCTTTCCTTGATACCTCGGGACGGTCGGAAGACCCTCATCAGGGCGTGCAGGCCGGGTGGCTCTTGTCGAGCAACATGGGGCTAACCTGAATATGCAGCCGACCATCATCCGCGCCGAGGCCATGCCCACCGGCACCCCAGCGCTGCCGGTGGCCATCGTCGGCGCCGGCGCCTGCGGCCTCACCGCTGCGCTGATGCTGCGCGACGCCGGTATTGACTGCGTGCTGCTGGAGCGCGACGCGCGGCCGCAGGGATCGACAGCACTGTCCTCGGGCTTCATCCCGGCCGCCGGCACGGCCTGCCAGCGCGCTGCGGGGGTCGTGGATGACAGCGCTGAGTTGTTCGCCGCCGAGATCCAGGCCAAGGCCAAAGGCAGGGCGGCGCCGCACTTGGTGGCCGCCTACGCCCAGGCCATCGCCCCGGCCATCGACGCGCTGCAAACCCGCCATGGTCTGCAGTTCGAGCTGCTCGATGGTTTTCTCTACCCCGGCCACAGCCGCCGGCGCATGCACTGCCTGCCGCAGCGCACCGGGGCGGCGCTGATGGCAGCGCTGGACCGCGCGGCCAGCTCCGGCCCAGCGCAAGCGAGCGCATCAAGGCCCAGCGCCCCCCCCGCCGGGCCCCAAGCCGACCTCCTGCGCCTGCACGCCGCCCTGGCGCGCGAGCTCTGGGTGGATGCACATGAGCGCGTCATCGGCCTGGGCTTTGAGCGCCCCGATGGCCGCATCGAACACCTGGCCTGCGACGCCCTCATCCTGGCCTGCAACGGCTTTGGCGGCAACGCGGCGCTGGTGCATGCGCTGCTGC
>JAYSSS010000009.1:0-15333 GCA_043720415.1 Ideonella sp.
CGTCCAGGCTGGCCAGGCGGCCGGTGTCGGCGATCATCTCCATGCACAGCTGCGCTTCGCGGTAGGTCGGCCCGCCGGGCACGGTGGTGGCCACGCCGGGGGCGATGGCGGGGTCGAGGAAATCGACGTCGAAGCTGACGTGCAGATGGGTGCTCTCGTCCAGCGTGGCGAGCGCCAGCGCCATCGTGTGGCGCATGCCCATCTCGTCGATGAAGCGCATGTCAAACACCTCCAGCCCGGCGTCGTGCACCAGGCGCTTCTCACCGGCATCGACAGAGCGGATGCCGATCTGGCGAATCCACTTCGGGTTGAGCGCTGGCACCTGGCCGCCCAGGCCCACCAGCGCGGCCGGGCCATGGCCGCACAGGCAGGCCACGGGCATGCCATGCAGATTGCCGCTGGGGGTGAGCGTGCTGGTGTTGAAGTCGGCATGGGCATCGAGCCACAGCACGCGCAGCTTTTTGCCGGCTTGGCGGCAATGCCGGGCGACGGCGCTGATGGAGCCTATGCCCAGGCAGTGGTCGCCGCCTAACAGCATGGGCAAGCGGCCAGACTGCAGCTCGGTGTGCACGGCCTGGTGCACCGCCTGGTTCCAGGCCACCACCTGGGGCAGATGGCGGTAGCCATCCTGCGGCGGCAGCCAGGGGTTAGCCGGGCCGACCAGATTGCCGGTGTCAATGACCTGCAGGCCCTGGCGCTGCAGGGCGGCCTGCAGGCCGGCCACGCGCAGCGCCTCGGGCCCCATGCTGGCGCCGCGGCTGCCGGCGCCGATGTCGGTGGGGGCGCCGATGAGGCTGATGGTTGCGGGCATGGCGGGCTTTCCGATAGGGGCGGTGGTGGCGGCGCGATTCTGGCTGCGCGCCGGCCTTGCGTACAGTGCGCCACCGCCCTTCACCACCATCGCCATGAACCCGCTCTGGACCACAGCCGCCGATTTCGCCCTCGCCCACGAAACCCCCTGGCCGCGCGACCCGCAGGCCGCGCCAGCGCCGGGCCAGCAGCCCTTTGGCGTGCACCATGGCGACCCCGCGCCCTACAACCTGGCGCGCGGCCCGCTGCACCTGCGTGGCGGCGTCTCGGGTGTGGTGCTGCAGCACGGCCGCGAGGTCGCCGCCTGGGGCGAGCCCGACCGCGCCGACCAGACCTTCAGCGTGGCCAAGACCGCCCTGGTGATGCTGGCCGGCGTGGCCCATGGCCGCGGTCTCTTGCCCGATGTCGATGCACCGGTGTCGGCGCGCTTGCCGGGCACAGGCTTTGACTCGGCCCACAACCGCGCCATCACCTGGCGCCAGTTGTTCGAGCAGACGAGCGAGTGGGAGGGCGAATGCTTCGGCCTGCCCGACCAGGTGGACCGCTGGCGCGTGGTGGCCCACGACCCCAAGCCCGCGGCCGGCCCCAAGGGTGGCCCGCGCCCCTTGCAAGCCCCGGGCAGCTACTGGGAATACAACGATGTGCGCATCAACCAGCTGTCGCTGGCCCTGCTGCACCTGTTTGGCAAGCCGCTGCCCGAGGTGTTTCGTGAGTGCTTGATGCGGCCCTTAGGGGCCAGCGATGGCTGGCAGTGGCAGGGCTATGACGACGCCTGGCTCACGCTGGGCGGCCAGCGCATGCAGTCCGTGCCCGGCGGCACGCACTGGGGCGCGGGCCTGTCGATCAGCGCGCGCGACATGGCGCGCCTGGGGCAATTGCTCTTGAGCGATGGCCGCCACGACGATCAACAGCTCATCCCCGCGGCCTGGGTGCAGCGCCTGCGCCAGCCCTGCGCGCTGGCGCCGTTCTACGGCTGGCTGATGTGGCTCAACGGCGACTGCACGCAATTCCCCGGGGCCTCCAAGGCCAGCAGCTTCATGGTGGGTGCGGGCGGCCACTATGTCTGGCTAGAGCCCGAGTGCGATGCCGTGGTAGTGGTGCGCTGGCTTGATTCGGCGCACACGCCGGGCTTCATGCAGCGGGCGCGGGCGGCGCTGGCGCCTGTCTAGACATCATCGGCAAAGGCGCCCATCGCCGTGGGCAGCTCATCGAAGCCATAGTGCTGCGCCAGGCAGGCCCAGGCTTGCTCGGCGGTCTCGACAAACTGGAACAGGCCCATGTCCACGGCGCTGACCATGCCGCTGTCCACCAGGTGCGGAAAGTTGATGGCGCGCTCCCAGAAGGCCCGGCCAAACAGCAAGATGGGGCGGCGGCGGCTCTTGCCGGTTTGAATCAGCGTGAGCGTTTCAAACAGCTCATCGAGCGTGCCAAAGCCGCCAGGAAAGCACACCAGGGCAATGCTGCGCATCAGGAAGTGCATCTTGCGCAGCGCGAAGTAATGGAACTGAAAGCACAGCTCGGGCGTGATGTAGGGGTTGGGCGCCTGCTCATGCGGCAGCACGATGTTCAAGCCTATGCTTTTGCCCCCCACTTCATGGGCGCCGCGGTTGCCGGCTTCCATGATGCCGGGGCCGCCGCCGGTGACCACATAGATGGGTGTCTCCAGCAGGCGCGAGCGCTCGGTCACCAGGGCTGAAAAGCGCCGCGCCTGGTCGTAGTAGCGGCTCATGTCGAGCTGGGTTTTGGCGCGCTGCAATTCGGTGTTATCCACCGTGCCGTTGACGGGCAGCATGGCCCGGTCCACCGCCGCCTGCGCCTGCTCGGGCGGCAGGATGCGCGCCGAGCCATAGATGACGATGGTGGATTCGATGCCCTGCTCGCGTTGCACCAGCTCGGGCTTGAGCAGCTCCAGCTGCATGCGCACTGGGCGCAGCTCGTCGCGCAGCAAGAACTCGGTGTCGGTGAAGGCCAGGCGAAAGCTGCTGCGCGGCCCGGCGTACTGCTGCGCATCCGGCGGCAGGGGTCGCGCCACATGGGCCTCGTGCTGGGCCGAGGCGAAGTTGCGTGCCGTCAGCTCGTCTTGCATGGCCTCGCTGCCAAGGGTGGGAGCGGGCGCGCTGCCGAGCGTCGAAGCCGGTGCTGATTTGTGGGTGGGGGGTGTGGCCATGGCCGCAGCTTAGCCGCAATGCCAGCGGCTAGGATCGGCTGAAATGCCAGGCGACACCTTCGATTTGCAGCGCTGCACACGGGCGGCGCGCAACAACGCCTTGTGGTGCGACGCCGTGTGCCGCGCCCAGGGCCACTCCACGCGGCGCTCGGCAATGGCCTGGTGCAACACCGAGCGCAGCCCACCCTTTTATCCCAACTTGATCACGCTTGACCCACAGGCCACCGAGGCCGATGTTGCGGCCCTGCTGGCGGCCCTGCCCGCTGCGCCACGTGGGCCAGCCGCTTCAAGCGCGCAAGGTGATCCAGCCGCCGCCGGGGCGCCGGCTGCGGCGGGCATGAGCCTGAAGGACAGCTTCGCTTGCCTGGACCTGAGCGGCCACGGCTACCGGCCCTTGTTCGAGGCGCAGTGGCTGTGGCGCGAGCCCGCAGCCGATTTGCCGGCGGCGGCGACGGCAGCGCGGCATCGCCACGCCTGCCTGGATGTGCACTGGGCGGTGGTGACCACGCCCGCAGAGCTCGCCGCCTGGGAAGCCGCCTGGTGGCGCGGCCAAACCGCCCCATCGCCGGCGGCACCCCTGTTTGCGCCGGGGCTGCTGCTGCCGGCGCACATCAGCTTCCTGGCGGGCCACCGCGGTGGCCAACAGGTCGCTGGCTGCGTGCTCACTTCGGGTGAGCTGGGCAGGCCTGGCACCGTGCAAACTTTGAGTGCACTTGACGCGGCCAATGCGTCGGCCCTCGCCCTCGCCCAAGCCCAAGCCAGCGCCGCCCCCGCATCCCCTGCCGCCCCCGCATCCCCCGCCGCCCCCACAGCCATCGTCGGCATCAGCTGCGCCTTTCACGATCAAGATGAGCCCCTCACCAGCGTCATGGCCATGGTCGAGGCCATCGGCCAGCGCCACCCCCACGCGGCGCTGGTCGGCTACGAACACGGCGATGATCTGCGCCTGGCCCAGCGTGCTGGCTTTGCCGCCATCGGCCCCCTGCGCGTGTGGGTCGGGCACAGCAGCGCTTGACCGACCTGCCTCAACCCCACTCGCGCCCACGCCATGAGCCCTGCCGCCGCAAGCCTGAAAGCCCTCACCCTGGACCTGGACGACACCCTGTGGCCAGTGTGGCCGACCATCGTGCGCGCCGAGGCCGAGCTGCGTGCCTGGATGCAGCAGCAGGCACCGGCCACCGCCGCGGCATTCGATGACCGCAGCCTGCGCAAGCGGCGCGAGGCCCTGGTGCGTGAGCGGCCGGACTGGGCGCACGACTTCACCGCCATTCGCCGCGAATCGATACGCCGCGCGCTGGCCGATTGTGGCGAGGCGCCCGAGCTGGCCGAACCCGCCTTCGAGGTGTTTCACGCCGCGCGCCAGCGGGTGGACCTGTTTGCCGATGTGCTGCCCGCGCTGGAGCGCCTGGCCGCGCGCTGGCCGCTGCTGGCCCTGAGCAACGGCAATGCCGATGTGGCGCGCGTCGGCCTGGGGCGCTACTTCGTGGCCAGCGTGAATGCGCGCGACGCCGGCATGGCCAAGCCGGCGCCCGGCATCTTTCACGCCGCCTGCGCCCGCATCGGCGCCCTGCCGGCCGCTGTGCTGCACATTGGTGACGATGGCGCGCTCGATGTCGACGGCGCCCTGGCCGCCGGCCTGCGCGCGGCCTGGGTGCAGCGGGCCGATCTGCCCAGCGGCTGGCCTGTGGCCGCGGCGCCGCAGGGCGTGCCACACCACCATGTGGCCGATCTGGCCAGGCTGGCCGATGAACTGGGTGCCTAAGCAATCTAACGAGCAGACAAGATGAGCCCAGCAGCATGACCACCTCCCACAGCGCGGCCACTGCACTGGCGCCCACCACCACCACCCACCCCATCCCCGATCAACACGGCGTCAACTTGTTCGACAGCGACACCGAGCTGCAGGCGCTGCTGCCGCTGTACCTGCCGCGCCCGCTGCTCGATCACCTGCTGCCCCATCTGCAGCGCCTGGGCGGCCTGGCCGGCGGCGTGCTCGACACGCTGGCGCTTGCGGCCGACAAACACCCGCCCACGCTGGCACAGCGCAGCCGCAGCGGCCTCGATACCCAGCGCATCGACAAACACCCGGCGTATGTCGAGCTGGAGCGCGTCGCCTTCAGCGACTACGGCCTGGCGGCGATGTCGCACCGCGCCGGCGTGTTGGGCTGGGAGGCGCCCATGCCGGCCGCTGCCAAGTACGCGTTGAGCTATCTGTTCGTGCAGGCCGAATTCGGCCTGTGCTGCCCGCTGTCCATGACCGATTCGCTCAGCCGCACGCTGCGCAAGTTTGGTGATGAGGCGCTGGTCGCGCGCTACCTGCCGCAGCTCACCACCCAGGTGTTCGACGAGCTGGCCCAGGGCGCGATGTTCATGACCGAGCAGGGCGCAGGCTCGGATGTGGCCGCCACCGAGACCCGGGCCGTGCCGCAGGCCGGCGCCAGCACACCGGCGCCTGGCGCCAGCACACCAGCGCCTGGCGCCAGCACACCAGCGCCCGGCGCCAGCACACCAGCGCCCGGCGTCATCGCCACGGCGGCGCATGCCGGCCTGGCCCACCGCCTGTGGGGCGACAAGTGGTTTTGCTCCAACCCCGATGCCGCCCTGGCCATGGTGCTGGCCCATGTGGAGGGCGGGCCGCCCGGGATGAAAGGTTTGTCGCTGTTCTTGCTGCCACGCACGCTGGAGGACGGCTCGCCAAACGCCTACCGCATCGTCCGCTTGAAGGACAAGTTAGGCACGCGTTCCATGGCCAGCGGCGAGATCCGCTTCGAGGGCGCGCTGGCCTACCGCGTGGGCGAGCCCGGTCGCGGCTTTCAGCAGATGGCCGACATGATCAACAACTCGCGCCTGTCCAATGGCATGCGCGCCGCCGGGCTGATGCGCCGCGCCTGCAGCGAGGCGTTCTTTGTCGCCGGCCAGCGCCAGGCCTTTGGCCGGCGCCTGATCGATCTGCCCTTGATGCGCCGGCAGTTGCTGAAGATCCTGCTGCCCACCGAACAGGCGCGCAGCATGCTGTTCCAGACCGCCGAGGCCCTGCGTCGCGCCGATGAGGGCGATGCCAACGCTGCGGCCCTGGCGCGCATCCTCACGCCGCTGATCAAGTTCCGCGCCTGCCGCGATGCCCGCCGCGTCACCGGTGACGCCATGGAGGTGCGCGGCGGCTGCGGCTACATCGAGGAGTGGAGCGACGCCCGGCTGCTGCGCGATGCCCACCTGGGCTCGATCTGGGAGGGCACGAGCAACATCGTGGCGCTGGACGTGCTGCGCGCCATTGCGCGCGAAGCCGCACTGCCCGCACTGGGCGTTCACCTCGGCGCCTTGCTGGCGGCCACGCAACTGCACCCGCAGGCGCGCAGCGTCTTCGAACAAGCCCTGCAGCGCGGCCTGGCCACGGCGCAGCGCGTGGCCGATGCGCGCGGCGCCGACGATCAGGTGGCGCGCCAGGTGGCCTCGGCGCTGTATCACCTGACGACGGCCGTGGCCATGGCCTGGGAGGCCGCGCAAACCGGCAACCCGCGGCGCATGCGGCTGGCGCAGTGCGTGCTGCTGCGCCGGGTGCTGCCAGCCGACCCTTTGCTGATCGAGGCCGAGCCGGAGTGGCTGCCGGGCCTGCTGCAGCCCGCAGGTGCTGGTAATGGTGTTGGCGTTGGCGTTGGCGTTGGCGTTGGTGCCAGAGCCGGTGCCGCTGCCGACGACAAGGTCGACGCCATCAACTTGTTTTAGGGCCCGCGGCGGGGCCGTGCAGCGCTCAAGGGCGGGGCCTTGAGAGCAACTGCACGTACTCATGCAGCGCGCTGTTCAAAGTGGAGACGCGGTACTCCACCGGCTTGTCGCCAAAGCTCAAGGCGCGCCGGCGTATTTGCAGCACAGGCGCGCCTGGGGCCAGGCCCAGCACGCGCTGCGCGCTGCGGTCGGCCAGGGCGGCGCGGGCGCGCTCATGGGCTTGCAGCACGGTGATGCCAAAGGCCGTCTGGTAGAGGTGATAGAGCGTGGAGGGGCGCTCGCGCAGGCGCTTCTCGGTCAGGCCTTTGAACAGCGCGGTGGGCAGCCACAGGCGGTCGTGCAGCACCGCACGGCCTTGCAGGCTGAGGCGGTTTTCAATGGCGAACGCAGCGTCGCCTGGGCGCCGCTGCAGGGCGCCGGCGGCCTCATCGTCGAGCTTGACGCGCTCAAAGCTCAGCAGCTCAACCGATGGTGTTTCGCGCAGCCCATCGGCGCGCTCGACGTGGAAGAACTGGAACAGGAAACGGTCGTCGTTGTGTGTGGCCACAAAGGTGCCGCGGCCCTGTCGTCGCACCAGGATGTGCTCGGCCACCAGCTCGCCCACCGCCTGGCGCAGGGTGCCAATGGCCACACCCAGCGCGGCGGCCAGCGGCGTCTCGCTGGGCAGCGCGCTGCCCGGGGGATATTGGCCCGCCTCTATGGCCTGCAACAAGGCCGCCTTGACGGCGCGGTAGAGCGCCACGCCGGCGCCGTCGGGCGAGATGGCGGTGAAGGCCACGGCGGCCAATGCCGCCGTGACCTTGGTGCTGTGGCCAGGTCGACCAGTGCGTTGTGGGGCGGGGCGCGGCAGGGCGGGCATGGGCTTGAGTATGGCAGCCGGTGCCAGGGTCAATCAAGTCATCCATATGACATGGTTGACACCGTGGCCGCGGCTGCTAGCATGCGCGCCGTTGCAGCCCAATGGAAAGCTCCGAATGAATCACTTTGTACTTCACGACGCCGGTGACACCGTCGCCGTGGTGGTGGTCGAAGGCGTCAAGGCCGGCATGCAGTTGAGCGGCTGGATCATGGACGAAGACCGCATGACCAGCGTGCAAGCGCTGCAAGACATCCCCATCGGCCACAAGGTGGCGCTCAAGGACATGGCCAGCGGCGACACCGTCATCAAGTACGGCATCGACATGGGCAAGGTGGTGGCACCGATCAAGGCGGGCGAGCACGCCCATGTGCACAACATCAAGACCAAGCGCTGGTGACTCTCCCACCCCCGGAGCGGCTTCGCCGCTGCCCCCTCAAGGGGGCGCCGCTGGTGGCCCGGCGAAGCCGGCTCCACGGCGGCCGCTGGGGTGCAGCCGACTTTGTCGGCGCACTGCTTGGAGGCGGCGGCCGATCTCGTCTGTTCGCGGTTTGCGTGAATTCGGCCTCGCCTCAACACTGATCAATTAAGGAACTCACATGCCTGTCGTTTCCAAAGAAACCACCTTCCTGGGCTATCGCCGCGAGAACGGCCGCGTTGGCGTGCGCAACCACGTCATCATCCTGCCGCTGGACGATTTGTCCAATTCGGCGGCGGAGGCGGTGGCGCACAACATCAAGGGGGCGATGGCCATTCCGCACCCGTATGGGCGGCTGCAGTTTGGCGCTGATCTGGAGCTGCATTTCCGCACACTCATCGGCACGGGCTGCAACCCGAATGTGGCCGCGGTGGTGGTCATCGGCATTGAGGACGGCTGGACGCAGAAGGTGGTGGATGGCATCAAGACCACGGGCAAGCCGGTGGTGGGCTTTGGCATCGAAGGCCATGGCGATCACGACACCATCATGCGGGCCAGCAAGGCGGCGCGCGAGTTTGTGCAAAACGCCAGCGAGAAGCAGCGCGAGGTCTGCGCCTTGCATGAGCTGTGGGTCTCCACCAAGTGCGGTGAGAGCGACACCACCAGCGGCTGCGGCGCCAACCCGACAGTGGGCGATGCCTTCGACAAACTGCATGGCCTGGGCTCGACGCTGTGCTTTGGCGAGACGACCGAGCTCACCGGCGGCGAGCACATCGTGGCCGCGCGCTGCGCCAACGATGCGGTGCGCGAACAATTCATGTTCATGTTCAACCGCTACCAGGACGTGATCAACCGCCACAAGACGAGTGACTTGTCCGACAGCCAGCCGACCAAGGGCAATACTGCTGGCGGGCTGACGACGATTGAAGAAAAGGCCCTGGGCAACATCCAGAAAATCGGCAAGAAGTGCACGGTGGATGGCGTCATCGACAAGGCCGAGATCCCCAGCCATCCGGGGCTGTGGTTCATGGATTCCAGCAGCGCCGCGGCCGAGATGGTCACCCTGTGCGCGGCCTCGGGCTATGCCGTGCACTTCTTCCCCACGGGCCAAGGCAATGTCATCGGCAACCCCATCGTGCCGGTGATCAAGATCTGCGCCAACCCGCGCACCGTGCGCACCATGAGCGAGCATGTGGATGTGGACACCACCGGCCTGCTGCAGCGCGACATCACCCTCGATCAGGCCGGCGACCAGCTGCTGGAGTGCATGCTGCGCACCGCCAATGGGCGCTTGACCGCGGCCGAGGCGCTGGGCCACCGCGAGTTTGTATTGACGCGCTTGTACGAGTCGGCTTAAGGCCATCCGCCCCCGCGACATCATCCCCGGCCACAGCCTCTTCGATACCGCCACAGGAGCCAAGAGCATGCGCATCGTCATCCCCGAGTTCATGGACGAACGCGCCGTGGCCCTGCTGCGCGCCGGCCACGAGGTGGTCTACGACCCGCAGTTGGTGGACGACATGCCGCGCCTGCTGGTCGAGGCCGCGGCCACCGATGTGCTGATCGTGCGCAACCGCACCCAGGTGCGCGGCGCCCTGCTGAAATCGCTGGTCGGTTGCCGCTTGATTGGCAGGTTAGGTGTCGGTCTGGACAACATCGATGTGCCGGGCTGTGAGGCCGCGGGCATGCAGGTCATTCCGGCCACCGGCGCCAATGCCTTGAGCGTGGCCGAGTACGTGGTCACCAGCGCGCTGATGCTGTTGCGCGGCGCCTATGCCAGCACGGCGGCGGTTGCGGCCGGCAAGTGGCCGCGCAATGCCTTGTCCAGCGGGCGCGAAATATCGGGCAAGACCCTGGGCCTGGTTGGCTTTGGCTCCATCGGCCAGCTCACCGCCAAATTGGCGCTGGGCCTGGGCATGCAGGTGGTGGCCTTTGACGCCATGATGGACGACGAGGACCCGGTGTTTGCGCAGTCCGGCGTGCGCTGCGCCGGCCTGACCGAGGTGATCAACATGAGCGATGTCGTCAGCCTGCATGTGCCCCTGGTCGATTCCACCCGCAATCTCTTCAGCGCCGAGCGCATCGCGTCCATGAAGCGCGGCGCGGTGCTCATCAACACCGCCCGTGGCGGCATCGTCGATGAGCTGGCCCTGGCCGCGGCCTTGCGCAGCGGGCATCTGGGCGGCGCCGCCATCGATGTCTTCACGACCGAGCCGATGCCGGCCTCGCCGCACTTTGAGGGCTGCCCCAACCTGATCCTCACGCCTCACATCGCCGGCGTGACGGCTGAGGCCAATGAGCGCGTGAGCTTTCTCATCGCCGAGAAGGTGCTTGAAGTGCTGCGCCGATGAGCCGCCTGGCACTGGCTGAAGTTAAGGCCCTGGTGGCCCAGGCGCTGCAAGGCGCGGGCGCCAGCGCGGCCATGGCGCAATCCACCGCCCGCGCCCTGGTGCTGGCCGAGGCACAGGGCCTGGGCGGGCACGGCCTGAGCCGCGTGACGCAGTACGCCACGCACCTGCGCAATGGCCGGGTGAATGGCGCGGCCACGGCTCAGGTGTTGCGCCGCAAGGGCGGCGCGCTCTTGATCGATGCGCAGGAGGGCCTGGCATTCCCGGCCTGCGACCTGGCCATGGAAGAGGCCATCGCCGCGGCGCGCGACAACGGCGTGGCCTTTGCCGGCGTGGCCAACAGCCACCACTGCGGTGTGCTCGTCGACCACCTGCGCGCCGTGGCCGCGGCGGGCATGGTGGGCTTGGGTTTTGCCAATTCGCCCGCGGCCATGCCGGCGGCGGGGGGCAGGCACCCCATCTTTGGCACCAATCCGGTGGCGGCGATCTTTCCGCGGCGCGGCGGTGCGGGCAGTGCCTCAAACCATGGTCGTGCAGATAACGCATTAGCTGACGATGCGGTGGCACCGCTGATGATCGATCTGAGCCTGAGCGAAGTGGCCCGCGGCAAGCTGATGGTCGCGGCCAAGGCCGGCCAGAAGATTCCCTTGGGTTGGGCGCTCGATGCCGATGGCCAGCCCACCACCGACCCGCAGGCGGGCATGCTGGGCTCGATGCTGCCGTTTGGTTCGGGTGCGGGCTCGGGTGCAGGGGACGGCGCGGGCGCCGCAGCCTCGCCCAAGGGCGCCATGCTGGCCCTGGTGGTCGAGCTGCTGGTCACCGCCCTGATCGGCTCGCAATTCGGCTTCGAGGCCTCCAGCTTCTTTGTTGACGCCGGCAACCGCCCGCGCATCGGCCAGGCCTTCATCGTCATCGACCCTGGCGCCCTGGCCGGCACGGAAGCCTTCCTCGACCGTGTTGAGGTGCTGGTGGCCGAAATGTGCCGCGACGACGGCGTGCGCCTGCCCGGCGCCCGGCGCGAGGCGCTGCGGCGTCAGGCTCAAGCGCAGGGCCTGGAGGTCGCCGATGCGCTGCTGGCGGCGTGGCTGAAGGCCTGATCGGCAGCACGGGCGGATCGCCCGCCTGAATGATCGCCGGATGGTCCACCGGATCGCCCACCAGATTGCCCACCAGATCGCGGCCCCTGCGCTTGTGGGCCCGCGGCCCGCACCATGCCGCAGAATCCGCACCATGCACATCGCCATCCTCGGCAGCGGCGTCATCGGCACCAGTTGCGCCTATTTCCTGGCGCGCACTGGGCACCAGGTCACGGTCTTGGATCGCCAGCCTGGCGCGGGACTGGAGACGAGTTTTGCCAATGCCGGCGAGGTCTCACCGGGCTACTCCGCGCCCTGGGCCGGGCCGGGCGTGCCGCGCAAGGCCATCCATTGGCTGCTGATGCAGCACAGCCCCTTGGTCATCAAGCCCATGCTCGACGTCGCCATGTGGCGCTGGGGCCTGGCCATGCTGCGCAACTGCACGGCGGCGCGCTACGCCCTGAACAAGGCACGCATGGTGCGCCTGGCGGAGTACAGCCGGGATGGCTTGATCGCCCTGCGCGCCGAGACCGGCATCGCCTACGACCAGCGCATGCAGGGCACGCTGCAACTCTTTCGCAATCAGAAGCAGCTCGATGGTGCGGCCAAGGACATTGCCGTGTTGCAGCAGTACGGCGTGCCGCACCAGGTGCTGGACAGCGCCGGCTGCCTGCGGCACGAGCCCGCCCTGGCCCAGGTGCAACACAAGTTTGTCGGCGCGCTGCAACTGCCAGGTGATGAGACGGGTGACTGCTTCAAGTTCACCCAGGCCCTGGCCGACAAGGCCAAGGCACTGGGGGTGATTTTTCGCTTTGGCGAGGTGGTGCAGTCGCTGGCCGGCGATGCCCAGGCCATCACCGCGGTGAACACGGCGCACGGGCCGCTTCGGGCCGACGCCTACATCGTGGCGTTAGGCAGCCACAGCACCGGCTTGCTGGCGCCGCTGGGCCTGCGCCTGCCGGTCTACCCGGTGAAGGGTTTTTCCATCACGCTGCCCATCACCGATGCCACACAAGCGCCCGAATCGACGGTGATGGATGAGACCTACAAGGTGGCCGTGACGCGCCTGGGCGATCGCATCCGTGTGGGCGGCACGGCGCAGTTGTCGGGCTATGACCTGAGCCTGAACCCACAGCGGCGCAAGACGCTGGAGTTTGTGGTGGGTGATCTCTTCCCGAACGGTGGCGACCTGCCGCGCGCCGAGTTCTGGACCGGCCTGCGCCCGATGACACCCGATGGCACGCCCATCCTGGGCCCGACGCGGCTGAAGAATCTGTGGCTGGCCACCGGCCACGGCACCCTGGGCTGGACCATGGCGGTCGGCACCGGGCGGCTGATGGCCGATTGGATGTCGGGCCGTACCCCCGAGATCGATACCGAGGGCTTGACACTGGCGCGCTACTGAAGGCCCCAAGGCCGGCCGAGGCCGACCGCGCCACCCTTCACACCAACAGCCGCTCCGGCGCCAGGTACTGCTCGCGGTAGCGATCAAACGGCAGTGCATCGGCCGCCTCGATGCGCCGCTGCTCGGCCACCGAGGCGCGGGCCTCGGCCTCGAAGGCGGCCTGCATTTCGGCCGGGAAGGGCAGGCCGAGCAAGGCCGCACGGCTGTTGTCCGATTGCGCGCGCACAAAGGCGGTGTAGCTGCCGCTGAAATCGCGTTGGATGGTGTCGAGCACGCGCGCCGAGGGCAGGCTGTGGGCGGCGCCCAGTGCAGTTCGCGCACGCTCAAGTGCGGCCGTGTGCGCCTGGCCATCGCCGGGCCCGGCCACCGCGTCCAGCCGCGCCGCAATCGGTGCGCACTCAGCCAGGATGTGCGCGGCCCATTCGACCAGGGGCACGGGGGCACCATCGCGGTCCAGGCGCACGCCGGGCTCGCGCCCGCGCGCCGCGGCCTGGTGCTGGTTGTGCGCCAGGCGGGCGATCTCCTCGGGCGAATCGGGCGGGCTTTCACTCAGCAGGCAGTGCAGCAAGAAGACATCGAGCATGCGCATGGTCTCGGCATTGATGCCCACGGGCTCGAAGGGGTCGAGGTCCATGCAGCGCACCTCGATGTACTCGACACCGCGTTCGCGCAACGCGTGCAGTGGCCGCTCACCGGGGCGGATCACGCGCTTGGGGCGGATGGTGCCGTAGAACTCGTTCTCGATCTGCAGCAGGCTGTTGGCGAGCTGTTGGTACTCGCCACCCAGGTTGCGCAGGCCCATGCGCTCATAGGGCGGGTGTGGGCGGGTGAGGGCGCCGTGCAGTGATCCGGCATAGCTCTCCAGGCTGTTGTAGCTCACGGCCAGCGCCGCTTGCGCATCGCTCTGGTAGCCCAGGCGGCCCATGCGCAGCGAGGTGGCGTGGGGCAAGTACAGCGTGCCATCGCTGAGGGCGTCCAGGCCATGTTCGCGGCCTTCGACAAAACTCGAACACACGGCCGGCGAGGCGCCGAACAGATACAGCAGCACAAAGGCGTGGCGGCGAAAGTTGCGGATGAGCGCGAAGTGCTCTTCATTGCTCAGGCCCGGAAGCGACCAGTTGTAGTGGATGCCGGAGATGGTCTGCATGCGCCGGCCGTAGCGCAGGCCCAGGCCCATGCGGTAGATGCTCTTGGCGCGGCCGACGTTGGAGCTGCCGAATCGACCTATCGGAATGGTCTCATCACCCGGCAATCCGCAGGGCATGCTGCCGACCCACAGGCGCTCCTCGCCCAGGGCGCGGTAGACGTATTGGTGGATTTCGGTGAGCTCGCGTTCACAGGCTTGGACACTGGTGTTGACGCCGGTGATCAGCTCAAGCTGAGACTCGCTGTAATCGGTGGTGATGCGCCCATGCGTCAAGGCTGAGCCCAGGGCCGCAGGGTGGGGTGTCAAGGCCAGGCCACCACGCCTCAGGGCACGCAGGCTTTCTTTCTCCACCCCACGCTTCATGGCGCGCAGGCGCTCGGGGCTCAATGCCGCCAGGGCGGTGTTCAATCGGTTCATTCTTCAACCCAGACGATTTCAGCGAAGGCGCGAAGCTAACAGGTTTGCTGTGTCAGCGCGCCGCTGCGGGGCATTGCAGCTCGCCCACGCATTGCGCTAGCGCAACCTGGCCGCGGCGCGCGGTGGCCGAGCGGTTGAGCCACGCACCAGCAGCTCGACATCCAGGTGCTGCTGGCGCGCGGGCAGGGCCGGGTCATCCAGCCGCGCCAGCAGCTGCTCGGCGGCCGTGGTCCACATGGCCTCGGTGGGCACATGCACGGTGGTCAGGGCGGGGGTCCAGTGGCGCGACATCTCCAGATCATCGAAGCCAATGATCGACAAGCGCTGCGGCACGGCCACGCCCTGGGCCTGGCACTCCAGCATCGCGCCCCAGGCCAGCACATCGTTGCCGCACAGCAGGGCCGTGGGTGGGCTGGCCTGGGCCAGCAGGGCGCGCGTGGCCTCGCGCGCCGCTTGCAGGGTGTAGGGCGCCTCGATCAGGCGGGCCGCGGGCAGCGGCAGGCCGGCCGCTGCCAAGGTGTCGCGGGCGCCGGCGATGCGCTCGGCGGCACGGTCGTTGCCCGCACTGATGCCGGCCAGCAGCGCGATGCGGCGATGGCCCAGATCGAGCAGGTACTGCGCCGCACGGCCCATGGCGGCGCGGTTGCCAAAACCCACGCAGGCCGCGCCCCCAGGCGCCGGAAAACTGCCGATGTGCACCCAGGGCAGGCCGCGCTGGGCCAGCCGCGCCAGCAGGGCCGGCGCCTGGCTCAGCCCGGTGAGAGCCAGCGCATCGACGCCGCGGGCCAGCAGGGCCTGGGCCTGCAAGTCCTCTTGCGCCGGGTCGTAATCGCTGAAGGCCAGCAGCACCACCTGGCCGGCGCGTGCCATGCGCCGCTGAAAGGCCTGCAGGCCGCGGGCGAAGATGGCGTTGTCGATCGTCGGCACGATCACACCCACCGTGCCGCTGCGCCGCAGCGACAGCGC
>JAYSSS010000010.1:0-50832 GCA_043720415.1 Ideonella sp.
ATGATGCCTTCCATGCGCCGCACGTCGCGCTCGGCGCGGTCCATGCCACCGGCACCGAGCTGGCCGGCCTTGGCCGTCAACTGGCTGGGCAGCTTGTCCATCAATGACGACAGGCCCCCCATCTTCTTCATTTGTGATATTTGTGACAAGAAGTCGTTGAGGTCGAACGCGCTGCCGCTCTTGACCTTGTCGGCCAGCTTTTGTGCTGCGTCGAGATCGACCCCTTTTTGCACTTCTTCGACCAGGGCCAGGATGTCGCCCATGCCGAGTACGCGGCCGGCATGGCGCTCGGCGTCGAAAACCTCGAGGCCGTCGATCTTCTCCGACACACCGGCAAACTTGATCGGCGCGCCCGCGATCTGGCGCACCGACAGCGCGGCGCCGCCGCGCGCATCGCCGTCGAGTTTGGTCAGGACCACGCCGGTCAGCGGCAGCGCATCTTTGAAGGCCTTGGCGGTGTTGACCGCGTCCTGGCCCTGCATGGCATCGACGACGAACAGGGTCTCGACCGGGTCGAGCACCGCGTGCAGCTCGCGGATCTCGGCCATCAAGGCTTCGTCGATCGCCAGCCGGCCGGCGGTATCGACCAGCAGCACATCGAAATAGTGGCGCTTGGCGTGGTCGAGCGCGGCGATAGCGATGTCGCGCGGCTTTTGCTCGGGCGTCGAGGCAAACCACTCGGCACCGGCCTGCCGGGTCACCGTCTTCAACTGCTCGATCGCGGCCGGCCGATAGACGTCGGCCGACACCGTCAACACCTTCTTCTTGCGTTTCTCGATCAGGTGCTTGGCCAGCTTGGCCGTGGTCGTGGTCTTGCCCGCGCCCTGCAGGCCGGCCATCAGGATCACGGCCGGCGGCTGTGTGGCCAGGTTGAGCTCGCTGACCGGGCGACCGGGGGCCCCCGCAATGCCAGCGTCGCCCATGGTCGCGGCCAGCTCCTTGTGCACCACACCCACCAGGGCCTGACCGGGGCTGAGTGAGCCCACCACTTCGGTGCCCAGCGCCTTTTCCTTGACGCGGGCGATGAAGTCGCGCACCACGGGCAATGCGACATCGGCCTCCAGCAAGGCCATGCGCACCTCGCGCAGCATGTCCTGCACATTGGATTCGGTGATGCGGGCCTGGCCACGCATCGTTTTGACTAGGCGCGAGAGGCGATCGGAGAGCGTGGAGGCCATGGGCATGGCGCCCGGTGGCGCGTGCTGGGCAGCCACACGTCCGGTCGCAAAAGTACACTGGGAGAGTGACGATTCTATCGACCGCCTTTTCGCTCAATGCGGCCGGCCCATCGCTGGCGCTGGGGGTGGCGGCGGTGCTGGCCTATGGGCTGGCTTGCCTGCCTGGCGCTGCGGGCGCGCGCCTGCCGGCCCTGGCGCTGAGCTTGGGCTGGCTGCTGCAAGGGCTGTGGTTGGTGATCGATGTCGCCGGCCTGGGGCGCGAGGCGTCCGGCGTGCGTTTGGGTTTTGGTCCGGTGTTGTCGCTGTCGGCCTGGTTGATCCTGGCCGTGCACACCGTGGAGAGCCGTTTCCTGCCACTGCCCGCGGTGCGTCGCATGTTGGCCGGCCTGGGTGCCGCCACCCTGATCCTGGCCTGGGCCTTCCCGGGTGAAGCGCGGGTGATGGCCACGCCCTGGGGGCCCTTGCACTGGGTGCTGGGTGTCGCCTCTTACGGGCTGTTAGGTGCAGCCGTGTTGCATGCCACCATGCTGGATTCGGCCGAGTCGCAAATGCGCCTTCGCGGCCACGGCGCGCACGGGCCCCTGGGCATGCCCTTGCTGCGGCTGGAGCGCCTGACCTTCCGTTTTGTCGAGGCCGGATTTGCCGTGTTGACCGCTGCTCTGGTGCTGGGCCTGGCCACGGCCAGCCACTGGCGCTGGGACCACAAGACGGTGTTCTCACTGCTCGGCTGGGCGGTGTTTGCCGCGCTGCTGGCCGGCCGCCACTGGCAGGGCTGGCGCGGCCAGCGCGCTACGCGCTGGCTGTATGCCGGCGCCTTGCTGCTGCTGCTGGCCTATGTGGGCTCGCGCTTCGTGTTTGAAGTGTTGTTGGGCCGGGGAGCCAATTGACTATGAAGTGCCGACCATGAAATACCTGTTGCTCTTGCTGGTCGTGGCCTTTGGGGTGTGGATGCTGACGACCAAGTCGCGCATCGCACGACGCCGTGCCGCGCCGCCCAATGCCGATGCGCCACCCTCGACGAAGGCCCAAACCGGTGCCGCACCGCAGGCCATGTTGAGCTGCGCGCATTGCGGTGTGCACCTGCCGCAGTCCGACGCCCTGACCGAAGGTCAGCGCGCCTATTGCAGCGATGCTCATCGCCGCCTGGGCCCGGGCCCGCGGGCCTGAGTCCCGATGAGCCGGCAGCCCGCCGCGGGCAGCAGATGAAGACCGGTCAGGGCCACGAACGCCGACGCGTCGAACGCCGCCGCACCGATCGCCGCAGCCCGCCCCGCCCTGAGAGCGAGGATTCCTGGTTTGGCGCCCTGGCCGATGGCGGTGATGCCTTGCCCAGCGCGGCGGCTGCGGCGGATTCGTCCCTGCTGTCTGCTGAAGCGCCGGGCGGCTCCGACAGCCGGTTTCTGGCCCGCGAAGCCACGCGCATCGTCACTGGCGATGGCACTGCGTTGCGCCGCGTGTTTCGCGCCTATGTGGCAGCCCGTGCCGCCTTGGCCGCGGCCCTGGTGCTGGCGCCCTGGGCCATGCTGCTGTTGGGCGCGCGCCCGCCGCTGGTGCTGGTGCTGGTGTGCCTGGCCTATGCCAGCCAGGCGGTGTCGCTGTGGCTGCTGGGTGGATCTGAAAGCAGCACCGATGCGGCCCAGGCCCGATTGCCGCGCTACCAGTGGCTGTTGACCATTGGCGTTGATTTGCTGGCATTCGCCACGCTGCACCTCATGGAAGCCTCGCAGCCGCTGAACTACTCGGCATTGCTGGCCCTGCCGGTGCTGATGGCCGGCGTCATGACCAAGCGCCTGGCGGCGCTGGCCACCGCGGCCCTGGTGGCCATGGTGCTGTTGGCCGGTGCCTGGCGCTCGCTGCTGCTGGGGGGCGATGCCGTGCTGCTCTTTTCCCAGGCCGGTTTGGCCGGCATGGGGGCCTTTGCCATCACCTTGTTGTCGGGCGAATTGGCGCAGCGTCTGGCCCGCGAGGAGCGCACCGCGCGTGGCAGCCTGGAGATTGCCCGTCAGCAGGCGCAGCTCAATCGCCTGGTGCTTGAAGAAATGGCCGACGGCGTGCTGGTGATTGACCGGCGCCTGCGCATTCGAGCCGCCAACCCCGCAGCGCGGCTGATGCTGGGATTGGCCGGCAAGGCCGTGGCCCTGCCCATAGGCTTGGGCTCGGATCCGGGCTGGCAGCCCTTGATGGACGCTGTGGAGCAGGCCTTTGCGCAGGGCGGCTGGCCGGTCAATCTGAGCGAGCTGCGCTTGCATGCCGCTGGCGGCGCGGCGCGCTTGTTGCAGGTGCGGGCACGCTTCACCCGGCGCGGCAGTGGCGACGCCGTGGGCGATCAGCCCGAGGACATGTGGGTGCTGTTTCTTGAGGACATGCGCCATGTGCAGGCCCGCGTGCGGCAGGAAAAGCTGGCCGCCATGGGCCGCATGTCGGCTGGCATCTCGCACGAGATTCGCAATCCCTTGGCGGCCATTGCTCAAGCCAATGCCCTGCTCATGGAGGACGCCCTCGACCCCGCGCAACAGCGCCTGGCGCGCATCGTCGACGACAACGTCCTGCGGCTCAAGCGCATCGTTGACGATGTGCTGGCGGTGGCCGCGTCCAGCGTGGGCCATGCCCAGCCCGTGGACGCCATCGCCCAGGTCAGACGCACCTGTGAGGACTGGACGCACGCGGGCGGCGCGACCGCGGCCATGCGTCTGGAGCTGCGTTTGCCCAAGCAAATGCCGCAAGTGCTGTTTGATGAGGATCACCTGCGCCGTGTGCTCGTCAACCTGCTCGACAACGCCGGGCGTCACGCCACAGACCTGGCCGGCGCCGTCCTGGTGGAGGTGAGCGCGGGCGACACCAATGGCGTGGCCATGGTCGTGGCCAGCGACGGCACGCCCATTGCGCCGGACGTCGAGCGCCACCTGTTCGAGCCCTTCTTCTCGACACGCAGCCGTGGCACCGGCCTGGGCTTGTACATTTGCCGTGAGCTGTGTGAGCGCTACGGCGCCACCATTGAGTTTCGCGGTGCCGCACCTGGCGCGCGCCACAGCAACATCTTCCGCGTGGTGATGCGCCACGCACCCCGACATTGACGCCAGCACGATGACCGAATCCACGCCGTTTAGCCTGCTCGTCGTCGACGACGAGCCTGACCTGTGCACGCTCTACGAGCTGACCCTGTTGCGCGAGGGCTATGACGTCGAGACCGCCGGTTCGGTCGACGAGGCGTGGCAGTGCCTGAGCGCGCGTCACTTTGATGCGGTGATCACCGACATGCGCCTGCCCGACGGCAGCGGCCTGGACCTGCTGCGCCGGCTCGATCTGGCCGGCCGCAGCGAGAAGACCGTGGTCATCACCGCCTACGGCTCGGCCGAGAACGCCGTCGAGGCTTTGAAGTCAGGTGCCTTCGACTACCTCACCAAGCCAGTGGATCTGCGGCAGTTTCGCCATGTCGTGGCATCGGCCCTGGGGCGTGTCGTGCCCGTCACGCCGGCTGCGGCCGCACCGCGCACCGACCCGCGCGCCGCGCCAAACCGGGCGGCGGCGCCCCGTGATCCCGCCAGCGCCGTGGCCAAGAGCGCGGTGCGTGGCGCCCTGGCCAAGGCTGAGATGCACCCGGCATTGCGTCGCTTGTCGGGTGAGTCGACTGCGATGCAGCAGGTGCGCTCACTGATCGAGCGCGTCGCCCGTGGCATGGCGCCGGTGATGGTGCAAGGCGAATCGGGCACAGGCAAGGAGCTGGTGGCGCGCGCCATCCATGAGGTCAGCATTCGCGCCTCGCAAGCCTTTGTCGCGGTGAATTGCAGCGCCATCCCCGAGCAGCTGCTGGAGGCTGAATTTTTTGGCTACCGCAAGGGTGCCTTCACCGGTGCCAATGAAGATCGCGAGGGTTTTTTCCAGGCGGCGCATGGCGGCACCTTGTTTCTCGATGAGATCGGCGACTTGCCCCTGGCCATGCAGAGCAAGCTCTTGCGTGTCATCCAGGAGCGCTCGGTGCGACCCATTGGCGCGGTGACGGAAACGCCCATCAACACGCGCATCGTCAGCGCCACGCACAAGGACCTGGCCACCGAGGTGCACCGTGGCGGGTTCAGGCAAGACCTCTACTACCGCTTGAACGTCATTCAAATTCGCATGCCGCCGCTGCGCGAGCGCACCGGCGACCTGCCCAGCATTTGCCAAGCAGTGCTCGAGCGCATCGCGCGCGACGCCGATGTCTCGCCAGCGCCGCAGCTGTCGCCACAAGCCTTGGCGCACTTGCCGCGCTATGGCTTTCCGGGCAATGTGCGTGAGCTGGAAAACCTGCTGCACCGTGCCGTCACCTTGTCCCACGGTGGCGTGATCGAAGTCGATGACCTGGGGCTGACGGAAGAGGCCTTTGAAGAGAGCGGCTGGCAGGCGCTGGAGCCTGCGCTACAGGCCAATGTCACGGCCATCGGCAACGCTGCTGCGGCCGCTGCCGTGCCCGGCCTGCCCAAGGACCTGGTGAGCCACCTTGACCAGGTCGAGCGCGAGGTCCTTGAGCGCGCGCTCGACCGCCATCGCTTCAATCGCACCGCGGCCGGCGCCAGCCTGGGTTTGTCGCTGCGCCAGATGCGCTATCGCATGGCCCGCCTGGGCATCCTGGTGGGCGAGAACAGCAGCGACTGAGGGCGTCACGAATGCGCCTGCAAGGGGCGGCTTGGTCATTCGGGTAATCACGCTAGCGGTAGCGCTTGAGTAAGCGCAACCCCCCAGATATAGTGTCCTGCGTGATATCCTGCGCGCCGCCGTGGACCCAGACATGAGTTGCTTGAGCTCGTCCCGCGGCGGTGGGAAAAAGGCAGCCTTTGGGCGCCGTTTCAAGCTGGGCGCCACTGCGCAGACTTGCGCCCCTTTTTCAAGACGGCGCGCAGCACTGGCCAGCGCAGCCAAGTGAATCGATCAAACATTTCCTGATAACCGGCAGCGCCGCGGCGCTGCCATTGCAAACAAGGGGATTCAATGCAAACCATCGCCACGGCCGCAGTTGCAGCCATGCCATTGCCCAGGGTCTTGGCCGCCACGGGGCCGGCCGCATCGGCCTATGCCGGCTACCAGATCATCCGGCGCAATGGCTCGGTGGTGTCCTTCGAGCCGAACAAGATTGCCGTGGCGCTGATGAAGGCCTTTCTTGCGGTGCATGGCACGCAAGGTGCGGCTTCGGCCAGCGTGCGCGAGACGGTCGATGAGCTCACTGAATCTGTGGTGCGCGCGCTGCTGCGTTCGCGCCCGGGCGGCGGCACCTTTCACATCGAGGACGTGCAAGACCAGGCCGAGCTGGGCCTGATGCGCGGCAGCCACCATGAGGTGGCCCGCGCCTATGTGCTCTATCGCGAGCGCCGCACCCAAGAGCGTGCCAAGCAGGTGCAGCAGGCCAAGCCGCAGGAGCCGGTGCTGCATGTCACCGACCGCGGCCAACGCGTGCCGCTGGACACGGGCGCGCTGAAGGCGCTGATCGAGACGGCCTGCGCCGGCCTGGGTGACGATGTCACCGGCGAGCCCATCTTCAATGAGACGCGGCGCAATCTGTATGACGGCGTGCCCATTGAGGAGGTGCACAAGGCGGCCATCCTGGCCGCGCGCACCTTGATCGAGAAGACGCCGTCCTACACCAAGGCCACCGCGCGCTTGTTGCTGCACACCATCCGCAAGGAAATCCTTGGCGAAGAGGTCAACCAAGCGGAGATGGCGCAGCGCTACGCCGAGTACTTTCCCGGCTTCATCAAGAAGGGCGTTCAGGCCGAGTTGCTCGACGCCAAGCTGCAGCAATACGACCTCGCGCGCCTTGGCGCAGCCCTGCATCCCGAGCGCGACCTGCAGTTTGACTACCTCGGCCTGCAGACCTTGTTTGACCGCTACTTTCTGCACATCGACGAGCAGCGCATCGAGATGCCGCAGGCCTTCTTCATGCGCGTGGCCATGGGCCTGGCGCTCAATGAAATCGACCGCGAGGCCCGCGCCATTGAGTTCTACGGCGTGCTCTCAAGCTTTGACTTCATGTCGAGCACGCCCACGCTGTTCAATGCCGGCACACAGCGCTCGCAGTTGTCGAGCTGCTACCTCACCACTGTGGCCGATGATCTGGACGGCATCTACGAGGCCCTGAAGGAAAACGCCTTGCTGTCGAAGTACGCCGGCGGCCTGGGCAACGACTGGACGCCGGTGCGCGCCCTGGGCTCCTACATCAAGGGCACCAACGGCAAGAGCCAGGGCGTGGTGCCCTTCTTGAAAGTGGTCAACGACACGGCGGTGGCTGTCAACCAGGGTGGCAAGCGCAAGGGCGCCGTCTGCGCCTATCTGGAGACCTGGCACCTCGACATCGAAGAGTTCCTCGAGCTGCGCAAGAACACCGGCGATGACCGCCGGCGCACGCACGACATGAACACCGCCAACTGGATTCCCGACCTCTTCATGCGCCGGGTGATGGAGGGCGGCCAGTGGACGCTGTTCTCGCCCTCCACCTGCCCCGATCTGCACGACCGTTTCGGTGCCGATTTCGAGCGCGCCTACGTCGCCTATGAAGACAAGGTCGATCGCGGCGAGATCAAGCTGCACAAGCGCCTGCCGGCGCGTGACCTGTGGCGCAAATTGCTGAGCATGCTGTTCGAGACCGGCCATCCCTGGATCACCTTCAAGGACGCCTGCAACGTGCGCTCGCCGCAGCAGCATGTGGGCGTGGTGCACTCCAGCAACCTGTGCACCGAGATCACGCTCAACACCAGCGCCACCGAGATCGCGGTGTGCAATTTGGGCTCGGTCAACCTCGCCCAGCATTTGGTGCAGGGCGAGAGAGGCCTGGATGTCGATCACGCCAAGTTGAAGCGCACCATAGGCACGGCCATGCGCATGCTCGACAACGTCATCGACATCAACTACTACGCCGTGAAAAAGGCGCGCGATTCCAACCTGCGCCATCGCCCGGTGGGCTTGGGGCTGATGGGTTTTCAGGATGCGCTGTATCAGCTGCGCGTGCCTTACGCCTCGCAGGCCGCGGTCGAGTTTGCCGACCGTTCAATGGAAGCCGTGTGCTATCACGCTTACTGGGCGTCCACCGAATTGGCCGAAGAGCGCGGCCGCTATTCCAGCTACCGCGGCTCACTGTGGGACCGCGGCATTCTGCCCATCGATTCGCTGAAATTGCTGTCCGAGCAGCGTGGCGGCTATGTCGAGGTCGACATGTCCTCAACGCTGGAGTGGGACACCTTGCGCGCCCGCATCGCCCAGCACGGCATGCGCAATTCCAACTGCGTGGCCATCGCGCCCACGGCCACCATCTCCAACATCATTGGCGTGGACGCTTCCATCGAGCCCTGCTTCGGCAACCTCTCGGTCAAGTCCAACCTCTCGGGCGAGTTCACCGTCATCAACGAGTACCTGGTGCGTGACCTCAAGCGCCTGGGCCTGTGGGACGACGTGATGGTCATGGACTTGAAGCACTTCGATGGCTCGCTGCGCCGCATTGACCGCGTGCCCGAAGAGCTGAAGCAGCTCTATGCCACGGCCTTCGAGGTCGATGCGCAGTGGCTGGTCGAGGCCGCGTCACGTCGGCAGAAGTGGATTGACCAGGCGCAGTCGCTCAACATCTACATGGCAGGCGCCTCCGGGCGCAAGCTCGATGAGACCTACAAGCTGGCCTGGCTGCGCGGGCTCAAGACCACCTATTACCTGCGCACCATGGGCGCCACGCACGCCGAGAAATCCACCGTGACAGCGGGCGCGATGAATGCCGTCTCCAGCGGTGTCGGCACGGGCGCGATGCTCGCCGCAGCAAGCGACGAGGCTGCACTGCCGGCCACCGACATTCAGTTCTGCTCGATCGACAACCCCGACTGCGAGGCCTGCCAGTGAATGGGCCAAAGAAGTGGGCCAAACAAGTGGGTCAAACAAATGGGCCAAATCACTGGCTGATCGATACGATGATTAGGCACCGCGAAGCCGCCGAGCATTGAGTCCTGACATTGCGATGCACATCGACAACAACGAAGGCCATCGCATGTCAAGAAGTGCTTGGTGATTGAACACAACACTCCGATAATTCGCGACCATAGGAAGCACACACATGCTGGTTTGGGAAGACGACGTTCGACCCCCATCGACGAATCCAACGAAAGCCCACGCGCCGCTGCCCATGCGGCAGGTGATGGCGTCTGTGGCCTCCGCGGCATCTGTGCCCGCAGTGGCTCAGCCCCCCCAGCAAGCCCGGGCCGAAGCCCAGCCCCAGCCTGTTATTTCAGTCGTTAGCACGGTCATCGCGGCTGCGGTCGCCAAGGCGCCGAGTGTTCGGCCGCACTCGCAGCTTGTCGCACCCACTGCGCGCCGCGTCACCGCCGCCGACAAGCGCATCATCAATGGCCAGACCGATGTCAATCAGCTGGTGCCGTTCAAGTACAAATGGGCCTGGGAGAAGTACCTCGCCACCTGCGCCAACCACTGGATGCCGCAAGAGGTGAACATGTCGCGCGACATCGCGACCTGGAAGGATCCCAACGGCCTGAGCGATGACGAGCGCCGCCTGATCATGCGCAACCTCGGCTTCTTCGTCACCGCCGATTCGCTGGCCGCCAACAACATCGTGCTCGGCACCTATCGCCACATCACCGCGCCCGAATGCCGGCAGTTCCTGCTGCGCCAGGCATTTGAAGAGGCCATCCACACCCACGCCTACCAGTACATCGTCGAGTCGCTCGGGCTGGACGAGGCCGAGATCTTCAACGCCTATCACGAGGTGCCCTCGATCCGTGAGAAAGACGAGTTCCTGATCCCGTTCATCGACGCGATCATGGACCCGCACTTCAAGACCGGCACGCTCGAAGATGACCAGACCCTGCTGCGCTCCCTGATCGTCTTCGCCTGCCTGATGGAGGGCATGTTCTTCTATGTCGGCTTCACGCAGATCCTGGCACTGGGCCGGCAAAACAAGATGACGGGCGCGGCCGAGCAGTACCAGTACATCCTGCGTGATGAATCGATGCACTGCAACTTTGGCATCGACCTGATCAACCAGATCAAGCTCGAGAACCCTCAGCTCTGGACCACGCCATTCAAGACCGAAATCAAGGCGCTGTTCATGAAGGCGGTCGAGCTGGAATACCGCTACGCCGAGGACACCATGCCGCGCGGCGTGCTCGGCCTGAATGCATCGATGTTCAAGGGCTATCTGCGCTACATCGCCAACCGGCGGGCTACGCAGATCGGCCTGGAAGCGCTCTTCCCGAACGAGGAAAACCCCTTTCCCTGGATGAGCGAAATGATCGACCTGAAGAAGGAGCGCAATTTCTTTGAAACACGCGTCATCGAATACCAATCCGGTGGCGCATTAAGCTGGGATTGAAGGCTGGGCAATTGCCTAACCCTCGAATCCAGTGGCAGATCAAGACCCGCATTCATGAACACGCCAACACAGAGTGGCCCGCATGAATGCAACCCCGTTCATCGGGTTGGGTGACAAGCCGGCAACAGACGGCGCGACCTGACCCGATGAATTGCTTCACCTGAAACGCAGGTGCGGCATTTCTCGTAACTTGATCAAGGAGATCGTTATGGCAACTGCGAAAAAGGCCGCCCCGGCCAAGAAGGCCGCCCCGGCCAAGAAAGCTGCTGCGAAAAAGGCAGCACCCGCGAAGAAGGCTGCAGCGAAGAAGGCAGCACCCGCGAAGAAGGCCGCGCCGGCGAAGAAGGCTGCTCCGGCAAAGAAGGCCGCTGCGAAGAAGGCAGCTCCTGCGAAGAAGGCTGCAGCGAAGAAGGCTGCACCGGCCAAGAAGGCGGCGCCTGCGAAGAAGGCTGCGGCGAAGAAGGCTGCAACCAAAAAAGCTGCACCGGCAAAGAAAGCCGCAGCTAAGAAGGCTCCCGCAAAGAAGGCTGCAGCGAAGAAGGCCCCGGCCGCTCCCGCTGCCCCTGCGCCCGCGGCGCCTGCGGCAAAGACGGCACTTAGTCCTGCGGCCGCGTGGCCGTTCCCTACGGGCAATAAGCCCTAACTTACGCTACGCGCGGAGTGGAGAGACCCGGGTAGTACCGGGTCTCTTTTTTTGCGCGATACGCTAAGCCCGTTGCATCACTGACAGTGAAAGCAGTCGTTGCTTCAGGCTGTCTTGGACTGCACGATGGGTCGACAGCGCTGCCGTGGCATTCGTCAATCTCATCGCGGCGTCAGCGGTATCACCGCGAATGAACGCAACCTGCGATAGGCGGGAGTTGATATACGCGACCTCGTCGATGTCGGTCTTCGCGTCAAGGAGTTCGCTCGCCTTCTCTGCATAGGTCAGCGCTTCTGCAGACCTCCCCTGAGAGGCCAAGCACCACGCCAAGTCCACCCAAAGCAATGGGACCGACTTTGACTCAAGAGCGCCCGGGTCGACCGTCATTAGCATTCGCTCGGCAGCGAGAAAGTCCCGCTGAACGGCCAGAAGCTGCCCTTGTATCAGTGGCACAAGCATTTGAAACGACGCCGTGCCGATTGCAGAGTCAAAGTTCCAAGCTGAATTGGCCTGCATCAGCGCGTGTTTAGCCTCTATTGGCGAAGCCGAGTCAAACGTGTCGGCGATCCGCACGTTGCCGGCCCGAAAAGCGGCGACGTTATGGAGCATCGCGCTAAGCGTTGCTTCGTCTCCTTCGGCCGTGGCATGTAATCGAGTGCGCTCGTACCAAGGGCGGGCAAGTTGAAAGTCGCCTGCGAAATGCAGTGCGTCTGCTAAAACTAGCGACGCCCGAGCTCGGGCCTGGTGATCGTTTGGATCCGCTAATGTGAGCGCCTCGTCGATGTGTGTCGCCATCTCCGAGTACCGAAGTGCGTTGAAATGCATGTGCGCCATCCAAGCCGCGCACGTCGCCTTCGCACTGTTCAAATTTGCCGCGAATGCAATTCCATAGGCACGTCGCGCTCGGTCAAATCCCTGCTCCCAGCGATCATCGAAGAAGTGCATGATCCCCTCGGCAAGCATTAGCCAGGTACCGGTCGACACACTGAGTTCCGTACCGAACTTAGCGCGGACAGTTGCAATTGCTGCCATTGCTTCTTCAGTATGGCCTTGGCGGGCGTAATGAGAGGCTGATCGACACACCGCGCGAGCCCAGGTGTCCCGATCGGTGCTTGAGTTGGCCTCCGCAGCCAATGTCCTGAGCAAACGAGATTCCATCACTCCCCCCTCACCCCACCAACACCTCAAGCGCCACCCGATATCGCGCCGCCGTCGCCTCAATCACCGCATCCGGCATGGCAGGCGCCGGCGCGACCTTGGCCCAGGGCTGGCCATCGACGGTAGCGGTTGACAACCAATCCCGGAGGTATTGCTTGTCAAAGCTGTCCGGGTTCTGGCCCTCACGGTAGGACTCCACAGGCCAGAAGCGGGATGAGTCCGGGGTCAGTATTTCGTCCATCAGCGTCAAGCGGTCCTGCTCATCCAGCCCGAACTCGAACTTGGTGTCGGCGATGATGATGCCGCGCGTCACGGCATACGCAGCAGCTTCGGTGTACAGCCGCAGTGCGACATCGCGCATCTGGCCTGCCAGATCGGCACCCACCACAGCCACCATCTGCTCGAAGCTGATGTTCTCGTCGTGGTCGCCCATTTCGGCCTTGGTGGCGGGCGTGAAAATGGGCGTTGGCAAGCGGCTGGCATTGCGCAAACCCGCAGGCAGTGCGACGCCGCACACGGCTCCGTTGTGCTGGTACTCCGTCCAGCCCGAGCCGGCCAGGTAACCACGCACCACCGCCTCCACCGGCAATGGCCGCAGGCGCTTGACAAGCATCGAGCGGCCCGCCACCTGCGGGCACTCATCGGCGGCCACCACACTCTCGGGCGCTTGGCCGGTCAGGTGATTGGGGACGATGGCGGCGAGTTTGTCGAACCAGAACAGCGCCATTCGCGTCAGCAACTCGCCCTTGCCGGGGATGGCCTGGCCCATCACCACATCGAAGGCCGAGATGCGGTCTGAGGCGACCATCAGGATGCGGTCGGCGCCCACCGCGTAGTTGTCGCGCACCTTGCCGCGGGCGAGCAGTGGCAGGGAGTGCAGGCTGGATTCAAACAGCGCGGCGTTTGGGGACATGGGGGCTTTCGGATGCGGCAGCGTTTGGACGCCGAAAAAGCGCCGACGAGCGCGTGCCTCAATGCACCACTTGCGCCAAGGCCCCGCTGGCATAACGCTGCGCCACCACGTGCAGTGACAGGCCGCTGATCTTGCCGCCCTGACCGGTGCAGCCGAACTGCTCATAGCGCTGCTTGCAGATCGCCTTGGCGGCCTCGCGGGCCGGCTTGAGGTACTCGCGCGGGTCGAATTTGCTGGGGTTCTCGGCGAAGAAGCGGCGGATCGCCGCGGTCATGGCCAGGCGGATGTCGGTGTCGATGTTGATCTTGCGCACGCCGTATTTGATGGCCTCCTGGATCTCTTCTACCGGCACGCCGTAGGTCTCTTTCATGTCGCCGCCGTACTTGCGAATTTCGGCCAGCAGGTCTTGCGGCACGCTCGAGCTGCCATGCATCACCAGGTGGGTGTTGGGGATGCGGCGGTTGATCTCCTTGATGCGTGCAATGGCCAGGATGTCGCCGGTGGGCTTGCGGCTGAACTTGTAGGCGCCGTGGCTGGTGCCGATGGCAATGGCCAGGGCGTCGAGCTGGGTGCGCTTGACGAAATCGGCGGCCTGCTCGGGGTCGGTCAGCAACTGCTCGATGGTCATGGTCGAGTCGGTGCCGTGGCCGTCTTCCTTGTCGCCCTTCATGGTCTCCAGTGAGCCCAGGCAGCCGAGCTCGCCCTCGACGGTGACTCCCACGCGGTGCGCCATGTCGACCACCTTGCGGGTGACCTCGATGTTGTAGTCGTAGCTGGCGATGGTCTTGCCATCGGCCTGCAGCGAGCCGTCCATCATCACCGAGCTGAATCCCAGATCGATGGCGCCCTGGCAGACCTCGGGGCTTTGGCCATGGTCCTGGTGCATCACCAGCGGCACCTTGGGGTAGGCCTCCAGGGCTGCGGCAATCAAGTGTTTGATGAAGTGCTCGCCGGCGTACTTGCGCGCACCGGCGCTGGCCTGCAGGATCACCGGCGCATCGACCTCGGCCGCGGCCGACATGACGGCCTGCACCTGCTCCAGGTTGTTGACGTTGAAGGCCGGGATGCCATAGGTGTTTTCGGCGGCATGGTCGAGCAACTGGCGCATGGAAACGAGTGGCATGGTGTGTCCTGTGTATAAAGTGGTTAGGGTGGTGAAACGACGCTGCGTTCGATTTCGAAGGGGTGGCCCGAGTCCGTGCCTATCGCTCAAGCAACGCGACAGACCTTGAGCATGTTGGTGCCACCAGGGTAGCCCATGGGCTCGCCGCAGGTGATTCCATAGGTGTCGCCGGGCATGAGCACGCCCTTGCTCACCAGCACGCGCTCGGCGTCCAGCAGTGCCTGATCGCGATCGGTGTGGCCGGGCATGAGCAGCGGGCGCACATTGCGGTACAGAGCCATGCGCCGCTCCGAGCTGGGCTTGGAGGTCAGGCCAAAGATGGGCACATGGATGTTGTGCCGGCTCATCCACAAGGCCGTCGAGCCCGACTCGGTGAGCGCGATGATGGCCTTGCAGCCCAGGTGGTGGGCGGTGAAGAGGGCCGCCATGGCGATGCTTTGATCGATGCGGCCGAAGCGCTTGTTGCGAAATTCACCATCGAGCTGCCTGTCTTCGGCGCGCTCGGCCTCCAGGGCGATCAGCGCCATGTGTTCGACGGTCTCCACCGGGAAGGCGCCGGCGGCGGTCTCGGCGCTCAGCATCACGGCGTCGGTGCCGTCGAGCACGGCGTTGGCGACGTCGCTGACCTCGGCCCGAGTGGGCACCGGGTTGACGATCATGCTCTCCATCATCTGCGTGGCGGTGATGGTGATCTTGTCCATCTCGCGCGCCATGCGGATCATTTTCTTTTGCAGCGCAGGCACGGTGGCGTTGCCCACCTCCACCGCCAGGTCACCGCGCGCCACCATGATGCCGTCGCTCGCCGCCAGGATCTCTTGCAGCCGCGGAATGGCCTCGCTGCGCTCGATCTTGGCGATCAGCGCGGGCTTGTGGCGGTAGGCCTCGCCGGCCACATTGGCGAGCTGGCGCGCCATCTCCATGTCGGTGGCGCTCTTCGGAAAACTCACCGCCAGGTAGTCGGCCTGAAAGGCCATGGCGGTCTTGATGTCTTCCATGTCCTTGGCGGTGAGTGCCGGGGCGGTGAGGCCACCGCCTTGCTTGTTGATGCCCTTGTTGTTGGACAGCACGCCGCCTACTTTCACGGTGGTGTGCACCTGTTCGCCTTGCACCGACGACACCACCAGCACCAGCAGGCCGTCGTTGAGCAGCAGCGTGTCGCCGGGTTTGACGTCGCGCGGCAGCTCCTTGTAATCCAGGCTCACGGCATTGACCGTGCCCAGCGCGGTGCGCGCGGCGTCCAGGATGAATGGCGCGCCGTTGACCAGCATCACCTTGCCCTCTTCAAACTTGCCGACGCGAATCTTTGGCCCTTGCAGATCGGCCATCAAGGCCACCGGCTTGCCCACGCGTTCGGCGCAGGCGCGCACCATCAAGGCACGCTCGATGTGGTCTTGCGCCGTGCCGTGGCTGAAGTTCAGGCGCACCACATCGACGCCAGCACGCAGCAGTCGCTCCAGCACCTCCGGGTCGCTGGAGGCGGGGCCGAGTGTGGCGACGATCTTGGTGGCACGTGACATGTGGTCTGGGCTTGAGCGAAAAATTGCGGCCTCGGATTATCCGTGCCTACACCGCGGTCGGGTGCAGTCCTGTCGCATCAAGACGCCGGTGTGCGGGCGTGGCCGTGGTGCGGTCAGGCCGCCCGCCGCTGCAGCACCTCAAACGCCGGCAGGGTCTTGCCCTCCAGCACCTCCAGGAAGGCGCCGCCGCCGGTGGAGATGTAGCTGATGGACTCGGTGATGCCGTACTTGGCAATCGCCGCCAGGGTGTCGCCGCCGCCCGCAATGCTGAAGGCATCGCTGGCGGCAATGGCCCGCGCCACGGTCTCGGTGCCGTGCGAGAAGGCGTCGAACTCGAACACACCTAACGGTCCGTTCCATACGACAGTGCCGGCGCGCTGCAACTGCTCGGCCAGCAGTGCGGCGGTCTTGGGGCCGATGTCCAGGATCAGGTCATCGTCTGCCACGTCGGTGGCGGCTTTGACGGTGGCCGGTGCGTCGGCGGCGAAGGTCTTGGCGGTGACCACATCCACCGGAATCGGCACGCCCACACGGCTGTCGCCCAAGGCCAGGGCGCGGGCCTGCATGGTGGCGATGACGGCCTTGGCTTGATCGACCAGATCGGGCTCGGCCAGGCTCTTGCCGATCTTCAGGCCCGCGGCCAGCATGAAGGTGTTGGCGATGCCTCCACCGACGATGAGGCCATCGACCTTGCTGGCCAGGCTTTGCAAGATGGTGAGCTTGGTCGAGACCTTGCTGCCCGCCACGATGGCCACCAGCGGGCGCCTCGGGTGTGCCAGGGCTTTGGTGATGGCGTCGATCTCGGCGGCCAACAAGGGGCCGGCGCAGGCGATGGGGGCGTACTCGGCGATGCCATAGGTCGAGGCCTCGGCGCGGTGCGCGGTGCCAAAGGCGTCGTGCACAAAGATGTCGCACAGCGCGGCCAATTTGCGCGCCAGCGCCTCATCGTTTTTCTTCTCGCCAATGTTGAGCCGGCAGTTCTCCAGCAGCACCACCTCGCCAGGCTGGACATCTACGCCATCCACCCAGTTTGATCGCAGCGGCACGGCACAAGCCAGCAGTTGCGCCAGGCGATCGGCCACCGGCTGCAGCGAGTCTTCGGGCTTGAATTGGCCCTCAGTAGGGCGGCCCAGGTGCGAGCTCAGCATCACCGCCGCGCCGGCCTGCAGGCACATGCGGATGCAGGGCAGGGAGGCGCGGATGCGCGTATCTTCGGTGATATTGCCGGCGTCGTCCTGCGGCACATTCAGGTCGGCGCGGATGAAGACGCGGCGGCCCTTGAGGCGGCCCTGGGCGATGAGCTCATCGAGGCGGGTAATCTTCATGGTCTGCAGGGGCGGGTGTTGATCAGTGCGAAGCGCCGCGCAGTGTGTCAGATTCACCCAGCCCACAGGCCCTGCCAGAGCCGCGAACCGGCCGCGGACCGCGGCAAATCTGCGCTAAATCAACGCTTGCGCACGCTGCCGCTGCCGGCCATGGAGGTCTTGACCACGGCGTTGCCGCTGTAGACGACGTCGCCCGACCCGGCCACGGACACCTTCAGGCTCTGCTGGGCGTGCACAGCGGCGTCGCCCGAGCCGGCGATGTTCACGGTGACATCGTCGGCCTTGAGCGCCTCGGCCTTGACGTCGCCCGAGCCGGCGATGCTGATGCGCAGCCTGGCGGTTTGGCCCGCGGCCACCATGTCGCCTGAGCCGGCGATGCGCAGGGCGAGCTCGTCACTGCTCAAGCCCATCAAGTGAACGCCACCCGAGCCGGAGATGGCAGCATCGAGCCTGGGCGTCGTCAGGCCATTCACACGGATGTCGCTGGCGCCGCTCGACGCCAGGCTGTGCAGGCGCAGCACGGCCACCTCGATCACCGGGCGAGCGCTGGTGCGCACCGAGGCTGATCGCTGCCAACGAATGCTCAGCTTGTTGTCGGCACCCACCACGGTCTCGATCAGCGGCAGCAAGTTGGCCTGCGCGCGCACGGTGATGCCGGCCACTTGTGGGGCTGCAACCTGGCGCACCAGGACTTCAAAGCTGCCCGACACCGCGATGGCGTCAAAGGCCGCCACGCTGCGCTGCTCGGTGTTGACCGGCCCGGCGCCCACTGTGGTGGCGGCCATGGCCGATGAGGGCAGGGCGGTGAGCACGGTCATGGCCAGGGCACAGACCAAGGTCAGCCCCAGCAGGACGTCGAGTGTGCGAAAGATGCGGTTCATGCGGTGTCTCCCAAAGCTTTGGCCAGCGAAGGAGCGCATGTTCTTCGCCATGGCCCGGGCTGTCGTGGGCCTTGTGACAGAGCCGGGCTCGCGAGGGCTGGACGGCGCGGATTGGCGACAGACGGGTGACGGCCGGGCATGGCGGACGGGCGCGGCGGACGGTCTGCACGCGGGTTGAACCAGACCGCGCCTGGGGCGCCGGCAAGCCTGGCGACCCACAGTGCCGGCATCAGCTATGACGCGTGCTTTTTGCTTTTGGCCACAGGCTTGTCTGCGCTGGGTTTTGCCGGCGGGGCATCGGCATCGTCCACCGGCTTGGCCGCCATCTGCGATTCGGGTTTGATCAACGGGGCCACGGGCTCGATCTTGTTCTCGCGCATGTACTCGTTCATCTCGCGCCAACCGGCGTACACGGCCGAACGATCGGCCTTTTTGTTGAGGACGTAGCAGTCTTCAATGGCGCGGCCCGCATGGCGACAGGCGCCGCCTATGGCCTTGCCGTCGCCTTCCTTGCGCGCGGCCACGGCGCTGGCGGCCTCTATGCCCAACTGGTCGCAGCCTGACAGCAGCAGGGCAAGGGCAATCAATGACGGTGCGATCCATGGGCGGCTCATGGCCGGGTTATCGGCCGCCACTGCTGGCGGCTTGAGCGCCGCTGGCCGGGCAAGCCAAATCTTCAACGGCGCAAAGGCGAGGCCGACGACACGGCCATCTGCAGCAGCCGCTCGACGCGCTCTTCGGTCGCCGGGTGGGTGGAGAACAAGCCGCGCAGGCCGCCGCCCGAGAGCGGGTTCATGATCATCATCTGCGCCGTCTCCGGGTGGCGCTCGGCGGTTTCCATGGGCTGGCCCTGGGAGAAGCGCTGGATCTTTTGCAGCGCCGAGGCCAGCGCCTGTGGGTCGCCGGAAATTTCGGCGCCGCCGCGATCGGCCTCGAACTCGCGACCGCGGCTGATGGCCATCTGAATCAGGGCCGCGGCCAGCGGCGCCAGGATGGCCACGGCGATGCCGGCAATCGGGTTGGACGGGCGGCCGTCCGAACCGCGCCCGCCAAACATCATGCCGAAATTGGCCAGCATGCCGATGGCGCCGGCCATGGTGGCGCTGATGGTGGAGATCAGGATGTCGCGGTGCTTGACATGGGCCAGCTCATGCGCCATCACACCACGCAGCTCGCGCTCGCTCAGGGCGCGGATGATGCCGGTGGTGGCCGCCACGGCGGCATGCGCGGGGTTGCGGCCGGTGGCAAAGGCATTGGGCGCGGCCTCGTCGATCAGATAGACCTTGGGCATGGGCAGCCCGGCCCGCGTGGCGAGCTCGCGCACCATGCCCACGAACTGCGGCGCGGTGGCGTCATCCACCTCGCGCGCCTTGTACATCTTCAGCACGATGCTGTCGCTGAACCAGTAGCTGAAGAAGTTCATGGCCAGGGCCACGGCCAGGGCCAGCAGCATGCCCATTTCGCCCCCCAACCATTGCCCCATCAGCATGAACAGGGCGGTGATGGCGGCCATCAACATGGCGGTCTTCATGATATTGAACATGGTGCGAATCCCTTTGCTGCACGGTGAGCTCCAAACGGCCAGGCGCAAAGCGCCGGGTCCTGGGGCTCCCGGAAGATGCGGCCCCGCCCGCGAAGTTCAACCGAGCATCGATCCCGCCGCGAGGGGCCGCGACTGCGCGGCGCGAGACTGCAGGAAAGTGGCCGCATCAACACGGCGCCCACCACTGGCTTGCAGGGTCTCCAGCTTCAGGCTGCCCTGGCCGCAGGCCACGCACAGCCGCCCGCTCTGGGCCTGCAGGACGCGCCCGGGCGCGGCAGTCGCCTGGGCGACTTGCCCACCGTCGTCAAGCGTGGCGCGCCACAGTTTCACGACCTCCTCACCCAGCCGAAAGCTGGCCCCGGGAAAGGGATCGAAGGCACGCACGCGGCGCTCGATCACGGCCGCGGGCAGGGACCAGTCAATGGCGGCTTCGGCCTTGTCGATCTTGTGTGCATAGCTGATGCCTGCAGCGGGCTGCGGCAGGCGTGGCAGTTGCGGCTGGGCCAGGGCTCGCACGATGAGCTCGCCACCCAGCTTGGCCAGGCGGTCGTGCAGCGTGGCGGTGGTGTCGCCGGCGTTGATGGCCAGGGCTTCGATGAGCAGCATGTCACCCGTGTCCAGGCCGGCATCCATTTGCATGATGGTGATGCCGGTGCTCGTATCACCGGCTTCGATGGCGCGGTGAATGGGTGCCGCACCGCGCCAACGCGGCAGCAAGGAGGCGTGGATGTTCAGGCAGCCCGCGGCAGGCAAGGCCAAGGTCCAGACGGGCAGGATCAGGCCATAGGCTGCCACCACCAGGCACTGCGCTTGAGCCAGCGCCAAGGTCTGCTGTGCCTGAGCGGCATCGTCGGGAAATTTGCCGTCCAGGCGCAGGCTGCGCGGCTGAATCACGGGCAGGCCATGGGCCGTGGCCAAAGCCTTCACGGCCGAAGGCTGCAGCTTCAGGCCCCGGCCCGCCGGCCGGTCAGGCTGCGTCAACACCAGCACCACTTCACGGCCAGCGTCGATCAGCGCGGCCAGTGCGATGGACGCGAACTCGGGGGTGCCGGCAAACGCGATGCGCATGGGTTCAGGGCTGGCGATGTGGGGCTGTAGTTGGCGCCGCGCAGGGCTCCTGCGGGTTCAATCGCCCTGCGACTTCTTCAACATCTTGGTGCGGATGCGCTTGCGCTTGAGCGGGCTCAGGTACTCGACAAAGACCTTGCCCAAAAGGTGATCCATCTCGTGCTGCACGCACACGGCCAGCAGCTCCTCAGCCTCAAATTGATGGATCGCACCGTCGCGCCCCATGGCCCTGACCGTGACGCGCGCATGGCGCTCCACCTTGTCATAGACCGTTGGCACGGACAGACAGCCCTCCTCATTGAGTGCCAGCTCGGTGCTGCGCGCAATGATCTCCGGATTGATCAGCACCTTGGGCTCTTTGCGCGACTCGGAGGTGTCCATGACGATGACGCGCTCATGCACGTTCACCTGGGTGGCTGCGAGGCCGACGCCGTCGGCGGCGTACATGGTCTGCAGCATGTCGTCGACCAGCTGTCGAATGCGCTCATCGACCACAGCCACGGGTTTGGCGACGGTGTGCAGTTTGGGGTCGGGGTAACGAAGAATGGAAAGCAATGCCATGGTGTTTGTGTACTGACCTGGCCGTCACATGCGGCTACAGGTGTGGAGACTAAGCAACGGCCGAAGTATCTCAAGTCGGAGATGGACCTCGCCTGGCGGGCACTTTTCATTGCGATATCAAGGGTTTATCGGCAGAATCTGCGACGCAGCATGAGCATTTGAGGCCCTGCCTTTCGGTTGTTGTGACCGATCCCCTGACCCACTTGAGGTGCTGCTGCCTTTGCCACAACGGAGACCTTGCCCATGAGTTCACGCCAGTCCAGCATGCCCGTCCAGAGCGGCACCTGGCGAATTCTGATCATTGCCGGGGCCTTGGCCATGGCCGGCGTTGCCGCAGCCCCCGCCGCTGCCAATGAGTTGGTCGTGTTGCCGCAGCAGCGAGCGCGCGCGCAGCAAGTGGCCCAGGCCGGCGTGCCTTTGTCCGAGCTGGCCGCCAACGCGCCCGACTCGCACACCGTGCAACGTGGCGACACGCTGTGGGACATCTCCAAGCTGTTTCTCAAAAGCCCCTGGCGCTGGCCCGATCTGTGGGGCATGAATTTGCAACAAATTCGCAACCCCCACCTCATCTACCCAGGTCAAAAGCTGGTGCTGATCAAGTCCGACGGCCGTGCACGCCTGCAAATGGCCGGCACTGAGGGCCAGCAGCCGCCGACAGACACCGTGCGCCTGTCCCCAAGCGTGCGCAGCCAACCGCTTGACACCGGCGCCATCGCCTCGATTCCGCTCAACCTGATCGGCCCCTTCCTGAACGAGGCGGTGGTCCTGGGCAATGCCGACTTGAACCTGGCGCCGCGCGTGGTGGCCACACAGGAAGGCCGGGTCATGGTGTCGCAAGGTGAAACCGCCTATGTGCGTGGCGACCTGAAGGGTGCGCGCGCGTTTTCGCTGTTTCGTGAGACCCGGCCGCTCACAGACCCCAGCACCGGCGAAGTGTTGGGCCATGAGGCGCGGTTTGTGGGTACCGCCGATTTCACCCGCGCCGGTGAAAACCGCCCCGCCGGCGATGGCAAGACGGTGATCGCGGTGCCCGACAGCATTGTCATGACCAGCGTGCGCCAAGAGGTGGGCGTAGGTGATCGCCTGGCGCCAACGCCGGCGCGCGACTTCAACGCCTATGTGCCGCATGCGCCTTCGGTCCCTGTGCGTGGCCAGATCATCTCGATCTATGGTGAGGCCATCACCGCTGGTCAGAACCAGATCGTGGCCATCAACCGTGGCAGCCAGCAGGGCATCGAGCGCGGCCACGTGCTGGGCCTGTGGCGTGATGGCGTGCTGGCCATGGACCGCACCGAGGTCAAGCCCACGCCCATGAAGCTGCCCGACGAGCGTGTGGGCATGCTGTTTGTGTTCCGGGTGTTTGAGCGTGTGTCCTACGCGCTGATCCTGTCGGCCACCGAGCCGGTGCAGCGCGGCGACCGCTTCACTCAGCCGTGATGCTGCGGCTGGCACCTGCCCTGCGTTGGCGCGGGTGGGCCGCAGGCACTCAGATCGCTGCCAAGCCAAACCTGACCTCGCCGTGCCCGTGAGTCTGGACGATCAGGCCGCCTGGATCGCGCTCATCCACCGCAGCGGCCTGGGCCGCGACAGCCTGCGCAGGCTGTTGGCAGCGATGGGCTCGCCTCAAGCCGTGTTGAATGCCTCGCCGGCCACCTTGTCGGCGGTGCTCGGCGCGCGCGCTGCGGTCGACGCCTTTGTGCTGTCGGCCGGCGCTGAGCAAGCCGGCATCGCCAACACCCAGGCCTGGCTGGGCGCTGCGCCCGGGCGGCGCATCCTCAGCCTGGCCGATGCCGACTACCCGGCTTTGCTGCTGCAGACCGCCGATCCGCCGCTGCTGTTGTTTGTCGAGGGCGACTGCAGCGCTCTGGCGGCCCCCTGCCTGGCCATTGTCGGCAGCCGTCAGGCCACGCCGCAGGGCCGGCAAAACGCCCGTGCCTTTGCGCGGGACTTGGCCCAGCGCGGTTGGGTCATCGTCTCCGGCCTGGCCGCTGGCATCGATGCCGCCGCGCACGAGGGCGCGCTGGAGGCTGGGCTGGAAGGCGTCGCCGCCGGCCCCGGCCGCACCATTGCGGTGGTTGGGAACGGCCCCGACCAGGTCTACCCAAGGTCCCACCGCGCCCTGGCGCAGCGCATTGCCAGCCATGGTTTGATCGTGAGTGAGTACTTTCCGGGTACACCGCCGCTGGCTGCGAATTTCCCGCAGCGCAATCGCATCATTGCAGCGCTGTCGCGCGGTACGCTGGTCGTGGAAGCCGCCATGCAGTCCGGCTCCTTGATCACGGCCCGGCTCGCCGCCGAGGCCGGGCGCGAGGTGTTTGCGATTCCAGGCTCCATCCACTCGCCGCAGGCGCGTGGCTGCCACGCCTTGATCCGCCAGGGCGCCAAGCTGGTGGAATGCGCTGCCGACGTGCTTGAAGAGCTCGGCCACGTGATCGCGCGACCGGCGGCCACAGTGGCCGATGAGGCCTTGCTGGACGGGCCGGGCGGACCCGATGGGCTGGACGGGCCGGGTGGACCCGATGGGTCCGATGGGTCCGATGGGGACGCCTCAACAAGCGACCCGGTGCTGCGTGCGCTGGGCTTCGATGTGGCCACGCTCGATGCATTGATGGCGCGTTGCGGCTGGCCCGCGCCTGAGCTCAGCGCCCGCTTGCTTGAGCTGGAACTGCTGGGCCTGGTGGCACGTTTGCCTGGCGGGTTGTTCCAGCGCATTCACAGCGTTTGAGCGGCGCCCGGATCGGCCAAGATCGGCCCCGGGCGAGCGCCGCAAACTGGCCAGGCGCAAGAAAGCGCTCGGTTATCATCCCGCGATGTTCGATGTGTTGGTTTACCTCTATGAAAACTACTGGCGGCCGGACGCCTGTCCCGAGGCCAACCAGTTGTCGCGCAAGCTCTCCGCAGTGGGCTTTGAGTCCGACGAAATCCGCGAGGCCCTGAGTTGGCTGGACGGCCTGGCTGAGTCGGCGGGCAGCACCATCGCCGAACAACTGGGCCGCAGCATGCGGGTGTACACGCCGCGCGAGTGGGAGCGCCTGGGTGAAGACTGCATCGGCTTTGTGAGCTTCCTCGAATCGGCGGGCGTGCTGCCGCCGGCCATGCGCGAAATTGTCATCGACAGAGCCAGCGCCGTGGCCGACAGCCCCTTGGCACTGGAGGACATGAAGGTCATCGTCCTGATGGTGTTCTGGAGTCTGGGCGAGGAGCCCGATGCGCTGATCCTGGACGAGTTGTTTGTCGCCCCTGAAGAGCGGCTGATCCACTGATCAGTTCATCAGCCGCGACGGATCGGCGTCGAGCTTGGCCAGGGCGCTGCGTGTGGCCCGCACCGTGAGCGATTCGTCCTGTGCTGGCAGCAGCAAGCCGGCCTGCAGGTAGGAGGCCAGGCGCTGCTGCTGAAACAGCACGCAGCGGCCACTGGCCGAGACGAACAGCGAGAGTTGCCGGCGCAGGCCATGCCAGGCCAGTTGCACCGGCTCCGTGCGGTCACGGTATTCCAGCATGTACCAGGTGCCGACCATCAGCTCGCGCGCCCAGGCCACGATGGCCGGCGTGGGCATCGAGCCGCCACCCGAGACGACCTCAAGCTCCGAGCTTTCATGGCCAGACAGATCCAGCACGATGGACTCGTCGACCTCGACATGGCCGGCCTTGGGCAGCAGCTCCTCCAGCGATTCAAGCCGCTCCATCAGCTCGGTCAAGCGGTCGGTCGGGATGATCGCGGCCTTGGCGGTGAAGGCCGCGGCGAGCGAGTTGTTGAGCGTCTGGATCTGCTCGTCCTGACGCTCGGCATTCATGCCGGCAGAGCCCATGCCCTCGCGCAGGCGTTTGAGCAGTGGCGGCAAGCGACGGATGACCTCGCCGCGCTCTTCACGTGTGACCTTCGCACTGGCCGACCAGATCAGGTCGGCGGCGGCGCGCTTCATGCCCTTGGTCTCTTCGCTGTGGCCACCATAACGCACCGCGGTGGTGGCCAGCACATCGGCCCAGCAATGAAACAAGAACTGCCGCACGCCCTCTTGCACAGGCACGTCGCTGAGCATTCGCCGAAGCTCAATCGTGTATTGGATGGCCAGGGTCTCGCGCTGCTCGACCTGCTGCGCCAGCGACACACCGCGCTTGGTGGCCTCGTTTTCATTGCGAAAGAAGTGCTCGAGGAATTTCTCGAATTCGGTGAGCACGGTTTGAAAAACCCGACGGCCGGTGTCCGGGTAGGCCTCGACGACCTGCACGATGCGCTTGATCTCTTTCTCCAGCGCGTCGCCCACGGCGCGTGCCGAATCGTCGAAGCCCATGACGCAGGCCCCCAGCCGGTCGATCAGGCGACGCGCCGGGTGATCGATGGTGGCAAAGAAATCCGGCTCGCCCACGGCCACGCGCAGCACCGGCATCTGTAGCCTTGCGAACCACACGCGCACCTGCGCCGGGATGCGCTCCTCGGCCAGGATGCTCTGAAACATCATGGCCACGATTTCGATCGTGGCGCGCTCGGCCGGGGTTTCGGCGGCCTGCTTGAGTGCTTGTTTGCGTTGCTGCAGATCGTCGAGCAGCATGGGCGTGGTGATGGCGCTTGGCGCCCCGCCCGCTGCCGCCGGAACCAAGCGCTGCTGCAAGCTGTGCTGGACGTTGTTTATGGCCCGCGCCAGCTTGGGCGTCACCGCCACCGGCGCCTGGCTGCTTTCGGCAAAACCCGGCAACTGCCGGCCCACCAGGCGGTTTAGGCGGCCGAGCACGGCGTCGGCATGGTCGCTGCCGCGGGGCAGCGAGGCCGCGCGCGTCATCAGACGCGTCTCCTCGCCCACGGCCTGTCGCGGCCCGACGTTGCGATTCCACCCGGCGCCGCCCGACATCTGCGCGCCAGCAGGCCTGCCTGCCCCGCGCATCAAGGCCGGGCGTTGCGGTAATCCTGTGCTGAGCGGGGATTCATGGCCGCGCGACGCCGCTGGCAAGCCCATCGGCGCCGCGCCCGCGACATCGGCAGCCGGCGCGCGGTGCGAATCGCTCAGATGACCGCTCTGTGTTGATCTTCCCGACGCTTGACCGCCCGCAGAGCGGGAGTGCGGGTAGCCCGACTCGCCCGCCGCCCCGCCGTGCTCTGCACCCGTGCCCACGGGAAAGGAGTTGGCAGCGCGTCGGATCATCGGCCGCAGGTCGATGTCGGGCAAGACGCCGTGCTCCATCAGCCAGCGGTTGGCCTCGTGATAGGCCTCCTCCACCAGGAGCGAAAACTCGCTGTGCAGCACCGGCTGAAGCTCGCGCCAGCCCTCGCTGTCCAGACCCGCCGAGCGCCAGGCATCGAGCACCACGCGCGCCAGCACATGGGCGCGCAGCATGTCGTGGGTGTCGAGCTCTTGGCGCTTCTCCAGCGCGGCCACGCGCGAGCGCAGATCGGAGAACTCCCAGGAGGCCTTGTCCATCACCGCCAGTGCCAGCCGGGAGGTGAGGATCTCGCGGTCGATGGTGTCGTCGTCCACCAAGGACAGGCCCTTGCTGTTGGCGCCGCGCAGATCGCCCGTGGACGTGGCCGTCATGCCGTGTGCGGCCACATGGCGCAGGCCGTCGACCATGCCTTGCAACCACGGCTTGGCGGTCTTCAGCAAGAGCTGCGTCAGGTCACGTCGGCGCTGTGCGGTCTGGTAGTCGGCGGGTTTGTCCTGGGCCAGCCTGGCGGCATCGGCCACGCGCCGGACCAACTCGGTCAGGCCCTTGATCAGCTCGTCGGTGTACAGACGCCTCGATCGACTGGCGAGCTGGCTGGATTCGACGGATAGCGCCATGGGCTATGGATGCCGGCTGCCCGGGTGTTTGCAACGACCCGTCGACTCTATACCACCGCCCCGGCGTTGGGATCATTGGGGTCGTGGTCCTTGACCGAGGCCTTGATGAGGTCCTCGCGCTTGACACCCAGCCACATGGCGATGGCCGCCGCGACGAACACCGACGAGTAGATGCCAAACAAGATGCCGATGGTCAGCGCCACCGCAAAGTAGTGCAGCGTCGGCCCGCCGAAGAACAGCATGGCCAGCACCATCATCTGCGTGCAGCCGTGGGTGATGATGGTGCGGCTCATGGTGCTGGTGATGGCGTGGTCGATGACCTCCTGCGTCGTGAGCTTGCGGTAGCGCCGGAAGGCCTCTCGAATCCGGTCGAAGATGACCACCGATTCGTTCACCGAGTAGCCCAGCACCGCCAGCACCGCGGCCAGCACGGCCAGCGAAAACTCCCACTGGAAGAAGGCGAAAAAGCCCAGGATGATGATGACGTCGTGCAGGTTGGCGACGATGGCCGCGACCGAGAACTTCCATTCGAAGCGAAAGGCCAGGTAGACCATGATGCCGATGACGACGAAGGCCAGAGCCTTGGCGCCATCGGCTGCCAATTCCGACCCCACCGCCGGGCCGACGAATTCGGTGCGCGACAGCTTCAGCGGCTCTTGGTCCGCGCCCACGCTGCACGAGGGCCGGCTGACCTGTTCGCCCTTGGGCGTGGTGTAGGTCTTGGTGCCCACGCTGCCAGCCTCGGCCTTGCACAGCACGGCAAATGCACGCGTGGCCAGCTCGGACTGCTCCTTGGCATTGGCCGCGCCGCGCACCGGCAGGCGCACCACCACATCGCGCGAGGTGCCGAAGGTCTGCACCTGCACCTCGCCCAGGCCCAGGGTGTCGATGGCCTTGCGCGTCTTCTCCAGATCGGCCGACTGCGCGTACTCGACTTCGAGCACGGTGCCGCCGGTAAACTCGATGGACAAATGCAGGCCGCGGGTGACGAGAAAGAACACCGCCGCGGCGAAGGTGAGAAAGGAGACGATGTTGAAGATCAGCGCATGCCGCATGAACGGGATGTCGCGGCGAATCCTGAAAAATTCCATGTCCTGGCTCCGTGCGCTTAGGCTTTGATGGCAGGTTCAGTGCCGGGGGCCGCAGCGGGCCGCCAGACCTGGCCGATAGACACGGCTTTCAACTTCTTCTGCCGGCCATACCAGAGGTTGACCAGGCCGCGCGAGAACATCACCGCCGAGAACATCGAGGTGATGATGCCCAGGCAGTGCACCACCGCGAAGCCGCGCACGAAGCCCGAGCCAAAGGTCAGCAGCGCCAGGCCGGCGATGAGCGTGGTGATGTTGGAGTCCAGGATGGTGGCAAAAGCGCGGTCATAGCCGGCGGTGATGGCGGCCTGCGGCGAGGCGCCAGCGCGCAGCTCTTCGCGCACGCGCTCGTTGATCAGCACGTTGGCATCGATGGCCATGCCCAAAGCCAGGGCGATGGCTGCCATGCCCGGCAAGGTGAGCGTGGCCTGCAGCATGGACAGCACCGACACCAGCAGCAGCAGGTTGAAGGCCAGGGCCAGGGTCGAGATCACCCCAAACAACAGGTAGTAGCCACACATGAACACGGCGATGGCGGCAAAGCCGTAGGCCACGCTGTACATGCCCTTGGCGATGTTGTCGGCGCCCAGGGTGGGGCCTATGGTGCGCTCTTCGATGATCTCCATCGGCGCGGCCAGTGAGCCCGCGCGCAGCAGCAGGGCGGTGTCGTTGGCCTCGGCGGTGTTCATGCGGCCAGAGATCTGGAAGCGGTTGCCGAGCTCGCCGCGGATCGAAGGCGCAGTGACGACTTCGCCCTTGCCTTTTTCGAACAGCAAGATGGCCATGCGCTTGCCGATGTTCTCGCGCGAGACGTCGCGCATGATGCGCCCGCCCTTGGCATCGACGGTGAGGTGCACCGCCGGCTCGCTGGAGTTCTGGCCATCGAAGCCGGGTTGGGCGTCGGTCAGGCTGTCGCCGGTCAGCACCACCTGGCGGTAGACGATGATGGCCGAGCCGTCGCGCTCGAGGTATTTTTCGCTGCCAAAGGGCACGGGGCCACCACCGCGCAGGGCCTCCAGGGCCTCGGTCGAGGTGTTGACCATGCGCAGCTCCAGCGTGGCAGTGCGGCCGATGATGTCCTTGGCCTTGGCGGTGTCTTGCACGCCGGGCAGTTGCACCACCACACGGTCGGCGCCCTGCTGCTGGATCACCGGCTCGGACACGCCCAGCTCGTTCACGCGGTTGTGCAGCGTGGTGATGTTTTGCTTGAGCGCGGCGTCCTGCACCCGGCGCGCGGCCTCGGGCTTGAGCGAGCCGGTGAGCTTGAATTCGCTGCCGTCGGTAGTTTCGACCCACTGCAGATCGGCCAGTTGTTCGGTGAGCAGGGTCTGCGCCTGCGCCAGCACGGCCTTGTCGCGAAAGCGCACCACCACATCGTTGCCATCGCGGCCGATGCCGGCGTGGCGGATGGTCTTGTCGCGCAGCAGGCTGCGGATGTCGCCAGTGAAGGCCTCGGCCTTTTTCGTCAGCGCCGCCTTCATGTCGACCTGCATCAGGAAGTGCACGCCGCCGCGCAGATCCAGGCCCAGGTACATGGGCAGGGCGTGGATGGCGGTGAGCCAGGCCGGCGAGCGCGACAGCAGGTTGAGCGCGACGATCCAGGAGGCCTCGTTCGGGTCGGGATTCAGGGCCTTGCTGATGGCGTCCTTGGCCTTGATCTGGGTGTCGGTGTCACTGAACCGCGCCTTGACCGAGCTGCCCTCCATCTGCACGAAATCGGCCTTCAACTGCGCCTGCGCCAGCACGCCCTGTACGCGGGCCACCATGGCGGCGTCGAGCTTGACCGTGGCCTTGCCGCTGGAGACCTGCACCGCAGGCGCCTCGCCGTAAAAATTGGGCAGGGTGTAGACCAGCCCGATGAGCAGGGCGGCGCCCAGCATCAGGTACTTCCACAGGGCGTAGCGATTCATCTGGGCGATCCTTTTGCGCGCCCTTGCGGGCGGGCCAACACGGGCCGGCCATCGCGGCGCTGGCGCCGCGGGCGGGCTGATTTGCCCTGGCGGGCTTACTTGCCGTAGGTGCCCTTGGGCAGCACCTGAATGACGGCGCTGCGCTGCACTTGCACCTCCACGCCGCTGGAAATCTCGACATGGGCATAGGTCTCGCCGAGCTTGGCGACGCGACCGATCATGCCGCCCGAGGTGATGACCTCATCGCCCTTGGCCAGGGCTTCGATCATGGCTTTGTGTTCCTTTTGGCGTTTCATCTGCGGGCGGATCATGATGAAGTACAGCACGCCGAACATCAGCACCAGCGGCAGCATGCTCATCAGGCTGGATTCAATGCCGCCGGAGGCGGCCGCGGCGGGCGCGGTCTGGGCAAAGGCTTGGGAAATGAACATGTTGCGGGTCTCCTGGGGTCATGCCGCGCAGTGCGCGTGTTGAGGTGTTGGCAGCAGCCTGCTGCGGCGCAAGCAAACCGCAAATTGTAGGTGGGCGTTCTTGGGCGCCGATCAGAACAGCGCCATGCTCAGCTTGCGCCGGTACTGGTCGATCACCGGGTCGGCGGGCGCGGCCAGGGCCTTGCCGGTGAGCTCGAGCGCGCCCTTGGCGGGCTCGCCGGTGGCCTTGGGCGCAGGCTTGGTCATGATCTCGAGGATGGCGACATAGGTCTTGCGTGCGCGCTGCTCGTTCCATTCCTTGTCGCGCATGATGATCTCCAGCAAGGCGTCCATGGCCTCGGTGAACTGGTGCTTGGCCATCAGCCGCTGAGCCACTTCGTAGCGGGCCGCAAAGTCGCGCCGGTTGGCGGCAATGGCAGCTTCGAGCTCGGCCGGCGCGCGTGCGCTGGGGAAATGCTCACAGGCCTGCAGCCACAGTCCGATGGCGGCGAAGCGGGCATCGACGATGGCCTTGCTGGCCACGGGCTCGTAGGCTTGGCGGGCCTGCGCCGTGCGCTCGGTGTCGAGCAGCAGCTTGAGGTAGTCGTAGCGCGCGCTGTCGTTGGCCGGGTCCACAGCCACGGCCTGCTGCAGGCGCGACAGTGCGGCCTCGACATCGCCTTCGGCTTCCAGCGCCACTGCGGCCTCGATCTCGGCTTCGGCCTCCAGCGCCTCTTCGCTGGGGAGGTGTTTGTCGAGAAACTCGCGAATCTGCGGCTCGGGCAGGGCGCCGACGAAACCATCGACCGGCTGGCCTTTGTCAAACAGCACGCAAAACGGGATCGAACGCACGCCGAAGGCCTGGCTCAACTGGCCTGCGATCTCGGGCTGGTCGTCGCTGTTCAATTTGGCCAGCTTGAAGCGGCCGAAGTAGGCGGCCTCGACGCGCTCGAGCAGCGGCCCCAGGGTGCGGCAGGGCCCGCACCAGGGTGCCCAGATGTCGAGCAGAACCGGCTGCTCCATCGAGGCCTGGATGAGCTCAGTCTCGAGGTTTTGCATGGTGATGTCGGTCATGTCGCGGGACGCTTTTCTCGGTTGGTGAATGACGGTGGCTGAGGCTGAATCCGGCTGCGGTACAGGCCGTGGTGCAAAGGGCGTGGATCGCGGGCACAGGTCCAGCGATCACTCGGCTATGGCCCCCGGCCGTGGGTCACGACCTGAGGGCGCACACCTACAATGCAAGGCTTTGTCGCAACCCTCAAAGTGGCGCCCGTGGTGGCCGCGAACGGAGCCCGCCTTGCAGATGAATGACCCGGTTCAAGTTGGCGTGCTGATGGGCTCATCCAGTGACTGGGAAACCCTGCAACATGCGGCGGCGATTCTCGCCGAGTTTGCGGTGGCCCATGAGTGCCGTGTGATCTCCGCTCACCGCATGCCCGACGACATGTTTGCCTACGCCCAGGCCGCTGCCGGCCGGGGCCTGCGCGCCATCATCGCCGGCGCCGGTGGCGCCGCCCATCTGCCCGGCATGCTGGCCGCCAAGACCACGGTGCCGGTGCTGGGCGTGCCGGTGGTCAGCGGCCACCTGGCCGGTGTTGACGCGCTGCATTCCATCGTGCAAATGCCCAAGGGCGTGCCAGTGGCCACCTTTGCCATTGGCCAGGCCGGTGCGGCCAATGCAGCGCTGTTTGCCGTGGCCATGCTGGCCACCCAGGATGCGGCCTTGCGCGCCCGGCTCGACGCCTATCGCGAGCGCCAGACCGAAACCGCGCGCGCCATGTCGCTGCCCGTGAAATGACCGCCCTGCCGCCTGGTGAGACGCTCGGCGTGATGGGCGGCGGTCAGCTGGGTCGCATGTTCGTGCATGCCGCGCAGGCCATGGGTTACGCCGCCGTGGTGCTCGATCCCGACCCGGCCTCACCGGCTGGCCAGGTGGCGCAGCACCAAGTCTGCAGCGCCTATCTTGACGGGCCAGGCTTGCACGAGCTGGCGCAGCGCTGTGCGGCCATCACCACCGAGTTTGAGAACGTCCCCGCCGCCGCCCTGCAGGCCCTGGCCGCCCAGCGCCCCACGGCGCCGAGCGCCGCCGCCGTGGCGGTGTGCCAGGACCGCGCGCTGGAGAAAGCCCACTTTCTGCACTGCGGCGTGCCCTGCGCGCCGCATGCCCTGCTGACCAGCTTGGCCGATGTCGAAGCCGCAAGCGCTGCCTTGCTGCCCGGCATCCTCAAGACCAATCGCCTGGGCTATGACGGCAAGGGCCAGGCCCGCGTGGCCGACCGCGACGCGCTGCGCGCGGCCTGGCTGGCCATGGGCGGCGTGCCCTGCTTGCTGGAAGCGCGCTTGCCGCTGCTGGCCGAGATCAGCGTCATCGTGGCGCGCAATGCGCTCGGCCAGAGTGTGCACCTGCCGGTGCAGCGCAACCTGCACGTGGGCGGCATCCTGGCCGTGACCCAGGTGCCGGCGGCGGGCGTGGCCGATGCCTTGCAAGGCCAGGCGATTGATGCGGCGCTGCGCCTGGCCGAAGGCCTGGCCTATGTCGGCGTGCTGTGCGTCGAGTTCTTCATCGTCGCCGGTGACGGCGGCGAGGGTGCTGCGGGCGAGGGCGCAGCGGACAAGGCCGCAGCAGACAAGGTCGCGGTGAAGAAGGCCGCCCTCACCGACGCCACGCCCGCGCACCTGGTGGCCAATGAGATGGCGCCGCGCCCACACAATTCCGGCCACTACTCGGTGGACGCCTGCGATTGCAGCCAGTTCGCGCTGCAGGTGCGTGCCCTGGCCGGGCTGCCCCTGGTGGCGCCGCGCCTGCATTCGCCCGCGGTGATGCTCAACCTGCTGGGCGATCTGTGGTTTGCGCCGGCCACGGGCGAGCCTGGTCTTGGCCCGGCGCAAGAGCCCGACTGGCCCCGCGTCCTGGCCCTGCCCGGCGTGCACCTCCACCTCTACGGCAAGGCCCAGCCTCGGCCCGGCCGCAAGATGGGCCACCTCACCGTGACCGCGGCCGATGCCGCGCAGGCCCGCAGCGTCGCTCGTGAGGTGTCCAGGCGCCTGGGCCTGGACCCGGCGTTCGTGGTCGAGCCGGTGCAGGCCGGATGAGCCTTCACAGCGGTCAGGACGCCGCCTGCATTGCCGCGGCAGCGCGTGCGCTGGCCGCTGGCGAGCTGGTCGCCTTTCCCACCGAAACCGTCTACGGCCTGGGGGCGCGCGCCGACGACGATGACGCCGTGGCACGCATCTTTGGCGCCAAGGGCCGGCCCAGCGACCACCCCTTGATCGTGCATGTCGCCGATGCCGCCAGTGCCGCGCTTTTCACCTCAGGCATCAGCCCCGCCGCCAGCCGCCTGATACAAGCCTTTTGGCCCGGGCCTTTGACCCTCATCCTGCCGCGCGCCGCCAGCATGGCGGCCGCCAGCGCGGGGGGGCAAGACAGCATCGGCCTGCGTTGCCCCTCGCACCCCGTGGCTCAGGCCCTGCTGCGCCAGTGTGCGGCGCTCGGCGTGCCCGGCGTGGCCGCGCCGAGCGCCAACCGTTTCGGCCGCATCAGCCCGACCACCGCGGCGCATGTGGCCAGTGAATTCGATGCCGGCTTGATGGTGCTCGACGGCGGGCCCTGCAGCGTGGGCATTGAATCGGCCATCGTCGATTGCAGCCGTGCCCAAACCGGCACCCAGCCGGCCTTGCTGCGCCCGGGCGTGTTGACACGCAGCCAGATCGAACAGGTGCTGGGTCAGCCGCTGGCCGACGCCGATGTGCAGGCGCCGCGCGCCTCGGGCACGCTGGAGGCGCATTACGCACCGCGGGCGCGCCTGCGGCTGGTGGCCGGCGCGGCGCTGCAAGTGGCCCGGTCGGCGCAGGGCCTGGCGGTATATTCGCGCACCCGTCCAGCCTGGTCGGCGCTGTGGGTGGCCATGCCGGCCGATGCAGCGCCTGCCGCCCGCGAGCTGTTCGCCAGCTTGCGCGCGCTCGACCGGCCCGACATCCAGACCATCTGGGTTGAGCGGCCGCCCGAGGGCCCGGAATGGGAAGGCGTGCACGACCGCTTGCGGCGTGCGGCCGCTTCGGCTGGCACGCCAGCGCATGACCTGGAACCAAGATGAGTGTGTTGACTGAGATCGGCCGGCAAGGCCTGCGCCAAGCTGTTGCCCGGCTTGCCCGAGGTGCCAAAGGCGTTCGTGTGGGTCACCTGGCCGCGTGCCTGGGCGTGGCCCTGGCCCTGGGCTCCTGCGGCGGAGGCACGACCCAGGTGGAGCCCTTCGTGCCGACCAGGTTAATCGCGCTGGGCGACGAGAACAGCCTGATCGTCAACGACGGCGCCAACAACGGCCGGAAATTCACCGTCAACGGCCTTGATGCCAACGCCGCCCGTGATTGCCTTTTGTTGCCGATCTGGCTGCAGGCATTGACCACGTCCTACGGCTTTGTATTCGCAGAGTGCAACAAGGACGCGGCCGCGCCCAAGGCCTTCTTCCGCGCCAAGATCGGCGCCAAGGTCGAGGGCGCCGGCAGCGGCATCGCTGCGCAAGTGGCCGAGCAAGCCGCCAGTGGCGGCGCCATCACCAAGGGCGATCTCATCACGGTGATGCTCGGCGCCAACGATCTGGTCGAGCTGGCTGATCGCTTGCAGGCGGGCACCCTCACGGCGGCCGATGCCACGTTGGAGGCGCGTCGCCGCGGCGCGGCACTGGCCACGCAGATCAACGCCATCCTCGGTGCCAATTCGCGTGCCATCGTCTCCACCGTGCCCGACCTCGGCCTGAGCCCCTATGGGCTGGCCCTGAACACGGCCAGTCCTGGTGCCGCGGCGCGATTGTCGGGCTTGAGCTTCGAGTTCAACGCCGCCTTGCGCACCAACATCGATGCCAGCCGGTTTGATGGCCGCAACTATGGCCTGGTGCTGGCCGATGACCTGGTTCAATCGATGGCACGCAACCCGAGCTCTTATGGCCTGACGAACACCGTCGATGCCGTGTGCATCAAGCCGCTGCCCGAATGCACCAGCGCCGCCGCTGACCTCGTCAGCGCTGCCGCCGTGGCGGCCTACCTGTGGGCCGATGATCGCCACCTGTCGCCTGCAGCGCACGGGCAAATCGGCACGCAAGCCTTGGCTCGCGCCAAGGGCAACCCGTTCTGAATTCCCGAATCCGGGAATTTGAAACCTGTTTTGATTGAAGGCCGACGCAGCGGCCGGCCAGCTCGCGTCGGATGTCCACAAACCAGCCGTGCAGATGCCCGCCACCCTTCTCGCCATCGACACCTCGACCGAACGCCTGGCGCTGTCCCTGGCGTATGGCGATGCGGTGACCAGCCTGGTCGAACCCGGTGCGGCCCTGGCTTCAAGCCGGCTGATCCCGGCCGTGCTGCAGTTGCTGCAGCAGGCCAAGGTGTCGATGGCGCAGCTTGACGCCATCGCCTTTGGTGCCGGCCCGGGCGCCTTCACCGGCCTGCGCACCGCCTGCTCGGTGGCCCAGGGCCTGGCCTTTGCCGCCAACAAACCCGTGCTGCCGCTGGACAGCCTGATGCTGGTGGCCGAGGACGCCGCGGCCCAGGCCAGGCTCGACGCCGCGATCTGGGTGGCCATGGACGCACGCATGGATGAAATCTATGCGGCGGCCTATGAGCGCCGGCCAGGGCGCACAGCACACGCAGCGGACGGGCCGGTTTGGCGCGTCGTTGTGCCGCCTGCGCTGTACACCTTGCCGGCCTTGGTCGACGCCTGGCAGCGCTGCCCGCCCAGGTGGCTGGCCGGCAGTGCGATCACGGTGTTTGGCGAGCGCTTGGGTGCAGGCCAGGCTTGGACGCCAGTGCAGCACCAAGTGCACACCCTGCCGCAGGAGCTCGACCGCGGCGCCGCCCTGGCGCGCCTGGCCCAGCAGGCCTGGGCGCAAGGCCTGGCGCTGGCCGCCGATCGGGCGCTGCCGCATTACCTGCGCGACAAGGTGGCGCAGACCACCGCCGAGCGCGCCGCCAAAACGGCGCTGGCGCCGTGAGGCCACCCGATGACCGGCTGGCAACTGCAGGCCATGGCCACGGCCGACCTGGACGAGGTCATGGTCATTGAGAACCAGGCCTTCGCCCACCCCTGGACGCGCGGCAACTTCGCCGATGCCCTGGCCGCAGGCTACATCGCCAGCGTGGCGCGCGATGGGCAGGGCTGCTGCCTGGGCTACTTCATGCTCATGCTCGGCGTGGATGAGGCCCACCTGCTCAACCTCACCGTGGCCCCGGCGCAGCAGCGGCGCGGCCTGGGCATGGCCCTGCTGCAAGCGGTGCTGGTGCGCGGCCGTGCGCTGGGCGCTTGCACGCTGTGGCTGGAGGTGCGGCACAGCAATCTGGCTGCGCGCCGGCTGTATGCGCGTGCCGGTTTTGGCGAGGTCGCCGTGCGTCGCGCCTATTACCCAAATGGCGTGGGCGCGCGCGAGGACGCCGTGGTCATGAGCTGCCCGCTCGGTGGGGGTGACGATGCGCTGGTCTGAACGGCAGCAGGCCATGCTGCGCGAGATGGGCGTCGCGCTGTGGCAGCCTGCAGCGGCGGCGGCTGAGCCTGCGCTCGAGCCAGCACCTGCGCTCGCAACTGCGCCTGCACCTGCACCTGCACCTGCACCTGCACCTGCACCTGCACCCGCGCCCACACCGGAGCCGACACCTGCGCTCGCGCCTGTGCCCACATCAGCGTCCACACCCCCGCCCGCTCATCAGCCCCGTCCTGCCCCACCCGCATCCACTGCCGCACCGGCCGCGCGCGCAAGGCCCGCTGACACCCAGGCCCAGCAAGACCAGGCGCGCCACAGCGCCATCGCCGCCATGGACTGGCCGCAATTGCGCAGCGCGGTGGCCGGGTGCACGGCTTGCGGCCTGTGCCACACGCGCCAGCAAACGGTGTTTGGCGTCGGCCATGAGCGCGCGCACTGGCTGATCGTTGGCGAGGCGCCGGGCGAGCAGGAGGATGCCCAGGGCGAGCCCTTCGTCGGCGCCGCCGGCCGCTTGCTGGACCGCATGCTGCTGGCGCTGAAGCTGACGCGTGAAGTGAGCGACCCGCAGCGTCAGGTGTACATCGCCAACACCTTGAAATGCCGGCCGCCGCGCAACCGCAACCCCGAGCCCGCCGAGCTGGCCCACTGCCTGCCGTTTTTGCAGCGCCAGGTGGCACTCATCCAGCCGCGTGTCATCCTGGCCATGGGCCGCTTTGCCGTACAGGCGCTGCTGGCCAGCGACGAGCCCATCGGCAAGCTGCGTGGCAAGGTGCACCAGTGGCAGGGCATCCCGCTGGTGGTGACCTATCACCCGGCGTATCTGCTGCGCCAGCCCAGCGAAAAAGCCCGCGCCTGGGCAGACCTGTGCCTGGCGGCGGAGGTGATGGAGCGGGCCAGCTCGTCAGGCGGCTGAGCGACCCCGCCGCTCAGCCCTTGCCCACCTTGCTTGGCCGCTTCCAGCCGGCAATCGTCACTTGCTTGGCGCGGGCCACGGTCAACTGACCCTCGGGCGTGTCCTTGCTCACCGTGCTGCCGCCGCCTATCGTTGCGCCAGCGCCTATGGTCACCGGGGCCACCAGCACGCAGTTCGAGCCGATGTGCGCGCCCGCGCCGATGACCGTGCGGTGCTTGTTGGCGCCGTCGTAATTGGCGGTGATGCTGCCAGCGCCGTAGTTCACGCGCTCGCCCACCGTGGCGTCGCCCAGGTAGGCCAGGTGGTTGGCCTTGGCGCCGCGCGCCAGGCTGGAATTCTTCACCTCGACAAAGTTGCCGATGTGCACCTCGGCACCCAGCTCGGCGCCCGGGCGCAGGCGTGCAAACGGTCCGATCAGGGCGCCGCTGCCGATGCGCGCACCCTCGATGTGGGTGAAGGGGTGGATCACCGCGCCGGCTTCGATCACGGCGTCGCGGATGACGCAATGCGCACCGATGCGCACCTCGTCGCCCAGGCTCACCTCGCCTTCAAAGACGCAGCCGACATCGATCTCCACGTCCTGGCCGGTGTGCAATTGGCCGCGCAGATCAAAGCGCGCCGGGTCGGCCAGGCGCACGCCGGCCTCCATCAAACGCTGCGCCTGGCGCGCTTGATAACGCCGCTCCAGATCGGCCAGTTGCACGGGGCTGTTCACCCCCAGCACCTCGGTCTCGTCGGTCACCTGGCTGGCCACCACGGGCACGCCCTGGGCCACGGCCATGGCCACGATGTCGGTCAGGTAGAACTCGCCCTGGCTGTTGTCGTTGCGCAGCGCGCCGACCCACTGTTTGAGCAGGGCAGTGGGCGCGGCCATGATGCCGCTGTAGATCTCGCCCACCTGGCGCTGTGCGGCAGTGGCGTCCTTGTGTTCGACGATGCCCAGCACGGCGCCACCCGGGGCATTGCCGGCACGCAGCACGCGCCCATAACCTGTTGGGTCAGCGAGCACTATGGTCAGCAGCGCCAGGCGGGTGCCGGCGCAGGCCGCGACCAGGGCGCGCGCCGTCTCGCTGGCGATCAAGGGCACATCGCCATTGAGGATCAGGGTGATGCCGCCGGCGCCGCTGTCCAACACCGGCAACACCTGGGCGATGGCGTGGCCGGTGCCGAGTTGCGGCTCCTGCCGCACCGAGCGTGCACCCGTGCTGGCGATGGCCAGCTCCACCGTGGCCGCGCCATGGCCGGTGATGACGGTGGTGGGGTGGCTGCCGAGCTGCGCGGTGGTGCCCAGCACATGCGCCAGCAGCGACTTGCCCGCCAATCGGTGCAACACTTTGGGCAGCTTGGATTTCATGCGGGTGCCCTTGCCCGCGGCCATGATCACGATGTCGAGTGCCATGAATTGTTCAATGTTGTCGGGTTGCTTGAAAGGTTCGTCGCGCTTGGCTTGGCGGCCTCGCCTGCGCGCTTGCGCTCAGGCGCTGTGGCCATGCTTGCGGCGCTGGATTGTCCTTGTGCTGGCGCCGCTGTCGCTGGTCTTGCTTTCGGCGTGCAGCACGGTACGCCTGGGCTACAACCAGGGGCCGATGCTGGCCCATTGGTGGATCGACGGCTATGTCGACTTCACCGCTGAACAAGCGCCTCGTGCGCGCGCTGCTTTGGACACCTGGTTCAGCTGGCATCGTGCCACCCAGTTGCCCGAATACGCCGCCCTGCTGGCCAGGCTGCAGCGCCTGGCCGTGGACAACATCACACCGGCCCAGGTGTGCGCCCTCATGGCGGAGAGCGAGCGGCACCTGGCCGTGGCCTATGAGCAGGCCGTGCCGGCCATGGCCGACATCGTGCGCAGCTTCAGCCCGGCCCAGGTGCGCCACATCGAGCAGCGCTATGCCAAGGCCAACGACGAGTGGCAGCGCGACATCGGCCAGGCCCATGCCGACAAGCGGCGCGAGGCGACACTCAAGCGCTGGACCGAGCGTGCCGAGGACATCTATGGCCGCCTGGACGACGCCCAGCGTCTGGTGCTGGTCGACGCCTTGGCTGCATCGCCCTTCGATCCCGAGCGCGCGCTGGCCGAGCGCCGTGCCCGCCAGGCCGACATCCTGCGCGGCCTGCGCGCACTGCAGGCCGAGGGCGCCGATGCCGCGCGCACACAGGCCGCACTGCGGGCCTTTGTAGCGCAGTTCAGCCACTCACCGCGGGCCGAACACCGCGCCTACCGTGAGCGCACGCAGCAGGCCAGTTGCACCATGCTGGCCCGGCTGCATGCCAGCACCCATGCGGCCCAGCGCCAGCGCGCCGTGCAATGGCTGAAGGATTGGGAAGAGGTCTTGCGCACCCTGGTGCGCGACGGCGCCACGCAAAGGCCAGCGGGCGCGGCGCCGATGCTGCCCTAACCCGTGGGTCAGGGCAATGGCTTCGGCCCTCAAGGCGCCACCACCACACTCACGCGGTGGGGCTCGCCCCTTGCTGCGGGGAAGTCGATCAGCGCCGCGCTGAACATCGGCACGAGCACGCTGCCCGCACCGCGGCCCAGGCCATCGCTGCTGGCGCGGGCCTCATACAGCGGCTGCCCGGTGGCGCGATCACGGATCAGCAGCGCCACTTCGCGCTCATAGCGCGCGGGGCTGTGGCGCCAGCCTGAGCCCGGCGGCCCCAGCCACAGCGGGCCGCGCCAGGGCAGGTGGCGCCAGCCGCTGCCGGGCCACCACAGCGGGTCGTCCCAGGGCGAGGCCTCTTGTCGCTGCACCCGCGCGCCCAGTTGCACCATCACATCGGCCTGGGCGCCACTGGCCACAGGGCGAAAACCGGCCTTGGCCAGAGCCAGGGCCGCGCTGTCCTCCAGGGCTTGCGCAACAGCCGGCCTGGCCTGCTGCGAGGGCAGGCGGTCAAAGGCATAGCTGCCCGGCGCACGCCCGGCGGGCCAGGCGCCGAAGCTGGAGACCTCGGCGCTGAGCTGGTTCATGGCGGCGCAGCCCAGCAGGCCCGCGCTGACCAGCAGGGCGGCAGCGCCCCGCCCTGCGTGGCGCGCCCACCCGCCCAGGCGTGCGCAGCGCGCCCACCCAATCACCCCCGCCAACCAGCCACCACTGAAGCGCATCGATTGCGTCATGAAAGCCTCACTCACCCATCACAGATCGAGCCGCACCGCCGAGACGCCGCCCACGGCGCCCACCGGCGCGCCGCAATCATCGTCCTCATCGAAGGCCTTGTCACCCTGGGCATCGGCCACGCCACTGGGTGCCAGCGTGGCAAAGGGAAACAGCGCCCTGTCCATCAGGTGCGAAGGCGTGACGCGGCCCATGGCGCCCTGCATGTTGTCGATGCGCCCCGGGTATTGGCGCTCCCAGTCGTGGATCATTTTCTTCACCTGCACGCGCTGCAGATTGGTCTGGCTGCCGCACAGGCTGCACGGGATGATGGGGAACTCACGGTGCGTGGCCCAGCGCACCAGGTCGCTCTCGGCCACATAGGCCAGTGGGCGGATCACCATGTGTTTGCCGTCGTCGCTCACCAGCTTGGCCGGCATGCCCTTCATGCGGCCGCCGAAGAACATGTTCATCAGCAGGGTGACGACGATGTCATCGCGGTGGTGGCCCAGGGCAATCTTGGTCGCCCCCAGCTCGCCGGCCACGCGGTAGAGGATGCCGCGGCGCAGGCGCGAACACAGTGAGCACAGCGTTTTGCCCTCGGGCACCAGGCGCTTGACGATGGAGTAGGTGTCCTGGTTCTCGATGTGAAAGGGCACGCCGCGCTGCTGCAGGTACTCAGGCAGGATGTGCTCGGGAAAGCCGGGCTGCTTCTGGTCGAGGTTCACCGCCACCAGCTCAAAGCGGATGGGTGCGCGTGCCTGCAGGCCCAGCAGCACATCGAGCAGGGCATAACTGTCCTTTCCTCCGGACACGCAGACCATCACCTTGTCGCCGTCTTCGATCATGTTGAAGTCGACGATGGCCTGGCCCACCTGGCGGTGCAGGCGCTTGCTCAGCTTGTTCATCTCGAAGGCCTGCTTCTTCGCGGCCTGGGCGATGCCCGCATCGACAAGACTGTTCATTGCACTTCCTTCATGCCAAAGACCTCACAGCCGACGGCGTCGCAATCGGCATAGACATCGGGTTTCTCGGTGGCCACACGCGCCGCGCGCACGTGGGGGTGGGCCAACATCAGCTTGAGCACATCATCGGCCAGGGTTTCCTGCAGATGGATGTGGCCACGCGACACGCGCTGGGCAATGCTGCTGCGGATGAAGTCGTAATCCAGCACCTCATGCAGCTTGTCCTGCGTCGGCGTGGACAGCGCCAGCGGCACATACAGATCGACATTGATGACCACTCGCTGCTCGGCGCGCTTCTCGAAATCGTGCACGCCGATGTTGATGCGCACCTCGTAGTCGCGCAGGTAGAGCCGGCGGCAATCCATCAGGCGGGGGTTGTTGAGCAGGCCGTGCATGGTTTGTCGCTGACTTTGATGGTTACTTGTTGCCGCCGGCCAGGAACATCACATCGCGCGGCTGGGCGTTGAGGTGCTGGCCGCCATCGACCAAAAGCTCGGTGCCGGTGATGGCCGGTGATTCGAGCAAGAAGCGCACGGCGCGCGCGATGTCGGCGGGTGTGGACGAGCGCTGCAGCGGCGTCATGCCATGGGCCCGCGCAAACTCATCGGCCGTCATCGGGCCCGAGATCAGGCTGACCCCGGGCGACACGCCGCACACGCGCAGCACCGGCGCCAGGGCCTGGGCGAGCATCGTGCCCGCGGCCTGCAACGCGGCCTTGGACAGGGTGTAGGAGAAGTAGTCCGGATTCGGGTTGGCCAGCTTCTGGTCGAGCAGGTTGACGACGCAGCCACGCGCGCCCAGCGTGCCGTCGGCCTGCGGCTCGAGACCGCGGCCCAGCAGATGCTCGTGCAAGGCGCGGGCCAGCAGGATGGCGGGCGCGGTGTTGGCACGCCAATGGCGCTCCATCGTGGCCAGGCTGAAGCCCGCGACATCGTCGTACTCAAAGCGCGAGGCGTTGTTCACCAGCGCATCCAGGCGGCCACAGCGCAGCAGCACCGCCGGCACCAGGGCCTCGGAGTCAGTGGCGTCGGCCAGGTCGGCAACAAAGACCTCGGCCCGCGCGCCCAGGGCTTGGAGCTGCGCCGCCGTGGCCTGCGCCTCGGTCTGCGAGCGGTGGCAATGCAGGGCGATGTTCCAGCCGTGGGCGGCCAGATCCAGCGCAATTTCACGGCCGATGCGGCGTGCGCCGCCGGTGATCAAGACCCAGGGCCGCGCCGCACGGCGTTGCGCCGCGGTGGCGGCGGCGGGTGCAGGGGGGATTGAAGCGGCTGAGGACATGCTTCCTACAATGGCGCGATGACCCGGGCGAGTGAATTTGCGAGCGAGGCAGCAGGTGAATCTGCAAGTGAATCTGCAAATCAGCCTGCAGGTGAGCCCGCAAGTGTAGCCAGCGGGCTTGTGGCCGAGGTGGCCCAAAGCATCGCCCAGGCCGGCGGCTGGTTGCCCTTTGACCGCTTCATGGCCCTGGCCTTGTACGCGCCACAAGGCGGTTATTACGCCAACGCCAGCCCGAAATTTGGTGCCATGCCGGCCTCGGGCAGCGACTTCATCACCGCGCCCGAAATGTCACCCTGGTTCGGCCGTGCGCTGGCGCGGCAGGTGGCGCAAGCCTTGCAGGCCTGTGCAGGCGACACCCTGATCGAGTTTGGCGCCGGCTCGGGCGCGCTGGCCGAGCAGTTGCTCGACGCCTTGGGCGCGTCGATCAAGCGTTACTTGATCGTTGATCTGTCGGGCAGCCTGCGCGCGCGCCAAGAGCAGCGCCTGGCGCGGTTTGCACCGCGGGTGCAGTGGCTGGAGGCGCTGCCCGAGGCCCTGCACGGTGTGGTCATCGCCAATGAGGTGCTCGATGCCATGCCGGTGCAGCTGCTGCACTTTGATGGCCAGCAGTGGTTGGAGCGCGGCGTGGTGATGGCCGGTGATGCCACGGCCGCCACGGCCGCCACTGCCGCCAGGGCTGCAGGTGGCACCTCGTCCCAGGCCACGCGCGGCAATGCCGCCGCCTGCGGCCTGGCCTGGGGCGATGTGCTCACCACCTTGCGCCCACCGCTGCACAACGCCTTGCCCGCAGGCACCTGCACCGAGCTGCATGCCCAGGCCCTGGCCTGGACGTGCACCTTGGCGCAGCGCCTGCAGCGCGGTGTGGTGATCCTCATCGACTACGGTTTTCCGGAGCATGAGTACTACCACCCGCAGCGCAGTGGCGGCACCTTAATGTGCCACCGCGCGCACCGCGCCGACGCCGACCCACTGGTGGATGTGGGCTTGAAGGACATCACCGCGCATGTGAACTTCAGTGCCATCGCCCTGGCCGCGCAGGACGCCGGCTGCGAGGTCATCGGCTACACCTCGCAGGCGCGCTTCCTCATCAATTGCGGCCTGGTGCAGATGCTTGAATCGGCCGGCTTGGCCGAGCGCGCCATGGCGCAAAAACTGCTCAACGAGCACGAGATGGGCGAGCTCTTCAAGGTGCTGGCCTTTGTGCGGGGCTGCGAATTTGAGCCCCTTGGCTTTGCGGCGGGCGACCGCAGCCACCGGCTGTGATAGCGATTGAAATGATCCGGCGGGAATCGTCGATCAAGCCGGGGCGCCGATGCGCTGGCTGATCGTTTTCCTGCTCGCCTTCCTGGTTTTTCAGGGCCTGCACGCCTGGCTCAAGCGCCTGGGCCTGGGGCGCTTGCCGGGAGATTTCAGCCTCACCTGGCGCGGCCGTGAGATCCATGTGCCGCTGGCCTCAAGCGTGGTGCTGTCGGTGCTGGCGATGTTGATCGGACTGTGGTTTTGACGGCAGCCGGGCACGTGGTGCGGGCGGGTGTCGGCGAACGCTCGGCTGAGTGGCCGCTGAGCCGCTCGGCCGCAGGGCCACCCAGCCACTCAAGCGTTGATGCGCCACTGCTGCGCGCACTTCTTGCAGCGCACGCCGGTGGGCCCGTCGGCCACCGGATCGGCGGTCACCTCGACCCGGCCGTAGACGCCGCACTGCGGGCAATCGGCCTGCGCCGCAACAAACTCGGCGTGGTTGAGCAGGTACAGGTAGCGGCGCAGGGCCCACACGCCCACGCCGGTGAACGCCAGCACGGCCAGGGCATCAATGAGGCGGTCTTGCACGCCGGTGTACTGTGAGGCCGCTTCCAGCGCGGCCAGAAGGCCTATGGTGCAAATGAAGGTCAGAGCCAGATGCGCATGGCTTTGCATCAGCTCGCGCTCGTACCACTTGCGAAAGCCGTGTCGCCGGATGCCTTTGGCGAGTTGCATGGGGCGATGCTGTCACAAACTGCGGCCTTGATGGCGGCCACCATGGTGGCTTCGGTCGCGACGTCGACCGCGGCTTGCATGGCCGCCTCGATGGCCGCCACCCGCGCTGCGCGCACGCGCTCGCCGATCTGCGGTCCCGCCAGGCCCTGTGCCGCGGCCTGCGCCGAGACGGCGGCGGTGTCCGCCCCCAGGCCAGCCTGCAGGGCTGCGGCCAGGCGCGCACGCTGGGGGTAATCGCGCTGCTCCAGCCCCAGCCGGCCGCGCGCATCGCACTCGCAGGCCAGCAGCATTTGCGCAAAGCGCTGCGGCCGGCGCCAGCCGTCGCAGCGCTCGATCAAGCGGGCCAGGGCGGCGGCATCGAGCTCGCCGCTGCGGTGCACATTGCCATGCTCGCGCGCGGTGATCTCGGCCAGCTCGCGGCAATCCGCCGGCACGCGCCAACGCTCGCTCACTTTGAGCGATAACTTGGCGCCGCGTCCTTCATGGCCAATATGGCGCGGCCATTCAGGGGGCGGCGTCGTGCCCTTGCCCAGGTCATGGCACAGGCAGGCGTAGCGCACGGGCAGCGGTGCTTGCAGCAGGGCGCATTGGCGCAGCACCATCAGCAGGTGCACGCCAGTGTCGATCTCGGGGTGGTGCGCGGCGGGCTGAGGCACGCCCCACAGTCGGTCCACCTCGGGCAGTAGTCGCGCCAGCGCGCCGCAGTCGCGCAGCAGTTGCAGCATGCGGTCCGGCCGCGCCTGCATCAGGCCGTTTGACAGCTCTTGCCAGACGCGCTCGGGCACCAGGGCATCGACCTCGCCCTCGGCCACCATGCGCTGCATCAAGACCAGGGTTTCGGGCGCCACGCTGAAATCATGCAAACGCGCGGCAAAGCGCGCCAGGCGCAGCACGCGCACCGGGTCCTCGACAAAGGCCTGGCTGACATGGCGCAACACCCGCGCCTGCAGGTCACGCTGGCCGCCATGGGGGTCAATCAGCGCGCCGGTGTGCGGGTCTTCGGCGATGGCATTGACGGTCAGGTCGCGCCGCGCCAGATCGTCTTCGAGCGTGACATCGGCGGCGGCGTGAAAGACAAAGCCGTGGTAGCCCGGCGCCGATTTGCGCTCGGTGCGCGCCAGGGCGTATTCCTCATGCGTTTGCGGATGCAAAAACACCGGGAAGTCGCGCCCGACCGGCGTGTAGCCGGCCTCCAGCATGGCCTGTGGCGTGCTGCCCACCACCACCCAATCGCGGTCGCCCGCGGGCAGGCCCAGCAGGCGATCCCGCACCGCGCCGCCGACGATGTAAGTCTTCATGGCCACAGCGCCGCTCAAGGCAGCTCGGTATTGGCCGGTGCCGCCCCCGCTTCGCGCGGGCCGATGGTGGCGCCCAGGCGCTGCTTCAGCGAGGCCGGCTGGGCCTTCAACTGTGTCGCATAGACCGCGGCGTTAGACAGCACGCGCTTGACGTAATCGCGGGTCTCGGCAAAGGGCACGTTCTCGGCCCAGGCTGCGGCCTCGACCACCGGGCCCTCGCGCCAGCGCCGTGGCCGGCCCGGCCCGGCGTTGTAGGCGGCGGTGGCCAGGGCGGCCGAGCCGCCCAGATCATCGAGCACCAGCTTGAGATAGGCCGTGCCCAGGCGCAGGTTGGGCACGGGCTCGTACACCTGGTCGGCGCGCGGCAAATCCACGCCGATCTTCTTGGCCATCCAGCGCGCCGTACCAGGCATCAATTGCATCAGGCCGGTGGCGCCGGCGGAGGAGCGCAACTGCGCCATGAAGCGCGTCTCCTGGCGGATCAGGCCAAACACCAGGGCCGGGTCCAGGCCGTTGGCGCTGGCCGCCTGGGCGATCTCGGTGGCGTAGGGCATGGGGTAGCGCGTGGCGACATCGATCTCGGTCTTGCTGCGCTCGCTGGTGTTGATGCACAGCTGCCAGTCGGCCAGCTCGCAGGCCAGGCGCGCGGCCGTGATCAGGGCGCGATCGTCCATGCCGCGCAGGGTGAAGTTCCACTCGCGTCTGGCCTCGTCGCGCAGGCCGATGGCCACCAGTTGCAGGGCGCGCGTCAGGCCTGGGGATTGGCGTGCGGCGGTGCGTTCTTCGGCGCTGCTGGGCGCGGGCACGGGCGGCAGCGCCAGGGGTTGGCCCAGGTCTTCGGCGGCGAGCTGCGGGTAAAAGCCCAGCGGGCCGGCGATGCCCTGCAGCAGGCGCTGGCTTTGGGCGCGCTGCTCGTCACCGGCCGCGCCTTCTTTGGCCAAGGCCCGAAGTGCGCGTGCTTGCCAGTACAGCCAGCTCGGGTTGGCCTGCTCGGCCGCGCTCATGGCGCCCAGGTGGCGCAGCACCAGGGGCCAGCCCTCGGGCGCCTTGGTGGCGCGCAGCGCGCTGCGCACGCCCCAGGCCAGGACCTCGTCGCTCCAGCCGGGGCCCGCTTGCGGCGCCGAGCCCAGTTTGGACCAGGCGCGCAGGTAGTGGCCGGCGGCCTCGGAGGAGAGGTTTTGCGCCGCATGGCGGCCGATGCCGGCCCAGCCCCAGGCGGCCAGTGCGGGCGGCAACTCGCCCTGCCCGCGGCCGTCTAGCTCAGCCGCGGCGACATCGGTGTCGTTGGCGGCCAGGCGCAGCACGGCCAGCAGCTTCAATTCCTGGCGGTTGCGGGTGTTGGCCACACGCGTCTGGCGCGCAAATTGCAGCGGCTGATCCAGCGCCCCGGCGACATCCTTGGCCGCGCCACCACCCAGCAGGCCAACGGCCACGCGCGCCACGCCCGGGCGATTGGCCTCCACCGCGTAGCGCGCCTTGCGCCAGACATCGTCGTCGCTGAACTTGCGCGCGTCATACAAGGCCGTGGCCAGCAGGTTGCAGCCGTCGTCCTGATCGCGCTGCGCCCACCAGGCGGCGCGTGCGGCGTCGCGCACCTCGCGGCCAGCCAGGTGCTCGGTGAACAGCCAGTAGCAGGTGACCTCGCGGTCGTCGTTCATGCGAAAGCGCGGAAATTCCAGCGCCAGCGCGGCCCATTCGCGGCGCTTGCCGAGCTGCAGCAACCAGTCGTTGCGCAGCCTGTCCTCGACATAGCTGCCGCGCCAGCGGCTGTAAAAAGCCTCGACCTCATCGGCCGTGGCCTGGGGCAGCCGATTGAACAGGTCCCAGTATTCGACCCAGGGCGTCAAGGGGTGCTGCGCGGCCTGGGTGGCGGCACGCAGCGCGGCCAGGCGGCTGCGGTCTTTTTTGCGCGCGGCGTCGCGGGCTTCGAGGATGAGGCTGTCTTGCGGGTGGCTGGGCGGGGCGGTGGCCGCGGCGGCCGCTGCAATGGCTGGCATCGCGGCCGGCGTCGTGGTCAGTGTGGTGGCCGGTGTGGTGGGCGGTGAGGTGGGCTGAGCAGCGGCCTGCGCGAGGGCCTGGCCGCCGAACACCAGGGCGGTGATGAGGCTTGTGACGAGACCGGCGCGGCTCAAACCGACAGACAAGCCCGCGCACACCCGCAGGGATGGCCTGATGCTGGCGCACGGGGCGCTGGCCGCGCTGCAAAAACCTTGTGTTTTCAATTCGAGCGGACTCATCAAGTGCGTGATCGACGGTAAGGCTCTTCGAAATCCAGATACTCCTGTTCGGCCAGCGCATCACTCACCCACGCCGCCACGCCAGCACTGGCCCACACGGCGGCCATGTAGGCAAAGACAGGCGCCGAGACCGGCAGCGCATAGGTGCGCAGCCGGCCGACCACGGGCGCGAAGTAGGCGTCGGCAATGCAGTAGTCGCCAAACAGAAAGGGCCCGCCGCTGGCCGCCAGGCACTCGCCCCACATCGCTTGCAGCCGGGCCAGATCGGCGCGCACATCGGCCCGTTCGGCCAGGATGCGCACGCCCACCTCGGGCAGCGAGGCCTCGATGTTTTGCGGGCAGTGGCTGCGCAAGGCGTTGAAGCCGGAATGCATTTCGGCGCACAGGCTGCGCGCCCTGGCGCGCTGGCGCCGGTGGCGCGGCCACAGCGCCTGATCGGCAAACTTCTCGGCCAGGTACTCGGCTATCGCCAAGGTGTCCCAGACCGGCAGGCCATCGTCGATGAGCACTGGCACCTTGCCCACCGGTGAGAGCCGCTTGGCGGCTTGCTTGAACTTGGAATCGTCATCAAAGCCGTCGAAGCGCAGCAGCACCTCTTCGAAATCGATGTTGAACTGGCGCATCAGCACCCAGGGGCGCATCGACCAGGACGAGTAGTTCTTGTTGCCGATGTAGAGCTGCATGGCGCGAAGTGTAGGACTGGGCATGGGCTGGTCGCTGTGGCGCATCCGTCGGCGGCTCACGCTCGCCCTCACACTCGCAGCTCACCCCCACTGGTCACACAATGGCGCGCATGAGCTCCACCTACCGCTTCAGCTTCGAGCCCTCACGCGACAAGGCGGTGCTGCGCAAGCAGTTGCAGGCCGAGCGCCAGGCCATGGTCGACAGGCACCAGCGCTCGGTGCACCTGCAGGAGGTGCTGCGCGTGTGGTTGGTGTCGCGGCCCGAGCGCAACATCGGCGCCTACTGGCCGATCAAGGGCGAATTCGATGCCCTGCCGGCGCTGTTCCGTTGGAGCGAGGCCGAGGGCGTGCGCCGCATCGGCCTGCCGGTGATCAACCGCGACACCAAGCAGTTGCGCTTTCACATCTGGTACCCGGGCTGTGCCATGGAGGAAGACGCCTACGGCATCCCCAAACCCAAGGACACCGAGGTCTTCGAGCCCGATCTGCTGCTGGTGCCCTGCGTGGGTTTCGGCCCCGAGGGTTCACGCCTGGGCTATGGCGGCGGCTTCTACGACCGCACGCTGGCGGCCTTGGTGCCGCGACCCTTCACCGCCGGCCTGGCCTATGGCCATGGCCACATCCCGTGGCTGGAGGCCGAGGCGCACGACATGCCCTTGGACGCCATCCTCACCGAGGACGGCGTCGCCTGGCAGGCCGAGCGCTGATGGCTCGGCCGATGCGCCGAATTGGATTCAGCTTTGCGGCATGAGGTCTGCTGGCAGCACATGGTTTTGGCCACCGCGCTGGGCGATCTTGAGCGCGCCCACGCGGTTGCCCAGGGCGACGCAGCGCTCCAGCGTCCAGCCTTTGGAAAGCCCATGTAAAAGGGCGCCGCGGAAGGCGTCACCACAGCCAGTGGGGTCGACCACCTCGGTGGCTGCCACACCCGGCACATGCGTGCGCTGGCCGTCTTGCCAGAGCTCGCAGCCCTCGGCACCCAAGGTGACGATCACGCCCTTGAGTTGGGGCTGGCGAGACAGCGCCTCGAGTGTGGTGCCCATGCGCTCGCACAGCATGCGGCCCTCGTAGTCGTTCACCGCCACCCAGGTGGCCAGTTGCGTGAAGCGGCGCAACTCGGCGCCATCAAACATCGGCAGGCCCTGGCCGGGATCGAAGATGAAGGGGATGTGCGCCGCGGCAAGCTGCTCGGCGTGGCTCATCATGGCCTCACGGCCATCCGGGGCAATGATGGCCAGGGCGATGTCGGGGCGCTGCGTCGGCACCGGGGTGACATGGGCCTGCTGCATGGCGCCGGGGTGAAAGGCGGTGATCTGGTTGTTGTCGGCGTCGGTAATGATGATCGCCTGCGCGGTGTAATGGTCCGCCTCCACGCGCACGGACGAGTTGTCGATGCCCAGCGCGGCAAAGCGCGCGACATAGTCCTGCCCGTCACTGCCGATTGCAGCCAGCACCACGGGTTCTCCGCCGAGCAGCTTCAGGTTGTAGGCAATGTTGCCGGC
>JAYSSS010000011.1:0-50229 GCA_043720415.1 Ideonella sp.
GGCGGCCTACCCCGATCACGACTGGGAGGCCTTCAGCCGCGGTGTGGTCGAGCAGGGCCTGGGCCTGCACTTCAACGCCCACACCATCCAGATCGAGCCGCACGACTGCATGGCCGAGCTGTTTGACGCCATCACCCGCTGCAACACCATCCTCATCGATTGGTCGCGCGATGTCTGGGGTTATGTCTCGCTGGGCTACTTCACGCAGCGCCTGAAGGCGGGCGAGGTCGGCTCATCGACCATGCCGCACAAGGTCAACCCGATTGACTTCGAGAACGCCGAGGGCAACTTTGGCCTGGCCAATGCGCTGCTCACGCACCTCAGCCAAAAGCTGCCCATCAGCCGCTGGCAGCGTGATCTGACCGACTCGACCGTGCTGCGCAACATGGGCGTGGCCCTGGGCTACGCCGTGCTGGCGCTGGACTCACTGGCCCGTGGGCTGGACAAGTTGGAACTCAACCACGCCGCCCTGGCCGCCGATCTGGAGGGTGCCTGGGAGGTGCTGGCCGAGGCCGTGCAAACGGTGATGCGCCGCCACGGCCTGCCCGAGCCCTATGAGCAGTTGAAGGCCTTCACCCGCGGCCAGCCGATGACGCGTGAGCTGATGCTGGGCTTTGTGGAAAACCTAACGCTGCCTGCAGCCGACAAGGCGCGATTGCTGGCGATGACGCCGGCCAGCTACCTGGGCGCCGCGGCGGCCTTGGCGCGGCGGGTTTGAGGGTGGCGGGTTTTGGGGCGTGACGCGGCGGCCTTGACGGCTGGGCGAGCAAGCGCAGGGCGAGCAAGTGCCGGCCGCGCAATGACAGGCCGCGCAAGCACCGGGCTGTGGCCCTCGGCCTCAAGCAAAGCCTGATCCTGCTCGGCCTCGGGCCACAGCGCCGGAAAGTAAAAGCGCAGCGCCCGCCGCGGGATGGCAAAACGCAGCGCGCCATAGGGCGTGTCGCTGGCCACAAAGCCGTGCCTGAGCAGGGCCGAGACAGCCTCGGTGGCGACGCGATCACCCAGGCCGAGCATGGTTTTGAAATCGGCGCGGCCAAGCTCGCCCTGCGTGGCGAAGAGATAGTGCAGCGGCATCAGCGCCTCGCGCCGCACGCCCGATTTGAGCGTGGATTCTTCATACGACAGGGCCGCTGACAGGCGATCACGCATGCCCGGCACATGCAACTGTTTGGCCATGAATTCGACCTGGTCGATGCACAGCTCCAGCGTGTAGGCGATCCAGTCGATGAGGGCGGACTGCGACAAGCTGCCGCGGCCATCGAGCGCGCCACGGCGCGGCCCATCGGCGGCCTGCAGCAAGGCCTTGTAGCGCGGCTCGCTGCGCGCAAAGCCACGCAGGGGCGACCACAGGCCCTGGGTCAGGCCCATGCTGTGCAGCAGCAGGTGGGTGTGCAAGCGCGCGACACGGCCATTGCCATCCAGGAAGGGGTGCATCCAGGCCAGGCGGTGGTGCGACGCGGCGGCGGCCACGATGGCGGCCTCACCGCGGCGCACGCCGCCATAGACCTCGGCCCAGCGCGCGATGAAGGCCGGCAGTGCAGCGGCCTTGGGCGGCTCATGCTGGCCCACGGCCACGCCGCGTTGGCGCAGCGCGCCGGGGACCATTTGCGTACCGTCGGGCAAGGCCAGATCGATGCGGGGCAATGCATTGAAGAGTTGCGCGTGCAGCCAACCCAGGGCGGGTGCTGAGTACAGCCATGCGGTGCTTGAGGGTGCAGCGGCCGGGCCCGCTGCAGTGCGGCCGCTTGATTGGACGATTAGGCGATCATTCAACGCCCGCTCGCAGCTTTCCTCGGTGCGGATGTGGGCCAAGGCCAGGCGCTGCTTGCGCGCATGATCGCTGTTCTTGGAGAAATCGCTGAGCAGCGCACGCTCAATGTCACTGGGCCGGGTGTGCTCGCCCTCGATGCGGTTGCTGTAGTAGGAGTTCATGCTGCGCAGCAAGGCGCGCAAGGCCATCTGCGCGCTGGGCGCGGCCATGCCACCCAAGGTGGTGGCCGCACGCAGCAAATCACTGGCGCGCTCAAGCAGCGGGGCCATGGTGGCTTCGCTCGGCAGCAGTGGCTCAAACTGGTGCGGGCTGTCGTATTGAGCGATGGGCACCGAGCCCACGCTGGAAGCGGCCAGGGGCTTGCGGCGCGGCGCAGACTGCGTCTTAATTTGCGACATATTCCGCTAGATTGAATGCGGGATAGTTTAGCTGCTGAAACGATGAAAAGCAGCATAAACAAATGCGAGATAAAACAGCATCAACCGTAGCGCTGCTCAAGCAAGGCCAGCAAGGCCCGAATCGACTGCGCCTCGCCGCCCACAGGCCGGCCCGGCCGGGGGCTGTCGTTCCAGGCAAACAGGTCCACATGCAGCCAGTCGATGGACTCGGGCACAAAGTAGTCCAGGAACAGTGCTGCATTGATGGCCCCGCCTTGCGGCGTGCGCCCGGTGTTGACGATCTGGCCGATGCTGCTCTCGATCGCCGGGCGGTAGTCGCGCCACAGCGGCATGTGCCACAGCGGGTCGCCAATTTCCAGGCCCAGATCCATCAGCTCCCGGGCCAGGGCAAAGCGGTTGGAAAACAGCGCCGGCAACTGCCCCGCCAGGGCCACGCGCGCCGCGCCGGTGAGGGTGGCCAGATCGACCATCAGATCGGGCTGCTGCTCGGCGCCATAGGCCAGCGCATCGCACAGGATGACGCGGCCCTCGGCATCGGTGTTGCCAATCTCGATGTGGATGCCGGCGCGGGTCTTGAACACATCGCCGGGGCGGTAGGCATTGCCGGCGATGGCGTTGTCCACCGCCGGGATGAGCAACTGCAGCCTGATGGGCAATTGGCGCGACATGATCAGCCCGGCCAGACCCAGGGCGTTGGCCGCGCCGCCCATGTCTTTCTTCATCAAGCGCATGCCATCGGCGCCCTTGATGTCCAGGCCACCGGTGTCAAAGCACACGCCCTTGCCCACCAGGGTGAGCAGCGGGTCCTTGGGGCGGCCCCAGTTCAGCTCGATCAGGCGCGGTGCGCGGCTGGAGGCGCGGCCCACGGCATGCACCGCCGGAAAACCGGCCTTGAGCAGCGCCTCACCGGTGATCTGGCGGAACTTCGCGCCGTGCAGCTTGGCCAGGGCCTGGGCGCAATCGGCCAGCTCTGCCGGGCCCAAATCCTCGGCCGGGGTGTTGACCAGATCGCGCGTCTGGCAAATCGCTTGCGCCAGCGAGGTGCCACGGCGCGCTGCGGCATCGGGCGCCAGCATCAGCGTGGCGGCATCGCGTGAGCGCGGGCGATAGCGATCAAAGGCATAGGCGCCCAAGGCCCAGGACAGGGCCGCGGCCTCGGGGTCGATGGCCAGGCCCTGCTCGCCCAGCCGGTAGCGCGCCGGTGGCAAGGCCTGGGGCAGGGCCGAGAGCACATGGCTGTCGTTGACATCGCCCACGCCGACCCACACCTCGGCGATGCCGCCCTGGGCATCGGGCACCAGGGCGTGGCTGTGCGGCGCGGCGGTGAAGGTGCCCGCTTGCAGCCAGCGCCGGGTGTTGTCGCTGGCCTCGGCCAGGGCGGCACTCAGGCCCTGGCGCTGAACGGCGCGCAGGGCAATGGCCGAAGCAGCTGGCTTTTTGAGCAAGACAGAGGTCGTGGTGGTCATGGGTTTTGTGCTGCGGGCAGGATGAAGGCGCGCATTCTGCGCCGGGCAAAATGCGGCAGCCCTTGCTGGCTGCCTTGGTCTTGGCGCGGCGCCGTGCCGAGGCACGCTGGCGGGCCTGCAAGCACCCACCAGGCACCCACAACAGTTCACAACAAGGCCGCCACCACCATGAACTTCACCGACCAGCTGGCCCGCGCCGAGCGCCTGAACGATTCGCTGCTGTGCGTGGGCCTGGACCCCGAGCCCGACAAGTTTCCCCAGCCCTGGCAGGGCGACGCCGCGCGCATCTTTGATTTCTGCGCCGCCATCGTCGATGCCACCCGGGATGTGGTGATCGCCTTCAAGCCGCAGATCGCCTACTTTGCGGCGCACCGTGCCGAAGACCAGCTTGAGCGCCTGATGGCCCACATCCGCCGCGTGGCGCCCGATGTGCCGGTGATCCTGGACGCCAAGCGCGGCGACATCGGCGCCACCGCCGAGCAGTATGCGCGTGAGGCTTTTGTGCGTTATCAAGCCGATGCCGTGACGCTCTCGCCCTTGATGGGTTTTGACTCGCTGGAGCCCTGGCTGAAGTACGACGGCAAGGGCCTGATCCTGCTGTGCCGCACCTCCAACCCCGGTGGCAGCGATCTGCAGTCGCAGCCCCTGGCCAATGGCGACTTGCTCTACCAACGCATCGCGCGTCTGGCCGCGGGCGAATGGAACCGCAGCGGCCAGATCGGCCTGGTGGTGGGTTCCACGTTTGCCGACGAGATCGCCCAGGTGCGCGCCCTGGCGCCGACCCTGCCCCTGCTCATCCCCGGCGTTGGGGCGCAGGGCGGGGACGCTCAGGCGGCGGTGCGCGCGGGTTGGCGTGGCCAGGCCGGGCCGGCATTGGCAAGCGCGCCTGCGGCGACGACGGGCCCGATCATCGTCAGCTCTTCGAGGGCGGTGTTGTATGCCAGCGCCGGTGCTGACTTTGCCCAGGCTGCGCGCGCCGCCGCGCAGACCACGCGGCGTTTGCTGGCCCAGGCGCGTGGGGTGGCGCCATAGGCGGGCGGCCGAGCCTCTGGCCACTGAAGTGAGCCCAGCCAGACACTGATCTGCCCGCCAGATGCGGCCTTTCACAGCGCTTGCTGCGCGCAACTTGCTGCCACACTGACGGCCCACCATGGCCAAGTTGTCGCAGCTCTCATCCACGCAGCTCAATACGCTCATCGTGCGCGTAGCGTTTGGCTTTGCGGCGATGGCCTCCGCGGGGGCCATCGCCAACGCCCTGTTTGGCCAATTCACGGCGCCACCCGGCCTGAAGGCGGTGTTGATCGCTGTCTATCTGGTGATTGCCGTGTGCGGTGTGCTCGCCATGCGCCTGCCGCCGCAGCGTGCACAGGCCTTCATGCTGCCCTTGGTGTTGGCGTCATTGGCCGTCGTCACGTGTGCCGGGCTGACCACCGGCTGGGGCTTGCGCACACCTGGGCTGTACTTCCTGAGTGTGATGTGCTGTTTGGTCGGCGTGATCGGCAGTCGGCGCCAGGCGATGACGGTGATGGCCATGGCGGGTGCCACGGTGCTGATCTTGGCCGGCGCTGAATGGCGAGGTGTGGTGCCGACACTGGCCGCGCCGGGCATGTCGCCACCCCTGGCGCGCGCGCTGGTGCTGATGGCCGCCATCGTCATCGGCGGTGGTGTCGGTGTGTGGATGGCGAGCCTGGTGCGGGCCTTCGTGCGCGAAGCCGGCGAACGCGAGGCACGCTTTCGCGATCTGTTGGGCATCGCCGCCACGTCGTACTGGGAGACCGATGCGCAACTGCGCATTCACCAGGTCTCGACGCGCAACGCAAAGTTGCTGTTCATCGACCTGCCGATGAACAAGCCCGCGGCGCCATGGGACTTGCCCACGCTGCACATCGAGGCCCAGGTCATGGACAGGCTGCGGGCCGCCATGCAAGCCCGTGAGCCGCTGCGCGATGTGCCCGTACGTTGGCAAGACGGCACCACCGAGCCCAGCTGGCTGTTGGTCAGCGGCGAGCCGCGCCTGGATGCGGCGGGTCAGTTCACGGGGTATTGGGGTGTGGCCCGCGATGTCTCGGCCGAGCACCGCGCACGCGATGCCCTGCTCGACACCGAGCTGCGCTATCGCAAGCTCTTTCAACACACGCCCACGCCGATGCTGTTGCACATCGACGGCCACATCATCGATGCCAACCCCGCGGCCGCCACGATGTTCGGCTTTGACAGCAGTGAGCAGATGCGTGCCGCCTACATGCCCGATTTCTATGCCGAGCCCGATCGCTCGCGCGTGCTGGCGCGCTTGCACCAGCTGGTGGGTCTGGCCGTTGGCGATGCCTTGCCGCTGGCCGCCTACTCACTGCGCCGGCGTGATGGCAAGCAGTTGTTTTTCAAGAGCACGGGCGTGCGCACCGATGTCGGTGGCCGCGCCGCGCTGTTGACGATTTACATCGATGAGACCAGCCAGCATGCGGCCACACTGGCCCAGCAGCGCTCGGAAGCGCTGTTGCGCCAGGTGCTGGCCACCAGCCCCGACGTCATCACCCTGACCGATCTGGACAGCGGCCACTACGAGATGGTCAACGACAGCTTTGCCCGCATCACCGGCCGCGCCGCCAGCGACGTGCTGGGGCGCACAGCCATGGACGTGGGGATTTGGGCATCGCAGGACGATCGTGATCGCCTGATCAACGCGCTGGCGACCAGTGACACCGTCAAGGACATGTCTGTGCGCTTTGTGCATCAGGATGGGCATGGCCTGCCCATGCTGGTGTCGGCGGCGCGCTTCCATCGTGAAGGCAAGCGTTACCTGGTGATCAATGCGCGCGATGAGTCGCAATCCAATCGCCTGCACATCGAACGTGAGGCCATCCTGGCCAACGCCTCGGTGGGCATCGCCCTCACCCGTGACAGGCGTTTTGCCCATGTCAACCCGAAGTTTGGCGCCATTTTCGGCTGGCCGCCCGAGGAGTTGATTGGCCAAACGGTCAGAACACTTTGGCATCAGGCCGCGGATTTCGATTCGTTTTTTGGCCAGGTGATGCCGCCATTGCAGCGCGGCGAACAGGTCACGGTCGAGCGCGGCGCGGTGCGACGCAGTGATGGCGCAGAGATCATCGTGCAACTGCGCGCCAAGGCCATCGACCCGCGCAACCCTGCCACCAGCGGCACGATCTGGATCGCCGAGGATGTGACCGCACAGCGGCAGGCCCAGGCCGATCTGGCCCGCGCCCGCGACCAGGCCGAGGCCGCCAACCGCGCCAAGAGCGACTTCCTGGCCAACACCAGCCACGAGATCCGCACGCCGCTGAACGGCCTGGTCGGCCTGGCCCGCATGGCGCGCCAGCCCGGGGTGCCCACGGCGCGCCTGCACCAGTACCTGGAGCAAATTGGCACCAGCGCCCAGACGCTGTCGATGATCATTTCCGACATCCTGGATCTGTCCAAGATCGAGGCCGGCAAGTTGCAGCTGGAATCGGCGCCCTTTGATTTGCTGGCATTGCTGGACTCATTGCGCCTGGCCTATTCGGCCCTGGCCGAAAGCCACGGCCTGGCCCTGAGCGTTGAGCAGGACCCCAAGCTGCCGAAACAGGTGTTGGGTGACGCCCTGCGGGTGCGCCAGATTCTGGTGAACTACCTGCACAACGCCATGAAGTTCACGGTCCAGGGCAGCGTCAGCCTGCATGCCATGGTGGTGGCAGGTGAGCGCTTGCGCTTTGAGGTCAGCGACACCGGCCCGGGCATCGACGCCGCCACCCAGGCCAGGCTGTTCAAGCCCTTCACGCAGGGCGACGAGTCCATCACCCGGCGCTATGGCGGCACCGGTCTGGGCTTGTCGATTTGCCGCGAACTGGCCGAGCTGATGGGGGGCAGCGTGGGCCTGCACAGCGTGGCCGGCCAGGGCAGCCAATTCCATGTGGAGCTGCCCTTGCCTGTGATGGCGATGGCCGACGTGCCCGCTGCTGCACAGGCGCGCGACGCCGACCGCTTGCGTGGGGTGCGCGTGCTGTTGGTCGAAGACAACCCGGTCAACATGATGATTGCCGTGGCCCTGCTCGAGCAATGGGGCATGCAGGTCACGCAGGCCGAAGACGGTGTTGGCGCCATTCAGGCTACAGAGGGCCATGCCGGCCCGGGCCAGCCCTTTGACGTGGTGCTGATGGACCTGCAAATGCCGGGGATGAGCGGGCATGAGGCCACGCAGCAGTTGCGTCAGCGCTGGACGCCGCAGCAGTTGCCGGTGATCGCCTTGACCGCCGCCGCCCTGGTGTCGGAACGCGAGCAGGCCATGGCTGCGGGCATGAATGACTTTGTCACCAAGCCCATCGAGCCCCAGCGCCTGCAACAGGCGCTGTGCCGGGCCTTGGCCTTCTGCCGCCCTAACTTCGATGATGCTGGGCAGCGCCCCAGACCATGAAAGAGCTGGGCATTGACGGGCAGGCTCAGTAAAGCGCTGAGCGGCTCAATCCAGCGTCACCTCGGTGCGCACCGTGCCCGCCCGATCGGCGCGCGCTGTCAGCGCCAAGCGCGTGCCATGCGGCGCCCGCACCACCCACTCGGCCACGGCGCGGTCGGCCGTGATTTCGCGGTTCGGCAAAAAGGCCTGCAGCGAGTTCTTGGCGGCATGGCCATCGAGCTGCGGGCCGACGATGCGTGACGTGCCACCCACCAGCGCCGCACCCTTGGGCAAATGAACTTCAAACACCACGCCGCGCGCCACCTTGCGCTCGACCGCGCGCTTGGTGACGTTGGAGGGCAGATAACCCGCATTGGCCACGGCAAAGCGCACGCGCCAGGTGTCGGGGCCGAGGGCGCGCACTTCGGCCCTGAGCACCTCCAGCTTGGGCAAACTCAGGGCCACCTGCGTCAGCCATTTGGGGAAGCGCGCCACCTCGCGCTCGCGCAGATGCGGCGGCGGGTTGCGCCAGAAATTCAGCCGGTCCCAACCGCCCAACTCAACCATGCCCAACTGCGGGTGCTTGAAGGGGTACCAGGCCACATGGGCCTGGCCGGCGCATTGCTCGTCGCTCCACTTCAGCAGCTTGACGTCGTCTTCCACCGGGTGCTCGCGGTACCAGTGGATCCAGTCGTATTTGTCGATGCCGGCCTCCTTGTTCGGGGCCCAGATCTCCACCGTCCAGAACAGCGAGCCCAGGTGCTCATACATCCAATCCTGGGTGCCGGTGATCACCTCTTTGGGGTGGTATTTGAAGTCGTGATAAATGCTGATGGCCGGGTAGCCGGTGAGCTTTTCACCCAGGGCCGAGAGGCGCTTGAAGATCCACAGATCCTCGGGCGTCATGTCGTTGTCGCTCTGCGTGCCCATGGGCCGCAGGATCACGCCCGAGTGGGTGTGAAAACTCACGCCCGCGCCGATGTTGGGGTGCCGGGCGATGAAGTCGACCATGGCCCGCACCTCGGGCTCGCTGGTCGGGTAGGGGCCGGCACCGGCCTGCTCGTATTCCTGGCGCCAGCCGGCGGGGAAGTTGCGGTTCAGATCCAGCCCCTCGCGGTTGGGGTTGACCTTGATCTGCAGGCCATCAAAGTGGGTGAGCGTGCCCTCGGGCATGACGCGAAAGTACTGGCCGCCAAATTCACCCGGCTCGCGCGGCACCATCAGCCGGGGGTCATCGGCATGGCACTTCCAGGGGCCATGCGGATCGGGCAGGCGCATGTGCAGGATGCGGCCATCGCCGTCCACGTCTTCACTGCTCAGGCCATCGACCGGCACTTCATCCCAGGGGTAGGGCCGGGTGGACGAGCGAATGAAGCGCGGCTTGTCGGCCAGTGCGAGCTCGGCGCCATCGGGGTTCAGGCGCGGGCAGATGTAGGCCACGCGGGTGTTGAGCAGCTCGGTGGCGTTGGCATCGACACCGTAGCCCATGACCAGTTGGTGCAGCCAGTACAGGCAGGCCGTGCTGGCCGTGAGCTCACCGGCGTGGATGTTGCCGTCGCACCAGAAGGCCGGCTTGTCGGTGTCGGCGCCGGTGGCGGTGTGGGTCAAGGTGATGAGCCAGATGTCACGGCCCTCATGGCTCTTGCCCAGCGAGCTCAAGGCAATGATGTCGGGCCGCGCCGCGGCGTAATCCTGCAACAAGCGGGTGAGCTCGGCGTAGCGATAGAACTGGTCGAAGCGGGGAATGGGGATGGCTGGCATGGGGGCGGTTTGATGCGTTGCGCGGTGTGCATCAGTGTCACCCAGCGCGGGCGAACTGCCTGTGCGGGCAGACCCGGCCCCAGCCATCACGGCGTGACTGCGGCCCCGTCCACAAACACCCGCAGCTCACCCGGCGCAAACGCCACCCAGGCCTCATCGCGCGTCAGCGGCTCGGTGGCGACGATGGCCACGCGATCGCTCGCCGAGGTCAGGCCGCCGAGATCCACACTCACATCGTCATCGGCCAGATGCGCCTTGCCAAAGGGGTGGCGGCGCTCCAGCCAGTGCAGCGCCGTCGAGGCATGGGCCCACAGCGCCTGGCCGTTGGACAGCAGCATGTTGAAGGTGCCGTGGCGGCTGAGCTGTGGCAGCAGCTCGGCCAGGGTGCGGCCTAACTCTTCAATCGTGGGGACGCTGGCATGGGCCTTGGCCAGCTCTTGCATCAGCCAGCAAAAGGCAAGTTCGCTGTCGGTATCGCCCACCGGCCGAAAGCCGCCATGCAGGCGTGGCGCGAAGTTTTTCAAGTCGCCGTTGTGGGCGAATGCCCAGTAGCGGCCCCACAGCTCGCGCATGAAGGGGTGGGTGTTTTGCAGCGCCACCACGCCCTGCGTGGCCTTGCGGATGTGGGCGATGACATTGCCGCTCTTGATCGGGTAGCGCTTGACGAGCTCGGCCACGGCCGAATCGCGGGCGCTGTGGTGATCGACAAACAGGCGCAGCCCCGGGTCTTCAAAAAAAGCGATGCCAAAGCCGTCCTTGTGCTCCTGCGCGCGCGTGGCCAGGCCGGCGAAGGAGAACATCACGTCGGTGGGTGTGTTGGCGTTCATGCCCAGCAGTTGGCACATGGTGTGGGGGCTTCAGCGCAGCGGCAAAAACAGCCGCGTCAGCCCGCGCAAGGTGAGCAGGTGGCCCGGGTTGTTGGTCTCTTCCAGCACGCCGGCCATGCGCTTCAAGATGCGCGGGCTGTGGCGCGCGCGCCAGATCAGCAGATCGGCCAGCCAGGGGTGATCGTTGACGCGGTTGGCGCGCTCGTACAGATCGAAGCGCGGCTTGAGGGTGGCCACGGCGGCTTGGTAGTGCGCGATGCGGGCGTCGTCGGTGGCGGCCTGCAGCAGCGCCTCGGCCGCCATCAGGCCCGTCTCCATGGCCTTGCCTATGCCCTCGCCGCTGAAGGCATAGGTGCTGCCCGCGGCCTCACCCGTGACCAGCAGGCCGGGCCGGGCGAGCTGCGCGCCTTCGAGCGAGCAGCGCAGCGGCGCGCCCTTCAAATCACCTAACCACTGGCCCGAGCCGACAAGCTCACGCGCCGGCGCGTGCAGCTCGGTGAAGATGTCAAACAGCTCGCGCAGGTTGACATCGGCCATGGTGCGCCGGCCATCGGCCTGGACATGGGCATGGCTGTGCGCCAGACCAACGCCCACATTGAACACGCCCCCCGGGCAGGGGAAGACCCAGCCGTAGCCCATGCGCAGGCGCTTGTGCCAGAAGATTTCCAGCGACTTGATGCGTCCCACCATCGCTGCGTTGCGCACATAGCCGCGCAGCGCCACGCCACTGGGCGTGTGGCGCTGGCACATGCCCGCGGCCATCAGCGCGCGCGGCACGGCCCCGGTGGCCAGAACCGTCCATTGGGCGTGGATGGCGCGCGGGCCCTTGGGGGTTTTGACCTGCGCGCCGATGACGCGGGCCGAGGCCTCATCCAGCAGCGGCGCCTCAAAGCGCCACGGCGCCAGGAACCGCGCGCCTGCGGCCTGGGCATTGCGCTTCAAGATGTCGTCGAGCTCGCGCCGCGGCAGCACGGCCAAATTGCCCGGCACCTCCACCCGCCCACCACGCGGGCCGATGCAGGCCACATGCGCCACACGCTGCGCGCGCGCCATCACCTCGCCCAGCACCCCCAGGCGCCGCAAGGCACGGTGCGCATCCGGGATCAAGCCATCACCGCAAATCTTGTCGCGCGGGAAGTCGTGCTGATCGACCAGGATCACCCGCTGCCCCTGCCGCGCCAGCACCGTGGCGCAAGCGCTGCCGGCCGGGCCGGCACCGATCACCAGGGTGTCGCAGGTGTCGGGGGTGGGTGGGGGCATGGGGCGGGTGATCGCTTGGGTTCAGGCAGGCGGTGATTGTAGGAAGCGACCCGGTCGCGGATGGCGCCGTTGGGCAGTGTTGGGGCCCATGGATTGAGGCGCCGCGAACGGCACTGGTGTGGCTGCTGGTGTGGCTACTGGTGCGGCCACTGCGACGATGCCCACGGCCAGGCGAAGGGCTCAACGCCCGGCGGCAATGGCCTGACGCTTCTTCTCGGCGGCCTGCCGGAAGGCGTCGTTGCCACTGCCGGCCTCCGTGCCGGCGGCTCGTGCCATGGCCGGGGCGCTGGCAACAAAGCCTGGCAAGGGCTTCGGCGGCACCAGCACCGGCGTGGTCGCTGCGGTGACGCTTTGCATGGGCTTGACGGGCACGCGCCACTCGGCGCCAGCGAATCGATAGGTCATCGACGACTCGTCAATGCGCACCACGCTGGCCGACGACGTGAGGGCGTCGCCGACGCGCACCAACATGTCGGGCTGCTGATTGATGGACACGATGGCCACATTGCCGCCGCCGACGCCCATGGCAACGCCGCTGAGCACCACGGCTGGCGCCGCGGGTGCAGGCAAGGTCGGTAAGGACATCGTCGGCAAGGACACCGCCGCGGCGGCAGGCGTGGCAGGCCGTTCAACACGGCCTGCGCCGGGGGGCTCTGGGACAGGCTGCGCCTGAGCGCCAGCCCCCGTGATGGCCTGCTCCAGCGCCTGGTCATGCCATACCGCGCCAACCAGCGCGGCAGCAAGCACACCGGCAACGATGGCGACCGCCCAGAACCATCCGCGGACAGTGCCAGCCATGACGCCGCGAGTGAAGCCTTGCCCGGCCAAACTGCAGATCAGCGATCAGCGAAACGTCAGGACGGCCGACCCCAGGAAGTTGCCACGGGTGTCGTAGTAGCCGCAAGTACCCGACAAACTGCCAGGCAGACCCACGCACTCCAGCGAAGTTGCCGAGCCGACGATCAAGGTCATGTTGAATGACCCGTCGCCGCCAAAGTAGCTGCTACCAACGACGCCATAACTGCCCCCCGCCTGGAACGGGCAATTGAGGGCGCCATACATGCTCAATTTCGATGAAATGCGCAGGTCGCCGGTGGCGTCCAACTGCAGCTCGGTGCAGCCGACGAGACCGGGGACGTTGGTCGAAACTCGCCACAACAGATCGCTGTAGGTGTCAGGAACACCCACCTGATAGGCCATGGCCCCGGCGGGCAGGGCGGCCACCAGCGCCGCGGCGAAGAACGATTTCAAGAATCCAGGCATCTTGCACTCCAGCAGGTTGCGATCAATGAAGACAGGGGCTCCGTCAAGGCCTGCTGTTCAGACCTCAGTGGGTCTGCGAATGGTTCTGCGAACAGAGCGGCCGATGACAGTAGAACAGTTTGAGCCGCGAGCGCGCAAGCTGGCAGCGGATGACAGGCGCTGAAGGCGTAGGCCATGTCCTACCGGTGTGGCGCGCCGCGCCGCCGCGCCCCGCTACGCAGACTGAAGCAAGCGAATCAGCGCGTCGATCAGGTCATTGCCGTCGGGTGACTTCAGCCGGTGTTGGCGCAAGCTGCGGGCCAGGTCGGCCGGCGCCAGCGCCTTGAGGTCGGCGCGGATGAGGATGCCGGCAATCGCGCGTTGCACGTCGAGTGAGCGCGCCAACGGGAACAGCCGCGCGACCTCCTGCAGGCTCTGCGGATCGGCCAGGCGCTGCCGTGCCAGTGTCTCCAGGGCGCGCACCTGCGCACTGGCAGCCGTCATGCGGCCGATGCCTGTGGTGATGGCGCGCAGCTCACTGACATCAGCCAGCGGGCGATGGCGCAGGTAGGTCTGGGTGATGGCGACGTCGCCATCACTGGCGCTGGTCAGCGCGCGAACGGTGCGCTGGTGCGCCTGCGCATCACCCAGGCAGGCCAGCACGGCCGAGTGCGCCACCCTGCCGGCGCGCGCCGCACCGCTGGCCAGCAGGTGCTGCGCCGGGCCCGGTGCGTGCCCCTGCTGCAGATCCCGTGGCGTGCTGCAGACCAGATCGACCTCGTGCTTGCCGAGCCGGTCACTGGCCATGCGCTGGGCGAGCATGCGCAGAAACTCCGCCTGCTCCTGGGCCAGCGTCAGCCAACCCAGGCTGCGCGCCAGCGCCATCATGCGGGTCTGTACCGCCGCGTCGTCGGCATCGCGGGCAAAGGCCAGGTAGCGGTCGCGCGCACCGTGGTCGGCTTCAATCAGCGCCAGCGCGGCGGTGGACCTGGGCGTGACGCGCTGTGCCGGGCCGATCAAGGCGGCGAAGCGCTCGAGGTGATCGAGGAACATGCGCACTTCGGTGACGTCACGCTGCAACAGCTCGTGCATGACGCCGATCTTGTCGGCCAGGGCGGACCGATCATCGGCGAAGCCGCACATGTCGCGCCGAAACCCGGCGTGGGGATCGGCGTCGGTCAGGCCGGCGACGGCAATCATCGAGCTCGGCGCGAACAGATTCAACAGCGTCGGGCTGGCCCGGCCGCTGGCGATCTCGCCGGCCGGGGCCGACTGGAAATAGCGCTCGAGCAAGGGCCCCGCCGTACGCCCGAGCGGCGCCGCGGACGAAAAACCGTAGAGCAGTGGCACATCCTTGAAGACATGGCGCAGCCGGTCGCGGTTGCTCTGGCCGTAGCGCTCGCTGAGCAGCGCGGCTAGGCGCTCGGCCTCGGGCTGCGAATGGCCGGCGCGCACGCGGCTGCGCGCGATTTCGGCCGAGGCCACATGCCGGGGCTCCGATTTCAGCGTGTTGCAGCCGAACAGATAGACCTCCTTGACCTGCGCGAAAAGACCGGGGCAGGACGCGCTGCACGAGGCGCGTTGCATTTCATGGACGGTCAAGAATTCGCGGTCATCGTGGCGGTCGGTGTAGAACTCGGTGCCGTCGTCGAAGTGGCCGGAGATGATCAGCGCGTCGCAGCTCACGCCGCGCTGGCAGGCCGAGGCCAACCAATCCGGCTGGCCGCGTTGCACGAGCTCGACGAACTGATACTTGTCACGCGGCAGGTGGCGCTGGAAGGCCTCCTTTTCGTCGGACGAGTTGATGGTGACGGTGCACACCGTTTTCGGCGCCGCGCGCGCATCGGGCGACACCGCAAGGCAGGCCACCAGGGCGACCAGGACGGCCAGGGGGGCAGCCAGGCGGGTGGCCATGTGTGCGGCCATGTGTGCGGCCATGCGGCGCAGGACGGATCGGGGCGAATCGGGTCGGCGCAGCATCCGGGAAGTGTTTCACAAGGCGCGCCATTCAGGGAAAGCGCGTGTAAGCGGGCGCGCCCGGGCCGACAAGCCCGGGCGCCAACGGCAGCTCAGGGCGCTTGCAGGCTGTGAATCAGCGCGTCGATCATGTGCTCGCCGGCAGCGCTGGGGCGACGGTCCTTGACCAGGGTCTGCGCGAGCTGAGGGCCGGCGATCGAGCGGCGGTCGGCGCGGATCAGGATGCCGGCGATCGCCGCCTGCACCGACCACGACGGGGTCTGCGAGTACAGCCGCGTCAGCAGGGCCAGGATGTCGCCGTCGGAGACGTAGTGCCGGCCCAGGGCTTCCAGGGCGCGCACCTGGGCTGCGGACGCCGGCATGCGCGCGATGTCGGCCGCGACCCCACGCAGCTCGGCGGTGTCGCTGATGGGCCGGTGGCGCAGATAGGCGCGCGCGATCTGGACATCGGCCTCGTGCGTACTGATCAGCCCCTGCAGCGTGCGCGCATGGCCTTCGGCGCTGCCCAGGCAGGCGCGGACGGCGGCATGCGCCACATCGTCGCTCGGGCCGCGAGGTGGCCTGGCGAGATCGACGCTGCCGTCGAGGTCGCGCGCCTGGTTGAGGTTGCAGGCCAGATCGACCTCGGTCACGCCCAGCGTGCTGCGCGCCTGCAGTTGGCCCAGCAGCAGGGCCAGCTCTTGCCGGCGTTCGTGCGCCGACAGCCAGCCCAGCTTGCGCCCCAGGGTGAGCATGCGGGCCCGCACCTCGGGCAGATCGGCGTCGCGCGCAAAGGCCAGGAAGCGCTCCTTGGCGTCGGCGTCGCCGGCGATGGCCGCCAGCGCCTGGATCACCTCTGGTGTCTTTCGCGACGGGCCATCGAGCGCGCTGGTCAGGCGCTGGATGCGCTCGAGATGGACCCGGGTCTGTGCCATCGGCCGCTGCAGCAGTTGATGGACGAAATCCAGGCGCGCGGCATCGGACAGGCGGTCGTCGGCGAACCGGCAGACATCGCGTCGCACATCGGCATGCGCGTCCGAGTCGGTCATGCCCTGGGCCACCGACATAGCGAACGGCGCGAACTGCCCGAGCAGGCGGGCATTGGGCCGGCCCTGGCCGATGTGGCGCGCGCCGTGGCTGCGGAAGTAGCTGTCCAGTGTGGCGCCGGCCACCGGCCCCAGCGGCGCCACCGACGAGAAGCCGTAGATCACAGGCACGTCCTTGAACACCTGGCGCATGTGGTCACGGCTGCTCTGGCCGTGGCCGGAGTTCAAGGCCAGCAACTCGCGCTCGGCCGCCTTGCGCGAATGCCCTTCGCGCACCAGACTGCGAACGATCTCGGCCGACGCCTTGCTCTGTGGCTGCGGATTGAGGGTGTCGCAGCCGTAGAGATGAACCTCCTTGAGCCGCGAAAACAGCGCCGGACAAGAGGCGCTGCAGGAGACGCGCTCGAGCTCATCGATGGGCAGAAACTCGCGCGTCTCCAGCCGATCCGAAAAGAATTCACTGCTGCCGTCGTAGTGGCCGGAGATGACCAGCACGTCGCAAGCGATGGCGGCGCGGCAGGCCGAGGCCAGCCAGTCGGGCCGGTCGCGCTCGACGAGTTCGACGAAACGGTATTTCGCCGCGGGCAGATGGCGGCGAAAGCTTTCCTTCTCGTCGGCGGAATTGACAGTGATGGTGCACACCGTCTGCTTCTGGGTCGCGGCCAGCGGCGCGGACAGCGACATGGCGGCCACCAACACGATGAGATGGAGCGTGGCTGGCCGGTACATGAGACCAGCCTAGCGATGGCCAGGCTGGCGGTCTGTGCGGTGCGCAACACCCTGGCCAGGCCTGCGGCGGTCGACCCCAGGGAACAGCGTCACCCGAGCAATGCCCAGGTGTGACGGGCGATCTGCTCGTCCTCGTTCGAGTTGAGCACCTGCACCGGGCAGCGCGACGCGCCGTCATGGATCGGGTTGCTCGCGGCGCGGTTGCGCGCTGCGTCCTGGCCGATGCCCATCCATGACAGGCCGGCGCAGATCTCGGCCCGCACCGGCGCGTCGATTTCGCCGATGCCGCCAGTGAAGACGAGCATGTCCAGGCCATCGAGCGCGGTGATCATTGCCGCAATCTGCTTGCGCACCGAGGCGCAGAACATCGCGATCGCCAGACGCGCCTCAGGCTTGGACGCAGCGGCTTGGTGAAGTCACCGCATGTCGCCACTGAGGCCCGATATGCCCAGCAGGCCGGAGCGGTGATCGATCAGCGCTTCAAGCCGGGCGGCGTCGAGCTGCTTCTCGCGCATCAGATAGACCAGCACACCGGGGTCGAGGTCGCCGCTGCGCGTGCCCATGATCGCGCCGCCGGTGGGCGTGAGGCCCATGCTGGTGTCGATCGATCGGCCGGCCTTTACGGCGGTGATGCTGGCACCGTTGCCGAGATGGGCGATGACCAGGCGGGCGGGGGCGTCGCTGCCCAGCTGCCGCACGATGGACTCGAGCGACAGGCCGTGGAAGCCGTAACGCTCAATGCCCTCGAACTGCAGCTCCCTCGCGATGGGCAGGACACGCGCCACATCCGGGTGCTCAGCCGTGGAAACAGTCTCGCCGAACAACTCCTGCGCGCCCGCCGAATCGACGCGGTACATGCCGAACTTCAGCGACGACGAGCCGCTGTTGAGCGCCAGGATGTTGCGCGCGCTCACGGTTTGGCGGTCAACGCGGTCAACGCGACCAGGGCGACCAACGCCAGTCCAGCACCTCCGGCATGTCGTCGCCATGCTCGCCGATGTAGCGCTTGTGGCGTTGCATCGTCGCATCGAATCGGGCGGTCTCCGCCGCCACCCGGCCAGCCAGCCTGGGGATGCGTCGGATCGCGTCCAGCGCCAATTGATAGCGGTCCACGTTGTTCAACACCACCATGTCGAACGGCGTCGTCGTGGTGCCCTCTTCCTTGTAGCCGCGCACGTGAATGTTGTCGTGGTTGCGCCGCCGGTAGGTCAGCTTGTGAATGATCGCGGGGTAGCCATGGAAGGCGAAGATCACCGGTTTGTCGGTGGTGAACAGTGCATCGAACTCGTGGTCGGCCAGGCCGTGGGGATGTTCCGAAGGGGGCTGCAGCACCATCAGGTCCACGACGTTGACGAAGCGGATGCGGATGTCGGGCACATACCCCCGCAACAAGGTCACGGCAGCCAGCGCCTCCAGCGTGGGCACATCACCGGCGCAGGCCATCACCACGTCGGGCGCATTTGCCTCGTCCGTGGCGTCGTTGCTGGCCCAGTCCCAGACGCTCGCACCGGCCGTGCAATGGCGCACGGCGGCGTCCATGTCCAGCCACTGCGGCGCGGGCTGCTTGCCGGCGATGATCAGGTTGACATAGTTGCGGCTGCGCAAGCAGTGGTCCGTCACCGACAGCAAGGTGTTGGCGTCGGGCGGCAGGTAAATGCGCACCACATCGGCCTTCTTGCTGGCCACGTGATCGATGAAGCCCGGGTCCTGATGGGAAAAGCCGTTGTGGTCCTGCCGCCAGGCATGCGAGGTGAGCAGGTAGTTCAGCGACGCGATGGGCAAGCGCCAGGCTATCTGGTTGCACACCTTCAACCATTTGGCATGCTGGTTGAACATCGAATCGATGATGTGGATGAAGGCCTCATAACACGAGAACAGACCATGCCGACCGGTGAGCAGGTAGCCTTCGAGCCAGCCTTCGCAGAGATGCTCGCTCAACACTTCCATCACACGGCCGTCGGCACTGAGGTGGTTGTCAGGCCCTTCGGCCTCGCCCGCCCGCACGTCGTCGAGCCACACCTTGCCCGAGACCTCGTACACCGCGTCCAAGCGGTTCGACGCGGTTTCATCCGGCCCGAAGATTCGAAAGTTGGCCGCTTTCAGGTTGTGCCTCATGACGTCGCGCACATACCCGCCAAGGACGCGCGTGGCCTCGGCCTGCACGGCGCCGGGCTCGGGCACCGCCACTGCGTAGGCGCGGAAGGGGGGCAGGGCCAGCGGCTGCAACAACGCCCCGCCGTTGGCGTGCGGGTTGCAGCCCATGCGGCGTTGGCCGGTCGGTGCCAGCTTGGCCAGCTCGTCGAGGAGGCGGCCGTCTTCGGTGAACAGCTCCTCCGGCCGGTAACTCTTGAGCCAGGCTTCGAGCTGCAGCACATGCCCGGCGGTCTTGAACTCGGCAATGGGCACCTGGTGCGAGCGCCAACTGCCTTCCACTCGCTTGCCGTCGACGAGCTTTGGCCCGGTCCAGCCCTTGGGTGTGCGCAGCACGATCATCGGCCAGCGAGGGCGCGTCGCCGACTGGCCTGGACCGAGCGCTCGCGCCTTCTGCTGAAACTGGCGTATCAACGCCAAGGCCGCATCCAGCGCACCCGCCAGCGCCTGGTGCACCAGCGCCGGATCGTCGCCCTCAACGAAATACGGCTCGTGGCCGTAGCCGCGCATCAGGTCGGTCAACTCTTCGCGGCTGATGCGTGCCAACACCGTCGGGTTGGCGATCTTGTAGCCGTTGAGATGCAAGATCGGCAGCACCGCGCCGTCGCGCGCCGGGTTCAGGAACTTGTTGGAATGCCAGCTCGCCGCCAGTGCGCCGGTCTCTGCCTCGCCGTCGCCGACGACGCAGGCGACGATCAAATCGGGGTTGTCGAATGCGGCGCCATAGGCGTGGGCCAGGGAGTAGCCCAGTTCGCCACCTTCATGGATCGATCCCGGCAGCTCGGGCGACACATGGCTGGGAACGCCCTGCGGCCAGGAGAACTGGCGAAACAAGCGCTGCACACCATTGCGGTTGCGTTCGATGGCCGGGTAGTGCTCGGTGTAAGACCCTTCCAGATAGCTGTGCGCCACGATGCCTGGTCCGCCGTGGCCCGGCCCCATGACGTAGATCATGTTCAGGTCGTTGTCTTTGATCAGCCGGTTCAAGTGCACGTAGAGCAGGTTCAAGCCCGGCGTCGTTCCCCAATGCCCCAGCAGGCGCGGCTTGATGTGTTCGAGCTTGAGCGGCGCGTCGAGCAGGGCGTTGTCTTGCAGGTAGATCTGGCCGACCGATAGGTAGTTCGCCGCGCGCCAGTAGGCGTGCATCTTGCGCAGGGTGTCGGGGGTCAGGGGGTCGGACATGAGGGCCTCATGAGAAAACGCCGGGCCGCTCCCAAGTTTTCTCATCCCCCGCGGGGGGCCTGACGCGAAGCGGCAGGTTTGGGGGCGCTCTTGAAGCAGGCGCTGGCCCAGCGCCTGCTCAACCACGGCCGCCGACACCGGATCAAAGTCGGCCCATGAGAAGCAGCACGACCACGATGATCAGCACCACACCCAGCACACCACTGGGCCCGTAGCCCCAGCCCGAGCTGTGCGGCCAGGTGGGCATGACGCCGAGCAGCATCAGAACCACGACGATCAAAACGATGGTGCCCAAGCTCATGATGTTCTCCAGAAGTGACTGAAAGCTGCGTGCTCAGTTCGGTGCCGACGCGGCCGGTGGCACCACGATCACCGTGGTGCCGCTGCCCGGTCTGCCGGTGGCGCCGGTGTCGCCCGGCTGGCCTGTGGAACCCGTTGAGCCTGTGGACCCTGTCGAGCCCGTCGAGCCCGTTGAGCCGGTGGCGCCGGTGGCGCCCGTGGGCCCGGCCGGTCCTGGCACGGTGGTCGCTGCCGGCGGCACATTGACAACGGTGGGTCTGTCGCAGGCCGTCAGGGCCAGTGCGGCCGGCAGAGCCAGCCAGAGAAGACGGTGAGTCATGGCAATTCCTTTGGGGGCGGTGTGAAGTGAAAGAGTCGAAAGAAAGCGCTGATCTGGCCAGAGGCGACCCAGGGGCCATCGGATCCACGGGCCAGCTACGGGCGCGGCAGCTGACTGCCGGCGCGACCCCAGCCTAGGCGGCGCGGCAGCGCTTGTCCGTGCGCTAGCGAACATGGTTCAGTCTTCGCGGCGGGCTGCTTGATGGGCTGGCCGGCCCCAGCATGCGGCGCGCGTCGACCCAGGCGTCGAACTCCTCGGCCGTCACGGCCTTGAGGCTGAGTGCCGCCTCGCGCAGGGTGCTGCCGTGCTTGTCGGCAAATTGCGCAATCTGCGCGGCCCGGTCGTAGCCGATGTGTGGCGCCAGCGCCGTCACCAGCATCAGCGAGCCGTGCAGCAGTTGCGCCACGCGCGCGACATCGACCTCGATGCCGCTGACGCAGTGCTGGGCAAAGCTCAGCATCGCATCGCTCAGCAGGCCCACGCTGTTCAAGGTGTCCAGGGCGATCAGCGGCTTGTAGACATTGAGCTCGAGCTGGCCCTGACTGGCGGCAAAGCCAATGGCCGTGTCGTGCCCCATCACCTGGGCGCAGACCATGGTCAGCGCCTCGATCTGGGTCGGGTTGACCTTGCCCGGCATGATCGAGCTGCCGGGCTCGTTCTGCGGCAATAACAGCTCGCCCAGGCCGGCGCGCGGGCCGCTGCCCATCAGGCGCAGGTCGTTGGCGATCTTGGTCAAGGCGATGGCCAACATGCGCAGCCCGGCGTGAAAGGCCACCAGCGCCTCCTGGCCGGCCATGGCGGCGAACAGGTTGTCGGCCTGCACCAGCGGCAGTTCGCACTGATGCGCCAGCATGGCCGTCACCCGGGCGCCAAACTCGGGGTGGGTGTTCAGGCCGGTGCCCACCGCCGTGCCGCCGATGGCCAGGCTGTGCAGCCCGACTTGTGCCTGACGCAGGTTCATGTGGCACAGCGCGATCTGCGCTTCGTAGCCGCCAAACTCCTGGCCCAGGGTGATCGGTGTGGCGTCCTGCAAATGCGTGCGGCCGACCTTGATCACTGCGGCAAAGGCCCGTGCCTTGACCAGCAGGGCAATGCGCAAGGCGCGCAGGGCCGGCAGCAGGTGCTGCTTGGTCTGCAGCGCCACGGCGATGTGCACGGCGGTGGGGAAGACATCGTTGGACGATTGGCCGCGATTGACATCGTCGTTGGGGTGCACCACCCGGGCCCCGCCCGGCGTGCCGGCGAGTGTTCGCGTGGCCAGTTGTGCCACCACTTCATTGACGTTCACATGGCTTTGCGTGCCCGAGCCGGTCTGCCACACCGAGAGCGGAAACTCGCCGTCGAACTCGCCGCGCGCCACACGCTGGGCGGCGCCGGCGATGGCGTTGGCCAGCGTTGCATCGAGCTGCTGCAGATCGCGGTTGGCCAGGGCCGCGGCCCACTTGACCCTGGCCATGGCATGCACCACCTCAAGCGGCATGCGCTGCTGCCCAATGGCAAAGAACACCAGGCTGCGTGCCGTCTGTGCGCCCCACAGGGCGTGCAGCGGCACTTCGATCGGGCCAAAGCTGTCGGTCTCGGTGCGTGTGGCATCCATCGGGCATCCAGTGGCACTGCTTGTCAGCAATGCCAAGTCTGTCGCCATGACATGAACCTGATTGCGGCAGCCTGCATGCTGGGCCGGCGTACCCCATCACGGCATCGGACCAGGGCAAGGTCTGCCGTAGGACAAGGCCGCGTGCACGGCCGGGGCTGCGTAGGACAAGCACTACCCGAGCGCGCGCTGCTGTCTGCTGTGCGCCGGTGCCAGTGGCTCGCACACTCGCTGGCGCTTCAACCCACAACCCGCCCCCACGGGGGCATGAAGGACACACATGACCCAACTCTTCACACTCAAGGCCACGCTGGTCATTGGCGCGCTCATGGCGCTGCCCTTGGCACAAGCGGCCACGATGGAGCGCTCGGATTACGCCGCCAGCAAAACCCGGATCGGTGCCGAGTACAAGGCCGACAAGGCGGCGTGCGCACCGATGTCGGCCAATGCCAAGGACATCTGCGTCGAAGAAGCCAAGGGCAAGGAACGCGTCGCCAAGGCTGAGCTTGAGTTCGCCTACACCGGCAAGCCCAAGGACGAGAGCAAGCTGATGACGGTGCGCACGGTGGCGGCCTACGATGTGGCCAAGGAGCGCTGCGACGACCGCGCCGGCAACGACAAGGACGTCTGCGTCAAAGCGGCCAAGGGCATGAAGGACAAGACCCTGGCCGACATCAAGCTGGGCAAGAAGATTGACACGGCCAGTGCGAGCGCCGACGACACCAAGCGCAAGGCCAACTACAACCTGGCCGCCGAGAAGTGCGACGCCATGTCAGGCGATGCCAAGTCGGCATGCATGGCTTCGGCCAAGGCCATGTACGGCAGCAATTGAAGGTGCATGGATCGCAGGCCGGGACCCTCACGGGTGCCGGCCTGCGTCCGCGGATGCCAATCCATGCCAACGGAGTTGCGTATGCCACCCGCCACCACCTCGATGCCACTGCCATCGGGCTTGCTGCAGCAGTTCTCCAGGTAGGGAATGCAAGCCTCGCTTGGCCTGCGGTCGCTGAGCCTCAATCGGGCCGCATGCGTGAGGCCTCCAGCAGGAAATGCCGGCTGCCATCAACAAAGCGGCTGGTGGGCTGGCCGGTCGAATTTCGGTGGACACGCAGTGTGCCTTCCCATTCGCAAAGCGCGTTACCGCAGCCATAGCGCAGCACCGGCATGAACAGGCTCAGCAGGCGGTCGGAAAAGCGCCGCGGAATGCGGTGCACCGAGCTGTTGCAAAGTGGGCAGGTGTGGCGCAACCGAAGTTGTCTCGAGCCACTTTGCCGCTCGGGGTGGCCATCGGGCCGCGTCGTCCGTCCAGAGTGGGTCATGGGTGCTCAGCCCTTGACGATGTATCGGTCCAGGCGCGCCGCATTGAGCACGGCACGTGGGTCGAAATCGAGCATGTCAGTGGGGGTGCAGCCACACAGCGACGGGTTGGGCTCGGCCAGCCACTGCGCCAGCTCGGTGGCGTCGAGCACCTCGCCAAGCTCGGCCTGCACGGCTTCGATGCCCCACCCCAGGGGCGTCGCGGGCGGTGGGCGCGAGAAGCTGCGGTCAGTGGCATGGCGCACGGCATTCACCCCATTTGTTGGCTGTAAATCAGCTCGCCCGTGGCATAGCAGCCACACGACGCGGCCTCCAGGCCTTTGCGGTCGAGCACATGCAGGTCACCGCGGTGGTATTCGATCAGCCGGCTGTCGTGCATGGCCTTGGCGGCGAGCGTGACACCCACCCGGCGCACGCCCAGCATGAGCGCCAGAAATTCGTGGGTGACGTGAAAGCGGCTGGCGTCGGCGCGGTCGTGGCTCATCAGCAGCCAGCGCGCCAGGCGCGGGCCGATCTGGTGAAAGCGCAGGCAGGCGGCCGAGCCTGTGAGCTGGGCCAGCATCACCGACAGATACAGGTCGATCCGGCGTCGCAGCGCCGGGCTGCGCACCAGCTCGGCGCGGAAGTCAGCGGCGGTGATGCGCCAGGCCATGCCATTGCCCTGCACCAGGGCATGTGTCGGGGTTGTCTTGGCGCCGAGCGCGACCTGCGCGCCGAGCATGCCCTCGCGCCCCACCAGGCCAACTTCGATGACCGGCTTGCCATCGAGCATGGCCACCAGTGAAATGAATCCACTGGTGGGAAACAGCACATGACGGGTCAACTGATCGGCCTGGCTGAGCACCTCGCCCAGCACCAGGCGAAAGGGTTCGCCCAGTGCCAGCAATTGCGCCCGCGCCCGCTTGGGCAGGCCTTCGATGAGCGCGTTGGTCGCCTGCGTCAACCCGGCATCTGCGGGCAGCGACTGTTCGGTGGCGATTTCAGTGTCGGTTTCGGTCATGTCGGCAGTGTGTGCAAAGCGCTGGCGGGCATCTGTTTGCCAGCACACGCAGTGGCGATCAATCCGCCGATCAGGCGGCGTAGGCTTGCGGCCAGCGCTGCCATGGGGCCGCTGCGGCGGCCGTGTGATCCGGGGTCGGTGGCGGCAGCAGGCGCGGGCGCGGCGGGTTTGTCACGGCATAGCACTCGCAGGTGCGTTGCTCGAGCCGCTGGCGATCGAGCACCTGGATACGGCCGCGGTGGTAGCGGATGACGCCGGCCTTTTGCAGCTTGCAAGCCGCGGCGGTGACGCCCTCGCGGCGTACGCCCAGCAGGTTGGCCGCGGCTTCCTGCGTGAGCTCCAGCGCGTCACCCGACTGGCGGTCCAGCCCCATCAACAAGCGTCGACAGAGTTGTTGGTCGATGGTGTGAAAGCGGTTGCACACGGCCGTTTGCGCCACCTGCGCCATCAAGGTCTGGGTGTAGCGCAGCAGCACCAGCAGGGCTACTGCGCTGCGCTGGGTCTCGTGCTGCACCACGGAGGCACGCAATCGATAGGCCTGACCGGCGCTTTGCACCACCGCCGTGCTAGGTGTGGTGTGGCCACCCATGATGAGGGCAATACCGATCACACCGTCGTTGCCAACCACCGCGACCTCGGCACAGCCGCCATCCTGCGTGAGGTACAGCAGCGAGACCACCGCCGTGGTCGGGAAGAGCAGGTATGTGGGCCTGCTGCCGGCTTCAAGCAGCACCTGGCCGCAGCTCAAGTCAACGCGCTCCAGCAGGGGCAACCAGCGCAGCCACTCGGCTTCGGGCAGGCTGGCCAGCAGCTGGTTCTGGCGCGGCAGGCTGGAGTGAGCATTGGCGCCGTGGGTGCCGGGGACGAGTTCATGGACAAGCGTGCGGGCATGGCCATTGGTGCCGGCAGGGGCACGGCTGCCGCCAGGGCCATAGGTGCCAGGGATTTGCGTCGCGACGGGATGGGTGTTGTTCATAGCCCATCATGCGAAGTGCCGTGCGCGACGGCCATCGGTGGCCGGCGCGTGCGCCTGTGGGCACAGTCCTACAGGCTTGCCCAAGGCCGCCAGAATCCGCACCAAGGGCGCCGGCCAGCGCCCGTCTGGGGCACTCAGGCGGCCTGGATCTGCGGCAGCAGGCGGTCGTATTCGTTCTTCACCACGGCATAGCACTCGCAGCTGCGTTGCTCCAGGCCGGCGCGATCGAGCACCGTGATGCGGCCACGCGCATAGCGAATCAAGCCGGCTTGCTGCAGTTTGAGCGCGTTTTCGGTGACACCCTCGCGGCGCACGCCCAGCATGTTGGCGATCAGCTCCTGGGTCATCACGAGCTCGTTGCCTTGCAGCCGGTCCAGGCTCAGCAGCAGCCAGCGGCACAGTTGCTGGTCCAGCGCATGGTGGCGGTTGCACACAGCGGTCTGCGCCATCTGCGTGATCAAGGCCTGGGTGTAGCGCAGCAGCAGGTGCATCACCGCGGCAGAGCGGTTGAACTCGGTGCGGATCACTTCGGCGCTGAGGCGAAAACCCTCACCCGCACTTTGCACCACGGCGCGGCTGGGCGTGGAGTCGCCGCCCATGAACAGCGAAATGCCGACGATGCCTTCGAAGCCGACCACCGCGATCTCGGCCGAGGCGCCGTTTTCCATCACATACAGCAGGGAGACGATGGCCGTGGTGGGAAAGTACACATGATCCAGCGTGGCACCGGATTCATACAGCACCTGGCCCAGTTTGAGCTCGACCGGTTCGAGGTGGGCTTGCCAGCGCTGCCAGTCGGCCTCGGGGAGTTGGGCCAACAGCTGGTTGAGGCGCTGTGCTGGGCTGGCGGGCATGGTGCACTACTGGTCGGGCCGCAAACTGCGGTGGATGCGTGGGGCCGATGCAGGGCAGCGGGTCTCAGCTGCGGCGGCATCGGAGTGGTTGCCGCCGCCGTTTGAAGTTTAGGTGGCCGCAGCGCGGCGGTGTGTTCGATGTCGCACACAGCGGCCTGATATCGGCGCGGTCGGCGGTGGCTGCCAAACGGGTGTCGTCAGCGCCCGGCTGCGTGCGCTGGCGCACCGACGGCCACGCAACCAAGGGCTAGGGTGCGGCCTGGATTCGAGTCCGGATCCGGTGCAAAGCAAGCCACGGGACGGCCATGGAATTCACCGACTACTACGCCCGTCTGGGCGTAGCGCGCACCGCCAGCCAGGCCGAGGTCAAGCGCGCCTACCGCAAGCAAGCGCGCAAGTACCACCCCGATGTGAGCCAGGAGCCCGACGCCGAGGCGCAGTTCAAGGCCGTGGCCGAGGCCTACGAGGCGCTGGGTGACGCCGAACGCCGCGCCGCCTACGACGATGCCGGCCAGCGCCAGCGCAACGGCCACCCCTATGGCCAAAGTGAAGGCCGCGACAGCGCCTTCGAGTTCAGCGGCCCGGGTGCCAGCGACGACCCCGAGCGCAGCGCCTTCTTCGAGGCCCTGTTCGGCCGACAGGGCGCGGGGCTGCGCGGGAGCGCCAGCCGGGGTGCGGGCGGGCAGGGGAGGGGTGCTGCCGGCCCGTCCGGCCAAGACCACCATGCCCGCATCACCATCGAGCTGATCGAGGCTTATCAAGGCGGTCAGCGCAGCATCACGCTGCGCGTGCCCCAGATCGACGCCCAGGGCCGCGTCAGCCTGCATGAGCGCCAGCTCGATGTGGTCATTCCCAAGGGGGTGCGCGATGGCCAGCATCTGCGCCTGGCCGGGCAGGGCGGCGCCGCTTTCGGCGGCGAGGACGAGCGCGGAAACCCTGCCGCGGCCGACCTGTACCTGGAGATTGCCATTGCGCCCCATGAGCGCTTTCGTGTCGATGGCCGCGATGTATTCATCGAGCTGCCGGTGGCGCCATGGGAGGCCGCCCTGGGCGCCAGCGTGAACCTGCCCACCCCCGTGGGCCGCGTCGAGCTCACCGTGCCCCCAGGCTCGGTGGCCGGGCGCCGCCTGCGCCTGAAGGGCCAGGGCCTGCCCAGCGCGCCGCCGGGCGATCTGTACGCCGTGCTGCAAATTGCCCTGCCGCCGGCCGACACCGACGCTGCACAGTCGGCCTACCGGGCCCTGGCCCAGCAATTCGGCGCCTTCAATGCACGCCCATCCTTTGAGGAATGACGCCATGCCAACACTGCCTGTGACCGTGGGCCGGCCCGTTTTGGTCGAAGACGAGGTGCTGTTCACCCTGTTCGAGCTGTGCCGCGCCAGCCATGCTGACACCGAACTGGTGCAGGCCCTGGTGCTGGAGGGTGTGCTCATCCCCAGCGGCCCCTCGATGGCCGATTGGCGCTTCGAGGGCGCCTCGTTGCGACGTGCCCGCGCGGCTGTGCGCTTGACGCGTGACCTGGAGCTGAGCGTGGCCGGCACCGCCCTGGTGCTCGATCTGCTCGACCAGATCGAAAGCTTGCACGCGCAACTGCGCCGATTGGGCGTGCAGCACCATTGAGTGATCTCAGGCGTCCTCAGGCGTCCAGGCGGCTGGTGGGTTGGGCCAGGGTGATGCGCGTGCCGCTGGGGCTGGGCACGCGCTGTTGATCAAAGAAGTGCAAGCAGACCACGCTGCTGAGCAAGGCTGCAAAGTAGCACCACACCGAAATGAACCAGGTGGCGAAGATGGCGTAGGCCACGACGAAGGCCAGCACGCTGAGCACGCCGAACCAGCGCACCAGGCGGTGCGACGACAGCATCGGGCTGACCGTGGCCGTCAGCAGGTACAGGCCCATGGTGGTCAGGGCATGAAAGTGCGGTGAGATGTACTCGATGTGCTGGCCGCTGATGCGCGCAAGCACCGGGTAGCTCAGCAAGATGGTCAGCAAGTAGCCGCCCAACAGCGCGCCAGCCAGGACCATCCACCACAGCGCCGGCCGGTGCCGGCCCGGGGGCTCGAGCAACAACACCGCCAGTGGCACGTAGATCGGCCACCAGACGTGCGAGAAGAAGGCGAACGCATGGGTCGTGAGCTGGGTCAGGCGCGGTGCCGCTTGGTCAAAACTCAGCCACAACAGGCCTTCGATGAACTGCTGCAGCGCAAACCACAGCGGCATGGCCGCAAACATACGCTCACGCGGGCGCTGCGCCTGGTACAGCGACAGTGCACCCATGCCCAACAGCACCGCGGAGGCGGTGAAGCTGGCGCCGGCGGAAAAGCACATTCAGGTCGGCCGCAGAGCCAAGGGGGCGCGCCTCATGAGGCACTCACCCCTTGATCAGCAGCCGCTTGTCGACGGCGGTGTCGCGGTCAACAGACCCGGCGATCTCACCCGCACGGTTGAGGGCCGCGGCGAGGGCCACACAGGCCAGGCGGTGCGCGGGGCGCGTGTGGGATGGGCCCATGGTGTGTCCTGCAGTTGATGCACAGCGCGCCACTGTGTGGGGCGGACAGCCCGGCGTCTGTGCGTTGGCGCACGCTCCGTGATGCACCTGGGTGACCCTTGCTGCCCGTCTGCCCGGCCGCTGTGTTCGCTGACACACAGACGCCCCTTGCACAGAGGGCTACGCTGAACTTCGATGGTGGGCGGCCAATAGCTGCCAGCCAGTCGATCCCGAAGTTCCACCTGCTGGAGTCCCACCATGAACCAAACCCGTCATTTGCTGGCCCTGAGCCTTGTCGCCGCAGCAGTCCTCACCTTCGCCGGCTGCGCCGTGACGCGCGGTCAGGAAACCGTCGGCGCCTACATCGACGACACCACCATCACCACCCAGATCAAGGGGCGCTTCGTCGAAAACACCGATGTCGCGGCCTCGAGCATCCGGGTCGAGACGCTCAACGGCGTGGTCATGCTGTCGGGCTTTGCCAAGAACAGCACCGAGCGCAGCACGGCCGAATCCATCGCCCGCAGGGTCAACGGCGTGAAGTCGGTGAGGAATGAAATTCTTGTCCGGCCGTGAGCCCGTGGATGGCGCCTGGTGGATGCACCGCTGGCGGCAGCGGTCATGCCCGCACTGATCACCCGCGCGGTGTTTCCGGTGGCCGGTCTGGGCACGCGCTTCTTGCCCGCCACCAAGGCCCAGCCCAAGGAAATGCTGCCGGTGGTGGACAAGCCGCTGATCCAGTACGCGGTCGAGGAAGCCTATGCCGCCGGCGTGCGGCAAATGATCTTTGTCACCGGGCGCCACAAGCGGCCGATTGAGGATCACTTTGACCTGACCTTCGAGCTCGAGGTGGCGCTGGAGCGGGCCGGCAACCAGGAACTGCTGGCCATCGTGCGCCAGGTCAAACCCGAGGACATGGAGTGCATCTACGTGCGCCAGGCGCAGGCCCTGGGCCTGGGGCACGCCGTGCTGTGTGCACGGCACTTGATTGGCAAGGAGCCATTTGCCGTGCTGCTGGCCGACGACCTGATGGTCGGCGAGCCGCCGGTGTTGGCGCAGATGGTGGAGCAGTTCGCCGAATGGCAAACCTCGATCCTGGCGGTGCAGGAGGTGCCGGCCGAACACACCCGGCGCTACGGCATCGTCGACGGCGTGGCCGTGGGCGAGCGATTGATCGACGTGCAGCGCATGGTCGAAAAACCAGCCCCCGAGCAAGCGCCGTCGCGCCTGGGCGTGGCCGGGCGCTACATCCTGACCCCGGGCGTGCTGCACGAGATCGCCCACGTGCCGCGCGGCGTGGGCGGTGAGATCCAGCTGACCGATGGCATTGCCTCGCTGCTGCGGCGCGAGAAGGTGTTTGCCTACCGCTACCACGGCCAGCGCTACGACTGCGGCAGCAAGGAAGGGTTTCTCGAGGCCAATGTCGAACTGGCCCTGGCTCACCCCAGTCTGGGCGCCGGCTTTGAGCGTTATCTGCAACAGTTGATGGAGCGCCTGGCTTTGCGTGCGGGGCTGTAGCCGACGCGGCGGGTGCTCGCCACGTCTGGTATCGGATTGACCCCCGTTCGCGGTGTTGGCAAAATCGCCATCATGAAGGCGGTGTCCATTCTGAGCAGGCGGGTTGCAGACTCGAAGGGTGGCTTCGCAGAGTACGTGGTTTGGCTCCTTCCGAAGTCGCTTCCGCCCTCTGGGCATCCTTACAAGTACCGCTTGGCCTACATCAAGGATCGCGTGTGTGTGATCCGATACGACAACGAGCGCGGTAAAGGCGACCATCGACACATCGGTGCTCTGGAGAGCCCATACCTGTTTTCAACGCCGCGCAAACTCATCGCGGATTTCGAGGCCGATATCGCGAGGTGGAACCGTGAGAACAGTCATTCTTGATGTCGCTGACCGGCGGGAAGCAGGCGAAGACTTCATTCGCGCCTGGGCAACAGGTGCGCGCCATAAGCATGCTCGAATCAGTTTCGAGACGCCTGAGCTGCTGTGGAAGGTGCTCACGGCAAGGCGCTGGGAGCTTCTGAAATCCCTTTGCGGCGTGGGCCCGGTCTCGATACGTGAGGCAGCCCGTCGGGTGGGCCGAGACGCAAAGACTGTGCATGGTGATGTCACAGCGCTGCTGGATGCAGGCGTCCTCGATAGAACCGCCAGCGGTGCCATCGAGTTTCCCTACGAGGCGGTCAAAGTGGAGTTCCTGCTGCAAGCGGCGTGAAGGCGTTCAGCGCCTCACTCATGCCGCAACGTCTCCATCGGGTCCATCCGCGCGGCGTGGGCATGACTGCGCTGGTTTGACGCAGTCGGGTTAGGCGGCGCTGGCGCGCCAGCGCCAATAGTTAGGTTTTCGCCGGAATGGGGCCACCTCGTGAAGAAGCTCGTCGCGAGCCTCCTCGACGTAGCGGACGCCTCTCATCGCTGATAGATCTTGCGTGCCTGGGCGTGCACCTCTGTGGCTGAGACCAGCCGGGCAGTGCCGGAATTGACGGCCGCGAGGCGCGCTTGAATTTCTTCATCCCAGGCTTCATCCAGCGCTTCGTTCGATGCCTCGGGCAGCGAGGCCAACAGAAGGCCGGCCAGGCGAGCCCGGTCCTCCGACGACAGAGCGATGGCTTGGTGCGTGAGCTGTTCAAGGGCGGTGGTCATGGACGGCTCCAGTTCCGTGATGGGCAGTGTAGCGACGGGGTCTTTGCGGCAGCTCACTTGCGGCACCACATCGCGGCGGCTCACTCGCGCCGCCGTGGTGCCTTGGCGCCTCACTCGTGCCGCAGCGCCTCAATCGGGTCCATGCGCGCCGCGCGCCGCGCCGGCACGTAGCCGAACAACACGCCGATGACGGCCGAGAACAGCAGCGCCAGCAGGTTGACGGTCGGGTCGAACACATAGGGCACCGCCATCACGCCGGCCAGCGCCCACGACGCACCCGTGGCCAGCACGATGCCGATCACGCCGCCCAGGGCGCAGAGCACGATGGCCTCGATCAGGAACTGCAGCAGCACCTCGTTTTCGAGCGCGCCCACGGCCAGGCGCAGGCCGATCTCGCGCGTGCGCTAGTTGACGCATGACAAGCATCATGTTCATGATGCCGATGCCGCCCACCAGCAGGCTCACCGCGGCCACCGCGCCGAGCAAGTTGGTCAGCACGCCCATGGTGCTGGACAGGGTTTCGGCCAGTTGCTGGGTGTCGAAGATGTTGAAGTTGTCGTCGTCGCCGCCGCTGGCCAGATCACCCAGCTTGCGCCGCTCGCGCATCAGCTGACGCAGGCTGGCCTTGAGTGGGGCGCTGTCGCTGCTGTCCTGCATCGACACCGCCAGCGAGCTGACCCTGCGGTTGCCGGTGACGTGGCGCTGCAGGGTGTGCAGCGGCAGCACGACGGTGTCGTCCTGGTCGCCCGTGCCGACCTGGCCCTTGGCGGCCAAGATGCCGATCACATCGCACGAGAACTGCCGGCCTGCACACGCCACTGGGTGAGTTGCAGCGTTTCGACCTGCGTGGCCAGGTTGTCCTGCGCCAGGCCCAGACGGAGTTGCGCGTCGCGCAGCGACAGGTAGCTCAAGCCGACCTCGGCCGTCACCGACACCTGCAGTGCACCGAGCCGGGCGGCGGCACCCAGCATGCTGGCCGCGCCGGCCGCCACGGCACTGCGCTGGCCGCCAAACAAATCGAGCTCCCAACTGGCGTCCAGGCCGGCCTGCCAACGGCTGCTGCCCTCGCCCTCGCCCGAGACATTGCCTTGCAGCGAGGCCGAGGCGCTGACCAGCGGCCGCAGGCCGGCGGCCAGCACATCGCGCTGGACACGGGCCTGACGCAGCGCCGCCTGCGCACCGTTCACACTGGTGTTGGCTTGCAAGGCCTGGGCCACCAACTGGCTGAACAGCGGGTCGTCAAAGCGCTGCCACCAGGCCTGCAAGTCTGTGGCGCTGGCGCCGGCCAGACCTTCTGCGGCCGACCAGGCGGCCGGCACGTCCGGCCCCGGCGGCAAAGACCCACCACCGGCGCTGGGCCATGTGGCGCTCAGACGCGAGCGTCGTCGGCGCGCAGCTTGGTGCCGTAGTAAGCGTGGATGCCTTCGGCCCAGCTGCTGTCGGCCATGTCGGGCCAGGCGTCGGGGTCGAAGCCGGGCGCGCTTTCCAGCCGATCCACCGACACGTCCAGCACAAAGCGCTTCTCGACGGTGTCGAGCTTGAGCGCCTCCCACGGCACGGCAAACAGCTTGCTGCCCATGCCCAGGAAGCCGCCAAACGACAGCACGGCGTAGCTGATGCGGCCGGTGCGCATGTCGAGCATGATTTCCTTGATGTCGCCCAGATCCCGGTCCTGGGTGTTGCAGACGTCGTTGCCGATCAGGGTGTCGGCGCCCATCAGGGCGGGGCCGGGGCCCTGGCGCTCGGGCGTGTCCGAGTCGGCCAGCAGGTTGCCATTGCCGTTGCCATTGCCATTGCCAATGCCATTGCGCTTGTACATGCCGTAGGGGTCGCGATCTTCGTAGTTCATGGTCGTCCAGTCGATGTGGGTGGGGGGTTGAAGGGAGCGTCGATCAAGCCGTTGACCCGTCGGTCGAGGCTTGACGAACACAGTAGGCGCTGTGCACGGCCAGGTCTGTTCGACACCACACGCAGCGCGCCCGCGGCGCGACTTGATGGCCGCACGGCTCAAGGCTGGCGCGCCGGCAGCTGGACGGCGGCGCCGACCTGCCGGCAAAACGCCGCCAACGCCTGCAGCGCCGTCTGCACCGCCTGATTGGCGGCGCCCACGCCACCGGCGGCGTCGTCGCTGGCGGCCAAGGCGTTGGTCTCGATCACCTGCGTGCCCAGGACGCGGCGGCTGCTGCTGTCGATCAGGCTGGCGCGCAGCGTCAGGCGCACCCGGCTGGGCAAGGCGACGAAGGAATGCGACAGGTGCACGATCTCGACGTCCAGGCGCATGTCGCCGGCCGCGGCGCTGGGCGCCATGGCCACCGCGGTGAAACCGCCGCTGCGCTCCAGGGCCGCCACCACCAGCGGTGCCAGCATGCGCGCCGGGGTGTCGACCCACTCGCTCTGTGCATACGATTCGATGCGGTGTGGCTGGCGGGTGTAGATGATGCGCGAGCTGTCGAAGCCGGGCGCGGCGTGCAGTACCTGCACCAGCAAGGTCAATGGCAAGCTCGGCGGCGCCGCGCCTGGCGATGGCGATGAGGATGGCGCTGGCGCTGCGGCACCGCCGCCGTCGATCGCATAGGTCACCACCGGCGCCGCCGGCTTGGGCAGCAGCGCGCTGCAGGCCGCCAGGCCGGGCAGTAACACACCCTGCGCGATCAGCCGCCACATCCGCAGCGCAGACGATGTCATCACAGCTTCAGCCGCGGCCTGGCCATCAAGGGCTGCCTGCCAGCTCGCCCGGGCCGGGGGGCCGCGGGCCGCGGCCCCACAGCAGGCTGGAGGGCTGACGTTCGGTTTGCTCGCTCAGCCGCCGCAGTGAGCCGGCCAGCAGCTTGAGCTCGCCGGTCAGGCGTTCCAGCTCGGGCAGTGCGTCGGCGCTGAAGCGCTGCAAGTCGACGCTGGCGGCGTGCACATCGGCGCCGGCGGACAGCGCCACCTGGCTGAGCTGGCGGCTGGTTTCGCTGGCCGATCGGCCCAGCGCCTGCACCGCATCGGCGCTGTCGCCGACGCGCGCCATTAGCGGCGGCAGCGCCTGGGCCACCGGCGTTAACGCCTGGGCCACCGGCGCCAGCTGGCCGGCCAGCCGGTCCACGCCGGCCAGGGCGCGGCCGGCACTGGCGATGCCGGCGTCGATGGTGTCCTTGCGCGCGGCCAGCATCGTGGTCAGCCCGGCCACATTGGCCAGGGCGGTGGCCACTGCGGCCTGATTGCCATCGCTGAAGACGGAGTCGATGTTGGCCGACGTGCGGTCCAGCTTGGCCAGCACAGTGGTCAGCACGTTTTCCAGGCGCGTGCTGAGCGAGGCCTTGGTGCGGATCACCGGATGGGGCTCGGTCGGGCTGGCGGTCAGGGCGGGCGAGTCCGGTGTGCCGCCGTCGAGCTCCACATAGGCGATGCCAGTCAGGCCCTGGGTCTTGAGCACGGCCACGGTGTCAAGCTTGATCGGCGTGCCGCGCTCGACGGCCAGCAACAGCCGCACCTGCTTGGGATTGCTGCGATCGAGCTCGATGCTGCGCACCTTGCCCACCTCGACGCCGTAGTACTTCACCGGCGCGTTCACGCTCAGGCCCGAGACCGACTCCTCCTCGATGGCCAGGTACAGGTCATGGCGTTTGTGCAGGGCGCCGCCCGCGGCCAGCCACAGCAGGCCGGCAATCAACAGCCCGCCCAGGCCCAGCACGAAGGCGCCGACCAGGGCGACATTCACCTTGGTTTCGATGATGGCTCCCCGGTGGGTCTCGCGGCGCGACCGCGGGCGCCCTCGAAGTAGGGGCGGATGGCCGGGTGGTCCAGCCTGGCCAGCTCGCCCATGCTGCCCACGGCCTGCACGCGGCCCTCGGCCAGCACCGCCACGCGGTCGGCCACCTGCCACAGCAGGTCCAGATCGTGCGTGATCATGACCACCGTCAGGCCAAATTGATCGCGCAGGCGCAGCACCAGCTCATCAACCCCAGCCGCGCTTTGCGGGTCCAGGCCGGCGGTGGGCTCGTCGAGGAACAGCAGCTCGGGGTCCAGCGCCAGGGCGCGCGCCAGCGATGCCCGCTTGAGCATGCCGCCGCTGAGCTCACTGGGGTACTGCGCGCCCACCACGGGCGGCAGGCCCGCCAGGCTCAGCTTCCAGAGCGCCAGCTGGTCGATCAAGGCGCCGTTCAAGCGCGTGTGCTCACGCAGCGGCAGGCCGATGTTTTCGCTGACGCTGAGCGAAGCGAACAGGCCGCCGTGCTGGAACATCACGCCCCAGCGTTGGCGCAGGGCGCGGGTGCTGGTGGGGTCGAGCTGCGCCAGGTCGGCGCCCAGCACGCGAATGCTGCCGGCGTCGGGCCGGTGCAGCAGGATCATCTCGCGCAGCAGGGTGGATTTGCCCGAGCCGCTGCCGCCGATGATGGCGAAGATCTCGGCGCGCTGTATGGCCAGATCGATGCCGGCGTGCACCACATGCGTGCCAAAGCGCGTCACCACTTGGCTCAACTCGATCAGCGGCGCAGCCGCTGTGCTGGGCGCGGTGTTGTGGACAGGGCTCATATCGACGCGACGGCCCGGTCACAGATGCAGCGCACTGAAGGCCACCGAAAACAGGGCGTCGACGACGATCACGCCAAAGATCGACTGCACCACGGCGCGCGTGGTCTGGCGGCCCACGCTGTCGGCGCCGCCGCGCGTGCGCAGGCCCTGAAAGCAGCCCACCGCGGCGATGACGGCGGCGAACACCGGCGCCTTGCCGATGCCCACGAGGGCGTCGGTGACATTCACTGCCTTGACCAGGCGGTCGAGGAATTCGCCCAGGCCGACATCGAGCTGCTGGCGCGCCATCAGCATGCCGCCGAAGGTGCCCACGACATCGGCAAAGGCCGTCAACAGCGGCATGGCAATGGCCAGGGCCACCAGCTTGGGCAGCACCAGCAGCTCGAGCGGGTCGATACCCAATGTGCGCAGGGCGTCGATTTCTTCGGACACCACCATGGTGCCAATCTGCGCGGCGTAGGCCGAGCCCGACCGGCCCGCCAGGATGATGGCGGTGATCAGCGGCGCGAACTCGCGCAGCATCGACAGGCCCACCAGATCGGCGACGAAAATGTTGGCGCCATAACGGCTCAACTGATCGGCGCCCTGGTAGGCCACCACGGTACCCAGCAGGAACGACAGCAGGCCGACGATGGGCAAGGCATCGATGCCTGCGCTGCGGATGTTGAACAGGATCGGCCGCCAGCGGATGCGCGAGGGCCGGGCCAGGCTGGCCACCACGCACAGCGCGATCTCGCCGACAAAGGCCAGCATTGCCAGGGCCTGTTCGCCGGCCTGCAGCACCGCACGGCCGCTTGTGGCCAGGGCGCCTTGCGCGCTGGTTGTGGCCAGGGCGCCCTTGGCACCAGCCGGTGCCCGGCGAAACGGCGCCAGCAGATCCAGTCGCTGCTGAAACGGCGCCGGCAGGCCCAGAAGCCGTGGGCCCTTGCCGGCCGCCTTTAGGCCCTGCAGCAGATCGTCAAGCAGCCAGGCGCCGGCGGTGTCCATGGCCTGCACGGCCGAGGCCTGGATCACCACGCCCGCGCCGGTTGCGCTCAGCGCGGCGTGCCATTGCGTTTCGATGTCGCCCAGCCCATACGCGGTCCAGGGCCCGCCCAGCACCCAATGCTGGGCATCGGGCACGGACAGGGTGGCGCGTGGCGGCGCGGGCGGCGACGTGCCGGCAGGCTAGCGCCGGGCCCTGCAGGCGACTGTGCGCCAGCGCACAGTCGCCGCTGGTGGGCATCGACACCATGGCCATCCAGGTCACAGCCCAATTTCAGCGCTGCGCAGGAGATCACATGGACAAAGCCAATCCGCCCGTATCGTTTGGTGTCTTCAAGCCGGTGGGGCACACCCTGGTGGTGTTTCGCAATGCGCAGCAGGCGCAGGCGGCCAGTTCAGCCTGGCTGGCGGAGGGCTTTGCAGCGGACGCGCTGGTGCATTACAGCCCCGCCGAAATGGTGGCCCAGGTGGACGCCGAACTGGCCACTGCCGGCGTGCTGGCATCCATCGGCCAGGAGATCAACCTCATCAAGGCGCACCGGGCCTTGGCCAGCCAGGGCGGGCACTTCGTCCTGGTGCACACGCCCGACGCGCCTGACCTGGTGCGCGTGGCCGCCGTGGCGCGGCGCTTCGAGGCCGTGGCCGCGCAGCACTACGGCCACTTCGTCATCGATGAGCTGATCGAATCGACGACGCCGCTGCACCAGGTATTCGAGTCGCCCGACCGCGGGCTGGACATGGATGCCGTGCCGGCATCGGTGTCGGCGTCGCCGATCAGGGGCGCACCGTGAGCTGACCGCGGATCTCGCCCTCGGGATTGAGCTCCGAGCCCAGGCTGACATACCACTGCCCAGCTTGCAGGTCGGCCATCTGGCTGGCGGTCAGCGCCATCGAGCCGCTGACCGGGCTGGTCAGCCGCTCGCCGATCGAGTGCAGCTGGGGGCCCGTTTGCCCGACGCCGGCCGGCCCATGAAAGTGGCCCGCCGCGGCCGGGCGCGTCAGGCCGCTGTAGGTCAGCGTCCAGGTCAGCACCTGGGTGTTCCGGTTCAAGCCGGCCACCAGAATGCCCGAGCCCGTGTTGTCCACGCGAGGCACGATTGCGGCCCCCGACAGCCAGGCCCGCAGCTCGGTCAAGCGCTCAGGCGAAGGCGTGAGGTTGCAGGCGCTCAAGGCCAGCAAGCACGCGGCCAGCGAGCGCAGCAGGGTGACGGAGGCGTGGGACACGCAGCCACTCTGGCCAACACCGACTGTCCCGTCTGTTCGATAGCGCACATGGCGGAACCCGGCCGTCCCGGGCCTGGGACGGGGTGGCAGGTGTGCCACCGAACAGACGTGCCGCGCCGCCTCGGCATAGGCTGCCACGCCGTGCCCTAACGCCCCATTGAGTCGCCTGACATGATCCAGCCACCCCCTGCCTCGACCAGCGCTCTGCCGGTGCCGCCCTTGGTTCCGCCCTTGGTGCCACCCTTGGTGCCACCCTTGGTCCCGTGTGGCCGTCGGTCGGCGTTGGAGACGGACGCGCCGGCCCTGGCCGAACTGAGCGATGCCGAAGTGGTGCAGTTGCGGGTGCGCGTCATCGCGCTGGAGAACCTGGTCATGGCGCTTCTCGCCGAAGGCGGCTGCTCGGCACTGGCGCGGGCCCGTGAGATGTCTGACTACATCAGCCCGCGGCCGGGCAGCACGCCGCACCCGATGACCCTGCATGCGGCGCGCCAGATGCTGCACCTGGCGGGCCGGGCCGAATACTTCCAGCTTGCTCAGACGCCTTGAGCGCAGGGCTGGGCCGCGCGCCCGGGCTTGTCAGTTTTTCGGTTGACGCCCGAGCGTCATGGCCTGCGCCGAGCGCCCGTGCTCGTAGTGCCTGAACGGTGCCGGTCGACCCTCCAGGTGTGCCTGCCAGGCCACCGCCTCGAGGCGCTCAAGCGACTGCAGCTTGGCGCCGTCAACCCTCGGAAATGCCGCCCGAAAGCGTTCGGCAAAGTTCTGCCGGTCAAGGTCCGACGCCATGGCATCGTGGGGCATGTTCAGGCACAGCTTTCGGGCGATTGGGCGCTTCCCATGGTGGTCATGATGCCCCGCCCGTGCCGGGGGTGTCTGTGCGCTTGCGCACCCTGCGCGGACATGGGCCTTGCCTCAAGCGGCGCGCAGCTGTGCGCCACTTGCCGCCGGGCGGACCATCGGCATTGCACCGGAGCCAATGGCCACCTCAACGATGTCCTGCGCGTCTTTCAAGAGCCACTGCGCATGCCCGTCCCCGGCAAAGCTCTCGGCAACGATCTTGTACTGGGCTTCGGTGCCCGAGGGGCGGGCCACGAACCAGCCACTGCGGGTGACGACCTTGAGCCCGCCGATGGCAGCGCCATTGCCGGGCGCATGGGTCAGGATGCGCTGCACCGGCTCGCCGGCGATTTCACCGGCCGGCAGGTCACGCGACGACAGCGTTGCCAGGCGTTGGTTCTGTGCCGCGCTGGAGGGCACCTGAACGCGCGCTGAACACGGGTTGCCATGCGCCTGCGCCAGCTTGCGGTACAGCGCGTCGGGGGCACAACCGGCGCGGGCCGTGATCTCGGCGGCCAGCAGGCCGGCACTGATGCCATCTTTGTCGGTGGTCCAGGCCGAGCCATCGTGCCGGGCAAAGGCCGCGCCCGCACTGTCCTCGCCGGCGACGGCCAACCAGCCGTCATGCAGCCCCGGCGCAAACCACTTGAAGCCCGCCGGCATCTGGCACACCGTGCGCTGCAAACGGCTGGCCAGCCGGTCGATCAGATCACTGCAGACCACCGTCTTGCCAATGCCCGCACGAGGGGCCCACGACGGGCGCTGCGCAATGAGATGGTCGATGGCCACCGCCAGGTAGTGGTCGGGCGCCATCAAGCCGCTGGTCGGGCAGACGATGCCGTGCCGGTCATGGTCGGTGTCGCAGGCGAAAGAGATGTCAAAGCGGTCCTTGATGCTGAGCAGGCCTTGCATCGCCCAGGGCGATGACGGGTCCATGCGGATCTGGCCGTCCCAATCGCGCGGCACGAACGAGAAGGTCGGGTCGATGCGCGAATTGATGATGTGCAGGTTCAGCCCATGGTGCTCGGCAATCAAAGGCCAATAGTGCACGCCGGCGCCGCCCATGGGATCGACGCCGATGCGCAATTGCACCAGGCGCATCAGGTCCATGTCGATGACCTGGTCGAGCTCGCTGACATAGGCGCTCATCCAGTCGCGCCGATGCGTGGTGGGGGCTTTCAATGCCTTGGCGATCGAGGTGCGTTTGATGCCGCGCAGGTGCGCCTCAAGCAACTCGTTAGCGACGCGTCCAATCCATTGGGTGGCGCCTTGATCGGCGCCGCCACCATGCGGCAAGTTGTACTTCAGGCCACCGAACTGCGGTGGGTTGTGCGAGGGTGTGATCACGATGCCGTCGGCCAGCGCCGCCGGCCGCGCGCGGTTGTGGCCGAGGATGGCGTGCGAGATCACCGGCGTGGGCGTGGGCCCGTCGTCATGCGACAGCACCACCTCCACGCCATTTGCGGCCAGCACCGACAGCACGCTCTCCAGCGCCGGGCGCGACAGCGCATGGGTGTCGATGCCGACGAACATCGGCCCGCCGATGCCCTGGCCATGGCGGTAGTGGCAAATCGCCTGGGCGATGGCCAGCACATGCCATTCGTTGAACGAGCCATCGAGCGAGGTCCCGCGGTGCCCGGAGGTGCCAAAGGCCACACGCTGCTGCGCATCGCCCGGATCGGGCTGTATCTCGAAGTAAGCGTCCCGCAGGCGCGACACATCCACCAGCGATGTTGGTGAGGCGCGCGTGCCGGCGTGCGGGTTGACCCTCTTGGGCAATGGGGCGTGGGGCATGGCTTCTCCTCGTTGGCAACAGGCCGCGGCAGCGACGGTGCTGCGCATCTGGCAAACCTTATCGGCGCCAGCGGCGGCGTTCTGTGCGATGCCCAACACAGGCCGGCGTGGGCCCATGAACCGCTGTTGCAGCCGTTGTTCCGCAAGCCGCGTGAGGAGGTTTGTACGTCGTCGCACAGACCCGCTTGGCGAGGCCTTTTACAAACGCGGCAGTCTGATGGACCGGACGACCCGGCGCGATGCCCAGAGCCCACCGGGGCACGCGCAGCACCCACTCACCAAGGATTGAAATGACACCTATTAACGCAAGGCGCCTGGCGGCGCTGGCCAGCCTGGGAACGCTGCTGGCGCTGCCCGTTGCGGCCCAGGACACGGCCTATTCCTACCTCGGATTGGGCGTGGGCCAATCGAGATCGAAGCTCGACACGCTGTCGCTGGCGCGCAGTCTGCACGGCCCGACGGCCACCTCCACGCTGCAGGACAGCGACTCCCGAGATACGGCCTACAAGCTGTTTCTGGGTCGTCAATTCAACCCCTACCTGGCCTTGGAGGGCGGCTACTTCGACCTCGGGCGCGCCAGCTTCAGGACGCGCACCGTGCCGCTGGGCACACTCGACGGTGAGCTTCGCCATCAAGGCTTCAACCTTGACCTGGTGGGTACCTTGCCGGTGACCGAGCGCTTTGCTGTGCTCGGGCGGGTTGGCGCCCAGTACGCCCGCAGCAGCGGCTACTTCGTGGGCAGCGGCGCCATCAGCGTGCCCACCCCGAACGCCAGTCGACGTGAGACCAATGCCAAGTTCGGCCTTGGCATGCAATACGCCTTCAGCCCAGGCTTCATGCTGCGCGCCGACGCCGAGCGCTACCGTGTCAACGACAGTGCCGACCGCCACGGCCATGTCAACGTGGTCTCACTGAGCCTGGTGTTCCCGTTCGGTCGCTCGGCGGCGCCGGCACCGCGCATGGCCATGGCGCCGGCTTATGTGGCCGCACCGGCGCCAATCGTGGCGCAAGCGCCGCCGCCGCCACCCATGGTGGTGCAAGCGCCGCCACCACCACCGGTGGTCGTCGTCATCCCTGCGCCGCCGCCGCCACCGCCGCCGCCACCCGCCCCGGCGCCGCGCCAGCGCATGAGCCTGTCGGCGGAGTCGCTGTTCAGCTTTGACCGGTCGGAGCTGCGCGCCGAGGGCCGCAGCGAGCTCGACAACTTTGCGCGAAACCTGTCCGGCAGCCAGTTCGATACGGTCCACGTCGAAGGCCACACCGATCGCCTGGGCAGCACGGCCTACAACGAGCGTTTGTCGACGCGCCGCGCCGACGCGGTCAAGTCCTACCTGATCAATTCCGGCCGCATTGATGCCAACAAGGTGCATGCGGTGGGCAAGGGCGAATCGATGCCAGTGACCAAGCCCGGCGACTGCAAGGGCAATGCCCCGACGCCGAAATTGATCGCCTGCCTGCAACCCGATCGGCGTGTCGACATTGAAGTCGTCGGCACCCGTTGACGCCGGCTGGCTCCAATGGCGAACCCATTGAGCCAGCGGGCCCGCTTGAACCGCGTTTCACCCCCAACCCGACACAAGGATTCATGATGACCGTTTGTCCGCACTCCGTCTCGCGCCTGGCGCGTGCCACCACCGCTCTGGGCCTGGGCCTGGCTGCAGTCATTGCCACCGCGCCGTCGGCCTTCGCAGCGAGCCACCGCGAGGCGCCCTTCATTGCCGGGCAGCCCAAGCTTGACGCCACCGACCTGTACCTGTTTCGCAGCTATGAAACCGGTCGCCAGGACTTCGTCACCATCCTGGCCAATTACCAGCCCTTCCAGGACCCGCAGGGCGGCCCGAACTTCTTCATGTTCGACGCCAATGGGCTATATGAAATCCACATCGACAACAACGGCGATGGGGTGGAAGACATCACCTTCCAGTTCCGCTTCAAGAACACCTCCAAGGCCACCGCGCTGACGGTGGGCGGCAAGGCGGTGAAGATTCCGCTGATCAACAGCGGCGTGATTGCCGGCGTCAACCCGGCCGCGCTGAACGTGCGTGAGACCTTCACCATCGACCTGGTGCGCGGTGCGCGCCGGGGTGGCGCCCGCAGTGTGGTGACCCACTCGACTGGCGGCGGCGCCGAGTTCGACAAGCCGGTGGACAACATCGGCGACAAAACGTTTGGCAGCCCCACCGGCTACGCCACCTACGCCAACCTGCACCTCTACAGCGTGGCCATCCCCGGCTGCGCCACGCCGGGCCGGGTCTTCGTGGGTCAACGCAAAGAGCCCTTCTACATCGCGGTTGGCAAGGCCTTCGACCTGTTCAACCTGAACCCCTTGGGCGCGGAGACCGGTGGCAACAACAACGACCTCGAAGCCAAGAGTGTCAGCACCCTGGCCATGGAGCTGCCCATTGCCTGCCTGACCGCCGGTACCGAGCCGGTGATCGGCGCCTACACCACCGCCAGCCTGCGCCAGGGGCGTTTGCTGAACGGCGCACCGGCCACCGGTTTGAACAGAGTGACGCGTGACGGCGGCGCCTGGACCCAGGTCTCGCGCCTGGGCATGCCGCTGGTCAATGAGCTGGTGATCGGCATCGACGACAAGGACAAGTTCAACGCCTCCAAGCCCAAGGACGACGTCGCCAACTTTGCCGACTACGTCACCAACCCGGTGTTGCCCGCGCTGATCGAGACGCTGTTCCCGGCGGCCAAGGCGCCCACCAACTTCCCGCGCACCGATCTGCTGACGGTGTTCCTCAAGGGCATCGAAGGCGTGAACCAGCCGCGCAACGTGGTGGCCGCGGAGATGTTGCGTCTGAACACCACCATCCCGGCGGTGGCCGCAGCCGGGCAGAACCCGCTCGGCGTGGCCGCTGGCGACCTGGCCGGCTTCCCCAATGGCCGCCGCCCGGCCGACGATGTGGTGGATTTGTCGCTGCGCGTGGCCATGGGTGCACTGTGTGTGCTGACCGGCGCCACCGACACCTTGAAGGTCGGTTGCAAGCCCGCTGATGCGCCCGCCGGTGGTCTGGCCTTGACCGACGGTGTTCGCAAGACGGCGGCCAACTATGGCGTCACCTTCCCGTACCTGACCACGCCGTTGGCGGGCAACTTCAATCCGGTGCCAGCGGCCGGTACGGTTTTTCCTTGATCCCATGACATGAGGACATGGCCATGAAAACTTCCAAGAAATGCGGGCTGGTCGGCGTGCTGGCCGCCACCCTGTTCCTTGCCGCTTGCGGTGGCAGCAAGGACGAGAACGCGGTGGTGGTGGTGACACCGCCGCCGCCGCTCGTCGTCACCGATGTACCAGACAGCGCGGCGGCGAGCATCGGCGCTTTCGTCAGCTTCGTGATGGCACTGGTCAACTCCGAGGACCGCGAGCCGCTCACTTTGCGCGACACCATCATCGTGCCGCTGGACGAGATCAGTGAGCCCGTGCTGTTGATCTGAGGCGCTGAACGCCAGCGGGGCCTGGTCTCGACGACCAGGCCCCGCGTTTCTTTGATCAGGCCGCTGCGGCGAAGGCCGAGCGATGCGCGGCCCGGCTCAGCTTGGCGTTGCCAGGTTGTCTGCCGCAAAGCCCCAGTTGATCACCGTGCCCAGCACGGCGTTGACGTGATCGGCGCGGCGGTTCTCACAGTCCAGGTAGTAGGCGTGCTCCCAGACATCCACCACCAGCAGCGGGCGATGCCCGGGAGCGGGTTGTTCGGCGTTGGGCGTGTCCACCACCTTGAGCTTGCCGTCCACTTCAACCAGCCAGACCCAGCCGCTGCCAAAACGCTTGGCGGTGGCCGCGGCGATGGCGCCTTGGCAGGCCTGCAGATCACCGAATGAGCTGTCGATCAGGGCCTTCAGCGCCGCGGGCGGCGTGCCGCCGCCTTGCGGGCGCAGGCTTTGCCAATAGAAGGCATGGTTCCAGGCCTGCGCGGCGTTGTTGAACAGGGCCAGCCGGTCGGCGCGACCGAGGCTGGCGGCGATGACTTGCTCCAGGCTCAATCCGGTCAGGTCGGTGCCGGCCACCAGCTTGTTCAGGGCCTCGACATAGCCACCATGGTGCTTGCCATGGTGGATGCCCAGGGTGCGCGCCGAAATGGCGGGCGCCAGGGCGTCCAGCGCATAGGGCAGGGGCGGCAGGGTGTGGCGGTGTGCGGGCATGGGTGTCTTGGCCTTCAGTGAATGAGTGGGGGAGGCGTGGCGCGCGCTGCGCCGCGCAGCACCTGCAACTGCGCGATGGCGCTGAGGTTGGTCAGCGTCACGGCCACGCCGTCGCGCCAGCGCACAGCACCGTGGCGACAGGTGTCGAGGCGTCCATAGACCAGGGCCTGGTGGCGCATGGCCTGCGCCGCGCCGCACTGCACCACGCAGCGATAGCGGGCAAAGGCTGGCGCGCCACAGGGTGTATCGGCCAGGGTGCGCAGCAGGCTGCACCCGCGCAGGTCGGCGAAGGGCAGGCTGAGCAGCCTGCGGGCCACAGGGCAGGCGTTGTCCCAGACGAAATCGACAATGAGCCCGTGGTGCCGAACCGCGCGCAAGGTCATGAAGCCGGGGCGCGCCATGTCCTTGGCGATGGCCAGTTTCCAGCGCGGGCTGCGGGGCGCCTGTCCAGGTTCGGGCGATGAAACTTGGGCGTCCGCAGTCCTTGAGGCAAAGACAATTCCCGGTGGCCGCAGTGGCGGGCCACTGGGATAGATGAAACCGGGTTGCCAGGGCATATGAAACAAGCACATCTCCTTGCAGCCGCGGGTGCCACTGCGCCTCGCAGCTTCCGCCTGTCCGGCGCTGCGGTCTGTGCACTGGCACACACGGGTGCGCGCGGCGCGGCGATGCCGGGCGCCGTCGTGCTGAAGACGGCATAGGACAACGCCTACGGTCGACGGTGCGCTGTCCGACAGACAGCCGCCGGCCGGCTGCTTACGATGGGTTCAACCGTCCCAGGCGGGCGCCGCATGACCGCCTCGGGCGGCCCACACGGCGCCCGCCGCCACCCTTTCACCTCGCCGCGCGGCAGGTCTGCGCGCGGCTGGAGTCCGCCATGAATTCTTCAGCAGCCAGCAGCTCCATCTGGAGCACAGCCTCGTTCGCGGACGCCGCCGACACCTCACCGATGGAGTTGTCGGCCCTGTCCGACCACCTCGACCAGTGTCACGGCGCCCGGGGCCGGCTGTTCACCGTGCGTTGCGCGGCCGATGCCGTGCACCGCTTCATGGCCTCGCGCCTGGTGACCACGGTGCTGCTGGTGGGCGTGCTGGCACTGGCTGGCGCCCTGGCCGCCTGAGGGCATGGCTGCTTCGGACCTGCCCGGGCTGGTACCCGGTGCAAACGAAGCGCTTTACCGTTTGCTCGACCCCGCCTTGGGCGCGGTGCTGGCGCCGATCCGCGCCGAGATCTTTGGACCGGATCGCTTTGCCCAGCATGGCCACAGCCTGGGCCTGAGCCACCGCAGCACGCGGCGCAGTCAGCGCGGTGCCACCTTCGTGCCCCGCTTGCGCCACAACATCCGCATGCTGCGCGATGCCCACCAGTACATCGGCTCCCAGGCCTCCAGCGGCTATGACGTCAGCCCGGCCGCCGAGTGGCTGCTGGACAACTTTCACCTGATCGAGGCGCAGTTGCGGCAGATCCGCGAGGGCTTGCCGCGCAGCTATTTCCACGCTTTGCCGGTGCTCACCGAAGAACCCCTGGTGGGTTTGCCACGCGTCTATGGCGTGGCCTGGGCCTTTGTGGCCCACACCGATGGCGCTTTCGATGACGACCTGCTGGTGCGCTTTCTCGGTGCCTACCAGGAGAGCTGCGAGCTCAGCCTGGCCGAGATGTGGGCCCTGCCCGCGACCTTGCGCGTGGTGCTGATCGAGAACCTGCGCCGCCTGGCCGAGCGCGTGGCCACGCACAAGGCCGCGCGTGAGGTCGCCAACCTGTGTTGCGATCGGATCGAGATCTGCAGCGTGCCGATGCTGCGCCAGGTGCTGGCCCTGCTGGAGCGGCGCAGCGTGGGTCGCATGTTCCTCGGCCAGATGGCGCTGCGCCTGCGCGACCGTGCCACCCAGGCCAGTGCCGAGGTGCACGCCTGGTTGCGCCAGGCGCTGCCCAACGCGGCGGCCATGCAGGTCCAGCAAGGTGTGGACCAGACCGCCGACAACCTCAGCGTGAGCAATGCCGTGACCTCGCTGCGCGATGTCGGCGATGCGGACTGGTCGGACATCGTCATCCGCACCAGTGCCTTGATGCAGCAGATGATGGCCTGGCCCTTGTTCGAGGCCGAACACGCCAGCACCCGTGACGAGACCTTGCATGGCATCGAGGCCTTGGCGCTGCGCAGCGGCCGCAGCGAGGTGGATGTGGCGCAGGCCTTGCTCGGGCTGATGCGACAGGGCCAGGCCGATGCCGGCCTGGACGGCCGGGCGCGACAGGGCCAGGCCGATGCCGGCCTGGACGGCCGGGCGCGACAGGGCCAGGCCGATGCCGGCCTGGACGGCCGGGCGCGCCAGGGACCGGCCGATGCGGCCGATCTGGGCCTGGCCCACCACTGGTTGTTTGGTCCGGGCAGGCCGGTCTTGCGCCACGCCCTGGGGCTGCACGGCGTGGGCCTGCTGGCGGGGGCGGCCACGCTGCGCTGGCTGTGCCTGCCGGTCTACCTGTGCGTGCTGGTGCTGGCCAGCGTGGCGGGCGTCTACGGCGTGCTGCAATCGCCGGCCGCACTGCTCGACCCGGGCATGCCAGCGGCGCCGTGGTGGACGGCGCTGGCCGCCTTGCTGCTTTGGTTTCCGGTGTCCGAGGCGGTGGTGGCGGTGGTCAATCGCCTGGTCAGCGAATCGGTTCGGCCGCAGCACCTGCCGCGTCTGGCGCTGGCCGGCGGCATCGGCCCCGAGCACCAGGTGATGGTGGTGATTCCGGGCATGCTGGTGAGCCCGCGCTCGGTGCGTGAGCTCAGCCAAAGGCTGCAACTGCACTACCTGGCCAACCCCGAACGCCATGCGCAGTTCGCGCTGCTCACCGATTGGGTCGATGCCCCAACGGCCCACCTGGCCAGCGACGAAGGGCTGCTGGCCATGGCGCGCCAGCACATTCGCGACCTCAACCATGGCCACCCCTGGACGCCAGAGGACGCCGGGCGAGCGCCCCGCTTCATCTTGTTGCACCGGCCGCGGCGCTACAGCCAGAGCGAGCAACGCTGGATCGGCTGGGAGCGCAAACGCGGCAAGCTCGAGCTGCTGATCAGCCGCCTGGCGGTGCCCTTGGCTGGTCCGGTCGGCCGCGCCGATGGCGCCGCCAGCCCGCCAGACGATGGTTTCATCGATCTGGGTGAGGAGTCGCGCATGGCCGCCGGCACGCGCCACGTGTTGACCTTGGACAGCGACACCGAGTTGCCGCCCGGTCGCCTGCGCGAGCTGGTGGGCGTGGCCGCCCATCCGCGCAATCAACCGCGACTGCACGCCGATGGCCGCAGTGTGGTGGCCGGCTACGGCATCCTGCAGCCGCGCGTGGCCACGCCCTTGCCGCCCGCGCGCGACATCACGCTCTACCACCGCCTGTTCGCCGGCCAGTGTGGCGTGGACCCCTACAGCGCGGCCAGCTCCGAGGTCTATCAGGACCTGTTCGGCGAGGGCACCTTCACCGGCAAGGGCTTGCTCAATGTGCAGGCCGTGCACGCCGTGCTGGGCGCTCGCCTGCCCGACGAGCAGGTGCTCAGCCATGACCTGCTCGAAGGCGCCATGGTGCGCTGCGCGGCGGTGACCGATCTGACGGTGCTCGAGGATGCGCCGTTTCACGCCGATGTCGCCGCCTCGCGGGTGCACCGCTGGACGCGCGGCGACTGGCAGCTGCTGCCGCTGCTGTTCAGTCGTCAGGGCTACGTGTTGCGCGTCATCAATCGCTGGAAGATGGTCGACAACCTGCGCCGTTCACTGGTGGCGCCGATGTCGCTGGCCTTGCTGTTGCTGGCCCTGGGCGGTGTGGGTCTGTCGCCATGGCTGGCGCTGGGCTTGGTGTGGCTGGGCTTCAGCGCCGGCCCGCTGATCGGCGCCGTGGCCGGCTTTTCGCCCAGCCGCGACGATGTCGCCCTGCGCCACTTCTATGGCCAGGCCGGCGCCGACCTGTGGCGTGCGCTGTGCGGCGGCGCCTGGCACTTGGCACAGTTGCTGCAGACGACGATGGGCGCGCTCGATGCCATCGCCCGGGCGCTGTACCGGATGACGGTCAGCCACCGCCTGTTGTTGCAGTGGACCACCGCAGCGGCGGCGCAGGCCCAGGCGCGCTCGACCCTGCCCGGTCTGCTGCGTCAACACCGCGCCGTGTCACTGTGCGCAGGGGTGCTGCTGGCGGTCTTGCTGTTGGCCGGCAGCCCGCACCGCCTGCTGGCCGCGCTGGTGTGCGCGGTCTGGGCCGCCTCGCCGCTGTGGACCTGGTGGGTCAGCCGCACGCCGCCGCTGTCCGAGGGCCCGGCACTGACGCCGGCCGAGCAGCAGGAGCTGCTGCACATCGCGCGCGACACCTGGCGCTTCTTCGAGCGCTGTGTGGTGGCTGAGGACAACCATCTGCCGCCCGACAACCTGCAGACCTCGCCGCACGACATGGTGGCGCACCGCACCTCGCCCACCAACATCGGCCTTTACCTGCTGAGCCTGGCCTGCGCGCGGCAGTTTGGCTGGATCGGCACGCAGGATCTGCTGGCCCGCGCCGAGGCCACCCTGGCCACCTTGCTGCGCCTGCAGCGCCACCGTGGCCACTTCCTCAACTGGTACGACACGCAGAGCTGTGCGCCGCTGTTGCCGATGTATGTGTCGACGGTGGACAGCGGCAATCTCGGCGGCCACTTGCTGGCCACCGCGCAGGCCTGCCTGGAGCTGGCGCGCGCGCCGCTGCAGCCCGCGGCGAGCCTGGCGGCGCTGCGCGTCTCACGACAGCGCATCGATGCCTTGATGCAGGGCCAGCCGCGCTGGTGGCTTGAAGACTCCGCCATCGCCCGCCTGCTGGCCAGCGGCGATGCGGCGGTGAGGCAAGCGGGCACCGATGAATTGCCGCCGATCTTGCCGGGTGAGCTGTTGCAGGCGGCCCAGGCCGAGCTGCAGCGCTGGCTGCCCGAGCCGAACGCAAGTGTGCAGGGCGCCGAACGCGCCGGGTCCGAGAGCAGCGGCCGGCGCGATGAACTGGCCTGGAGCGTGGCCGACCATCTGGCCACGCTGGCCTCGGCCGCAGCCGACGCCGCGGCCGATGCGGCGCTGG
>JAYSSS010000012.1:0-50062 GCA_043720415.1 Ideonella sp.
GGTCGTCAAGGAACGCCAGAAGCCGCTGTTCGTCGAGCTCGCCGACACCAAGCTGCCGCAGGTCGACCTGCTCGACGCCGCCCCCGGCCGCACCGAAAGCGTCGCGCCCGAAACGCTCGAGATGACCTCGCGGCTGATCGAGAAGAAGCTGAAGGACTTCGGCGTCGAAGTGCGCGTGGTCGCGGCCTCGCCCGGCCCGGTGATCACACGCTACGAGATCGAACCCGCCACCGGCGTGAAGGGCTCGCAGGTGCTGAACCTGTCGAAGGACCTGGCGCGTTCGCTCAGCCTGATCAGCATCCGCGTCGTCGAGACCATTCCCGGCAAGACGACGATGGCGCTGGAGTTGCCCAACGCCAAGCGCCAGATGATCCGTCTGTCGGAGATCCTCGGCTCGCAGGTCTACAACGACGCGGCCTCGCAGTTGACGATGGGTCTCGGCAAGGACATCGTCGGCAACCCGGTCGTCGCCGATCTGGCGAAGATGCCGCACTGCCTGGTCGCCGGAACGACCGGTGCCGGCAAGTCGGTCGGCATCAACGCGATGATCCTGAGCTTGCTCTACAAGGCCGAGGCGCGGGATGTGCGGCTGATCCTGATCGACCCGAAGATGCTCGAGATGAGCGTCTACGAAGGCATTCCGCACCTGCTGTGCCCGGTCGTCACCGACATGAAGCAGGCCGCCAACGCGCTGAACTGGGGCGTGGGCGAAATGGAGCGCCGCTACAAGCTGATGAGCAAGATGGGCGTGCGCAACCTGGCCGGCTACAACCGCAAAATCACCGACGCCACCGAGGCTGGACAGCACATCGGCAACCCCTTCAGCCTGACGCCCGAAACGCCGGAGCCACTGGAGCGCTTGCCGTTCGTGGTGGTTGTTATTGATGAGTTGGCCGACCTGATGATGGTGGTCGGCAAGAAGATCGAAGAGCTCATCGCCCGTCTGGCGCAAAAGGCCCGCGCCGCCGGCATCCACCTGGTGCTGGCCACGCAGCGGCCCAGCGTGGATGTGATCACCGGCCTGATCAAGGCCAATATCCCCACGCGCCTGAGCTTTCAAGTCAGCAGCAAGATCGACAGCCGCACCATCCTCGATCAGATGGGCGCCGAGGCCTTGCTCGGCCAGGGCGACATGCTGTATTTGCCGCCTGGCGGCGGCGTGCCCATGCGCGTGCATGGCGCCTTTGTGAGTGATGAAGAGGTGCACCGCGTTGTCGAATACTTGAAGAGCCAGGGCGCGCCAAATTACATCGAAGGCATCCTCGAAGGCGGTGTGCTCGACGGCGAGGGCGATGCCAATGGCGGCGGGCCAGGCGGCAATGGCGAAGGCGAGGCCGACCCGATGTACGACCAGGCCGTGGCCATCGTCTTGCAGCACCGCAAGGCCTCGATCTCGCTGGTGCAGCGCCACTTGCGCATCGGCTACAACCGCGCCGCCCGCTTGCTGGAGCAGATGGAGAAATCCGGCCTGGTCTCGAGCATGGCCACCAATGGCAACCGCGATCTGTTGTTGCCCAAGCGCGAGGAGTGATGGCCGTCAACCGGTGACAGGTGGCGGCGTTGCTGAGGGCAGCGCCGCGCCTCCGGCCAGCGCCACGCCCCCGGCCAGCACCACAGCCCGCCCGACCCAAGGATTCACCACCCCATGCATCGCCTACTACATAACACATTAGCTGCAGTTGCCGTGCTTTGCACCGCAGCGGCCCAAGCCGACAGCGTGGACCTGCTGCGCGAGTTCTCCCGCGAGGCCAAAACCGGCAGCGCCAACTTCACGCAAACCGTCACCTCGCCCGACGGCGCGAAGAAAAAAACCAGCAGCGGCAGCTTCGAGTTCGCCCGCCCCAACCGCTTCCGCTTCGCCTACCGCAAGCCCTTCGAGCAGACCATCGTCAGCGATGGCAAAAAGGTCTGGCTGCACGATGTCGATCTCAACCAGGTCAGCGTGCGCAACTTCGACCAGGCCCTGGGCGCCACGCCCGCGGCCCTGCTGTCAGGCGCCGGGCTGGAGCGCGATTTCGAGCTCAGCGCCCTGCCGGCACGCGATGGCCTGGAATGGGTGCGCGCCGTGCCACGCAAACTTGCGGCCACCGCTGGCCCGGGTGCGAGTGCTGCGGCCGCGAGCGAGGCCGCCAGTGATGCCAGCGCCTTCGGCGTCAAGGCGCTGCACATCGGCTTCAAGGGCCGCGCGCTGGCCGCGCTTGAGATCGTCGATGCCTTTGGCCAGACCTCGGTGATGCGCTTCAGCGAGGTCGCCACCAATGTGGCTTTGAATGACGCCGCGTTTCGCTTCACGGCGCCCAAGGGCGCAGATGTGATCGAGCAAAAATAACGCGATCGGTGAACGGTTGATGCTTGATGCCTCGCGCAGACCACTCACCACTCAGGCCGCCACAGTACACCGCTAGACTCTCCACCGTGCGCCGCCTGCTCGCCATCGTCTTGTTGACCATCCTGCCCCTGCAGTTCAGCTGGGCGGCTGTGGCGGCCTACTGTGCTCACGAGAGCAGCGCAGCCAGCGATCACCTGGGGCACCATGACCATCAGCATTCGGCGCCGGCCTTGGCCCTGGGCGATGGCCCGGGTGAGGTCTACGCTGCGGCCGCCAGCGGCGATGCGCAATGGTCGCAGGTCGATGGCCAGGCACCCGCGCCGCAGGCCGACAAGGACTGCGGCACCTGCCAACTGGCGGCGGCGCAGCCGATTCCACGCTCGATGTCCGGCACGCTCATGCCTTTGGGGCAGGCGCAGCACCACGCCAGCAGCCCGGCATACGACTCGCACATCCCCGCCGGCCCGCGCCGGCCAGACCGGGCCGTGCCCACGCCTGCCGTGCGGTTCGGCGGCGTGGCGGTGACCGCTCCTTTTCCCAAGGACTGATCCACCCCTGCGCCGACACCGAATCGCCTTTGTCGTGAGACTCGAAGGATGATTCGATGCGTTCCCCTCATGTGTTGGCGCTGTGCCTGTGCAGCGCGCTGGCCGCTGTGCCGGGCCGAGCCGCGGCGCAGCCCGCGGGCGCGGCCTCTGGTGCGCTGACCCACCCCGAGCCAGTCGCTGCGGCCGCGGCGTCCACCCCGCTGACCCTGGCGCAGGCCCAGCACCAGGCGCAGTCGGCCAGCCCGGCCGTCCAGCTGCTCCAGGCCCAACTGGCCGCGGCCGAGGGCGCACGCCAGCAAGCCGCGCCGCGCCTGGCCAACAACCCCGAATTGAGCATCGAGCGCAGCACCAAGCACAGCCGCCAACCCGGCCAGCCCGATGAGCGCGGCACGGGCTGGGCGTTTGGCCTGGCCCAGGCCATTGAGATCGGCGGCCAACAACACCACCGCCGCGAAGCCGCCGCGGCGGCGCTGCAGGCCTTGCACGCCGAGATCGAGGAGGCGCGACGCCAGGCCCGCGGCGAGGCGGCGCAGCGCTTTCACGCCGTGCTCGTCTCGCAGCGCCGTGTGCAGATCGAGCAGCGTGCGGCCGAGCTGTTCGAGCGCAGCGCGCAGGCCGTGGCCAAACGCCGCGCGGCCGGTGAGGACACCCGGCTCGATGCCAATGTGGCCAGGGTGGAGGCCGAGCGCGCCCAGCACGCCCTGGCGCTGGTACACGAGCAGTGGCTACAGGCCCGCAGCGAGCTGGCCACCGCCCTGCAGGTGCCGCTGTCGGCACTGCCCGCGCTGGCGGGGGAGCTGGCGCCCTGGCGGCCGATGGCGGCGCTCAACACGCCACTGTTGGCGCCACCCACTGCGCCGCTCATGCCGCCATCCATGGTGCCACCCATGCCGCCACCCATGGCGCCATCCCCGGCCGCCGCCGCCCTCACAGGGCAGCCATCAAGGGCCTCCAACGGCCCGGACGATGGCCGCTTGCCCTACACCCTTGATCAGCTCATCACCGCCACCCAGGCCGTGCCCAGGCTGCGCGCCCTGCTGGCCCGTGAGAACGCGGCGCGTGCCCGCCTGGCCCTGGAGCGTGCCAGCGCGCGGCCCGATGTGACGGTGGGCCTGAACCTGGGCCGCGAAGGCCTGGGCGGCGCGCGTGATCGCGCCACCCAACTGACGCTGTCGGTGTCGCTGCCGCTGTTCAAGCGCAACGAAGCGGGCGTCGGTCAGGCCTTGACCGATGTGACGACCGCCGAGATCGAGCGCAGCAGCGCGCTGCGCGAGCAGCAGGCCCAGGTGCACCGCCTGTGGCAACGACTGGGCAGCCAGCAGGCGCGCCTGCTGCGCCTGCAGCGCGATTTGCTGCCACCCGTGCAGGACAACCAGCGCCTGGCGGCGCTGTCGCGCCAGGCCGGCCAGATCGGCCTGCTTGAACTTTTGGTGATCAATCGCCAGGCGATGGATGCCGAGCGCGAATTGCATGACGCGCTGGCCGATTGCCAGGCCACCCGAATCGAACTCGAACACGCGGCCGGTTGGTCGCCCGAAGGATCCGCAAAATGATCAGACCACTTCAAGCCAACTGCCGTGAGGTGTTATCCATGACGAAATCGACCCCCTTGCTCGGCCTGGTGCTGAGCCTGGCCTTGGCCCTGACCGCCTGCGGCAAGGGCGGCGCCAAAGATGAACACGCCGGCGAGGGCGCCAAGCACGCCGAGCACGCCGGCGACAAGAAGGCCTCAGCCAAGGACGAGCACAAGGAAGGCGAACAGGAGCTGACCCTGACCAGCGAAGAGGCCGAGCGCGCGGGCGTCAAGGTCGAAGAGATCAAGGCCCACATGATGGGCGAGACGCTGACCGTCACCGCCACCCTCCAAGCCGATCCCGACCGCGTGGCCCGCGTCGGCCCGCGCATCGAAGGGCGCATCACCGCGGCGCCGGTCAAGGTGGGCGACAACGTGCGCTCAGGTCAATCGTTAGCCACCCTGGACAGCCTGCAGGTCGGCGAGGCGCAAGCGGCGCTAACCCTGGCGCGCGCCGAGTTGCGCATCGCCGAGACCGACTTCAATCGCGCCGAGACGCTCAACGCCGAGGAGATCATTGCCCGCAAGGATTTCCTGCGCGCCCAGGCCGATCGCGACAAGGCCGCGGCCGGCGTGCGTGCTGCGGTGGATCGCCTGCGCCTGCTGGGTGGCACGCTCGACGCCCCGCCCACACAGGCCTCGGCCTTCACCGTGGTGGCGCCCTTTGCCGGCACGGTGATCGAGAAAAAACTCACCCTGGGCCAACTGGCCACGCCGGCCGAGCCGCTGTATGTCATCGCCGATCTGAGCCGCGTGTGGGTCCTGGCCGCGCTGCCCGAGGCGGCGCTGGCCAAGGTGCGCGTCGGCGCCAGCGCCAAGGTCACCTTGGCGGCCTACCCGGGCCAGGTGTTCAGCGGCCGCGTGGGCCACATCGGTGCCATGCTCGACAAGGACTCGCGCACCGTGGCCGCGCGCATCGAGCTGGCCAATGCCGACGGCAGATTGAAGCCAGAGATGTTCGCCAGCGCCAGCATCGAGGCGGCGGGCGACAAGCGCGAGGCCCTGGCCGTGCCCGATGCCGCCATCGTGCTGCTCGATGGCCAGCCCCATGTTTTTGTGTACGAGCAAGGCGCCTATGAAGCCCGCCAGGTCGAGCCCGGTGAGCGCCTGCAGGGCCGCACTGTTTTGAAGTCCGGCATCAAGGCCGGCGACGAGGTGGTGACCGCAGGCGCCTATGCCTTGAAGGCACGCAAGTTGAAGTCCCAGCTCGGCCACGGCCATTGAGCGAGGCGACCGAACATGCTCAATGCAATCCTTGACGCCAGCCTGCGCTACAAGCTGCTGGTGCTGGTGGCCTTTGCCGTGCTGGTCGGGCTGGGGGCCATGGCCTACCGCCAGGTGCCGGTGGATGCGTTTCCCGACGTCACGCCGGCCCAGGTGAACATCTACACCGAATCACCCGGCCTGGCCGCCGAGGACATCGAGCGCTTGCTCACCGTGCCCATTGAGGGCGCGATGGCCGGGCTGGCCAATGTCGAGGTGGTGCGTTCGGTGTCGCTGTTCGGCCTGTCCTATGTCGGCGTGTATTTCACCGACGATGTCGACATCTATTTCGCCCGCCGCCTGGTGGGCGAGAAGCTGCAGGAGGTGAAAGGCCGGCTGCCGCAGGGCTATGGTGAGCCAGTGCTCGGACCCAACAGCTCGGGCCTGGGCCAGGTGTTCTGGTACACCATCGAAGACGCCGATAAAAAGCTCAGCGCCATGGACCTGCGCACGCTGCACGATTGGACGGTGAGGTTGATTTTGCGCACCGCCGCGGGCGTGGACGATGTCACCACCTGGGGCGGCCACGAGAAGCAGTTTCAGGTGCAGATCGATCCGCGCAAGCTGGTCAAGTACGGCCTGTCGTTCAAGGATGTGATGCAGCGCCTGGCGGCCAACAACAAGCAAGTCGGTGGCCAGTACCTGAACATCGGCGTCGAGCAGTACCTGGTGCGCGGCCTGGGCCTGGTGGCCAATGCCGCCGACATCGGCGCCATCGTTGTGGCTGAGCGCAAAGGCGCGCCGATTTACGTGCGCGATGTTGCCGAGGTCAAGGAAGCACCGGCCGTGCGCTTTGGTGCCGTCACCCGCAATGGCCAGGAAACCGTGCTCGGCATCGCCCTGGCGCGCATCAATGAAAACGCCGCCACGGTGGTGGCCGCGGTCAAACAAAAGTTGGCCATCGCCCAGGCCGCCCTGCCCAAGGGCATCACGCTCAATGCGGTGTACGACCGCACCGAGATCGTCGACAAGGCGCTGGCCACCTCGACCCGTGCCTTGATCGAGGGCTCGATCCTGGTGGCCGTGATCCTGTTCCTGTTCCTCGGTGAGCTGCGCTCGGCCATCGTTGTCATCGTCACGTTGCCGCTGGCCATGCTCTTCGCCTTCATCCTGATGCAGCGGGTGGGCATGTCGGCCAACCTGATGTCACTGGCCGGCCTGGCCATAGGCATCGGCATGATGGTCGATGGCGCGGTGGTGATGGTCGAGAACGCCTTTCGATTGCTGGCCCATGCGCGCGAATCGGGCCGGCCCATCAACCGCACGCATGTTGTGCTGGAGGCCGCGCGCGAGGTGGCCAACCCGATTGCCTTTGCCATCCTGATCATCATCGTGGTCTTCCTGCCGCTGTTCTCGCTCACCGGGCTGGAGGGCAAGCTGTTCAAGCCCATGGCGCTGACCATCACCTTCGCCATGGTCGGCTCGCTGCTACTGTCGCTCACGCTCGTGCCGGTGCTGGCCTCGTTGATCTTGAAGCCCAAGCAAGAGAAGGACACGCCGCTGGTGCGCGCCGCCAAGCGCCTATACCTGCCCTCACTGGACTGGGCGCTGGACCACAAGAAGTCGGTGGTCGGCGCGGCGCTGGCCTTGCTGCTGGGCGCGCTGTCGCTGTTCCCGTTTCTGGGCAAGGAATTCATGCCGACGCTGCAGGAGGACGCGATCATGTTCCGCGTGGTCGGCATCCCATCGACCTCGCTGGACGAATCGATCCGCGTGGCCAACACCATGGACGCCAGCCTGCGCAAGAAGTACCCGCAGGTGCGCTCGGTGCTGGCCACCATCGGCCGCGCCGAGAAGGGCGAGACGGCCGATGTCAACTACATGGAGGTGCTGCTCGACTTGAAGCCGCCGGCCGAATGGCCTAACAAGCAGTCCTATGCGACGCTGGGCCGCGAGATGCAGGAGTTCCTGGAAGGCGAAGTGGCCACCGCCGTGTTCGGCGCCACGCAGCCGATCCAGATGCGTGTGGAGGAGCTGATCTCCGGTGTGCGCGCCACCCTGGCGTTGAAGATCTATGGCGAGGATCTGGACAAGCTCGAAGCGCTCTCGGCACAGATCAAGGGCGTGATCGGCAAGGTGCCCGGCGTGGCCGATCTGGCGGCTGAGGCCAACAAGGGCAAGCCACAGATGGTGATCAAGGTCGACCGTGAGGCCGCCGCGCGCTATGGCCTGAATGTCGACGACATCCTCGAGGTGGTGCAGGCCGGCATCGGCGGCGAAACCGTCTCCACCCTCATCGAAGGCACCCGTCGCTTTGACATCGCCGTGCGCCTGGCCGATGAGTTTCGTGCCAGTCCTGCGGCGATTGCCGCCATCCCCATCCGCACCGCCGAAGGCGCCATCGTGCCGTTCTCGCAAGTGGCCAGGATCGAACTGGCCGAGGGCTACACCTTTGTGCGCCGCGAGGCCTTGCAGCGCTACGCCGTGCTGCAAATGGACGTGCAGGGTCGCGACATCGATGGCTTCGTCAAGGACGCCGCCGCGGCCATCCAGGCCAGCGTGAAGCTGCCCACCGGTTATTGGGTGGAGTGGGGCGGTGCCTTCGAAAACCAGCAGCGCGCCATGGCCCGCCTGGCGTTGATCGTGCCGCTGACCATTGGCCTCATCTTCATCCTGCTGTACACCGCTTTCAACTCGCTGCGCCACGCCACCTTGATCATCGCCAACGTGCCCTTTGCCATCATTGGCGGCGTGGTCGGTTTGTTCGCTTCGGGGCAATATTTGTCTGTGCCCTCGGCGATCGGCTTCATCGCGGTGTTTGGCGTGGCCATGCTCAATGGCATCGTGCTGGTGAGTTTTCTCAACGATCAACGCCGCTCGGGCCTGTCGGTGCGCGAGGCCGTGCGGCGTGGCTGCGCACTGCGCCTGCGCCCGGTGCTGATGACGGCCTCGGTGGCCATCCTCGGCCTGGTGCCCATGCTGATCGCCACCGGCGTGGGCGCCGAGACGCAGCGCCCGCTGGCCACCGTGGTGATTGGCGGCTTGATCACCTCGACCCTGCTCACGCTGCTGCTGTTGCCCTTGATCTACGAATGGTCCGAATGCCGCGTCCAGGCCAGGCAGGCTGCGCACGATGCCGCCGAGGACGCGGCGCAGGCGTTGGTGGATGTGCCGCCTTCACCAGCGCCAACGCCCTCACCGGCGCTGACCTTGGCTGTTGCGCCCACGTCGGTGCCACCCCCCCCGCCACCCAACCAGGAAGCGCCATGAAGGAAATCAAAGCCCATGTGCACAGCAGCCGCGTGGCCGATGTCATTGCCGCCATCAAGGATTGCCCCTGTTGGGGCGGCCAACGTGGCGGCCGGCGCCACAACCTGGCCGTATACCTGGTCAAGGGCATGATCATGCCGCTGGACAGCGACGAGTTGCATTACGCCATGGACCTCGGCGACGCCGTGATCAACGAGTACAAGCTCGAGCTGTTGTGCGAGGACGGCGAGGTCGATGCCCTGGTCCAGGCCATTCAATCCGCGGCACGCACCGGCCAGGCCGTGGCCGGCTGGATCACCGTCACCGACCTGGTGCAGGCCGTTCCGATTCCCTGAGCGCCAGCAGCGCAGTTCACTGCTCCAGAGCGACCCCACCCTCACCCTCCCAGCCCCACCTCAAACCATTGAAAGCAAACCATGCTCAAGTCGTGCCTACCCCTTCTCGTCGCCGCCAGTTTTGCCCTCACGGCCCAAGCCCAAAAGCACGATGACCATGCGCCACAGCATGGCGGCGTGGTCGTCGAAACCAAGGCCGGTGACCTGGAGCTGGTGGCCAAGGCCGATGTCATCCAGATCCATGTGCGCGACCACGGCAAGGCGATGAAGCTGAGCAGCGCCAGCGGCAAGGTCACGGTCTTCAATGGCAAGGACAAAACTGAGGCGGCCATTGCGCTGGTGGGCGACAAGCTCGAAGCCAAGGGCAGCTTCAAGGTCGGCGCTGGCGCCAATGCCTTGGTCGAGGTGGCCATCAACGGCAAGCCCGCGGTCTCCGCGCGCTTCACCCTCAAGTAGGCGCTGCGGCCTTCACCTTCTTGATTTCCTGCTCGACCAGCGCCTTCAGCTGGGCCACACCGAAGTCGCGCAGCGCCGCTCCGTTGACGAAAAAGCCCGGTGTCTGGCGCACCTGCAAGGCACTCAAGTCGGCGACATCCTGCCGCCGCATCGCGCCTGTCGCAGATTTGAACTCGATAGCCGTCAACACCCCCAGAACGGCTGCGGCAGGGTGCCGCCAGGCCGGGGGCGCTTCAATGAATCGCCTGCTCGATCAGCCCCATGTCGGCACTGCTCATCAGCAGCTCGATGTCCATCAGGATCAGCATGCGCTCGGTGTCACCGGAGCGCATGGTGCCCAGGCCAGTGATGTAGGCCGAATCGACGGTGCCGTTGAAATCCGGTGCGGCGCGAATTTGCTCGGGCTTGAGCTCGAGCACATCGCTGACCGAATCCACCACCATTCCCACCGTGCGGTTGCCAATGTTGAGGATGATGACCACGGTGAAGGCGTCATAACTCACATTGTTCAGGGCCAGTCGCACGCGCATGTCGACGATGGGCACGATCACGCCGCGCAGATTGACCACGCCCTTCATGAAATCGGGCGCATTGGCGATGCGTGTGGGCTGCTCGTAGCCGCGGATTTCCTGCACCTTGAGGATGTCGATGCCGTACTCCTCGGCACCGAGCGTGAACGACAACACCTCGCGCGGTGTGCCTTGAACGACGTGCCCGGCGTTGGCCTGGGCGTTGCGGGATTGCAGGGCGGCGGCCATGTTCATTTTTGCTCCTTGAGGTGAGAGATGGATTGACACTGGCCTTGGCAATCGGCAGGGTCAGACGCAGTGAAGTTTGCTTGCGGCGAGCGCAGGCTTTAGAGCGAAAAGCAGGGTGATGGCCGGCCAGTTCATGCATGGCGACAATCCGCCATGGCCCAACAGGACACACTCTTCGATGCCGAGCCGGGCGGCGATTCAGCTGCCGCGCCAGGCGCTTGGACCCTATCGCCCGAAGTGCCAGGTGCGGCCCCGCTGGCCGGTGCACCGCTGGCCGAACGGCTGCGCCCGCGCGTGCTCGATGAGGTCATTGGCCAGGCGCATCTGTTGGGCCCCGGCCGGCCCTTGCGCGTGGCCTTCGCCACCGGCCGTCTGCACTCAATGATCCTGTGGGGCCCACCCGGCGTGGGCAAGACCACGCTGGCGCGCTTGATGGCCGGTGCCGTGAGCTCGCGCTTCATTGTGTTGTCGGCGGTGTTGGCGGGGGTCAAGGAGATTCGTGATGCCGTGTTGCAGGCGCGCGCCGAGCGCGGCGCCGGCCGCGCCACTGTGGTCTTTGTCGACGAGGTGCACCGCTTCAACAAGGCGCAGCAAGATGCCTTCTTGCCGCATGTTGAATCCGGCCTGTTCACCTTCATCGGCGCGACCACCGAGAACCCGTCCTTCGAGGTCAACTCGGCGCTGTTGTCGCGGGCCACGGTGCATGTGCTCAAGGCGCTGGACGACGACGATCTGCGCCAGCTGATTGCCCGCGCCCGCACCGAAATGGCGGCACCTGCATTGACCGAGGCCGCGTCGGCTCGGTTGATCGGTTATGCCGATGGTGATGCGCGGCGTTTGCTCAATGCCTTTGAGGCATTGGCCGAGCTGGCTGCACAGGCCGGCGGGCGCAGTGCGCCGGCTTCGGTGCCGCCCGGCGGGCGCAGTGCGCCGGCTTCGGTGCCACCCGGCGGGCGCAGCGCGCCGGCCGGGCAAGCACTCGAGCCCGTCATCGATGAGGCGCTGCTGGAGCAGGCCCTGGGCGAGATGTTGCGGCGCTACGACAAAGGCGGCGACCAGTTCTACGACGCCATCTCGGCGCTGCACAAATCGGTGCGCGGATCGGACCCCGACGCCGCGCTGTACTGGTTGGCGCGCATGCTCGATGGTGGCGTCGATCCGCGCTATGTGGCGCGCCGAGTGATCCGCATGGCCAGTGAGGACATCGGCCTGGCTGACCCGCGCGGCCAGGATCTCGCCCTGCAGGCCGCCGCGGTGTACGAGCGCCTGGGCTCGCCCGAAGGCGAACTGGCCCTGGCCCAGGCCGTGGTCTACCTGGCGGTGGCGGCCAAGTCCAACGCCGTGTACACCGCCTGGAAGGCGGCGCGTGCCTTCGTCAAGCAAGACGGCACACGCCCGGTGCCGCTGCACCTGCGCAATGCGCCGACAGCACTGATGAAGCAACTCGAGCATGGCAAGGGCTACCGCTATGCCCACGATGAGGCGCAAGGCTTTGCGGCCGGCGAACGCTATCTGCCCGAAGGCCTGGAGACGCTGCGGTTCTATGAGCCTGTGGCGCGGGGGCTGGAGCTGAAGATTGGCCAGCGCATGGCCGAGCTGCGGGCGCTGAATCAGGCCGCGGGCCAGGCCCAACAGCCAGCCCAGCCCGACGCGGATTGAAGTTCCGCCGCCCGAGGGAATCTCCCCGCATGGGGCCAAGGCCGCGCTTCCTACAATCCGCCGCCGTACAGCTCACCGGAGGCCCTGCATGGACACTCTTTTGCAACAGATCATCAATGGTCTGGTGCTGGGCAGCATGTACGCGCTGGTGGCCCTGGGCTACACCATGGTCTACGGCATCATCAACCTCATCAACTTCGCCCATGGCGAGGTGTTGATGGTCGGGGCACTCACCAGCTGGACCGTGATCGGCCTGCTCCAGGCCATGGGCCTGCCGGGCTGGCTGATGTTGTTGCTGTCACTGGCCGCGGCCATCGTCGTCTGTTCGGCGCTGAATTTCCTCATCGAGAAGATCGCCTACCGACCGCTGCGCAACGCGCCGCGCCTGGCCCCACTCATCACCGCCATGGGCATGAGCCTGCTGCTGCAGACCCTGGCCATGATGATCTGGAAGCCCAGCACCAAGCCCTTCCCCATCCTGCTGCATGCTGACCCGATCTTCATCGGCGGCGCGGTCATCAATGTCACCCAGATCCTGATCCTGGTGTTCACCGCCTTGACGCTGTTCGGCCTGATGTACCTGGTCAACCGCACCAAGCTCGGCCGGGCCATGCGCGCCACCGCTGAGAACCCGCGTGTGGCCGCGCTGATGGGCGTCAAACCCGATCTGGTGATCTCGGCCACCTTCGTCATCGGCGCCGTGCTGGCGGCGCTGGCCGGGGTGATGTACGCCGCCAACTACGGCACGGTGCAGCACACCATGGGCTTTTTGCCGGGCTTGAAGGCCTTCACCGCGGCGGTCTTCGGTGGCATTGGCAACCTCGGCGGCGCGGTGCTCGGCGGCGTACTGCTGGGCTTGATCGAGGCGCTGGGCGCGGGCTATATCGGCGCGCTCACCGGTGGCGTGCTGGGCAGCCAGTACTCAGACATCTTCGCCTTCATCGTCCTCATCCTGGTGCTCACCGTGCGGCCGCAAGGCCTGCTCGGCGAGCGCGTCGCCGACAGAGCTTGAGGATGCCGCCATGAAAAACAAACTCGTCGTCTTTCTGCTCGCCGCTGTGGCGCTGCTGATCCTGCCCTTCCTTGCCCAGTACGCCGGCAATTTCTGGGTGCGCATGATCGATTTCGCCCTGCTCTATGTGCTGCTGGCGCTGGGCTTGAACATCGTGGTCGGCTATGCCGGCCTGTTGGACCTGGGCTATGTGGCTTTTTATGCTGTTGGCGCCTACATGTTTGGCTTGTTAGCCTCGCCGCATCTGGCCGAGACCTTTCCGGCCATCCGCGCCATCTTCCCGCAGGGCCTGCACACACCGTTCTGGGTGGTGATCCCGCTGGGCGCGGCGCTGGCGGGTGTGGCCGGCATCGCCCTGGGTGCGCCTACGCTCAAGCTGCGTGGCGACTACCTGGCCATCGTCACCCTGGGCTTTGGCGAAATCATCCGCGTTTTCATGAACAACCTGGACCGGCCGGTGAACATCACCAATGGCCCCAAGGGCCTGCAGCAGATCGATTCGATCAAGATGCTGGGCATTGATCTGGGCAAGCCGGGTGAGCTGTTCGGCTTTGAGATGTCCTCGGTCACCAAGTACTACTACCTGTTCCTGGCCCTGGTGGTGGTCAGTGTGATCATCTGTTATCGGCTGGAGCGCTCGCGCATCGGCCGGGCCTGGATGGCCATCCGCGAAGACGAGGTCGCGGCCAAGGCCATGGGCATCAACACGCGCAACTTGAAGCTGCTGGCCTTCGGCATGGGCGCCACTTTCGGCGGCGTTTCGGGCGTGATGTTCGCCACCTTCCAGGGCTTCGTCTCACCTGAATCGTTCTCGCTGCAAGAGTCGGTGATGATCGTCGCCATGGTGGTGCTGGGCGGCATCGGCCACATCCCCGGTGTGGTGCTCGGCGCGGTGCTGCTGGCCGCACTGCCCGAGGTGCTGCGCTGGGTTTCGGGTGAGCTCGATCTGCAGCGCCTGACCGACGGCCGGCTGGACGCCGCCATCCTGCGCCAATTGCTCATTGCCTTGGCCATGATCGCCATCATGCTGGCTCGGCCGCGCGGGCTGTGGCCATCGCCCGAGCATGGCAAGGCGGCGCCACAGCCGGTACCCACACCACAGCCCCCGCCGGCATCGACGCCGACGCCCGCACCCTGAGCACGGAGCCGAAGATGAGCACCCCCGTTCTCAACGTGGCCGGCGTGTCCAAACGCTTTGGTGGCCTGCAGGCCTTGGCCGATGTCGGCATCACCATCCAGAGCGGCCAGGTGTATGGCCTGATCGGCCCGAATGGCGCCGGCAAGACGACGTTTTTCAATGTGCTCACGGGGCTGTACACGCCCGATTCCGGCAGCTTCGAGTTGGGTGGCGCGCGCTACCAGCCGACCGCGGTGCACGAGGTGGCCAAGGCCGGCATTGCCCGCACCTTTCAAAACATCCGGCTGTTTGCCGAGATGACGGCGCTGGAAAACGTCATGGTCGGGCGCCATGTGCGCACGCGCTCGGGCCTGCTCGGCGCCGTCTTTCGCACGCCAGGCTTCAAGGCCGAAGAGGCGGCCATTGCCAAGCGCGCCCAGGAACTGCTGGATTACGTGGGCATCGGCCGCTACGCCGAGTACAAGGCGCGTACCTTGAGCTATGGCGACCAGCGCCGCCTGGAGATCGCTCGCGCCCTGGCCACCGACCCCAAGCTCATCGCCCTGGACGAGCCCGCCGCGGGCATGAACGCCACCGAGAAAGTGGTGCTGCGCGAGCTGATCGATCGCATCCGCAACGACGGCCGCACCATCTTGTTGATCGAGCACGATGTCAAGCTGGTGATGGGCCTGTGTGATCGCGTCACCGTGCTTGATTACGGCAAGCAGATCGCCGAGGGCACGCCTTACGACGTGCAGCGCAACGACAAGGTGATCGAGGCCTATCTCGGCGCCGGCCACAAGGCGCATTGATGTCCAGCCCGCAGGCGTTTGGCGCATCGAAATTCGGCCACCAAGAACACGCCCACCGAGATCACGCCATGTCTGACACCAAGCAAGTGATGCTCAAAGTAAGCGGCCTGCGCGTGGCCTATGGCGGCATCCAGGCCGTCAAGGGCGTGAGTTTCGAGGTGCGCCAGGGTGAGCTGGTCAGCCTGATCGGGGCCAACGGCGCCGGCAAGACCACCACGCTCAAGGCCATCACCGGCACCCAGGCCGTGGCCGCAGGCGAGATCGAATTCATGGGCCGCCCGATCAAAGGCCAGGGCGCCTGGGACCTGGTCGCCCAAGGCCTGGTGATGGTGCCCGAGGGCCGCGGCGTGTTCGGCCGCATGACCATCACCGAGAACCTGCAGATGGGCGCCTATGTGCGCAGTGATGCCGAGGTCGATGACGACATCGACAAGGTCTTCGCCATCTTCCCGCGGCTGAAGGAGCGCGCCGCGCAACTGGCCGGCACCATGTCCGGCGGCGAGCAGCAGATGCTGGCCATGGGCCGCGCGCTGATGGCCAGGCCCAAGGTGCTGCTGATGGACGAGCCCTCAATGGGCCTGTCACCCATCATGGTGGACAAGATCTTCGAAGTCGTGGCCGACATCCATGGCCGCGGCACCACGGTGTTATTGGTCGAGCAAAACGCCAGCCGCGCGCTGCAACTGGCCGACCGCGGCTATGTTATGGATTCGGGCGAGGTGACGATGAGTGGCGACGCCAAGGCGCTGCTCAATGATCCCAAGGTGAGGGCGGCGTATTTGGGCGAGTAGCGCGCCGCGGCAATCTCAATCCGCCTTCGCCCCCGTGGCCTTGACCACGCCCTCGTACTTGCCCAGCTCGGCCTTGATGAAGGCCGCAAACTGATCGGCCGTTGTGGGCGCGGGCTCGGCCATCAAGCTGCCCAGCCGGGCTTTCAGCTCGGGCGAATTGAGCGCGTCAACAAAGCCCTTGTTCAAACGCGCGGTGATGTCAGCCGGCAGCCTGGCCGGGCCTAACAGGCCAAACCAGGTGCCGATGTCGAAGGCCTTCAATCCGAGCGCGGCGCCGGCCTCGGCCACGGTGGGCACCTCGGGCATGGCGCTGGAGCGCGTGGCCGTGGTCACGGCCAGGGCCTTGAGCTTGCCGCTGCGGATGTTGGCTGAGGCGGCGGCCAGGTTGTCGAAGTTGAAATCCACCTGGCCGCTGACCAAGGCCAGTTGCGCCGGTGGCCCGCCGGCATAGGGGATGTGCACGATGAACAGCCCGGCCTGCGACTTGAACATCTCGCCGGCCAAATGCCCGGCACTGCCATTGCCGCCCGAGCCGTAGTTCAGCCGGCCGGGGTGGGCACGCGCATGCGCCACCAGATCGGCCAGGTTGCGGATGTTCAGCCGCGCGGCGGTCTCGGCATTCACCACCAGCACATTGGGCACCTGGGCCACCAAAGTGATGGGCGTGAAATCGCGGATCGGGTCGTAGGGCAGGCTGCGGTAGAGCCAGGGGTTGATGGCGTGCGTGGCCACGGCACCCATGACGATGCTGTGGCCATCGGGCGCGGCCTTGGCCACCAGATCGGCGCCCAGGTTGCCGCCGGCGCCGGGGCGGTTTTCCACCACCACGGTGCCGAGTGAATCGCGCACGCGCTCGGCCAGCGTGCGGGCGACGATGTCGAGCGGGCCGCCGGGCGGGTAGGGCACGATCAGGCGGATGGGCCGTGGGCTGGTTTGCGCCAGGGCGGGTGGGGCGATCAAGGTGATGGCCAGGCTGAGTGCAGCGCTGCTGCCCAGTGTGGCCACGAGCCGGGCCCATGCGATGCGACGTTTCATGCGGCCAAGCATATTCGAGCGGGCTGTGCGCATCCACATGCCGGGCTCGGCGATGATGGTGTTTTCAGGAGACAAACCATGACGCTGTGCCCGATTGCATTGGTCACCGGCTGTGCCAAGTGCCCGGCCTTCAAGATTTGCCCGCTCAAGGGCGTGATCGGCGATCAAAAGCCGGCGCCGCCGCAGGCCAAGGCCGCCGAGGCCAAGAAAAAACCCTGACCACCGCGCGAGTCACCCCGCCGTGCCTTTGGCCTTGTCGGCCGCCGAGGTGAAGGCGTCGGCAAAGAAGGCCTCCGCCGGCAAGGCGCAGCCGCCGATGAAATCGCGCTGCGCCGCCTCCACCATCACCGGCGCACCGCAGGCGTAGACCTGATGGCCAGAGAGATCGGGCCAATCGGCCATCACCGCCTCATGCACCAGGCCGCGCCGGCCCGCCCAGTCGTCGCCGGCCAAGGGCTCGGAGAGCACGGGCACATAACGCAGATTTGGCATGTCCTGCGCGGCGTGCACGGCCCAGTCGTGCAGGTACAGATCGGCACGGCTGCGGCAGCCCCAATACAGCACGGCCGGGCGCGTGCTGCCCGCATCCTGCATCTGCTCGATGATGGCCTTGATGGGCGCCAGGCCGGTGCCAGAGGCCAGCAGGACGATGGGTTTTTCCGAATCCTCGTGCAGCGCAAAACTGCCGTAGGGTCCCTCCAGGCGCAGGATGTCTTTTTCCTTCATCGCCGCGAACACCTGGTCGGTGAACAGGCCACCCGGCATGTGGCGCAGGTGCAGTTCAATGGCCGGTGGGCTGCCCATGCGGCCCGGCGCATTGGCCATCGAATAGCTGCGGCGCGCGCCGCCTTGCAAGATGAACTCGATGTACTGGCCCGCGCGGTATTGAAAGCTCTGATTGGCCGGCAACTGCAGTTTCAACACGGCCACATCGGGCGCCGGGCGCTGCAGGCTGAGCAAGCGGCTGGGCATTTTCAGGATGGGGAACTCGCCCGCTCCGGGCACGCTGCGCGCTTCGATCACGCAATCGGTTTGCGGCGTGGCGCAGCAGGTCAAGATCAGGCCGGCGGCTTCTTCGGCCGCGCTCAAGGCCTTGGCCTGGTGCGCGCCATGGATCACACGGCCTTCGAGCAAGCGGCTCTTGCACGAGCCGCAGGCACCATCGCGGCAGCCATAGGGCAGGCCGATGCCGGCGGCGATGGCGGCGGCCAGGATGGGCGCGTCGCGCTGCACCTCGAAGTCACGGTTGGCGGGCTGGATGCGGACGCGAAAGCTCATGTTCACTGGGGATGCCCGCAAGGAAGGGGCCACTACACTGCAGCGCGCCATTTTGCCCGGCGGCCCCACGCTTGCTGCGGGGGCTGGGTGCCGTGGCCGTGCGGCGGAATGCCGCGGCGCGGAATGCGCCTCGGAACTTGGCTCTGCCGGCACCTTCGAGCGCACCTTCGACCGCACCTTCGACCGCACCTTCGACCGCACCACCGCTCCCCTTGATCCACAGCCCTTCGCTTCGCCGCATGCGCCGGCCCACACTGCTGATCGTGGGCTGCGGCGACATTGGCGTGCGCGTACTTCGTCTGTTGGGTGAGCGCTGGCGTGTGCTGGCGCTGAGCTCGTCGCCGCAGCGTTTGGAGGGGCTGCGCGCCGCTGGCGCCTGCCCACTGCTGGGCGATCTGGATCGGCCGGCCACGCTGTGGCGCCTGGGGGCCATGGCCGACGCCGTGCTGCATCTGGCACCGCCCCCGGGCCAAGGGCTCACCGATGCGCGCACGGCGGCACTGATCGCCACCTTGGCGCGTGGCGGGCGGGTGCAGCGCCTGGTGTACGGCAGCACCAGTGGTGTGTATGGCGATGCGGCAGGCGCACGTTTTGATGAGACCCGAGCCTGCGCGCCGGCCACCGACCGCGCCCGGCGCCGGGTGGATGCGGAGCGCCGCTTGCGCGCCTTTGGCGCCGCTTGCCAGGTCTGCGTGACCATCCTGCGCATCCCCGGCATCTATGCCTCGGATCGGCCCGGCGGCCATCCGCGCGAGCGCCTGCTGCGCGGCACGCCGGTGCTGCGCGCGCCCGACGATGTCTACACCAACCACATCCACGCCGACGACCTGGCGCGGGCCTGCGTGGCGGCGCTCTACCGCGGCAGGCCGCAGCGGGTGGTGCATGTCTGCGACGGCAGTGAACTGAAGATGGCGGACTACTTCGACCTGGCGGCCAGGTTGTGCGGCCTGGCCGCGCCGCCGCGGGTAAGCCGCGAGCAGGCGGCGACTTTGCTGACGGCCATGCAGATGAGCTTCATGTCCGAATCACGCCGGCTGGACAACCACCGTTTGCGTGCCGAGTTGCGGCTCAAATTGCGTTACCCAGAGGTCGAGCTCGGGCTGCAGGCCTAGATGGCGTCGCTGCGGGCCACCGCGGCCGCCACAGCGACCACGGCCGCCACCGTCGCCACACCACCCGCCACACCACCCGCCGCACCAGCAGCACCGCCTCACGCGGCGGCGCTCAAATCCCCTGTGCACGCTTGAGCGTGCGCATTCGGTCGATGCTCAGCAACTTCAGTTCCTGCCGCTCAGCGCCGCGGGCAATGTCCAGCCGCACCACGCGCTCGGCGGGCCCGCCGCGCCACAGCGCCAGCCACAGCGCATCGAGTGCCTTCACCTCCTGGTCATCGATGCGCAGGATGTGGTCGCCCGGCTGCAAGCCGGCCGCAGCCGCCGGGCCATTGGCGGTGACGCGAATGACGCGCACGGCACCATCGACCTCGACGCAGTTCACACCCAACCAGGCGCGCTGGCTGCTGGTGGTGGTGCCCAGGTGGCGCAGCTCATTCAGGATGGGCGGCAGCAAATCCACAGGCACGAACATATTGCCCGGGCGCTGCGCGCCATCGACCTTGCCCGCGTCGGCCATCACCAATGAACCTATGCCCAGCAGCTCGCCCTGCGCATTGAACAGGCCAGCGCCGCTGTGCATGGGCCATGGTGGCGAGGTGAACAGCGCCGATTCCAGGTGGTACTCCCAATAGCCTGAAAACGCCCGGCGCGAAATCAAGCGCGTCGGCGCGAAGCCACCGCCCTCGCCACCGTTGACGAAGATGAGCAAGTCCTGGTCGGCCAGGGCCGCGGCCCGGCCCAAGGGCACGCCGCTCAAACCCATGGGGGCCAGTGCCTGGACCAGGCCGAATCCGGTGGCCAGGTCATAGCCCACGACGCGCGCGGGAAGCTTGCGGCCGTCGCTGGTTTCCAACTCGACTTGATCGGTTTCGAGGATCAGGTAGCCGATGGTCAGCACCAGGCCATCGTTGCCAATGACCACGCCCGAACCCTGGCGCCGTTCACCCAGGGTGCGGGCCGATCCGGCGCCGTCCACCGCCTCAGCGCGCAGGCCCACCACCGCTTGTCGGGCGCGGCGCAGGGTGGCAGCGAGTTCGGTGGATGCGGCGCTGGCCGCCGGGCCGGGCGCCGCGGCCTGGGCCAGCGCCGGGCGGCTGCAGTGGAGGGCGCCAAACATCAGGCCAGCACCGGCCAACAAGCACTGGCGGCGCGAACGGCGAGAGGCGTGAGACGGACCGGATGGCTTGGGCATCACAGCTTCTCCATCAGTGCCCTTGTCATCGCCAGGGCCTGCGAAATCGGCGCCCCGCAGGGCGCCTTGCCGAGGCTGCTATCGCTTGCGTTTGCCACCAAAAGGTGAGCGACCCCGCCAGTGATTCAACAGCAGCCAAGCACCCAGCATACCGCCCAAATGGGCGAAGTGGGCGACGCCGCTGCGGCCGGACAAACCCATCAGCAGCTCCAGCCCACCGAAGACCATGACAAAGGTGCGGGCCTTCATCGGGATGGGCGGGAACAGCGGCATGATCACCCGGTTGGGGAAGAGCATGCCAAAGCTCAGCAGCAGGCCGAACAGGGCGCCCGAAGCACCGACCGTGGGTGAGCGCGAGCCGGTGAGTGAGGTGAAGAGCAACTGCACGCCGGCCGCGGCCACGACACTGGCCAGCAGCATTTGGATGTAGCGCTTGCGGCCCCACAACTGCTCAAGTTCGCTGCCAAACATCCACAGCCCGAGCATGTTGAAGAACAGATGCATGGTGTCGCCATGCAGGAATGCATAACTGACGATCTGCCAGGGGAAAAATGCGCCACTGCGCAAAGGCCACAGGGCAAAGAAGGCATCCACCAGCGGCACAAACAACTGCAGGCAAAAGAATGCCGTGCAGATCAGCATCAATGCCTTGGTGACCGGTGGCAAATGTGGCATGTGATTGCAGTGGTGGTGCCCGCGGCCAGACTCGAACTGGCACGCCTTGCGGCGGCGGATTTTGAATCCGCTACGTCTACCGATTTCGTCACGCGGGCGTGTCGCGCCAGAGTGGCGCAGCGTGGGCGGCGATTATTGCATGTGGGTTTTTGCGGCCCGGCCCGCATACAGGCTGCTGAGACAATGCGCGGCGGAGGATTTCAGCGTCATGAGCGGCTACCCCACGATTGAAGATGTCATTGGCCACACCCCCCTGGTGCGCATGCAGCGCCTGCCCGGCCATGCCGGCGCGGCCCGCGGCAACGTGATCCTGGGCAAGCTTGAGGGCAACAACCCGGCGGGCTCGGTGAAAGACCGCCCGGCCATGAGCATGATTGCCCGGGCCGAGCAGCGCGGCGAGATTGCCCCGGGCGATTGCCTGATCGAGGCGACCTCGGGCAACACCGGCATCGCCCTGGCCATGGCCGCTGCGATCAGGGGTTATCGCATGATCCTGATCATGCCCGAGGACCTGTCCATAGAACGTGCCCAGACCATGCGCGCCTATGGCGCCGAGCTGATACTGACGCCGCGCTCGGGCGGTATGGAATACGCCCGTGATCTGGCCGAGCAGATGCAGCGCGAGGGCAAGGGCCGGGTGCTGGATCAATTTGCCAATGCCGACAACCCGCGCATCCACTACGAGACCACAGGCCCGGAGATCTGGAACGATACCGCCGGGCGCGTCACCCACTTCGTCAGCGCCATGGGCACCACCGGCACCATCAGCGGGGTGGGGCGCTACCTGCGCGAGATGAACCCCAGGGTGCGCATCGTCGGCGCGCAGCCGGCCGAGGGCTCACGCATTCCGGGCATCCGCAAATGGCCCGAGGCCTACCTGCCCAAGATCTACGACCCGGCCCAGGTGGACGAGCTGGTGCTGGTGTCGCAGGCCGATGCCGAAGACATGGCGCGGCGCATGGCCCGCGAGGAAGGCCTCTTCGCCGGCATCTCGGCGGCCGGCGCGCTGTGGGTGGCGCTGCAACTGGCCCAACGCCTGAATGACGCGACCATCGTCTTCATCGTCTGTGATCGCGGTGAGCGCTATTTATCCACCGGCGTCTTTCCAGCCTGAGGTTTTCTGAGCGCCCCAAGGCCGGCCGGGGCCGGCCGCCCCCCGCGGGGATCAAGTAAAGTGGCAGAGCCACATTTCCTTGAGAGACACACGCATTCGGCACGACAAGGATTTGCTGCATGGCCTACCAATACCGCTTCTGCCCCAACTGCGCCAACGCGCTGCAAGACATAGAGCTGCTTGAAGACGGCGGCCCCAAATCGAGACTGCGCTGCACGGCCTGCGAGTGGACGCACTGGAACAACCCGACCCCGGTGCTGGCTGCGGTGATCGAGTGTGCGGACCGCGATGGCCAGGTGCTGCTGGCACGCAATGCGGCCTGGACCGGGCGCATGTTCGGGCTGATCACTGGTTTCATGGAAGCCGGCGAGACGCCCGAAGAAGGCATCAGCCGTGAGGTGGCCGAGGAAACCTCGCTGGAGGCGCTGTCGGTCAAGCTCATCGGTGCCTATGACTTCCAGCGCATGAACCAGGTGATCATTGCCTACCATGTGCTGGCGCGTGGCGAGATTCGCTTGTCGCCCGAGCTGGCCGAGTACAAGCTCAGTGCGCCGCAGGACGTGATGTGCTGGCCTGCCGGCACCGGCTACGCACTGGCCGAGTGGCTGCGCTCACGCGGTCATGAACCCAGATTCATGGAGTGGCCACGGCGCACCTAGAATTCCGCCGCCTGCTGCCGGCACGCTGCCTATCCCGATCACGCTGCGCAGCATCTGCGCCAGACAGAAACCCCCATGGATGCCCACAAGGAACTCGACACCCGCGGCCTGAACTGCCCCCTGCCCATCCTCAAGGCGAAAAAGGCCTTGTCAGAGATGAGCAGCGGCCAGGTGCTCAAGGTGGTGGCCACCGACCCGGGCTCGGTGCGCGATTTCCAGGCCTTCGCGCGGCAGACTGGCAATGAGCTGATCGAGCAGTCGAGCACGGGTGAGGAGTTTTTGCATTTCCTGAAGCGGCGCTGATCGCCGCCGGCCAGGCCCGTCTGGCCTTGGCAACGCGCCTTCGGCGCGCGCGGGTACGCAGCCACCTTCTCGCTGCACGACCCGCTCGTCCACCCACTCATCGACCCGCCCACATGCGGGCCCCCGATCTGGGCGGGATACGGGAAACCAAGAGGCAGCGGTGAGCCTGCCATACCTAGAATGAGCCGGCCGGCGCGCTGTTGTCGTGAGTGGCACCCCCCGACTCATCACAGCCCAGGACCACGCCCGCCCGATGGACGTTCTGATCATTGAACCGCTTGATCCGGAAGTCATGCAATGGCTTGTGGCGCGGCACGCGGTGCGTTATGCGCCTGACCTGGCGCGCGACCCGCGGGCCCTGCGGCAAACGCTTTACAACGTGCGCTCGATGATCACGCCGCCATCGGTCGCGGTGGACGCCGAGGTGCTGCAGCTGGCGCCCTTGCTTCGTGCCGTGGGTCGCTTGAGCGCCGGTGCCGAGAACATTGACCTCGATGCCTGCGCCCGCTGCGGTGTCGAGGTGGTGCGGCCGGCCAACGCCAGTGCCGCCGCAGAGGCCGAGTTTGCCGTCAGTGCCCTGCTGCAGATGCTGCGCCGTGTGCCCGTGGTCAGTGCCGAAGGTCTGCTGGTCGGGCGCGAACTCGGCGGCATGACGGTGGGCTTGATTGGCATGACGCCGGCGGCGCGCGCCCTGGTGCCCCTGCTGGGCGCCTTCGGTGCACGCGTCATCGGCTATGACCCGGCGGTGCACGCCAGCGATCCGCTGTGGGAGCGCTGGAAGGTGGAGTCTGTGGGCCTGCGTGAGCTGATGGAGCAGTCCGAAGCGGTGTGCGTTCTGCTCACCTATTTTTCGCGTTATCACGGCCTGCTGGGTGAGCGCGTGTTGCCGTTTTGTCGGCCCAACCAGGTGCTCGTCAGTTTGAGCCCGGCCAGCCTGTTCGATGAAACCGTCCTGGCCGAGGTGTTGGGCACCGGCCGCATGTCCGCAGCCTGGTTCGATGCCATGGATCCCGGCATGTTGGAGCACGGCCGAGCCCTGCGTGAGATCGACACCTTGCAGACCACCCCCCGTGTGGCCAGCACCACCCGGGAGTCGCGCCTGCGCAGCGCCTGGGGCGTGGCGCGGCGCATTGATGAGCTGCTCAAGCAGCAGCCCGTGGCGCCGCGTGAGTTCAGGTCGTCCTCGCGTCACGCATTGCCCGTGGCAGCGGATTTCGCAGCAGCAGCGGGCCCCATGCCGGTGAAGGCAAGCGGCCCACTGAAGGGCCCGGGGCAGGCCCCGGCGGCGCCACCTAAACCTGGCCCGGCCCCTTTGGCGCCGGTGCAGCCAAACGCGCCGCGTGGTCTTGCAGGCGGCGAACTGTCTGCCTGAAGTCGTCCAGGCGGGCGCGCTCCTGCGCCACCACCGCCGCTGGTGCCCGTGCCACAAAACCCTCGTTGCCGAGCTTGGCCTCGGCCTTGGTGATCTCGCCTTCGAGCCGGGCGATCTCCTTGGCCAGGCGGGCCTGCTCGGCAGCGATGTCGATCTCCACATGCAAGGCCATGCGCACCGCGCCCTGCATCACCACCGGCGACATCGCACTGGCCTGGGTGAAGGCCGTCTCATCGCTGAACACCGTCACCTGTGACAGCTTGGCCAGGGCTTTGAGCAGCTTTGTGGCCTGCGCCACAAAGCTGGCGTCGCCCAGGGTGTAGAGCGGCACCCGCGCTGCGGGCGACAAATTCATCTCGCCGCGCAAGCTGCGCGCAGCCAACACCAGGGCCTTGAGTTGGCCCACCCAGGCGTCGGCCTTGGCATCGACCTTGTCCAGCTGCGCCTGCGGGTAGGCGGCGGTGGCCACAGTGTCCGTCGCGCCTTCCTGCCGGCGCCCGGCCACCACCGCCACCGTGTGCCACAGCTCGGCGGTGATGAAGGGTGCGATCGGATGCAGCAGGCGCAGCACGGTCTCCAGCACGCGGATCAGGGTGCGGCGCGTGGCGCGCTGCTCGCCAGCTGAGCCGGCCGCGGCGGCTTCGGCGATCTGCACCTTGGCAATTTCCAGGTACCAGTCGCAGTACTCGTCCCAGACGAACTGGTAGATGGCATTGGCGGCGTTGTCCAGCCGGTAGTCGGCAAAGGCCTGGGCGACCGTGGCTTCGACGCGCTGCAGCTCGCTCGTGATCCAGCGGTCGGCCGCCGAGAAGCGCATATAGCCGTGGAAGGGCCCGGCCGGCGTGACGATCTGGCCCTGGGCATCGCGCACCGGTGCCGCGCATTCGGCCTTGCTGTGCTCCTTCAAGCCGCAGTCCTGGTCCTCGCAGTTCATCAGCACAAAGCGCGTGGCGTTCCACAGCTTGTTGCAGAAGTTGCGGTAGCCCTCGCAGCGCTTGGTGTCGAAGTTGACGCTGCGCCCCAGCGTGGCCATGGCCGCGAAGGTGAAGCGCAGGGCGTCGGCGCCATAGGCCGGAATGCCCTCGGGAAACTCTTTCTCGGTGGCCTTGCGCACCTTGGGCGCGGTCTCGGGCTTGCGCAGCCCGGTGGTGCGCTTGTCCAGCAGCGGCGGCAGCGCAATGCCGTCGATCAGATCCACCGGATCGAGCACATTGCCCTCGCTCTTGCTCATCTTCTGGCCCTGGGCATCGAGCACCAGGCCGTGGATGTAGACATGCTTGAAGGGCACGGTGCCGGTGAAGTGCTGGGTCATCATGATCATCCGGGCGACCCAGAAAAAGATGATGTCATAACCCGTGACCAGAACAGACGACGGCAGGAACAGCTTGTGCTCAATAGTTGGGTTAGGCCAGCCCAGGGTGGAAAACGGCACCAGCGCCGACGAGTACCAGGTGTCGAGCACATCCGGGTCGCGCGTCAGTGCGCCGCCATAGCCCGCGGCATCGGCCTTGGCGCGGGCGCCGGCCTCATCGCGCGCCACGAACAGCTCGCCGTCTGTGCCATACCAGGCCGGGATCTGGTGGCCCCACCAGAGCTGGCGGCTGATGCACCAATCCTGGATGTTGTGCATCCACTGGTTGTAGGTGTTGACCCACTGCTCGGGGAAGAACTTCACCTGGCCGCTGTCGACCACGCGAATGGCCTCCTCGGCGATGGACTGGCCATTGGCGCCGGCCTTGTTCATGGCCACGAACCACTGGTCGGTGAGCATGGGTTCGATCACCTGGCCGGTGCGCGCACAGCGCGGCACCATCAGCTTGTGTTTCCTGGTCTCGACCAGCAGGCCCTCGGCATCGAGCTGGGCAACAATTTTCTTGCGCGCGACAAAGCGGTCCAGGCCGCGGTAATCCGCCGGCGCTTCGTCGTTGAGCTTGGCGTCCAGGGTGAAGATGGTGATCATCGGGAGGCCGTGGCGCTGGCCCACCTGATAGTCGTTCTGGTCGTGCGCGGGGGTCACCTTGACGGCGCCGCTGCCGAAAGCCTTGTCGACATGCTCATCAGCAATCACCGGCACAAGGCGGCCGGTGATGGGCAGGCGGATCTGCTTGCCGATGAAGGCGGCATAACGCTCATCATCCGGGTGCACCATCACGGCGGTGTCGCCCAGCATGGTCTCGGGGCGGGTGGTGGCCACCACCAGCGAGGTCGCGCCGCCGGCCGCGGCCAGGCTGCCGTCATCGTCCACCAAGGGATAGCGGATGTGCCACAGGAAGCCGTCTTCCTCTTCGCTCTCCACCTCCAGATCGGAGACCGCGGATTTGAGCACCGGGTCCCAGCTCACCAGGCGCTTGCCGCGGTAGATCAGGCCCTCTTCATGCAGGCGCACAAAGGTCTCGGTGACCACCCTGGACAGGCCCTCGTCCATGGTGAAGTACTCATGCGCCCAGCTCACGCTGGCGCCCATGCGGCGCATCTGCCGGGTGATGGTGGCGCCCGAGCTGTGCTTCCAGTCCCAGACATGCTTCAAGAAGGCCTCACGGCCCATGTCGTGGCGGCTCAAGCCGGCGTCTTGCAACTGCCGCTCGACGACGATCTGCGTGGCGATGCCGGCGTGGTCGGTGCCCGGCACCCACAGCGTGTTGTGGCCCAGCATGCGGTGGTAGCGCGTCAACGAGTCCATGATGGTCTGGTTGAAGGCGTGGCCCATGTGCAGCGTGCCGGTCACATTGGGCGGTGGCAGTTGCACGCAAAACGAGGGTTTGGTGGTGTCCAGGCCCGGGGCATAGATGCCTTGCTGCTCCCACAACGGCGCCCAATGCGCCTCGATGGCGGCGGGTTCAAAAGACTTGGCGAGTTCAGTCATGGCAATGGCGGTGCGCTCGCTGAGGCAGGCAAAAACACCGCCGGCGAGATGCTGTACATGGGGATGTCTCGATTGTAGGTGGGGGTGGTTTCGCGATAGGGTTGGCCCCCTCCCGGCTTTGGTTGAAAGCGCCATGGCACTGCCCCAACCGATTGGACGTTACGTTTTCAGACCGGCACGGCTTGCCGCTCTGGGGCTGCTGGCCTTGCTGGGCGCTTGCGGTGGCGGCGGGGGCTCCGGTGGCAGTGGCCCTGCGCCAGCGGCCTGCGATGCCGGCCCGCGCAAGCTGGCCTTGAGCAACTACTTCAACGACTGGTACTTCTGGTACCGCAGCAGCCCGCGGCCCGACCCGAATGGTGGCGCCTCGCTGGACGAGCACTTCAAGGCTCTGCTGTACACAGGTGGCGATGGCGCATTCCCGGCGGACCGGTGGAGTTTTCAAAGCACGACCGAAAGCTTCAACCGCTTCTACGGTGATGGCCGAACCTTGGGCTACGGCGTCTCGGTGGCCGGGCTGGAAGTTGCCGGACGGCCTGACTTGCCGCTGTACGTGCGCTATGTGGCACCGCTGTCGCCCGCGGCCAACGCCGGCGTGGTGCGTGGCGACCGCATCCTCAGCCTGAATGGCCGCGCAGTGGCCGACATCATCAGCGCCAACGACTTCAGCTCGCTCACGCCCGCGGCCGAGGGCAACACCTTGAGCGTCGAGCTGGCCAGCGCGGCCGGCGGCGGCCGCCGCGGCGTCAACCTCACGGCGGCGATCTACGCCCTGGTGCCGGTCACCAACCATGCGGTGCTGACCACGGCGGGCGGCAAACTCGTCGGCTACCTGGCCGTCAAGGACATGATCAGCCAGGCGGTGCAGCCCGTGGCCGATGCCTTGGCGAGTTATCGCAACCAGGGCGTGAGCGAGTTGGTGATCGATCTGCGCTACAACGGCGGTGGCCTGGTCAGTGTGGGCCGTGACATTGCCTCGCTGATCGCTGGCCCACGGGGCCTGGGTCGCAACTACACGTCGCTGATCTACAACGACAAGCAAGCCGCGCGCAACACTGTTTACGGCTTCAACAACCCGGCGCAGGCGCTGGGGCTGCAGCGCGTGTACATCCTCAGCGGTGAGCGCACCTGTTCGGCCAGCGAGCAGTTGATTTCAGGCCTGCGGCCAGTGGTGGATGTGGTCGTCGTCGGCGACACGACCTGCGGCAAGCCGGTGGGTTTTCTGCCCAGCGACGATGGCTGCGGCAACACCCACAGCGTGGTCAATTTCGAATCGCTCAACGGCGCCAACGAGGGCCGCTATGTCGATGGCCTGCATCCCAACTGTGCGGTGGCCGAGGATTGGAGCCAGCCCTTGGGCAGTGCCGCCGAGCCGCTGCTGGCCAAGGCCTTGGCGCACGCCAGCGGCGCCGTGTGCACGGCTGCCGGCAGCGTCACACAGCGGCAGGCGCTGGCGTTGCGCCGGGCCAAGCCACAGGTGCGTGAGGGCGACGCGCCAGCCATGATTGATCGCTGAGGCGCCGCGCCGCGCCGCCCGTCCCATTCCATCCCATCCCTCAGCGCTCAGCGCCATCCCAGCTCGCGCCCGTCCCAGCCCCACACCATGCAAGCCCAACACAACGATCTCATCACCCGCATCGGCCCGGGCACGCCCTGCGGCGAGCTGCTGCGCCACTACTGGCAGCCGGTGGCCCTGCTCGATGAATTTGATGCGGCGCTGGCCCCCGAGATGGCACAGCGGCCGATCAAGCCGGTGCGCCTGCTGGGCCAGGATCTGCTGCTGTTTCGCGATGAGCAGGGCCGCTTTGGCCTGCTCGACCGCGACTGCCCGCACCGCGGTGCGGATCTGTCGTTTGCGCGTTATGAGGGCGACGGCCTGCGCTGCCCCTTCCACGGCTGGAAGTTCGCCGCCGATGGCCAGTGCCTGGAAACACCGGCCGAGGGCGCTGGCTCCAGCTTGCACCAGCGCATCCGTCAACGCAGCTACCCGGTGCTGCAGCAATCGGGCGTGTTGTTTGCCTGGTTAGGCCCCGCAGGCAGCACGCCCTCGGCGCTGCCGCGCTTTGATTGCTTTGAAGCCCCCGCCAGCCACAGCTTTGCCTTCAAGGGCCTGTGGCATTGCAATTGGCTGCAGGCGGTGGAGGTCGGCATCGATCCGGCGCATCCCTCCTTCTTGCACCGCTACTTGCAGGATGCCGACATGGGCGACGCCTATGGCCGGCAGTTCCGCGCCGCCAGCGTAGGTGACGTGCAGGGCCAGCGCTGGCCGATGACGCGCGTGATGCGCGAGTTTTTCGCGCCCGAGATTCGGCACGAGGCCGTGACTGAGGGCCTGACGCGCTTGACCACGCTGCGGGCGATGAACGACGAGCTGACCCATGTGCGAGTCACGCACTCGGCCTTCCCCACGACCTTCGTCATCCCGCTGTCCGAGACCATCACCATCACGCAGATGCATGTGCCGGTGGACGACACCCACACCTACTGGTATTCCTTCTTCACCAGCTTTGCCGAGCCGCTGAACAAGGACGAGATGCGCCGCCAGCGCCTGGCCGCGGTGACCCTGCCCGATTACGTGCCGATCAACGGCCGCCACAACGCCTGGCGCTTCAACGCCCAGGAGCAGCGCACGCGTACTTTCCTGGGTATGGGCGAGGACGACATCAATCTGCACGACCAGTGGGCGGTGGAGAGCATGGGCGCCATCCAGGACCGCACGCGTGAACACCTGGGCAGCAGCGACAAGGTCATCATGGCCAACCGCCGCCTGCTGCTGCAGGCCATTGAGACCGTGCGTGCCGGTGGCCGCCCGCCGATGGCGCTCAGCGCCGCTGAGGCCGCGGCCATGACCGGCCCCGACACCATGGATTGCATTGCGCCAGCGCAAGATTGGCAAGCCTTCTGGATGGATGCCGCAGCGGCCAAACGCGCCGGTGCGGCCTGGCTGCCGTCGCCTGCGCCATGAGCGGCTTCGCGCAACGCTGCGGCGAGCGCGGCCTGGCTCGGGCCGCGGCGCGCCAGCAGGCGATCGACGAGATCAAGGCCGGCCACTTCGAGCAGGTGCGCATCGGCTGGTGTGACCTGCACGGCGTGCTGCGTGGCAAGACGCTGATGCCGGCGGCGGCCGCGCAAGCGCTGGACGATGGCGTCGGCATGGTCAGCACCCTGCTGCTCAAGGACACCTCGGACCGCACCGCCTACCCGGTGTTCGAGGCCGGTGCGCTGGACGAATTGCCCGGCTTCGGCTTTGCCAACAACCTGATGCTGCTGCCCGACCCCGCCAGCCTGTGCGCGCTGCCCTGGGCGCCGGGCACGGGCTGGATGCGCGCCCAGGCCTGGTTCACCGACGGCAGCCCCGTGGCCATCGACCCACGCCGCGTGCTGCAGCGCGCGCTCGAAGCCCTGGCCGTGCAGGGCCTGGGCCTGCGCTGCGGGCTGGAGGTGGAATTTCACATCTACCGCATCGAGCCGGGCGCTGGGCCGGCCGCGGGCGACGCCCTTCACCCATCCATCGATCCGGCCCAAGCCACCTGGCCGGGTGAGCCGCCGCGCGTCTCGCTCATCCACCCCGGCTACAAACTGCTGTCCGAAGCCTGGGCCGACCGCGCCGACGAGCCCCTGGCCATCGTGCGCCGCACGGCGCTGGGCCTGGGCCTGCCGCTGCGCTCGCTGGAGATCGAGCTCGGTCCCAGCCAGGTGGAGGCGGTGTTCGATGCCACCGATGCGCTCACCGCCGCCGACCAGATGGTGCGCTTTCGCAATGGCGTCAAGCAGGCCCTGCACCGCGCCGGCTACCACGCCAGCTTCATGTGCCTGCCGCCGTTTGCCAATGTCATGGCCAGTGGCTGGCATTTGCACCAATCCCTAACCGATGTGTCCAGCGGCCAAAATGCCATGCTGCGCGCCACACCGGCCGCGGGCAGCTCGGCGGCCGATGCGCGCCAGCTGCTTTCGGACACCGGCGCGCATTACCTCGCCGGCCTGATCGAACACGCCCGCGGCGCCACGGTCTTGGGCACCACCACCGTCAATGCCTATGGCCGCTTCAAACCCAATGCCATGGCGCCCATGGCCGTGCAGTGGGGCCGTGACCACCGCGGCGCGATGCTGCGCGTGTTGGGCGAGTGCGGCGACACCGCCACGCGCATCGAGAACCGCATCGGCGAGCCCATGGCCAACCCCTATCTGTACATCGCCTCGCAGATCTACAGCGGCCTGGATGGCATCCATCGCCAGTTGCAACCGCCACCGGCCACCGGCGCGCCCTATGCCGGCGCGCCGCGGCTGCTGCCGCGCAGCCTGGGCGAGGCACTGCAGGCGCTGGACGACGACGCCACCCTGGTGCAGGCCTTTGGCCCCGAGTTGGTGGCCTGGCTGCAGCGCGTCAAGGGTGCCGAGCAAGCGCGCTTCGATGCCGCGCCCGACAAGCAGGAATTTCAGCGGCGTGAGTACTTCAGCCGCTACTGATGGCGCATGGATCTGAGGGCCATGCATGCGGGCACCAAGAGCCGGCGTCATGGGCCGGCGTCATGGGTCGGCACCAATGGCCGGCATCAATGACCAGCGATACCACCGGGCTTCCCACACACAGTGCGCATTTCGGCCAAGCCACAATTCGCCGCCGTCGTTGAGGAGAACCCATGAAAACACTGGAGCGCCTGGCCAAGCTGTGCGCCATTGCCGCGGGCGTGCTGCTCACGGGCATCACGCTGCTCACCTGCATCAGCCTCATCGGGCGCAACACCACGGGCTGGACCATCGTCGGCGACTTCGAGCTCTCAGCCTCCGCCGCCGGCGCCGCGGTGGCGCTGTTCATGCCCTGGTGCCAGCTGCGGCGCGGCCACATCATTGTGGATTTCTTCACCACCGGCGCCTCGGCCCGCACACAAGTCCGGCTCGACCGCCTGGGCGCGCTCTTGGTCGGCCTGGTCATGGCGCTGATGGCCTGGCGCAGCGCCATGGGCGGCCTGAGCGCCTTCAAATCGCAGTCGGGTTCAATGATGCTGGGCTTTCCGGAGTGGGTCGTCTACGCCTGCATCGTGCCGCCGCTGGCACTGTGCGCGCTGATCGGCCTGGCTCAGGCCTTCCACGGTTTTGCCGCCGAAGGTGAAACCGCATGAGACCGCCGGGCCGCCCCAAGGCGAATAGCGCAGTGCGCAGCACGGAGCTTGCCTGATGACCCCCATCACCCTGGCCATCCTCATCTTCGGCGTGATGCTGCTGCTGATGGTGCTGCGCACGCCGATTGCGGTGGCGATGTTCGTGGCCGGTGGCATCGGCTATGTCTTGCAGGCTGGCTGGATGCCCTTGGCCAGCTTTCTCAACAACCAGGCGTTCGCGCGTTTTGCGAGTTATGACCTGAGCGTCATCCCGTTGTTCATCCTGATGGGCAACTTCGCCACCCAGGGCGGCATCTCCAAGGCGCTGTTCGGTTTTGCGGCGGCGGTGATGGGCCGCTTTCGCGGTGGCCTGGCCATGGCCGCGGTGATGGCCTGCGCGGCCTTCGGCGCGATCTGCGGCTCATCGGTGGCCACGGCGGCGACCATCACCTCGGTGGCCCTGCCGGAGATGCGCCGCCACGGCTACAGCGGGCGCCTGGCCACCGGCACCCTGGCCGCGGGGGGCACGCTGGGCATCCTCATACCGCCCTCGGTGCCGCTGGTGATTTACGCCATCCTGGCCGAGCAAAACATCGCCAAGCTGTTCGCCGCGGCCATGATCCCGGGGTTGATCGCGATGCTGGGCTACATGGTGGCCATTGCCATCTATGTGCGCCTGGTGCCGGGCCAGGCGCCCGAGCATGACGACGATTTGCCCAAGGTCACCTTGCAGGCGCTGGCGGGCATCGTGCCCATCGCGGCCATCTTTTTGATCGTTTTTGTCGGCATCTACACCGGCAAGTTCACGCCCACCGAGGGCGCGGCCGTGGGTGCTGCGGCCACCTTTGTGGCGGCCCTGGCCAAGCGCGAGATCACCTGGCAGAAGTTCAAACACTGCTTTTATGCCACGGCCGAGGCCTCGGCCATGATCTTCATGATCTTCCTGGGCGCGGACCTGATGAACTCGGCCCTGGCCCTGACCCAGGTGCCCAATGCGCTGGCGCGCGAGGTGCTGTCCTGGGGCATGCCGCCGGTGGCGGTGGTCTCGGCCATCTTGCTGCTCTATGTGGTGCTGGGCGCGGTGATGGACGAGCTGTCCATGATCCTGCTGACCATCCCCATCTTCTTCCCCATGATCATGGGCCTGGATTTCGGCATGCCCAAGGAAAGCGTTGCCATCTGGTTCGGCATCATGGTGTTGATGACCGTGGGCTTTGGCATGCTGGCGCCGCCCGTGGGTTTGAATGTCTATGTCGTCAACTCCATGGCCAAGGATGTGCCCATTGCCGAGAGCTACCGCGGCGTGACGCCCTTTCTCATCAGCGACACCCTGCGCACGCTGTTGCTGCTGTTTTTCCCGCCGATCTCGCTGTGGTTGGTGAAGTACGTCGGTTAGGTGTTGCGGCAGCGCCTGCGTTCATGCGGGTAAACCGCAGGCGCGGCCAGGCGGCAGGCCCGTTAAGTTTGCGTCGTTCAATTTTTCAGCCAGGAGTTTTCAAATGAAGCGTCGTTCCCTCATCCAGGCCACCGCTGCGTCGGCCTTGGGCGTTCCCCACCTGCTTGGCTTTGCACAGCAATCGGTGACCCTGAAGTTCCACACCTTCATGGCGCCGCTGTCCAACGTCTGGCTGTCGATGCACAAGCCGTGGATGGCCAAGGTCGAGCAAGAGTCGGGTGGGCGCATCAAGTTCGAGGCCTACCCCGCCATGCAACTGGGTGGCACACCGGTGCAGCTGTATGACCAGGCGCGCGACGGCGTGGTCGATGTCGTCTGGACCTTGCCTGGCAACACCGCGGGGCGCTTTCCGCGCATCGAAGCCTTCGAGCTGCCCTTCATGATGAACAACGCCGAGGCCACCTCCAAAGCCTATTGGGAGTACTTCCAGACGCAGTGCCCGGATGAGTTCAAAGAGACACAAGTGCTGGCCCTGCATGTGCACGGCCCGGGCATGTTTCATTCGGCCAGCAAGCAGATCAAGTCAGCCGCCGATTTGAAGGGCATGAAGGTGCGCGGCCCGACCCGGCAGATCACCAAGATGCTGGGCTCGGTCGGCGCCACGCCGGTGGGCATGCCGCTGCCGCAGATCCCCGACGCGCTGAGCAAGGGCACGATCGAGGCCTGCGCCATCCCCTGGGAGGTGGTGCCCTCGGTCAAGGTGCATGAGCTGACCAAGTTCCACAGCGAGTTCCCTGCCGGCAACCCGGCGCTCTACACCACCACCTTCGTGATGGCCATGAACAAGGCCAAGTACGACTCGCTGGCGCCGGATTTGAAGAAGGTGATCGATGCCAATTCGGGCATGGCCACGTCGGGCTGGCTGGGCAAGACCCAGCAGAGCAACGACCCCATCGGCCGCAAAGCCGCGGTGGACCGCGGCAACACGCTCTACACCTTCAGCGCGGCCGAGGTGGCGGAGTTCGTGAAGTTGTCCAGCCAGGTCGATGACGAGTGGGTGGCCGACATGGACAAGCGCGGCTTCAAGGGCGCGGCGCTGCTGAAATCGGCCAAGGATTTGATCGCCAAGCACGGCCGCGGTTAAGGCCGGAACTCTCCAGCTCAGACCCCCGGGTCTGGGAACCACACCGGGTCCAGCGGCAACACCTGGCCGACGATGGCGACGATCTCGACGGTGTCGGGCAGCACGTCGCTGACGCTGTCGATGAGGGTGGCCGGGGTCAGGCGCTGTGCCACGGTGGCGTTGACCGGCACGCTGAGATCGAGCGAAAAGACTTCCTGGCCCTCGGCGTGGATGTTGTCGATCAAGGGCACCGGCACCCACTGGGTGGTTTGGCCGGGCGGGAAGACCAATGTGCCGAACACGCGCTGAAAGTCAGGGTCATGGGTGCCATAGGTGGCGGTGCCGATGTCGGTGTCGTCATTGACCCGGATTTCGTTGCTCGAGGCCTGGCGAGCGAGATCACGAAATCGACGAAGCCTGCGCCTTCGGTGGCGGCCACCGGGTTGACTCGGATTAGGGTATGTCCTCGCTGTGGGCGGCTGCGCCGCAGACCGCGCCGACGACCATCGTCAGCGCTGGCAGGCCAAGATAAGGCGGCCGCGTCAGCGCGCTGTTAGCACCCGCCGATCGGCCGCCGCCAGCACGGCCAGGTTGGTGGGGTTGCGCTGCAGAAAGCTGGCGCGAAATTCATCCGGCACCAGCGGCAGCGCCGCCTGGCGTATCCAGCGCGCGGCCTGGGCCAGCGCCATCACCGCTTCGTCGCCGGCGCCGCAGGCATCGAACACCTGCACCGCAATCCACCAGGCCTCGGGCAGGTACATGTCGGCCGGGCGCACGCGGTCGATCCGAGGCAAGAGCTCACGCAACTGGAGCGCGGCCTCTGCGCTGCGCTGCGCGCGGTGCAGGGCTTGGGCGCGCAACAGACCGGCCTTCATCCACACGCCGACGAATTCAATCGAGGCCGCTATGCGCAACACCTCCTCACACAGTGCGATGGCGGCTTCGGGCGGGCTCGTCAAGGCCTGATCGAGCATCACATGCATGCGCACATGCGAATCGCCGCCGCGCTCGAACGCGGCCAGCGCCTGGCCCAGGTGCTCGGTATCGGCCAATCCCAACGCACGATCGACGCGTGCGGCCAGGGCCGCGCCGCGGGCCCGAACCGATTCAATCGGTGGCTGCTCGTAGACCAGGGCCTGGCGCGCGCGTGCAAATTGGCCCAGGTCGAGCAGCAGCTGCGCCTTGTGGTTGCTGGCCACCGCGATCCACAGGGTCTGGCCGTCGCTTTGGAAGCGCGCGATGGCCAGGTCCAGCCGCTCCAGGGCCTCGCCGTAGCGCCCGGCCATGCCGCAGTACACGCCGACATAGGCTTCAACCACGCCGCCAGTGGGCCCGGCGGTGCTGCCGAGTTGCACCTGCAGGGCCTGGGCGCGCCGCGCCAACTTGAGCGCCTCGTCGGCATGGCCCAGGTTGCCTTGCACGGTGGCCAGGTTGGACAACAGCGTGGCCAGCTCGGTCAGCTCGCCCATGGCCTGGGCGTTGTCGATGGCGCGCTGCGTCGCCGCGGCGCAATCGCGCAGACGTCGCGCGCCATTGAGCACATAGGCGTAGTCGGCCCAGAAGCGGCCCTTGTGCTCGGCGCTGCCCTGGCGTTCAACCAGCTCGCGAAAGGGCTCGATGATGGCCAGCGCCTCCACAGCCCGCCCGCCCATGGCCAGGCCGCTGGCCTGCAGCCGCGCGGCCTCGAAGCGCGGCCAGGGTGACTCGAAGTGCTGGGCCAGCGCGCTGGCCGTGCCAGCGGCGGCCACGCCGGCGACGTGATCGGCGGCCATCAGCAGCGCCATGGCCCGCGCCGTCCAGGCGGCGGCGCGTTGCTCGTCCGAGCTGGCCTGTGCGATCAGGCGGTCGATCACGCTGTGGGCGTGCGTCACGCCGTGCACGACGATCAGTGAAGGCACGCTTTCGCAGTCCGCATCGAAGGCGCGCTCGGTGTCGCCACAGTGGTCGAAGCAGTCGCGCGCCTGGCGCCAGTGGCCGACCTCCAGGCCGCGCTGCGAGGCCGCCAGCGCCTGGCGCGCGGCCCGCACATGGGCGGCGCCGGCCTGCGCCCAATCGAGCGCGCCGGCCCAGTGCGGCGCGATGGCCGCAGCGGCGGCACCGTGCGCCAGCAAGTGGGCGGCGATGCGACGGTGCAGCAATTGCGCGATGGGCGCCGGCACAGAGGCGCGCGTGGCCTCACAGACCAGATCGTGTGCGAAGGCGCCGTCGCGGATGACCTGGGCCGATTCGAGCTCGCGCCAGGGCTCGGCGATGTCCAGCGGATGGGCTTCGAGCACGGCCGCGGCCAGCTCGGCGCTGAAGCTCTCGCCGGCCAGCGCCGCCGTGCGCGCCAGCCTGAGCGCAGGCGCTGACAGTTGCGCCAGCCGACGCAGGACCAAGGCACCCACCGTGGTGGGCTGCGGCAGGCGCTGGGCGGGGCCAGGGGCCAGGCCTGCGATCAGGCGTCCACCTTGGCCGCCATGGCTGGCTTGGCTGGCTGGGATGGCTGGGATGGCTGGGACGACCGGGCCTGCAAGCTCGGTCTGCCTGGCGAAGTCAGCGTGACCCGCCAGGCCCGTCAACAGCATGTCTTTCAAGGTCTCGAGCGCGAACAAGGGGTTGCCACCGGTGTGTTTCATCAGTGCCGGTGCCAGGCGCTGGGCATCGATCTGAGGCAGGCCTAACGAATCAATCAATGCCACCATCTGTGCCGGGTTCAAAGGCCCCAGCGGCACGCTCTCCAGGCGCTGGGCTTCCTCCAGCGTCGCGCGCAATGCAGCAGCGGCCGGGCTGGCATCGATCGGCCTTTGGGCAAAGCCCCATTTCAGTGCGGTCAGGGCTTCCGATTGCGTCAGCGATTGCATGAACTCGATGCTGGCGTCGTCAGCGAAGTGCAGGTCATCGACGATCAGCGCCCGCAGCCCCTGCGCCGTGGCGTCGGCCAGCACGCTGCTCATCGCCTGGTGCAGCAGCAAACGCTGGGCCTCGCCGGACAAGGCCGCGGCCTGGCCGAGCTCGGGCAACAGCAAGGCCAGCGCCAGGCGCTGCGGCTCGGCCAGCGCCATCGGGTGCGCCGCCAGCACCGCGCGCAGCAAACGCGCCAGCACCGCGCATGCGATACCGGCATCACCCGGCCGTGCCTGCACACTGACCACGCCGGCCTGATCGGCCGCAAACTCGTGCAGCAAGCGGGTCTTGCCGATGCCGGCCTCGCCCAGCAATGCAAACGCGCGCTGTCCGGCCCAGGCGCGCGCCAGGGCGGCAAACTCGGCCGTACGGCCGATCAGCCGCGGCGGCCGGATCAGGCTGGCCGGCACGATGGCGCGCTGCGCCGGCAGCCTAGTGGCGCCGCGCTCGATGGTGTTGAGCAGCTCGATGGTTTCGGCCGAAGGGCGCGCGCCGAGCTCGTTTTTCAAGAGCGCTTCGAAGCGCTCGAAGGCGGCGATGGCCGCGCTGCCATCGCCGCGCAGGTAATGCAAGCGCATCAGGCGGCGCTGGGCATGCTCAGACAGTGGATCGCTCTGCACCAGGCGCAGCGCATAGGCCAGGCCTTGGACGATCTCGTGGCGCGCTTCACATTGCGCCGCCGTCGCGGCCAGAACCCGCTCACACTGCTCGCGCCAGCGCATGCGCGCCCGCTTGACCCAATCCGCGAGTTCGGCCTGATCGTCAAAGCCCAGATCGCCCAGGAGCTGGCCTTGGCCGGCGTTGGGGTCGCTGGCGATCTGCACCAGCGTGGCCTGCAGATCGGTGCGTACACCGGGCGCGAACTGCAGCAGGCTGCCGCTGGCGATCAGGTGGGTGCCAGCCTCGCGGCGCAGGCGAAACAGGCGCTGGCGCAAGCTGGTGTCGGCCTTCTTGGCGTCCACATTGGGCCAAATGAGCGCGCTGGCATGGTCCGGCGCGATCGGGCCATCCAGTGCCACCACGGCCAGCAGGGCAGCATCCTTGGGCGACAGCGGCAGCCTTGGGCCGGCGGGCTCGGCCTGCAAGCAGGGCACGCCCAACAGGCACAGGCACCAGGCCAGGGCCGCCGGCGCATCGGGAACAGCAGGAACACGAGGTGCCGACATCGGTGGGCATGGCCGGGCCATGGACTGCCCCGGCCAGGATGGCCGAGCTCAACCCATGGCCCTGCGGATTGTGTTGTAGCGGTCTGGCTGTTACCAGTGGGTTACCGCTGGGGGCCGGCGGCACCAGTGCGGCCCAGGCCCTCAGGCGGGCGGTGGCAAGACCCCCGCCAGTTCGACCCCATCCCACAGGCCCTGCATCGTGCCGCCATGCACCAGCATGCGCCGACCAATGCGCGGCGTGTTTGCAGAACGCGCAGAACGAGCAGGGCGCGCAGAACGGGCAGGGCGCGCAGAAGTGCCGGATCGGCTTGAGCCGGCCGGGCCGGCGGACGGCGCCTCGGCACCATTGAACAGCCTGGCCACCCGCTCCAGCACCAGCAGCCACTCGCGCTGCACGGTCTGGCCGGATTTGATTTCCACCAGGCCCAGTTGCCCCGGCGGCAGGCCGAAATCGACCACCAGATCGACCTCCTGGCCATTGCTGTCGCGGTAGAAGTGCAGGCGCGGCGCGATGCCTTGGTTGAGCGCGTGCTTGGCAAATTCGTTGACCACCAGGTTCTCGAACAAGGCGCCACGCAGCGGGTGCACGGTCAGGTGATCGGCCTGGCGCGCGCCGGTCAGCCACGCCGCCAGGCCGACATCGCAGAAGTACAGCTTGGACTGCTTGACCAGGCGCTTGCCCAGCTTGGCGTGCCAGGGCGGCAGACGGTGCACCACAAAGCTGGCCTCCAGCAGCGTGATCCAGGCCTGTGCGGTGGGCGCGCTGATGCCGGCATCTGCGGCCAGTGCGGAGAGATTGAGCAACTGGCCAATGCGGCCGGCGGCCAGGCGCACGAAGCGGCCAAAGGCGGTGATCTGGCGCAGCTCGATCAGCTGCCGCAGGTCGCGCTCCACATAGGTCGCAAAGTAGTCGGCCAGGGCCACGCTGGGGTCCAGGCCATCGGCGTGGATGCGCGGGTAGCCGCCGGCCAACAGCAGCGCATCAATGCCCAGGCCACGGCGCCCGCCCAGCAAGCCGGCGGCGGCCAGCTCGTTGATGGACAGTGGCCACAGTTGCAGCACAGACGTGCGCCCGGCCAGCGTTTGCGTGATGGCGGTCATCAACTCAAAGTTGTGGCTGCCGGTCAATATCCAGCGCCCCGGGCCGGGGTGCTCATCGACCTCGGTCTGCAGCCAGGACAGCAGGGCCGGAACGCGTTGCACTTCGTCCAGCACCGCGCCATGTGGGCACTGGGCCAGGAAGCCAGCGGGATCGCTCTGCGCCCGCTGGCGCAGATCAGGACGCTCCAGATTGAAGTAAGGTTTCTCCGGGAAAGCCTGCCGGCACAGCGTCGTCTTGCCGGCCTGGCGCGGGCCGGTGACGGTGACAACGGGGTACTGCTGCGCGCGCGAAAGCAGGGTGGCTGTCATCGCTCGCGCAAATTCCGGGCGGTGATTCATTTATGCAAGTCTAAAGTACTAATTTAAATTTGCATAGATCGTTGGTCGGAATCGACTCTGCTGTCGCGGGTGTCGCGCTCGCCCTCAGCCCACACACTCCAGCGCCAGCAGCTCCTGCACGGTTTGCCGGCGGCGAATCAGCCGCGCCTGCCCGCCATCGACCAGGACCTCGGCCGCCAGTGGCCGGGTGTTGTAGTTCGATGACATCGAAGCGCCATAGGCACCGGCGTCATGGAACACCAGCAGGTCGCCCACCTTTGCTTGCGGCAGCTCGCGCGACAGCACCACGCCGCCCTCGCCCTGTGTGAAGACATCGCCCGATTCGCACAGCGGGCCGGCGACCACGCTGGCCTGCAGTGGCCGCGACGCGGCGCTGGCTGAACCTGCCGCAGGCAGCAGGCTGATGCCATGGTGGCTGCCGTACATCGAAGGCCGCATCAGATCGTTGAAGCCGGCATCAACCAGCACAAAGTGATTCGCCCCCATGGCCTTGGTGGCGCGCACCTCGGCCAGCAGCACGCCGGCCTCGGCCACCAGGTAGCGGCCGGGCTCGATCTCCAATTGAATGGCATGGCCGCGGGCCGCGGCGATCTGCCGGCGGGCGTCGTCCCACAGGCTGAAGTAGTGCGCGGTGTCAATGGACGCGTCGTTTTCGCGGTAGGGGACCGACAAGCCACCGCCCGCCGAGATGGCCTGGATGGGCAGCACCACGTTTGCCGCCAGTGCCACCATGGCCTGGCAGACCTGTTGCAAGTGGCTGTAATCCACGCCCGAGCCGATGTGCATGTGCAGGCCGATCAGCTTCAGGCCATGCTGGGTGATGGCCGCCAGCGCCGCAGGCACATCGGCATGCCAGATGCCATGCTTGCTGTGCTCACCGCCGGTGTTGGTCTTGTTGCTGTGGCCATGGCCGAAGCCGGGGTTGATGCGCAGCCACACCGCGTGGCCTGGCGAGCGAGCGCCCAGCTGGTGCAGCATGTCGATGGAGCCGGCGTTCACCGGGATGCGCTCGCGCAGCACGCAGTGCAGGGTGGCGGCATCCAGCAGGTCGGCGGTGAAAACGATCTCGCCGTGATCCTCGCCGGGCGGGCCTTCGGCCGCAGCACGCGTCGCGCCACACATGGCCCCGGAGACATAACCCGCCAACAGCGCGCGCTCGATCTCGCCCAGTGAGACGGCATCGACCTTCACGCCCTCAGCACGCATCAAGCGCAGCAGGTGGATGTTGGAGTTGGCCTTTTGCGCATAGCGAATCACATCGAAGGGCCGCAAGGCCTGGATGCGCTGGCGCACGGTGTCGGCGTCGTACACCCACAGCGGCGTGCCGTGCTGCTGGGCCAGGCGCTGCAGCTCATCCGCAGCCACCGACGCGGGTTTGAAATGGATGGCTGCGGCGGTGCCGGGGTTTGGGTTTGTGCTCGTCATGGCGCCGATCATGCCCAGGCCTGGGCATTCAAGCAATGACTGTGCATGCCACAGGCCATGCAAAATGGATATGCATGAAGCTCACCCACCGCCAGATCGAGGTCTTTCGCGCCGTCATGGCCAGCAGCCACATCACGCGTGCGGCCGAGGCCCTGGGCAGCTCGCAGCCCACGCTCAGCCGTGAGCTGGCGCGGCTGGAGCAAACCCTGGGCATGACGCTGTTTGATCGCGTGCGCGGCCGGCTGCGACCCACCGTGCGCGCCATCGCCTTGCTCGAAGAAGTGGAGCGCTCCTTCATCGGCCTGGAGCGCATCACCGCGGCGGCCGTGGGGCTGCGCCAGTTTGCCCAGGGCCGGCTGGCGCTGGCCTGCCTGCCGGCGCTGGCCCACGCCCTGCTGCCCGATGCCGTGCGGCGCTTCATGGCCCAACACCCGCAGTCGGGCCTGTCGATCACGGCCCTGGAGTCGCCCTTGCTGGAGCAGCAGCTCAGCGAGCAGCGCTTCGACCTGGGCCTGATCGAAGCCAGCCAGGCGCCTGTGGCCACCACGGCCCAAGCCCTGCTCCAAGCCGACGAGGTGGCGCTGCTGCCCGATGGCCACGCCCTGTTGGCCCGGCGGGTGTTGCGGCTGAAGGATTTCGAAGGCCAGGCCTTCATCAGCCTGGCGCCCAACGATGCCTATCGGCAAAAGGCAGACGCGCTGTTTGCGCAGGCGCAGGTGCAACGCCACCTGCACATCGAGGCCGCCAGCGCCGTGTCAGTCTGCGCCCTGGTGCGCCAGGGCCTGGGCCTGGCCATCGTCAACCCGCTCACGGCGCTGGAGCTGGCCGGGCCGGGCCTGCACATCCGGCCGCTGGCGGTGGCCATCCCGTTTCATGTCAGCCTGGTCAGGCCCAAGCAGCGCGCCCCCAGCCCCTTGTTGCCGGCATTTGAGCGCTGCCTGAGGCAGGCCGCGTCGGCCTTGCAATCGCGCATGAAGGCGGCTGCGCGGCAGTGACAGTGCCGGCGCCGGCGCCGCAACCTGGCCCGGCGCTGAGCATGTGCCGCGGGCGGTGGTGCAGCCTTAAGCACATGCTGATTGCGCACTGCCGCACTTCCGCACGGCAATAGCATGTTGCGATGGTGTGCTATTGAAGCGCGTAGATCGCCAGCCCACCCAGCCCCAACACGCCTGCCGGCAGGCCCCAACGCTCCCACTTCGAGACCGCGGTGCCGGGGATCACCTCCACCGGAATCGGTGTGGCCTCGAGCACCTGGTTGGTGACCGAATCCTCCAGCATGCGCGTGATCGAGTTCTTGCGCGCCGTGCCCATGACGATGTGGTGTGCGCCCAGTTCGGTGGCCGCAGCGCAGATCTCGGGCGAGCGCGCGCCCATGCGCCAGTGGCTGTGGAAGGGCACGCCCGCTTGGGTCAAGGTCGCCTGGGCACTGGCCATGGCCTGTTTGGCCTGTGCCTCATGCCAGGCCTGGCGATCATGGCGGCTGACAAAGCGCCCGATGTGGCGCGACATGCGGGGCTGCACATTGAGCAGGTGCAGCTCCAGCTCATGGTGTCGCTGGTACTCCTGGATGACATGCTTGACGGCCATCAGCGAATTGCTGGAGCCATCGACGGGAACAAGAACCTTCAACATGCTTGGTTCTCCTTCAGGTTGAGGCCGGGGTGACGGCACGGATGCAGGTGTGGCCTGCGAGTAGGAATCGGTCGAATCGGCTGGCGCGGTGCTCGCGCCCAAGGGGTTTTGCAGCTTGAATTGCGCCAGCCGGGCATGGATGCGTGATTCGAGCTGCCTGTGGTTCTTGACGAAGCCGGCCCACAGCACGGCGGGGATGATGATGTAGGCCATCCACTTCGCCTGCGGCACGGCCGCCAGCCAGGGCTTGAGCAGGGGCTCGGAGCTCATCATCGTCACCGCCGTCCACAACAGCACGCCCGAGCCCAGGTAGACCACGGCCGGGTAGCGATCCACCACCTTCAACACCAGGCTGCTGCCCCAGACGACGATGGGTATGCTGATCAGCAGGCCAATGACCACCAGCAGATAGCTGCCATGGGCCGCACCGGCCACGGCCAGCACGTTGTCCAGCCCCATCACCGCGTCGGCAACGACGATGGTGCGCATGGCCGCCCAGAAGGTGGTGACGCGCGGTGAATGGCCGTTGCCCTCGTCCTTCTCGGGCAGCAGGAGGTGGTAGCCAATCCACACCAGCAAGGCGCCGCCAACGAGCAGCAGGCCAGGAATTTTCAGCAGCCAGACGACGATCACCGTCATCACACTGCGCACCGCAATGGCACCCACCGCGCCCCAGATGATGGCGCGCTTTTGCAAATGGCTGGGCAGGCCGCGCGCAGCCAGGGCAATGACGATGGCGTTGTCGCCAGCCAGCACCAGATCGATGATGACGATGGCCAACAGGGCCGAGAGAAAGTTTGAGGGGTCCATGAAAACGCGGGTGATTTGCAGTGCCGCGAATCTACGCAAACCCGTCCATTCGGTAAATTCGAAAGATCTTGAGAAAAGTCTCGTAAAAAACAGATGATCAAGCTATGAACTACAAGCATCTGCAGTACTTCATGCATGTCGCCAAGAGCGGCAGCGTGATGCGCGCCAGCGAGCAACTTCACCTCACGCCACAGACCATCAGCGGCCAGATCCAGCTGCTCGAAGCCGCTCTGGGAAAGTCGCTGTTCATCAAGCGTGGCCGCGGCCTGGCGCTCACCGATGCCGGGCGCCATGTGCTGGGCTACGCCGAGCAAATCTTTTCACTTGGGGCCGAGCTCGAAGCAGCAGTGAATAAGTCTGCGCAGCGTGAGCAAACACTTGAATTTCGGATCGGCGTGTCCGACGCCATTCCCAAGTCCATCGCCTTTCGATTGATCGAGCCGGCCACCAGCATCGATGGGCCGCTGCGTGTGGTCTGCCGTGAATGGAAGATCGGCAGCCTGCTCGCCGAGCTGGCACTGCATCGCCTGGACCTGGTGGTCTCGGATGCGCCTACCCCGACAGACGTTCGGGTGCGCGCCTTCAACCACCGCTTGGGCGCCTCGGGCTTGAGTTTTTTCGCCGCACCTGCCCTGCACAGAACACTGCGTGGCGCCTTCCCGCTGTGCTTGAACGGCGCTGCGATGCTGATGCCGGGTGAGGATTCGGCGCTGGATTCCAAACTGCGGGCCTGGTTTCAGGCGCGGGCGCTGCGTCCCACAGTGACCGGGGTCTTCGACGATGACGCACTGATGAAGGAGTTTGGCCGGCACGGCAGTGGCGTCTTCGCCGCGCCCACCGTGCTGGCGCACGAAATCACGCGAAGCTACAAGGTCAAACTGCTGGGCAGCACCGACGAAATACAGGTCGAGTATTTCGCCATTTCGATCGAGCGCCGCATCACGCACCCCTGCGTCGTGGCCATGACCCAGGCGGCGCGCAGTGATCTGTTCCCGGGGTCGGCCCGGCGCTCAAAGCGGCTGTGAGATCTCGATCAGGTTCAAATCCGGGTCGCGTACATAGATCGATAGGATTTTGCCCGTGGCGCCGGTGCGCTCCACCGGCCCTTCGAGGATGGGCCAGGGGGCGGCCTGCAGCCGGGCGATCACCTCGGCCAGTGGCACGCTGGCAATGAAGCACAGGTCCAGCGCGCCGGGCACCGGCAGGTGGGCCTTGGGCTCGAACTCGCGGCCGCGCACATGAAGGTTTATTTTCTGCGCGCCGAACTTGAAGGCCTTGCGTGGCGCCGCGTCGCCGGCGCCAAACACCTCCAGCTGCATGCCCATGATGCGGGTGTAGAAGTCGGTGCAGGCGGCTTCATTGATGGTGGTCAGGACGATGTGGTCAAGGTGGTCGATCATGGTGTCGGCAAGGCTGTGGGCTGTGGTCGCGCTTGAGTCTTCGCGCTGGATGTGCTGGGGCCGGCTGCCCCGACAGTGGCCGCCAGCATAGCCGGCGCCGGGCCGATGTAGCGTGACTGTGGCCGCATCAAACGGCCGGTCTGCACCTGCTCACGCGCATGCGCCACCCAGCCGGCCACGCGGCCCATGGCAAACACGCAGGTGAAGAGCTCGCGCTCAAAGCCCAGCGCGTCCAGCAGCAGGGCGGTGTAGAACTCCACATTGGTCTGCAGGGCGCGCTCGGGGTGTTTGCGCTGCAGCTCGTGCAGGGCGGCGCGCTCGGTGGCCAGGGCCAGGGGCATGCGTTGGGCCGTCCAGCCGCCGGCATCGGCCAAGGTCTTCAGGGCGGCGCTGAGCACATCGGCGCGCGGGTCGCGCACGCGGTAGATGCGGTGGCCAAAGCCCATCAAGCGCTCGCCGCGCAGCATGGCCGCTTCGATCCAGGGCACAGCCTGGTCGGCCGTGCCTATGGCGTCCAGCATGTCCAGCACCGGCCCGGGCGCACCGCCATGCAGGGGGCCTTTGAGCGCACTGATCGCGGCCAGCACGGCCGAGCCCAGGCCGGCATGTGTGGAGGCCACCACACGGGCGGCAAAGGTGGAGGCATTCAAGCCGTGGTCGGCCACGGTGATGAGGTAGGCCTGCAGGGCTTGCGCTTGCGCGGCGGAGGCCGGCAAGCCGCCCATGCGCAGGGTGTCGGCGGCGTGGGTCAGCGTGGCATCGGGCGCGATGGCGGCCTGGCCCTGGCGCAGCCGCGCCATGGCCGCGGTGAACACGGCCGGCGCGGCCACCAGTTGTAATGCGGTGGCCAGGTCGTCGCCATCGGCAACGTGGGTGATGAGGGCGCGCACTGCCTCGATGGGCGGGCGTGCGGCCAGGCCCTCGGTGTTGCCCATCAGCTTGAACACCTGGCAGCGCGCCCGGCCCAGCGCATGGCCCAGGGCCGCGGGCGCGGGCAGATCGGCAAAGAAGCCCTCAAACAGCGTGTGCACCAACTCCTCGAAGCTGGCCGACTGCACCCAATCCTGCACATGCCTGCCGCGCACCACCAGGCGCCCGGCCTGGCCGTCCACATCCGACAGCACGGTGTCGGCGGCCACCACGTCATCCAGTCCGCTGCTCATTGCATTTGCTCCAGTGGGTTGATTGATTTCCAGCGCTTTCGATCTTAGGATCGTGAACATTGATGTCAATCTTGATGTCAATGATCAACATCTGAAGCACCCCCACACCATGGCCTGGATCACCGCCGATGAGGCGCTCAAACTGCTGCAGGTGCGGCCGCAAACGCTGTACGCCAACGTCAGCCGTGGCCGCATCCGCGCCCGCGCCGATGCCCAGGACCCACGGCGCAGCCGATACCACTTTGATGACGTGCAACGCATGGCGCAGCGCCACCAGGGCCGGCGCAAGGCCGAGGCCATCGCCGCCGATGCCATCGGGTGGGGTGACCCGGTGCTGCCCTCGGCGATTTCCACTGTTGCGGGGGGCCGGCTGTGGTACCGCGGGCAGGACGCTGCGGTGCTGGCCGAATCTGCGCAACTGGAGGATGTGGCCGGCCTGCTGTGGGGCACAGCGCCACTGCCCGCGGTGGCGGTGCCGGCAACGCCGCTTCCAACCCTGGCAGCGGAGCAAGGACACGCAGCGCCGCTCGCTCACGACGCGATCACCCGCGCCTTGCTCATGCTCGGCGGCCGGGTGGCCCATGATTTGCCCAGCGTGCACCGCAGCGCGGCGGCCTTGCAGGCCGATGCTGCCGAGGTGTTTGCGGCCACGGTGCAGGCGCTGCTCGGCACCCGCCCCGCACGGCCACAGCACCCGGCGAAAAGTGCCCAAGGTCCAACCCACCTGGCTCGGCGCATTGCGCAGAGCTGGCGCCGGCCGCGAGCGGAAGATGCCATCCGCCGCGCCCTGGTGCTGCTGGCCGATCACGAGCTCAATGCCTCGACCTTCGCCACGCGGGTGAGCGTGTCCACCGGCGCTGCGCTGTCGGCCGGGGTACTGGCCGGGCTGACCACGCTCACCGGCCCGCTGCATGGCGGTGCCGCGGCCACCCTGCAGCGCCTGCTGGAGGCGGGGCAGGCGCGGGGCGTGGAGCCGGTGGTGCGCGACTGGCTGGCCCGGGGCCACAAGCTGCCGGGTTTTGGCCACCCGCTCTACCCAGAGGGCGATGTGCGTGCCGTGGCCTTGCTGGCCGGGCTGGCTTTGCCGCCACGGCACGCCGAGCTGGCGGCCTGTGTCCTGGCCCTGGCGGGCGAGCAGCCGAATGTTGATTTCGCCATGTCGGCGATGTGCCACAGCCTGAAGCTGCCACCGCAGGCGCCGTTGACACTGTTTGCCATCGCCCGCTGTATTGGGTGGTTAGCCCACGCGATGGAGCAGGCACTGCAGGGCCACTTGATCCGCCCGCGTGCGCGCTACACCGGGCCGGCGCTGCCGCCTGAGCCACCCCCCACGTCACAATCGCGCCACCCCTCACAACGTGCCGCAGCCGTGGCCAAGAAGCGATGACCCACCAAAGCGATTTCGGCCTGATCGGCCTGGCCGTGATGGGCCAGAACCTGGTGCTCAATGTGGAAAGCCGCGGCTTCCAGGTGAGCGTCTACAACCGCACGCCCAGCGTGACCGATGCCTTCATCGCCGCCCACCCGGGCAAGCAACTGGTCGGTGCGCACACGCTGCAAGACTTTGTGCAAGGCCTGGCGCGGCCGCGCAAGATCCAGATCATGGTCAAGGCCGGTGCGCCGGTGGATGCGGTCATCGAGCAGTTGATCCCGCTGCTCGATGCCGAGGACATCGTCATCGACGGCGGCAACAGCCTGTACACCGACACCGAGCGGCGCGACGCCTGGCTAACGGACAAAGGCCTGAGGTTCATCGGCGCCGGCGTCTCGGGCGGCGAGGAGGGCGCGCGCAAGGGCCCGGCCATCATGCCCGGCGGGCCGGCCAGCACCTGGGCGTTGATGCGGCCGATCTTCGAGGCCATCGCCGCGCGCGTCGATGGTGCGCCCTGCGTGCGCCACATCGGCCCGGGCGGCGCCGGCCACTACGTGAAGATGATCCACAACGGCATCGAGTACGGCGACATGCAGTTGATCTGCGAGGCCTACAGCCTGTTCAAAACGGCCGGCTTCAGCACCGACGAGATGGCCGCGATCTTCGACGAGTGGAACGAGGGCGAGCTGCAGAGCTACCTGATCCAGATCACCGGCAAGGCGCTGGCGCAGAAGGACCCGGAGACCGGCCAGCCCATCGTCGAGCTGATTCTGGACAAGGCCGGCCAGAAGGGCACGGGCCAGTGGACGCTGCTGAACGCGGCCGAGAACGCGGTGGTCATCAGCACCATCAATGCCGCGGTCGAGGCCCGGGTGCTGTCGTCGCAGAAGGCGCAACGCGTCGTGGCCAGCCAGTTGCTGCAGGGCCCCGCGCCGGTGCTGGCGGTCGACCGCGCCATGCTGGTGGCGCAGGTGCACGACGCGCTGTATGCCAGCAAGATCGTCAGCTACGCGCAGGGCATGGACCTGCTGCGCACGATGGGCGAGAAGCAGGGCTGGGGCCTCGACCTGGCCGGCATCGCCGGCATCTGGCGCGGCGGCTGCATCATCCGGGCGCGTTTCCTCAAGCACATCACCGAGGCCTACCGCGCCAACCCGGCACTCGACAACCTGATGCTGGCGCCGTTCTTCCAGCAGGTGCTCAACCGCAGCCAGCTGGCCTGGCGACAGGTGGTGGCGCAGGCGGTGGCCGCGGGCATCCCGGTGCCGGCGATCGGCGCCTCGCTGGCTTACTACGACAGCCTGCGCACCGAGCGAGCTAGCGCCAACCTGCTGCAGGCGCAGCGCGACTTCTTCGGCGCCCACACCTACGAGCGGGTCGACCGGCCGGCGGGGCAGTGGTTCCACACCGATTGGCCGGAGGTGATCGACTGACCTCCACCACCCTGGCCACCCGACACAGGAGCATTTCATGGACTCCATGAACCCTCTCGGTCTGGCGATCGGCATGATCACCGTCGACCGGTGCTCGCGCAGTCGGTCACCGCCTTCAACGAGGCGATCGCGGCGCTGCTGAGCAGCCGCGGCAAGTGGTTGCAGCGCGGCGTGGCCTCGCTGTTCTCCAACCAGGCGCACGACCGCGGCAACATGACGATCGCCAGCAAGGTCTACGACAGCCCCTATAT
>JAYSSS010000013.1:0-15025 GCA_043720415.1 Ideonella sp.
TCAAAGCCAAGCGCATCCTGGTGGTCGACGACAACGCCACCAACCGGCGCATCCTGGCGCTGCAGACGGCCAAGTGGGGCATGCTGGTGCACGACACCGCGCTGCCGGCGCAGGCCCTGCAGATGCTGCAAGGCCAGCCAGCCGATCAGCCTTACCACCGGGCCATCATCGACATGCACATGCCGGGCATGGATGGCGCGATGCTGGCCCAGGCGATCCGCCAGGCGGGCCTCACGCTGCCGCTGGTGCTGTTCTCATCGCTCGGCCGCAAGGAGCCCAGCCACAGCGCCTTTGCCGCCACGCTGGCCAAGCCGCTGCGCCAAAGCCAGCTCTTTGACACTCTGGCGAGCCTGCTGGCCAGTGAAGCAGATGCGGCGCCGCAACTGGCCGCCGCGCCGTCCAAACCCCGCCTGGATGCCGAGATGGCCGCGCGCCACCCGCTGCGCATCCTGCTGGCCGAAGACAACGTGGTGAACCAGAAGCTGGCCATGCGCTTGCTGCAGCAAATGGGCTACCGCGCCGACCTGGCCAGCAATGGCATCGAAGCCATCGAGTGCGTGCAACGGCAGCCCTACGACGTGGTGCTGATGGATGTGCAGATGCCCGAGATGGACGGCCTGGAAGCCACGCGGCGAATCCGCTTGACTGCCGGGTTAGGCCAGCGCCCGCACATCATCGCCATGACCGCCAACGCCATGCAGGGCGACCGCGAAGAGTGCATCGCCGCCGGCATGGACGATTACGTGACCAAGCCGATCCCGGTGGATGCGTTGGTGGCGGCGCTGCTGCAGGGCGCCCTGCGCCAGCGGCCGTGATCCGGCGGGCACAAAATAGCCAAAATAGCTACACTGTACATATTAGCCATTACCCAGGAGCCCGCTGATGATCTCCGTGACTTCCGTTGAAGCCCAGAACCGCTTCGGTCAATTGCTCGACTTGGCTCGGCGCGAGCCCGTCACGGTGACGCGCCATGGCCGGCCGGCTGCTTTCATCGTGTCGCCGCAGGACATGGAGGAGTTGCTCGATGTGCGCGTGCGCCGCAGCAAGGCGGTCGCTGCGCTTGAAGCCTGGAGCGCGCATGCCGCCGCCATGGCCAAGCCAGCGGCCACAGCGCTGTCCGACGACGAGGTGAACCGGCTGGTCCATGCACTGCGATGAGCTTGTCCAGACGCGTTGTGTTCGATACCAGCACGCTGGTCAGTGCGGCGCTCAAGCCCGGCTCGGTGCCTAACCAGGCCTTGCTGCATGCACTGGCGCGGTGTGATGTCTGTGCTTCTGTACCGACCTGGCTGGAGCTGGAGCGGGTGATGCAACGTGACCACTTTGATCGCTACCTGGCGCGCAAAGCCCGCCTGGACTTTGTTGCCATGCTGCGCGAGAATCTGCATTTTTTTGCTGTCACGCCGACGGACGAAGTGGCGGCGAAACCCCCTTGCCGCGACGCCACAGACAACAAGTTTCTGGCCTTGGTTCAGCTGTGCCAGGCCTACGCCTTGGTCAGCAGTGACGATGACTTGCTGGTCATGCCCCCGTGGTGCGGCGTGCCGGTGCTCAGGCCCGCTGAGTTCTTGTCGCGCACTGGCATGCCGTGGTCATGACCACTGCTGCCATGCAGGGCACCGCAAAACAGTGTCTGGCAGCGGACATGGACGATGCCGCGACCCGACCGATCTGGGCTGAGGCAATGCCGGCAGGAATAGCGGCAGCAACAACGGCAGCACCGAACCCCGCGAAGGCCGGCGATGAAACCTAAATCGGCGACGTCACCGACGACGCCCACCTCGCGCCTCGACCGCCTGGCGCAAGTGCCCCTGCACTTGGGCCAGCAAAAGAGCGAAGCCGCACTGCACCTGGCCATCGTCAGCGAAGCCGCCCGGCTGCTGGGCGCGCAGCGTGTGCTGCTGGTGCTGCAGCCCGCCACAGCGGCGCCACGCATTGCCGGCGCCAAGCTGCCCTCAGGCGAAAGCGCCGAGGCCTTGCTGCAGGCCACGCGCCGAATCCGCTTGATCCACGCGTTAGGGCAGCGCCCGCGCATCATCGCCATGACGGCCAATGCCATCCGCGGCGACCGCGACGATTGCCTGGCCGCCGGCATGGACGATTACCTGACCAAGCCGATTCGGGTGGATGCCTTGGTGGCGGCCCTGCTGGCCGCAGCGCCGCAACACGAGGGCGCGCGATGAGCCTTCGCCCCAGCACCGACATCGACCCGCGCCACATCGCGCGCGAGCAATTCAGCATGCTGGCGGCCACGGTGGGCAAGGGCGTGCCGACCTCCTTGATCGGTGTGGCCCTGTTTGCCTGGGGCCTGACCCTGAGCGGCAGCCACGCTGGCCTGTGGCCGTTGGCGGCGGTGCTGGTCGGTATGGTGCCGTGCTACTTTGTCTTCATTGCCCCGCTGCAGGCGCGGCTGCTGGCACAAGGGCGATTCGAGCGCGTGGCCTGGCTGCAAGGCGGCTTTCATGTCGTGTTCGGCGCCACCTGGGGCGCGGCCGGCTGGCTGTTCTTTGATACCGAGCCGCTGCGCATGGCCATCTTGCTGGCGGTCGTGCTGGGCAATGCCGTGGCCGTGGGCGTGGCCACCGCCGTGCACCTGCCCAGCGTGTACGCCTTCTTACTGCCGGTGTCGCTGCCGCTGTGCCTGCGCGCCGTGCTGCAAGGCGACGCCGAGGCCGGCTTGCTCGCGGCCATGGCGGCGCTCATGTTGGGCTGCTTGCTGATCTACGTGCACCAGTACAACCGCCTGCTGCTGGGCTCGATCCGCATGCGCTTTGAAAACGAGCGCCTGTTCAATGAGAGCCAAGAAGCGCTCGAGCGGCAGACCGCCACGGCCAACATCCTGCGTGTGATCAGCGAATCACCGAACGACATCCAGCCCGTGTTCCATGCCATCGTGGGCGCTGCGTTTGGCTTGATCGATGTGGCCGGCGCTTATCTGTTTCGGCGCGAGGGCGAGCGCTTTCGGGTGATGTCGGCGGCGCGCACCGGGCAAGCCCTCACCGGGCCGTCAGAGAGCACCCTGCCACTGGATGCGGCGGCGAACTTCCCCTCGCAGGTGATGCTCGGCAAGTCGATGCACCACATCGCCGACTGGCTGGCCATCGATCTGCCACCGCACGAGGCACAGATGCAGCGTGACGAGGGCAGCCGATCGACCTTGATGTTGCCCATCCTGATCGGCGAGGAATGCATGGGCGCGCTGATGGTGGCGCGCAACACGCCGGGGCGCTTCAGCGCCAAAGAGGTGGCGCTGCTGGCGGCCTTTGTCGATCAGGCGGTGATCGCGATCCAGAACACGCGGCTGTTCAATGAGACGCAAGAGGCACGCGCACAGGCCGAGGCGGCACGCCAACAGGCTGAAGTGGCACGCCAACAGGCTGAGGCCGCCAAGCTGCTGGCCGAAAGCGCCAATGAAGCCAAGAGCGCTTTTCTGGCCACCATGAGCCACGAAATCCGCACGCCGATGAACGCCGTGATCGGCATGAGCGGCCTGCTGCTGGACACCGATCTAACAGATGATCAACGCGACTTCGCCAGCACCCTCCGCGACAGCGGCGATGCGCTGCTGACCATCATCAACGACATCCTCGATTTCTCGAAGATCGAGGCCGGGCGCATGGACATCGAGGCCCGGCCCTTCGATTTGCGCGAATGTGTCGAATCGGCGCTCGATCTGATTGCCGGCCGCGCCGCCGAGAAGCAGCTCGACATCGCCTATGTGTTCGAAGGCGAGCTGCCAGCGGGCCTGCGCGGCGATGTCACGCGCCTGCGCCAAATTCTGTTGAACCTGCTCGGCAATGCCGTCAAGTTCACCCCCGCCGGCGAGGTGGTGCTGAGCGTGGCACGCGAGCCGGGCGAACACGGCGAGCGGCTGCACTTCACGGTGCGCGATACAGGCATCGGCCTAACGCCTGAAGCCATGGGCCGGCTGTTCCAAAAATTCACCCAGGCCGATTCGAGCACCACGCGCAAATACGGCGGCAGCGGCCTGGGCCTGGCCATCAGCAAGCTGCTGGCCGAGCTGATGGGCGGCACGATGTGGGTGGAAAGCCCCGGGCCGGGCCAGGGCAGCAGCTTTCACTTCACGCTGCAGGCGGTGGTGGCCGAGTTGCCAACACCGAATCGACGCGACTTCATCGGCGAGCAACCGGCGCTGGCAGCCAAGCGGCTGTTGGTGGTCGATGACAACGCCACCCATCGCCGCATCCTGACGCTGCAAGCCGCCAAGTGGGGCCTGCAGGTGCGTGATTGCGCATCGCCCCAGCAGGCGCTCCAGTGGCTCGCGCAGGGCGAGGTGTTTGACGCCGCCATCCTGGACATGCACATGCCCGAGATGGATGGCGTCGAGCTGGCCACCGCCGTGCGTGCCGCCGGTCACACCCTGCCGCTGGTGCTGTTCTCGTCGCTGGGCCGGCGCGAGCCTGCGGACGACCTGTTTGCGGCCACCTTGGCCAAGCCACTGCACCAAAGCGCGCTGTTCGATACGCTGGTCGGCCTGCTGGCCGACGACCCGGCAGCGGCCCGCGTTGCCCGCCGCGTGGCCCCGGCCCAGCCGCGCATAGACGCAGAGATGGCCACGCGCCATCCGCTGCGCATCCTGTTGGCCGAGGACAACGTGGTCAACCAGAAGCTGGCCATCCGGCTGCTCAGCCAGATGGGCTACCGGGTGGATGTGGCCAGCAATGGCATCGAGGCCATCGAGTGCATCGAGCGCCAGCCCTACGATGTGGTGCTGATGGACGTGCAGATGCCGGAGATGGACGGGCTGGAGGCCAGCCGGCGTATCGTGGCGCGCTGGCCCCTGCCGAACCAACGCCCGCGCATCGTCGCGATGACGGCCAACGCGATGCAGGGCGACCGCGAGGAGTGCTTGGCCGCCGGCATGGACGACTACGTGACCAAGCCGATCCGCGTCGATGCCTTGGTCGAATCCCTGCTGCGCAGCGCAGCGCACACTGGACATTGAGATGCCCGAATCCACCCCGATTGACATCCACGTCTACCGCGAGCTCGAGGCCGCCGCCGGGCCCGAATTTGCTGCCGAGCTGGTCGACACTTTTGTCGAAGAAGCGCCGCTGATGTTGGCCGAGCTGCGCAGCGCGTGCGTGGCTGCCGCCGCCGACAACTTTCGCCGTGCGGCGCACTCGCTCAAATCGAACAGCCTGACCTTCGGCGCCACCGCCCTGGCCGCGCTGGCCCGCGAGTGTGAGCTCGGCGGCATGAGCGCCGAGCCTGGCCGCGACGCGCTGGCCATTGATGCGCTGCAGGCCGAATTCGACCGCGCCGCGGCTGCGCTCAAGGCCTTGCGCCATGGCTGAGCCAATGGCCCGGCTGCTGGTGGCCGACGACAACAAGGTCAATCGCCTGCTGCTGGCGCGCAGCCTGCAGATGCAGGGCCACCACGCCACGCTGGCCGAAAACGGTCGCGTCGCATTGGAGTTATTGCGCAGCCAGCCCTTCGATCTGCTGCTGCTCGACATCGAGATGCCCGAGATGAACGGCTTTGAGGTGCTCGAGCACCTGAAGGCCGATGCCCAGCTGCGCGATCTGCCGGTGATCGTCACCTCATCGGTCGAGGGCGTGGCCAACATCGTGCGCTGCATCGAGCTGGGCGCCGAGGATTACCTGCCCAAGCCGATCAACCCGGTGCTGCTCAAGGCCCGCCTCGGTGCCAGCCTGGAGAAAAAGCGCCTGCGCGATCAACAGCAGGCGATGGTGCGGCGCTTTGCCACCAGCGCCGTGGCGCAAGACCTGCAGCAATCGGGCTTTGCGCTGGGCGGCCGGCATGTGCTGGCCTCGGTGTTGTTTTGCGACATCCGCGGCTTCACCTCGCTGGTTGAATCGCAGCCGCCGGACGAGACCATCGAGCTGCTCAACACCTGGTACACGCTGATGTTCGAGGCCATCAGCGGCCAGGGCGGCGTGGTCAACCAGATGATCGGCGACGGCCTGATGGCGATCTTTGGCGCGCCGCTGCCGCTGCAAGACCACGCCGTGTGCGCGGTGCTGGCCGCGCTGGACATGACCGCGATGATCGAGCAATTCAACGCCGACCGGCGCAGCGCCGGCAAGCCCGAGATCCGCATCGGCGTGGGCATCGCCACCGGCGACATGGTGGCCGGCTACACCGGCACGCAGGACCGCGCCACCTACACCTGCATCGGCGATGCGGTGAACCTGGCCGCCCGGCTGGAGGCACACACCAAGCTGGCCCAGCGGGCGGTGCTGATCGATGGCGCGACGCGGGCGGCGCTGGGTGAATCGCTGCCGGTGGAGGCGCTGGATGACATCGTCTTCAAGGGCAAGGCCGCGGCCGTGGCGGTGTTCGCGGTGAATGCGGGTTAGCTCACGCGATCAGCCCAAAAACACGGGCCTCAAAACACCCGCCTCAAAAGCGCCACGCCAAGCCGCCGTTCGCACTCCAGTCACTGCGCTGATGCACCAGCGGGCTGTCCAGCGATGGGCCCTGCAAGGCCTGCGCGCTGAGGCCGGCAAAAGCGATCCAGCGCGGCCCCAGTTCGATGCGCAGGCCGGCATTGGCGGCCACATCGCGCAACCCCGCCCGGGCGCTGTACGCTGCGTGTCCCGAGGCCAGGCTTTGCGCCGGCGTGACGCCAAAGTAGCTTTGTGCATAGGTCTGATCGGCCCAGGTGGCGGTGATGCCGACCTGGGCCCACCAACGAGGTGCCAGCCGCCACTCGTAGGAGACACCGCTGTCGACCAAAACCCCGCCGCCGCGGCCCAGCAGATCGGGGCTCACGGCCGCGCTCCAGCGCCAAGCCGGGCTCAGGTTCATCACCGCCGACAGCCGCGCGCGCAGGGTGGGCCGCAGGTCGGGCAGGCCGGTCAGGGCGGCATCACTGCCCGCATCGCGACCACCCCCCAAGCGGGCCGACAGGCTGAGCCGAAAGTCGTCGCGCTGGATCAGCTCGGCCGTCAAACCGCGTTCAAGCGCATCGCTGCGCCGCGTGACAAAGCCACCGGTGCTGGTGACGCTGAAACGCCCATAGCGCAAGTACAAGCCCGGGGTCAAGTGCAGGCGCGAGGCCGAGGCGCCCAGGTAGTTGGGGCTGTGGCTGGCAATCAGGCCGACCGCACCTTCCCACTGCGCAGTCGCGGCGTCGGTTGTGGTTTGGGCCAGCGCCGGCGCTGCGGCCAGTGCAAAGGCCAGGGTGCAGGGCAGTCGCATGAATGGGCTTCAGTAGAATCGAGGCCATGGCATTGTGCGCGTCGCCCCTGAACAACCTGCATGGACATGCGGCCACGCGGCGGCAGACCACGCGGGATCGAATTCAGCGCTCGCCCCTCTGACGCTGCCCCGGCTCACGCGGTCTCGCACCGCAGCAGCCGCTGATTCACCCTTTGCTAACTGACGCGCTGCGCGACGAGCCAGCGCCACAGGCCATGACCGATTCGACCTCCCCTGCTGCCCATCCGGTGGCGCCTACCCCGGCAACCCCCACCGATTACCGCGGCACGCTGAACCTGCCCGACACGCCCTTCCCGATGCGCGGCGATTTGCCCAAACGCGAGCCGGGCTGGGTCAAGCAGTGGGATGAGCAAGGCCTGTACAAGCAACTGCGCGACGCCCGCTGCCACGCGCCCAAATTCATCCTGCACGACGGCCCGCCCTACGCCAATGGCCAGATCCACATGGGCCACGCCGTCAACAAGGTGCTCAAAGACATGATCGTCAAGGCGCGGCAGTTGGCCGGCTTTGATGCGCAGTACGTGCCCGGCTGGGATTGCCACGGCCTGCCGATCGAGAACGCCATCGAGAAAAAGCATGGTCGAAAACTGTCTCGCGACGACATGCAGGCCAAGAGCCGCGCCTTCGCCACCGAGCAAATCGCCCAACAGATGGTGGATTTCAAGCGCCTGGGCGTGCTCGGTGACTGGGGCCGACCCTATCGCACGATGGACGCGGCCAACGAGGCGGGAGAGATCCGCGCCTTCAAACGCGTTGTCGAGCGCGGCTTTGTCTACCGGGGCTTGAAGCCCGTGTACTGGTGCTTTGATTGCGGCAGCTCACTGGCCGAATTCGAGATCGAGTACGCCGACAAGAAAAGCCAGACGCTGGACGTCGGCTTTCTCTGCGCCGAGCCGGCGAAGTTGGCCACGGCGTTCGGGCTGGACGGGATCAGCAAAGACGCCTTCGCGGTGATCTGGACCACCACCGCCTGGACCATCCCCGCCAACCAGGCGCTGAACATCAACCCGACGCTGAGCTACGCCCTGGTCGATACCGAGCGCGGCCTGCTGGTGCTGGCGGCCAGTTTGGTGGACGCGTGCCTGCTGCGTTATGGGTTGACCGGCACGGTGCTGGCCACTACGCTGGGCGAGGGTCTCGGTGGCCTCAACTTCCATCATCCTTTGGCCCATGTGGACGCAGCCTATGCCCGCCTGAGCCCCGTCTACCTGGCCGACTACGCCACCGCCGACGACGGCACGGGCCTGGTGCACTCGTCGCCCGCCTATGGCGTGGAGGACTTCAACTCCTGCATCGCCCACGGCGTGGCCTACGACGACATCTTGAACCCGGTGCAGGGCAATGGCAGCTATGCCGCCGACTTTGCACTGTTCGGCGGCCAGAACATCTGGAAGGCCGCGCCCGTGGTCATCGACACGCTCAAGAGCGCCGGCCGCCTGTTCGCCACCCAGACCATCACGCACAGCTACCCGCACTGCTGGCGTCACAAGAGCCCGGTGATCTACCGCGCCGCCGCCCAGTGGTTTGTGCGCATGGACGAAGGCGTGGGCGTTTTCACCAAAGACAAGGCGCCCAAGACTCTGCGCCAGATCGCGTTGGACGCCATCGACGGTGTGGCCGAGACCGGCCAGGCGCCGACGCAGTTTTACCCCGAGAACGGCCGCGCCCGGCTGCGCGACATGATCGCCAACCGGCCCGATTGGTGCATCAGCCGCCAGCGCAGCTGGGGCGTGCCACTGCCGTTTTTCTTGCACAAGGATTCGGGCGAGCTGCACCCGCGCACCATGGCCATCCTGGATCAGGCGGCCGACATCGTCGAGGCCGGCGGCATCGAGGCCTGGAGCCGCGTCACGGCGGCCGACATCCTGGGCACTGAGGACGCACTGCTATACACCAAAAGCAGCGACATCCTGGAGGTCTGGTTCGACTCCGGCTCGACCTGGCGCCATGTGCTGCGCGGCACCCACGCCAGCGCCTATGGCAGTCGCGGCCACCACGCCCAGGGCCCCGAAGCCGATCTCTACCTGGAAGGCCATGACCAACACCGCGGCTGGTTTCACTCCTCGCTGCTCATCGCCTGCGCCATCGAGGGCCGCGCACCGTATCGCGGCCTGCTGACGCACGGCTTCACCGTCGATTCGGCCGGCCACAAGATGAGCAAGAGCGCGGGCAATGGCATCGAGCCGCAGGCGGTGAGCCAAAAGCTGGGCGCCGAGATCGTGCGGCTGTGGGTGGCCAGCAGCGATTACTCGGGCGACATCGCCGGCGACGACAAGATCCTGGCGCGCGTGGTCGATGGCTACCGGCGCATCCGCAACACGCTGCGCTTCTTGCTCGCCAACACCAGCGATTTCGATGTGGCCACCGACCGCGTCGCCTCCGCCGACATGCTGGAAATCGACCGCTGGGCGCTGGCCCGCACGGCGCAATTGCAGGCCGACATACTCGCTCACTATGAGGTTTATGAATTTCACCCGGTGGTCGGCAAGCTGCAGATCTTTTGCTCGGAAGACCTGGGTGCCTTCTACCTCGATGTGCTGAAGGACCGGCTCTACACCACGGCACCAAAGAGCTTGGCGCGGCGCAGTGCGCAGACCGCGCTGTGGCAGATCACCCAGGCCATGCTGCGCTGGATGGCGCCGTTCTTGAGCTTCACCGCCGAAGAGGCCTGGGGCCTGATCGGTGGTGGTGGTGGTGGTGGTGGTGGTGGTGGTGGTGCGACCATCTTCACCGAAACCTATTGCCAATTCGACGCAGCCACGGCGGACGATGCCGCGCTGCTGGCCAAGTGGGCGCTGGTGCGTGAGGCGCGTGAGGTGGTGAACAAGGCCATTGAGGACGTGCGCTCTGGCGGCGGTGTCGGCTCCTCGCTGCAGGCCGAGGTCGTGCTGCACGCGCCGGCGGAGCTGCACGCCGCGCTGGCTTCGCTGGGTGAGGATTTGAAGTTCGTGCTGATCACCTCGGCGGCCTCATTGAAGCCGGGCGAGGCCTTGCGCGCTGAAGTCACGCCCTCAGTGGCCCGCAAGTGCGAGCGCTGCTGGCACTACCGAGACGATGTCGGCAGTACGGCTGCCCACGCCACGATTTGCGGCCGCTGCGCGAACAACCTTTTCGGCGCCGGCGAAAGCCGCAAGGTGGCCTAATGGTCAAATCAAGCGGACGTGCCGTGCCCGGCCTGGCCCTGTGGCTGGGCCTGGCATTGATCATCATCTTGCTCGATCAATTGACCAAGCTGCTGGTCATGGGCGAGTTCCGGCTGGGCGACAGCCGCACCATCACCGGCTACTTCAACCTGGTGCGCGCGCACAACAGCGGCGCGGCGTTCTCATTTCTGGCCGGGGCCTCGGGCTGGCAGCGCTGGTTCTTTGTCGGCCTGGGCGCGGTGGCCTCGGTCTTCATCGTCTGGATGCTGCGCACCCACCCCACGCAGCGGCTGTTTTGCTTTGCCATCAGCATGATCCTGGGCGGCGCCGTGGGCAATGTCATCGACCGGCTGCTGCATGGCTATGTGGTCGACTTTCTGCAGTTCCACTGGCGCTTCCTGGAGCCGATGTTTTATGGCGGCAACTTCCCGGCCTTCAATGTGGCCGACAGCGCCATCACCCTGGGCGCGATCTGCCTGATTGCCGACGAGATTCGGCGCGTGCGACGCAGCTGACGCAGCCCCCACGCCGGGGCTAAACACGATGGTGTCCCCGTTCACACTGATGTAAGGTTAGGCTGATGCTTGCCTACACCGACCTGCAGCACTACGAGTGGCTCCACGTGCCAATGTGGGTCTTCGACGCCGAGCGCTTGGCGATGGTCTGGGCCAATGCTGCGGGCTTGCAGTGGTGGGGCGCACACAGCATGGACGAGCTGATCGCCCGCGACTACGGCGATGCCTCACCGGCCTCGCGGGCGCGCTTGATGAACAGCATGCAGCAGCACGCCCAGGGCAAGGTGGTGCGCGAGCCCTGGACGCTGTACCCGCGCGACGCCCCCATCACCTCGATCCTGCTGACCCGCGGCATCAGCTTGCCCGATGGTCGCCAGGCCATCCTGTTTGCCTCCGAACCACTGGCGGCGAGCTACGACGCCGGCATGCTGCGCGGCATTGAAGCCATCCAGCACACACCGGTGAGGGTGGCCTTGCATCGCAACGATGGTGGGCCCGCTCTGATGCGCAACCCAGCGGCGGTGGCGGCCTTCGGCGCGGTCGAAGGTGACAACGGCAGTGATCGCTTCGACGAGCTGTTTGACGATGTTGAACTGGCGGCCACCATCGTGGCCAGCGTGCGCCAAGGCGGCAGCCACACCGGCGAGGCCCTGCTCAACACCCTGCACGGCCCACGCTGGCATGCGGTGGATGCGCGTGCGGTGCGCGACCCGGTCACCGGCCAGGCCATGCTGCAGTTCAATGGCCGCGACATCAGCGACCTGAAGGCCGCACTGGCGGCGCTGGAGAACGCCCGCGACGCTGCCGAAGCGGCCAGCCGCGCCAAGAGCAGCTTTCTGGCCAATATGAGCCACGAAATCCGCACACCCATGAACGGCGTGATTGGCTTGAACCAGTTGTTGCTGGACACGCCGCTTGAGCCACGGCAGCGCCAGTTTGTCGAGCTGGCCCTGGGCTCGGCCAAGGGCCTGATGGTGATCATCAACGACCTGCTCGATCTGTCCAAGATCGAGGCCGGCAAGTTCACCCTCAATGCGCAGCCCATGTCGCTGCGCGAGACCTTGGCACAGGCCCTGGCGCCGCTGCAATTGCAGGCCACCTCGCGCCAGTTGCAGTTGCAGTGGCAGATGCTCGACAACGTGCCCGACGCGGTGATCGCCGATGGCCCGCGGTGGCGTCAGATCGTGCTCAATCTGACCGGCAATGCCTTGAAGTTCACCGAACGCGGTGGCGTGCAGTTGCTGCTGGAGCGGCGCGCCAGCGAAGGCCGCCACATGCTCCTGGCCTGCAGTGTGCGCGACACCGGCATCGGCATGACGCCCGAGCAACTGCGGCGCGTCTTCGAGCCCTTCGCCCAGGCCAACGACGGCATCACCCGGCGCTACGGCGGCACCGGCCTGGGGCTGTCCATCGTGCAGCGCCTGGTGCAGATGATGGGCGGCAATGTCGAGGTCGAGAGCGAGCCCGGCGTCGGCAGTTGTTTTCGCTTTGTGGTGCCGGTGGAGATGATTCCACCGGACACCGCAATCGCCGCCCGGTCCACAGTGGCTTAGGGCAACAGCACGCTGCAGCCCGTGGTGTTGCGGGCTTCGAGCTCGCGGTGGGCGATGGCCACGTCCTTCAGCGGGTAGCGCTGGTCGATGCGGATCTTCACCGCGCCGCTGGTCACCACGGCAAACAGATCGTCGGCCATGGCCTGGGTGGCCTCGCGCGTGGCGATGTGGGTGAACAGCGTGCCGCGCGTCAAGTGCAGAGAGCCCTTGTTGCCCAGGATGGCCGGCGCAAACGGCGGCACTGGGCCCGAGGCGTTGCCAAAGCTGGCCATCAGGCCAAAGGGCTGCAGCACATTGAGCGAGCCCTCGAAGGTGTCCTTGCCGACCGAGTCATAGACCACCTTGACGCCCTTGCCGCCGGTCAACTCTTTGACCCGGGCGACGAAGTCTTCGCTGCGGTAATCGATGGCGTGCGCCGCGCCGTGTTCAAGCGCCAGCTTGCACTTTGCCGCGCCGCCGGCGGTGGCGATGAGGTTCAGGCCCAGTGCCTTGGCCCATTGGCAGGCGATCAGGCCGACGCCGCCGGCGGCGGCGTGGAACAGCACCGTGTCGCCGGCATGCAGCCCGCCCTGGGGCAAGGTGCGCTTGAGCAAATACTGGGCGGTCAGGCCCTTGAGCATCATCGCCGCGCCGGTCTCGAACGAGATGGCATCGGGCAGCTTGCACACGCACTTGGCCGGCATCACACGCGCCTCGCTGTAGCTGCCCGGCGGGTTGCTGGCGTAGGCCGCGCGGTCACCGACCTTGAGGTGGGTGACGCCCTCGCCCACGGCTTCGACGATGCCTGCGCCTTCCATGCCCAGGGTCAGCGGCATCTTGTTCGGGTACAGGCCGGTGCGCTGGTAAACGTCGATGAAATTCAGGCCGATGGCGTGGTGGCGGATGCGAATCTCGCCGGGGCCGGGCTCGCCCACGGGCAGATCGACGATCTGCATTTTTTCGGGACCGCCGATTTCGTTGATTTGAATGGCCAAGGGCATGGGGATCTCCTGCTGGGTTGAGTGGATCAAGGCAATGCGGCAGGCCGGCTGGGCCCGCGACAGGGGGCATTGTCGCGGTGCAGCGTGACGGCCGCGGCGCCTGGAGGCCGCAGGCGTCGCAGACGCCGCTGACACCGCTGACGCCGCAGAAGGGCTATGCCTGAGGCGCAGCGTCTGCCGGCAGCAGGTGTGCTATCGAGTTGGCGTAGTAGGCGATCAAGGCCTCTTCGCCGGCCTGCACGCGGTACAGGCCCTCGGACTCGACCACCAAATGGCGCAGCAGCAGCATGCGCAGGCCGGCGTCGATGGCGTAGTCCCAATCGCCGCGTGGCAGGTACAGGTGCGCGCCGGCAGCCTGCAGCACACGCACCAGCTCGGCCGCCGCGGCCTTGATGTCTAAGCCGCTGATCAAGCAGCCGGGATGTTGCGCATTCGCCCGCTGCAACACCAGCGCCAGCAGCGGCACTGGCAGCACCGGGATCAAGCGCCCGACCTGCTCCATCAGGTGCCGGCCCAGGGCCGCCACCTCGGCCTGGCGCGCCTCTTTGGGCAGGCGTTCGATGTCAATGCCGCGCTGCGCCGACCACGCCCGCACCGACAGCGGCGTGCCGAAGTTGACGCAGGCGTAACCCAGCCGATACCAGCGGCTGCGCAGCATCAGCCAGGCCTGCTGCGCCATGAAGCGCAGGGTGCGCGCCGCCGCCCGCGCGCCGCTGACCTTGGGCGCGCTGTGGTCGCCGCTGAGCAACTGCGTGCGGTCTTCGAGCACACGGTCGTAGTTCAGGCCCAGGGGCACGAAGACCAGGTCGCGCTCGCCCTGCGCATGGTGGCCGCGCAGCATGTAGTCGAGCACGCCAAAGCGCGGCTCGCGCAGGCGGCCGTCCTTGGTCAAACCGCCCTCGGGGTAGACGGCCTGGGTGACGCCGGCCTCGGTGGCCATGGCGATGTAGCGCTCCAGCACGCGGCGGTAGAGCTCATCCTTGGAGTTGCGTCGCACGAAGTAAGCGCCCATGGCGCGGATCAGCTGCTGCAGGCCCCACACCTGCGCCCATTCGCCCACGGCGTAGGACAGGGCCGCGCGCTCGGCCGCCAGGTAGGAGGCAATGATGTAGTCCATGTTCGAGCGGTGGTTCATGACGAACACCACGGTGGCGTTTTCCGGGATGGCGTTCATGCCGGCGTCATCGGTGTAGCCGATGCGCACCCGATACAAACCCTGGGACAACTTCTTGCCTATCCAGTAGCCCACGCGGAAGTAGACATAGGCATTGAAGGCCGGAACGATCTCGCGTGCATAACGCGTGACCTGCGCGAGCGCCACCTCGCGCGGCATGCCGCGCTCGTCGGCAAAGGCTTGAGCCGCTTGCTGCACCTTGTCGTCAAAAATCAATCGGTCGATGAGCGCTTGCCGGCGCACCTGCTGGAAGGGGCGGATGTGGATCTTCAGCCGCCGGCCGACCTCATCGAGCACCTTGTTGGCGCGGCTGCGCACCAGCCAGCGCGCGCTTGGCATCAGCAGCCTGTCGAGCAGCGCCCACAGCGCGAGCCCACCCACCAACAAGGCCAACCACAGCGGGACGGTGACGTTCATGGGCAGCCTCTCCTCGTGTGGACGATGGTACGT
>JAYSSS010000014.1:0-49811 GCA_043720415.1 Ideonella sp.
GGCGCGGGCGGCGGCACTGATGCCGTGGCGCGCATGATCGCTGCGCTGATGGAGAAGGATCTGGGCCAGCCGGTGAATGTGGTCAACCGCACCGGCGGCTCGGGGGTGGTGGGCCATTCGGCCATCGCCAGTGCCGCACCCGATGGCTACACCATCGGCATGATCACGGTGGAAATCACCATGATGCACCACCAGAAGCTGACCGAGCTCAACCCCACGAGCTACACGCCGCTGGCCCTGGTCAACCTCGATCCGGCGGGCTTTCAGGTGCGTGCCGATTCGCCCTACAAGAACATGGCCGATGTGCTGGCGGCCATCAAGGCCAATCCGGGCAAGTTCAAGTCCTCGGGCACTGGCCAGGGTGGCATCTGGCATTTGGCCCTGGCGGGCTGGCTGCGCGACGCCAAGGTCGATCCGGCCGCATCGCCCTGGGTGCCATCCAACGGTGCCGCCCCGGGCCTGCAAGACCTGGTGGCCGGTGGCGTTGAATTTGTGCCCTGCTCGCTGCCCGAGGCGCGCTCGCTGATCGATGCCGGCAAGGTGCGCTCGCTGGCGGTGATGGCGTCATCGCGCGCCACGCTTTTCCCCAACGTGCCCACCCTGAAAGAGGCCACAGGCTCGGATTGGGCCACCGGCGCCTGGCGCGGCATGGCCGCCCCCAAGGGCTTGAGCGCACCGGTGGCGGCGCGGCTGGAGGCCTCCATCAAGAAGGCCTACGACAGCAAGGAGTACAAGGATTTCATGGCCCAGCGCGGCTTTGGCCTGCTGTGGGGCAACTCGGGCGAGTTCGCGCGCTTCATGGCCAAGGGCGATGGCGATATGAAGGCCGTGATGACGGCCGTGGGCATCGCCAAGTAACGCCCGAAAGCAGCGTCCTTCATGCAGCGCATTGACCGCTGGCTGGGCCTGGGCCTGGCCGCACTGGGTGTGGCCGTGATGGTCTCGGCACGGGCCTTCCCCAATGTGCCCGGGCAGAAGCTGGGCGCCGGGTTCTTGCCGATGTTGATTGGCGCTGGCCTGGTGCTGTGCGCCGTGGCCCTGCTGTGGCGCAGCCGGCGCGCCTCGGGCGCCGCAGTGGCCGTGGCGTCGCCGGCTTCGGTGCCGCGCGCGGCCGAGCACTTTGGCAGCTCGCTGGTCATCATTGCGGCGGTGGCCGGCTACATCGTGTTGGCCGATCGGCTGGGCTTTTTGCTGGTGGCGCCACTGTGCCTGGTGGCCGTCTTTCGGGCGCTGCGCGTGGGCTGGCGGCCCACCTTGCTGTGGGCGCTGTGCGGCACGCTGCTGGTGCATGTGGCGTTTTACAAGCTGCTGCGCGTGCCTTTGCCTTGGGGCGTGCTGCGCCCCTTTTATTGATGGCTTTGAAGCCTTGGCGCCGGTGCTGTGACCGCGGCGCCGCACTGGCTCTGAACAAGCCCGCAACCCCACAGCCATAGCCCCCCATGGACGCCGTCATCACCGCCGCCGGTCTGGTCTTCGAGCCCTATGTGCTGATGGTGATCTTGCTGTCGGCGGCCTACGGCCTGTTCGTCGGCGCTATCCCCGGCCTGACGGCCACCATGGCCACGGCCCTGCTCGTGCCGGTGACGTTTTTCATGCCGCCGGTGCCGGCGGTGGCGGCCATCGTCACCGCCACGGCCATGGCCATCTTCAGCGGCGACATCCCCAGCGCCTTGCTGCGCATGCCCGGCACGCCGGCCAGCGCGGCCTACACCGACGAGGCCTTTTTGCTCACGCGCAAGGGCCAGCCCGAGCTGGCCCTGGGCGCGGGCCTGGTGTTCTCGGTGCTGGGCGGCATTTTCGGCGTGCTGGTGCTGATCCTGGCGGCGCCGGCACTGGCCGACGTGGCGCTGAAGTTCAGCTCCTTTGAGTACTTCTGGCTGGTCATGCTGGGCTTCACCTGCGCCATCTTCATCGCCGGCAGTGATCCGCTCAAGGGCCTGGTCTCATTGTTGCTGGGCCTGCTCATTTCATGCGTTGGGCTGGACAACCCGGCCGGCGCGCCACGCTACACCTTTGGCAATGCCGAGCTAACCGGTGGCATCTCCATGATCCCGCTGATGATCGGCATGTTCGCGATCTCTGAGGTGCTGCGCTTTGCCGTGGTGGTGGACAAGCCGCTGATGGCTGTGGAGCGGCCCTTTGGCAACGTCTTTGCCGGCATGTGGGCGCTGCTCAAGAAGTATCCCGTGCAGTTGTTGCGCGGCTCGGCCCTGGGCACGGCCGTGGGCGCCTTGCCCGGTGCCGGCGCCGACATCGCCGCCTGGATGTCCTACGGCATGTCGAAAAAGTTCTCCAAGGAGCCGGAGAAATTCGGCACCGGCCATGTCGAGGGCATCGTTGAATCCGGCGCGGCCAATAACGCGGCATTGGGTGGGGCTTGGATCCCGGCCCTGGTGTTCGGCATCCCGGGTGATTCGATCACCGCCATCGCCATCGGCGTGCTCTATATGAAGAACATGAACCCCGGGCCGACGCTCTTCGTCGACAACCCGCAAAACATCTATGCCGTGTTCATCGTCTTCATCCTCGCCCAGTTGCTGATGCTGCCCCTGGGCTGGATGGCCATCAAGGTGGCCAAGCGCATCCTGCGCATCCCGGCCAGCACGCTGATGCCGCTGATCCTGCTGTTCTGCATCGTCGGCAGCTTCGCCATCAACAACTCCAGCTTCGGCATCATCGTCATGCTCATCGGCGGCGTCGCCGCCTTCTTCATGGAACGCTGGGGCTTCCCCGTCGCCCCCACCATCCTGGGCGTGGTGCTGGGCACCATGCTGGAGGAGCATTTCTTCAGCAGCCTGGTCAAGGCCGATGGCAATTTCTGGGTGTTCTTCGAGCGGCCGATTGCGGGCACGCTGGGGGCGCTGACCCTGTTGATTTGGGCTTGGCCGGTGCTGCGCAAGCTCGTGCGCCGCTGAATCCACCAAGGCCTGCTCCTGGCGGCGGCACCGACCGCCTTGCTCACAGCAGGGGCGGCATGGTCCGCGGCGCAAGCCCCTGCGCCAAGCACCCGCGGCGCAACCGCCTGCGCCTGTCCTCATGGCCTATGCCATCTGCCACCCGGCCTAGGCCATCGGCTAGCACAAAGGTGCAATGGTCAGGCCAGCCGATGCACTTCACAGTGCGCAGTACCGGATGCAGTCGATCTGCAGCCCGCCAACTGCAAACTTCACTGGGGGCATGTCATGCTGGACCTGAGTCTGAACAAGCAAGACGGCAGCGCCACTTTTGCACCGGTGGAGGAACACCTCGCACCCGCCATCCTGAGCGCCTGCCTGGCGGCGGTTCCCGACGAAATCGACTACGGGATGATCCTGGTCACGGGCTTGGCAACGGTGCAGTACTGCAATCGGGCCGCCCAGCGTGAGCTGCGCACGCACTCGGTGCTGCAAGTTCTTGAGGGCCGGCTGTGTGGCCGCCTGGCCAGCGACGACATCGCTATCCACGCCGCCATTCAAGCGGCCGCGCTTCGTGGCGCGCGCCGCATGCTGGCCTTGGGCAGCGAGCGCGAGACACAAACGGTGGCCTTCGTGCCGATCACGCCAAGTGCGCCCTCTGGGCCAGCGGCATCGGCCATTGGCTGGCGTCATGAATCCGTGCTGTTGCTGCTGGGCAAACGCGGCATTTGCGCGCCGCTCAGCGCGGACGGTTTTTCGCGGCAGTACGGGCTGACGCCTGCCGAGGCCAATGTGCTGTGTGCATTGTCAAAGGGGCTGCTGCCCGGCAACATTGCGCGTGCGCATGGCGTGGCTTTGTCGACCGTGCGCACGCAGATGCAAAGCATCCGCAGCAAGACCGGCTCACGGCGGATTCAGGAGGTCATCTCCCGCATGGCCAGCTTGCCGCCATTGGTGACTTGCCTGCGCACCTGAGCCGCAGCGGCGGCAGCACCCGACGCCGCTTCAACCCACCAACGCCCGCCACAGCAATCCCACCCCACCCACCAACAGCAGGCCCCACACCAGCCGCATCACCTGCGCAGCAGGCATGCGCAGGTGCATGTGGCTGCCCAGCCAGTGGCCGCCCAGGGCCACGGGCAGCAGCCACAGGGCCAGTGGCAGCAAAGCCGGTTGCGACATCAAGCCCGCGCCGGTGAACAGCGCCAGGCGGATCCAGGAGTTGATGAAGATCATCACGCCTATGGTCGAGCGCAGCACGGTCTTGTCTTGCAGGCGGCGCGCCAGGTAAAGCGTGTAGATCGGCCCGCCGGTGCCGTAAAGCGCGGTGAAGACGCCGCCCACCACACCCGTGGGTGCGGCCCAATGTGTGGACAGCGGTGAGGTCGCCGCGCGTTGCAGCAAATTGACGCTGGCGCAGCACAGCACGAAGCCGCCGAGCAGCATGAGCAGCAGGCGCTCGCTGGCCTGGGACAAAAGCGTCACGCCGGCCACCATGCCGATCAGCAGCCAGGGCATCAGCCGCAGCATCTCCTGGCGCTGCATATGGCGGCCATGGCGGATGACCAGCATGGCCCCGGCGCACAGATCAAACACCAGCAGCATGGCCACGGCCAGGCGCAGTGGCAGCAGGTGGGCCAGCAAGGGCATGGCCACCAGGTTGGCGCCAAAGCCGCTGATGCCGTACACGGTGTAGGCCAGCAGCACGGCCAGTGCCACGCCCAGCAGCGTGGGCCAGGGCAGGTCGATCATGGGGATTGGATGGGCGCGGCGGCTGCCGGCCCTTAAATCAGCTCAAGGCCGCATCACAGCAGGTGCTTGACGCCATCTTGCTCGCCGATCAGCTCAGCCAGCGTCTTGTCGATGCACGATTGTGAGAAGGCATCGATCGGCAAGCCCTCGACTAGGCGGTACTCGCCGCCTTCGCAGGTGACCGGGTAGCCGAACATCACATCCTTGGGGATGCCGTAGTCGCCGTTGCTGGCGATGCCCATGGTGACCCAGCGGCCGTTGGTGCCCAGCGCCCAATCGCGCATGTGGTCGATGGCGGCGTTGGCCGCCGAAGCGGCCGAGGACACGCCGCGTGCGGCGATGATGGCCGCGCCGCGCTTGCCCACGGTGGGCAAAAAGGTGTCGGCGTTCCAGACCTGGTCGTTGATCATGTCCATGACCGAAGCGCCATCGATGGTTGCAAAGCGGTAGTCGGCATACATGGTGGGCGAGTGGTTGCCCCACACGGCCAGACGCTCGATGCTGGCCACGGCCTTGCCGGTCTTGGCGGCGATCTGGCTGGCGGCGCGGTTGTGGTCCAGGCGCAGCATGGCGGTGAAGTTCTTGCGCGGCAGATCGGGCGCCGACTTCATGGCGATGTAGGCGTTGGTGTTGGCTGGGTTGCCGACCACCAGCACGCGCACATTGCGCGAGGCCACGGCGTTCAGGGCCTTGCCCTGGGCGGTGAAGATCTGCGCGTTGGCGGCTAGCAGATCGGCACGCTCCATGCCGGGGCCGCGCGGGCGGGCGCCCACCAGCAGGGCGTAGTCGGTGTCCTTGAAGGCGGTCACGGGGTCGCTGTGCGCTTCCATGCCGGCCAGCAGCGGGAAGGCGCAGTCCTCAAGCTCCATCATCACGCCTTGCAGGGCCTTTTGCGGGCCCTCCACCGGCACCTCCAGCAACTGCAGGATCACCGGCTGGTCCTTGCCCAGCATCTCGCCCGAGGCGATGCGAAACAACAGGGCATAGCCGATTTGGCCAGCAGCGCCGGTGACGGCCACGCGGACGGGTTTCTTGCTCATGGGGGGCTCCAAGGAAGGGCAGACGAAGGGCGGAAGGGGCAGGGCGAAACAGCCGCAAATTCTAGCGGGCTGACCCTGACATGGGTCTTATGTCTTATGCAAGACAATCCCGCCATGGCCGACCCGGACCCCCTATCTTCTGCCACCTTCAGCCCGCTGTATCAGCAGATCAAGGGCCTGATCACGCGCGACTTGCAGGCCGGCGTGTGGAAGCCCGGCGAGGCCATTCCCAGCGAGCAAGACCTCGCCGCGCGCTTCAAGGTCAGCCAGGGCACGGTGCGCAAGGCGGTGGACGAGCTGGCGGCGGGCAATCTGCTGATACGCCGCCAGGGCAAGGGCACCTTTGTGGCCACCCACGCCGAGGCCACCACGCAGTACCGCTTCTTGCGCCTGCAGCCCGATGACGGGGGTGCCCTGCCCATGGCCCGGCGGCTGATCGATTGCCGCAAGCTGCGCGCGCCGGCCGATGTGGCCCGCGCTTTTGCCGGCAAGACGGGGGACGCTGTGTTGCAACTGCGCCGTCTGCTGCTGGCCCAGGGCAAGCCCGTGGTGTTTGATGAAATCTGGCTGCCCGGCACGCTGTTCAAGGGCTTGAGCAGTGAACGCCTGGCCGATTTCAAAGGCCCGATGTACGGCATGTTCGAGGCCGATTTCGGCGTCACCATGATCCGCGCCGAAGAGAAAATCCGCGCGCAAGCGGCCGATGCCCAGACCGCGCAGTGGCTGGCCGTCGAAGCCGGCACGCCACTGCTCAGCGTGGAGCGTTTGTCGTTCACTTACGGTGATAGGCCTGTCGAGCTGCGTCGGGGTTTGTACAACACCGGGGCGCACTACTACCGCAATGAGTTGAACTGAGGTGGGCAGCAGCAGGGGTGCGCTTGCTGCATTGCAATAAACTCAGCCGCTCGTCCGTGGGGCCCCCGGTGCAAGCACCGTCAACAAGCTGCCAGTGCCCGTGTGGCTGACAGCTCCCTGCGGATTCAGCGCCCTACAGAGTCAGTGCCCTTCAAAGTCCACCAGCGAAGAGACCCCAAACACATGGCCGAGCTCTCCACCCCACGCCCCAAAGCCCGCCCCGGCGAGAACATGCGCCTGATCGACGCGCTGCAGTACCGCTTGCCGCTGGCCGGTCTGGTGTCCATCCTGCACCGCGCCAGCGGCATGTTGATGTTCTTCCTGCTGCCCCTGGTGATCTGGTTGTTTGACACCAGCGTCACGTCTGAAATCTCCTTCGACAAATTCGCCAGCGCCTACACCGCCGGCATCGGCTTTGTGCCGGGCTTCATCGTCAAGCTCATCGTGCTGGCCCTGATCTGGGCCTATTTGCACCACCTCATTGCCGGCATTCGCCACCTGTGGATGGATGTCAGCCACAACGTCACCCTGGCCATCGGTCGGGCATCGGCGATTTCGACACTGCTGTCGAGCATCGGCCTGACGCTGCTGCTGGGCGCCAAGCTGTTCAACCTGTACTGACAAGGCGCACTCCCATGGCTGTTCAACATGGCTCCAAGCGCCTGGTGGTGGGCGCGCACTATGGTCTGCGCGATTGGCTCAGTCAGCGCGTCACCGCCGCGCTGATGGTGCTGTACACCGCGGCGCTGCTGTGGCAGGTGCTGTCGCCCGGGCCACTGGGCTACGACAAGTGGGCCGGCATCTTTGCCCAGCAGTGGATGAAGGTCTGCACCTTCGTCATCGTCGTCGCCCTGGCCTGGCATGTCTGGGTCGGCATGCGTGATGTCTGGATGGACTACATCAAACCCCTGGGCCTGCGCCTGGCCGCCCAGGTGTTCACCATCGCCTGGCTGGTCGGCTGTGCGGGCTGGGCGGTGCAAGTGATTTGGAGACTGTGAGCATGGCTGCTGTGAAATCGTCCGTGGCCCGGCGCCGCTTTGATGTGGTCATCGTCGGTGCCGGCGGCTCGGGCATGCGTGCCTCGCTGCAACTGGCCCGCGCGGGGCTGAATGTGGCCGTGCTGTCCAAGGTGTTCCCGACGCGCTCGCACACCGTGGCCGCGCAAGGCGGCATCGGCGCCTCGCTGGGCAACATGAGCGAGGACAACTGGCACTACCACTTCTACGACACCGTCAAGGGCAGCGATTGGCTGGGCGACCAGGACGCCATCGAGTTCATGTGCCGCGAGGCACCCAAAGTGGTCTATGAGCTCGAGCACTTCGGCATGCCCTTTGACCGCAATGCCGACGGCACGATCTACCAGCGCCCCTTTGGCGGCCACACCGCCAACTATGGCGAAAAGCCAGTGCAGCGCGCCTGCGCCGCCGCTGATCGCACCGGCCACGCCATGTTGCACACGCTGTATCAGCAAAACGTCAAGGCGCGCACGCAGTTCTTTGTGGAGTGGATGGCGCTCGATCTGATCCGCGATGCCGATGGCGATGTGCTGGGCGTCACGGCCCTGGAGATGGAGACCGGCGAGGTCCACATTCTTGAGGCCAAGACCACGCTGTTCGCCACCGGCGGGGCAGGCCGCATCTTTGCCGCATCGACCAATGCCTTCATCAACACCGGCGATGGCTTGGGGCTGGCCGCGCGTGCCGGCATCCCGCTCGAAGACATGGAGTTCTGGCAGTTCCACCCCACCGGCGTGGCCGGCGCGGGCGTGCTGCTCACCGAGGGCTGCCGGGGTGAGGGCGCCATCTTGCGCAATGTCAACGGCGAGCGCTTCATGGAGCGCTATGCGCCCACGCTGAAGGACCTGGCGCCGCGCGATTTCGTCTCACGCTGCATGGACCAGGAAATCAAGGAAGGCCGCGGCTGCGGGCCTAACAAGGATTACATCGCCCTGGACCTCACCCACCTGGGTGCCGAGACCATCATGAAGCGCCTGCCCAGCGTGTTCGAGATCGGCCACAACTTTGCCAACGTCGACATCACCAAGGAAACCATCCCCGTGGTGCCGACCATCCACTATCAGATGGGTGGCATCCCGACCAACATCAATGGCCAGGTGGTGGCGCCGAAGAACGGCAACCCCAACGATGTCGTCAATGGCTTCTACGCCGTCGGTGAATGCTCGTGTGTGAGCGTGCACGGTGCCAACCGGCTGGGCACCAATTCATTGCTCGATCTGCTGGTGTTTGGCAAGGCGGCGGGCGACCACATCGTGGCCGCGCACGCCAGAGGCAGCGCCGCGCACAGGCCGCTGCCGGCAGATGCAGCTGACGCCTCACTGGCGCGGATTGCCAGGCTCGATGCCAGCAGCAGCGGCGAGTATTCGCAGGACGTGGCCAACGACCTGCGCAATGCCATGCAGCAGCATGCGGCGGTGTTCCGCACGCAAGAGTCGATGACAGAAGGCACGCACAAGGTGGCGGCCATCCGCGAGCGCGTCAACGCCATGGGCCTGAAGGACAAGAGCAAGGTCTTCAACACCGCGCGCATCGAGGCGCTGGAGGTTGAGAACCTGATCGAGTGCGCGCAGGCCACCATCGAATCTGCCGCTGCCCGCCATGAGTGCCGAGGCGCGCACACGGTGAAGGATTACGAGCGCGCGGCCGATGACGCACAGTTCCCCTTGGGCCGCAACGACGCCGAGTGGATGAAGCACACGCTGTGGTTCAGCCAGGGCAACCGGCTGGAATACAAGCCAGTGCAGTTGAAGCCGCTGACGGTGGACAGCGTGCCGCCCAAGGTGCGTACTTTTTAGTTTTAGTCGCGCAGTTCACAGGTTAGTTGAACGCAGCATCGACAAGTCGAAAGAACATTCATGACGAAGCGCAGTTTCCAGATCTACCGCTACGACCCGGACACCGACGCCAAGCCCTACATGCAAAGCATCGATGTCGAGTTGGACGGCAGCGAGCGCATGCTGCTCGATGCGCTGATGAAGTTGAAATCGCTCGATCCGGCGATCAGCTTTCGGCGCTCGTGCCGCGAGGGCGTGTGTGGCTCGGACGCCATGAACATCAATGGCAAAAACGGCCTGGCTTGCCTGACCAATATGCGTGATCTGCCCGGCACCGTGGTCTTGAAGCCGCTGCCCGGCTTGCCTGTGATCCGCGACCTGATCGTCGACATGACGCAGTTCTTCAAGCAGTACAACTCGATCAAGCCCTACCTCGTGAACGACGCGACGCCGCCTGAGAAGGAGCGCCTGCAAAGCCCCGAAGAGCGCGACGAGTTGAATGGTTTGTACGAGTGCATCCTGTGCGCCAGTTGCTCGACCGCTTGCCCCAGCTTCTGGTGGAACCCGGACAAGTTCGTCGGCCCGGCCGGCCTGCTGCAGGCCTACCGCTTCATCGCCGACAGCCGCGACGAGGCCACGGCCGAGCGCCTGGACAACCTGGAAGACCCCTACCGCCTGTTCCGCTGCCACACCATCATGAACTGCGTCGATGTCTGCCCCAAGGGCCTGAACCCGACGCAGGCCATTGGCAAGATCAAAGAGCTGATGGTGCGGCGCGCCGTTTGATCCTTGGCCTGTAGCCAACCCGCACCGTGGAAGCCGCACTCGACCCCACCGACCTCAGCCGCCTGAAGTGGCGCTGCCGTCGCGGCTTGCTTGAAAACGACTTGTTCATCGAGCGCTTTTTTCAGCGCCACGAGGCTGGTCTGACGGTACGCCAGGCCACCGGTCTTCAGCATTTGATGGACCTGGCCGATAACGATTTGCTGGATCTGTTGCTCATCCGCTGCGAGCCCGCGGATGCGCTGGCCATGCACCCCGAAGCCATCGAGGTGTTGGCCATGCTGCGTGCCCGACCTGCTGCGGTCGGCTTGAATTTGAATTGAAGTGAAAAGGCCTTGACCATGACCCCGTCGAATGTGAAAGCCACCCTGTCGTTCTCTGACGGCAGCCCGAGCATGGACTTGCCCGTCTACAAGGGCAGCGTCGGCCCGGATGTCATCGACATCCGCAAGCTCTACGGCCAGACCGGCAAGTTCACCTACGACCCGGGCTTTTTGTCCACCGCCTCGTGCAATTCATCGATCACCTACATCGATGGCGACAAGGGTGAGCTGCTGTACCGCGGCTACCCCATCGAGCAGCTGGCCGTGCAGTGTGATTTTCTTGATACCTGCTATCTGCTGCTCTATGGCGACCTGCCCAATGCCGACAAGCGCAAGGGCTTCCACAAGCTGGTGACCAACCACACCATGGTCAACGAGCAGATGCAGTTTTTCCTGCGTGGCTTCCGGCGTGATGCGCACCCGATGGCGGTGATGACCGGCCTGGTCGGCGCGCTCTCGGCCTTCTATCACGACTCAACCGACATCAATAACCCGCAGCACCGCGACATCGCCGCCATCCGCTTGATCGCCAAGATGCCCACCCTGGTGGCCATGGCCTACAAATATTCGGCCGGCCAGCCCTTCATGTACCCGAAGAATTCGCTGTCCTACGCCGGCAACTTCCTGCACATGATGTTCGCCAACCCGTGTGAGGACTATGTCGTCAACCCGGTGATCGAGCGCGCCCTGGATCGCATCTTCATCCTGCACGCCGACCACGAGCAAAACGCCAGCACCTCCACCGTGCGCCTGTGCGGCTCTTCGGGCACCAACCCCTTTGCGGCCATCGCCGCCGGTGTGGCCTGCCTGTGGGGCCCGGCGCACGGCGGCGCCAATGAAGCGGCGCTGAACATGCTGGGGGACATCCAGCGTGCCGGCGGCGTCGAGAAGATCGGCGAGTTCATCAAACAGGTCAAGGACAAGAACTCCAGCGTCAAGCTCATGGGCTTTGGCCACCGCGTCTACAAGAACTATGACCCGCGCGCCAAGCTGATGCGCGAGACCTGCCATGAGGTGCTCACGTCTCTTGGCCTGCACGACGACCCGATGTTCAAGCTGGCCATGGCGCTGGAAAAGATTGCGCTGGAAGATGAGTACTTCGTCGCCCGCAAGCTCTACCCGAACGTCGATTTCTACTCCGGCATCGTGCAGCGCGCCATTGGCATCCCGGTGAGCCTGTTCACGGCCATCTTTGCCTTGGCAAGAACTGTGGGTTGGATTGCGCAGTTGAACGAGATGATCGGCGACCCCGAGTACAAGATCGGTCGGCCGCGCCAGTTGTTTGTGGGCTCCACGGCGCGCGATGTGCTGCCGCTGGCGGCGCGCTGAACGGCCTGTGCCTAAAAAGCGGCCGCCCACGGGCGGCCTTTTTATTGCAGGTCCGCGCCTTTGCAGGAAATCCCTTGTAAGACTTCGCGCCGCCGCGCGACAGCAGGTGTTGCCAGGCTGTGCGGCCGCTTGCACATGATGATGACCCCGTGTCCAGGCCCCAAGCTTTGCAGCCACAATCGCCCGCCATAAGCCCAGCGCCTCACCCAAACGGGAATTCCGGCGCGCCCATCACGTATCCAAACCCATGACCCTGCCGCGGATCGCAGCGCTGTTCACCTACGACTGGGATGCCGATGGCCTGACGCGGCTGGCGTCGCAATGGCGCTTTGATCACGCCGGCTTCGACCTCTTCTCCTTCCCCAGCAACGCCCGTTTGGTGGGTTTTGATCTGGAGCGTTTCGTCGCCCGCCAAGCCAGACGTGGGCAGCGCCTGGGCTGGGCCGGCGTCATCTCGCACCATGAGCAATTCGGCGCCCTGGCCGCGGCCATGCTGGCCGAACGCCTGGGCCTGCCTGGCACGCGACCCGAAGCCGTGCTCGCCTGCCAACACAAGCTGTATGCGCGCCAGGTGCTGCAGCAGGTCTGCCCTGAGGCCAATCTGCGCTATGCCGAGCTGCCGGTGGCCTATGGCGGCGCGATCCCCGAGGGGCTGCACTACCCGGCCTTCGCCAAGCCGGTGAAGGCCGCCTTCTCAGTGCTGGCACGCAAAGTACGCAGCCAGGTCGAGCTGCAGGCCCACACCCGGTTTGGTGCCTGGGAGCTGTGGGTCATCCGCCATTTGGTCGAGCCCTTCGAGCGCGTCGCCCAGGCGCGCTTGCCGCAGGCCGGCACGGCGCACCGCATGCTGCTCGAGGAGCCGATACAGGCCGCGCAATACAACCTCGATGGCTGGGTGCAGGATGGCCAGGTGCACCTGATGGGTGTGGTCGATGCCGTGATGTACCCCGGCACACAGGCCTTCATGCGCTTCGATCACCCCAGCCGCCTGGCCCCCAGCGTGCAGCAGCGCGCCCTGGATGTGGCCACGCGCTTCCTCAAAGCCGTGGGCTTTGACCACGGATTCTTCAACATGGAGTTCTTTCACGACGCGGCCAGCGATCGGCTGGCGGTGATCGAGATCAACCCGCGCCTGGCCTCGCAGATGGCCGATCTGTATCGGCGCGTGCATGGCCTGGATGCGCATGCCATGGCGATTGCCCTGGTCCTGGGCCAGGATCCGCTGTCTGTGCCGCGCGAGGCACCCACTGCCGGGGCCGCTTCGAGCTTTGTCTACCGCGCCCTCGCGGCCGACGAGGTGCCGGCTGCCCCGGGCCTGGGCGCGCTGCGCGACATGCGTGCGGCCTTCAACGATGCCCTGCTGCTGCGCTTTCCCAAAGAGGGCAGCGGCCTGGCGCGTGAGTTCAAGTGGCTGGGCAGCCACCGCTATGCCGTGCTGCACCTGGGCGGCGCTGATGAACATGATTTGCGCGAGCGCTGCATCCGCGCCAGCACCCTTTTGGGCTGGCCCGCGCCCTATGCGGAACTCGCCCATCCCGGGCCGATTCCCATGGCCTGGAACGCCCAACCCCAAGCTGCCAACGGAGACTAGAAGCATGACCCTGAAGACCCTGTTTTTGACCGCACTGACCGCACTGACGACGCTGCTCAGCGGCTGCGGCGCCATGAACGCCATGCAGGCGCAAAACCCCGACTCCAAACTCAAGCCGGTGAACGCCGTGCCGGTGGAAGGCAGCGGCGCGCGCCTGATGCTCAAGGGCCACGACGTGGTCTCCTACTGGACCCAGGGCAAGCATGCGATGGGCCTGGCCGCGCACACCAGCGTCTATGAGGGCGTGACCTTCCGCTTTGCCAGCGCCGAGCACAAGGTGCTGTTCGACGCCGCGCCCACCAAATACCTGCCGCAGTACGGCGGCTACTGCGCCGACGGCATCAACTACGGCATCCCCTGGGGCGGTGATGCTGACACCTGGTTGATGAAAGACGGTCGCCTTTTCATCTTTGGCGGCGCCGGCTCCAAAGCCGCCTTCTTGTTGGACACCGACCGCAACATCGCCCTGGCCGACCGCTACTGGAAGGACGAGATCGCCGGCAGCAACAGCTTTGTGCAGCGCTCCAAGCGCCTGGTGTTCCGCGTGCCGCACTACAAGAGCGGTGCGCAGTTGGCGGCCGAGGTGGCGGCGGCCAAGGGCAAGTGACGCCCGAAATGACGCCCTAAGTGAAGCGCCTGCCGATCGGCGCGCCGGGCCCGCGGCCCACACGCCGGCAATGGCTGGGCCAGGGCCTGGCGCTGGGTACTGGGGTAGGCGGCGCGGTCGGCGTTGGCCTCGGCGCCGGCAATGTGCTGGCCAATGTGCTGGCCAATGCGGCTGGCAGCGCGATGCTTGTCGGCGCGACCGCCTGGTTAGGCAGCGGCTGCACCCTGGCGCCTGATGAGGACCACCGCGGCCCGGATGCGCCCAGGGCGGCGCCGCTCAAGGCACGACCGCGCATCGCCTGGGTCTTCTCCAGCGGCGGCCCGCGGGGTTTTGTGCATGTGGGCGTGCTCAAGGCGCTGGATGAGCTCAAGCTCAAGCCCGATCTGATCGTCGGCGCCTCGGTCGGGGCCCTGGTGGCGGTGCTCTACGGCTCTGGCCTTTCGGCCGCCGAGATCGAATCCCTGGCGCTGGATCTTGGCCCCTCCAGCCTGGGCCAGCTGGCCATAGGCAGCAGCGGCGGCGAGCGCTTCAGCGGCGCACCCCTGGCCGAGCTGGTGCGGCGCTACTCGAAGCTGCCGCTGCTGGAGCACCTGCCCCTGCCGGTGGCCTGCGTGGCCGCCGTGCCCGAGCACGGTGTGGTGGCTTTCACTGCCGGTGATGTGGGCCTGGCGGTGCAGGCCAGTGCGGCGGTCGAGGGGCGCTTCACGCCGGTGCGCATCCATGGCCGACGGCATGTGGACGCTGACCGCTATTGCCCGCTGCCCGTGCGCGAGGCCCAGGCTCTGGGCGCACTGCGCGTGCTGGCGGTGGATGCCTCGGCGCACGAGGATCAGGCCCCGGAATCGGCCAAGAACTACCGCGCTGGTGACCTGCGAAAACGCGCCCTGACACGGCCCGATGCCGAGCGTGCCGATGTGCTGCTGCACCCCGTCTTTGGCTATTGGGTCAGCCTGACGCGTGAGTTTCGCGAGCGTGCCATCGCTGCCGGCTACCGCGACACCTTGGTGCAGGCGGCGCGCCTGCGCGCGTTGCACGCCGCATAGGCTGGTCTCGTCTCAGCATCGGTCGCGCTGCGCTCAAGCGATCAGCGTGTGGCCTGGGGCACTCAGCCGATGGCCCCTGGGGCATTCAGCCGATAGCCCCTGGGGCAATCAGCCCGTCGCCTCTTGCGAGGCCAGGTGCAAGCCCACCACACCCAGCACGATCAGCGCCGTGCTGGCGAGTTTGAGCGATGTCGCCGGCTCCTTGAACCAGACATAGCCGATGGCGGCGGTGAGCACGGTGCCCACGCCCGACCACACGGCGTAAGTGACGCTCATGCCCAGGGTGCGGATGACGGTGGCATTGAGCACGAAAGACACCGCATAGAAGGCAAAGATCAGGACCGTGGGCGTGAGCTTGGAAAAGCCCTCGCTCAGGCGCATGCTGGTCGTGCCGCCGACCTCAAAGACGATGGCCAGGGCCAGCACGGCCCAGGCTTGGCTGGTGTTCAGATGGGGCAGCATGGGTGCGTCAATAACATGTTATTTGGTGATCCAACGGCGCGCGGCAAAGCTCAAGGCATCGACGATGGCCACCAGCACCAGCATGCCGCCGATGATGGTGGAGGTCTTGGCCATGTGAAACAGGCCCATGTGAAAAGCCAACAACTGGCCCAGGCCGCCGGCCCCCACCACGCCCAGCACGGCGGCGGCGCGGATGTTGTTCTCCCAGCGGTACAGGGTGTAACTCAGCAACTGTGGCAGCACCTGGGGCAGGGTGGCGTAAAAGAACACCTGCAGCCCACTGGCGCCCTGGGTGCGCAGCGCAAAACCCGGGCCTGGCGGCGCGTTCTCCAGGGCTTCGGCAAACAGCCGGCCGAGCACCCCGGTGGTGTGCAGCGCCAGCGCCAGGGTGCCGGCAAAGGGCCCCAGGCCGGCGCTGATCAGCAACAGGGCGGCCCACACCAGCTCGGGGATGGAGCGCAGGGCGTTGAGCAGCCAGCGCGTGGGGCCTTTGAGTAGCGCCCGGTCAGCGTCGTGCATGCGTGCGGCCGGCACCGCCAGCGCCAGGCCCAGCACCGCGGCCAGTGCCGTGCCCAGGGCCGACATGGCCAACGTCTCCCAGGCGGCAAACGCCACCTTGCGCAAAAAGGGCGCGGAGACATCGGGCGGGAAAAATTCACCGATGAAGCGGCGCATGCTGGCCACCGACTCGGCCGAGAAAAAAGCCGCCCATTTCAGGTCCAGGCTGAGAAAGCTGGCGATCACCAGGGCCAGCAGGCCCGCGCTGAACCAGCAGGCTTTGCAGCGCGCATCGAACAGCGGCGGCGGCAAGCGGATGGGTTGCTCAGCGCTCATTGCAGCGCCTCGGGTAGCCAGGCGAGCGTCTTCATTGCAGCGCCTTGCGCAGCCAGGCGAAGGAATTCATATCAGTGCCTTGCGCAGCCATGCACTGGTGCGATCGGCCAGCGCCACCAGCGCCACAAACACCAGCAGCATGGTGGCCACCTCTCCGCCGGCAAACATCTTCATCGAGCTGTCCATCTGCTGGCCCAGGCCCCCAGCGCCGACAAAGCCCAGGATCACCGATGAGCGGATGGCGCATTCCCAGCGGTAGACGGTGTAGGAGGTGAGCTCGGCCGCGCTGTGCGGCAGCAGGCCGTAGAAAAACGCCTGCAGCCGCCCGCTGCCGTTGCGCAGCAAGGTGGTGCTGGCATGGTGCTCGCTGCTTTCCAGAATCTCGCCGTAGACCTTGCCCAGCATGCCGCCATAGGTCAGCGCAATGGCCAGCACGCCGGCGGTGGGCCCCAGGCCGACCACGCGCACGAAGATCAGCGCCCACACCAGCTCGGGCACCGAGCGCAGCACGATCAAGAGCCAGCGCGTGAGCTGGCGCAGGGCAAAAGGCAAAGCCGCCATGCGCCCGCTCAGGGCCGAGATCGACAGCGCCCGTGTGGCCAGCAAAGCCATGGGCACGGCCAGCCACAGCGCCATGGCAATGCCGGCCGTGGCGATGGCTACGGTGCGCCAGGTCTCGCGGGCCAGCATGGCCAGGAAGTCGGCGTTGAGCACCGGCGGAAAAAAGGCGGCGAGAAAATTCAGGCTGGCCGCGGCGCTGCGCTCATCCCACAGCAGCCAGGGCTTGAACTCGGTGGCCACCAGCAGCGGCCAGGCGATCACCGCCGCAGCCAACAGCAGGCCCAGGCGGCCGATCCAGGCGGGGTCGCGGTTGGGCGCGGCGGTGGCCACCTGGGCAGCCTGGGCGGCGTGGGCGAGGCTCATGGGCGTGGCAGTTCGAGCTGTTTGCGGCTTGGGCATCAGCGGCAATGCATGACTGCGGGCAGCGCTGGGGCGTCCTGCACCGGCGCTGCCGACGCCTGCGGCGCCGGCCCGTTCAGCTCTTCCTCGCGCTGGGCGTAAAGCTCGGCCAGCAAGCCGCGCGTCACCTGGGCCGCAGGCAGATCGAAGGCCATCACGCCATCACGCAGGCCGACGATGCGCGGGAAGTGCGCCAGGGCCGTTTCCACCTGGTGCAAGGTGGCCACCAGGGTGGCGCCGCGTTCCTGCGCGCCGCGCCGCAAGGACACCACTGCCTGCTCGGCACGCACCGGGTCCAGCGCCGACAGCGGCTCATCGATCAACCACAACGAGGCTGGTGCCAACAGCGCGCGCGCCAGACCCACGCGCTGGCGCTCGCCGCCGGAGAGGCGATCCACGCGATCAAAGATCTTGTCCGCCAGATCGAACTGCGCCAAGGCGGCGTGCGCCGCCGCGATGTCGATGGGATAAATGAGTGAGCGCAGGCTTTGCATCAGGCCCATGGCCGGCAGGCGTGCGGCCAGCGCCGCGGTGATGACGCGCTGGCGCGGCGGCAGTGGCGGCAACTGCGGCGCCAGAAACAGACGTCGGCGCAGTGCCTGGCGCTGGGCCGCGTTGGCCCCCCAGGGGTTGCTGCCGTCCAAAGCCACCCGCCCCGCCGTGGGCGGCAGCACCATGGCCAGGGCATGCAAGAGCGAGGTCTTGCCCGCGCCGCTGGCGCCGATGACCGCGACCTGCTCGCCCGCGGCCACCGTCAGGCTCAGGGCTTGCAGGGCATGTGGCGTGTCAGCACGCGCGGCGGGATGGCGCGCTTGCAGCGCGTCCAGAGCAATCTTCATCGGCGGCAGTGCGTCAGAGCAGGCTGCCGCTCTTGGCCGCGGCCTCGATGCCCTTGTAGTTCTCGGCCTTGGCGGGGATGAAGCGCGTGGCGCGTTGCAGATCGAGAATTTCCTTGCCCTCGGGGGTGGACCTGCTCAGCGCCATGAAGGCCGCGGCCAGTTTCTCGCGCAGTGCGACTGGCATGTCGGCATGCACCGTCCAGTTGTAATCAAAGTAGGTGGGGGTGGTGAAGATGACCTTGACCTTGTCGGCGCTGACCTTCTTGTCGGCCACGAACTTTTCCCACACCGAGATGTTCAGCGCCCCGGCCTGCACCTTGCCCGAGGCGACGGCGGCAATGGTGGCGTCGTGTGCGCCGCTGTAGGCCACGCGTTTGAAATCCTTGTCCGGATCGATGCCGGCGTTGAGCAAGAAGCTGCGCGGCATCAAATGGCCGCTGGTCGAGCTTTGCGAGCCGAAGCTCACGTCCTTGCCTTTCAGATCCGCCAATGACTTGATGGCGGGATCGCTGGTGATGAACACCGAGCGGAATTTCTCATCCTCTTCGCGCTGGGCAATCGGGATCACCCTGCCGCCAGAGCGTGCATGGGCCTGCACAAAGGTGAAGCCGCCAAACCAGGCCATGTCGACCTTTTTGTTGACCAGCGCTTCCACCGAGGCGGCGTAGTCGGTGACGGGCGTCCACTCGACCTTCATTCCCAGTTTGCCCTCCAGATACTTCACCAAGGGACCGGCCTTGCGCGCCAGCTCGGTCGGCGATTCATCGGGAATGGCGGTGATGCGAAACACCTGCTGGGCATGCGACAAGGCGCCAAAAGCCAGCAGGGCGCAGGTCATCAGGGCCTTCAGGGTGCGGGAGGGGGACAGGCTGATCATCATGGTCTCCGGGTGGATCAAAGGGGATGGGCATCTTAGCCAGTGAACTTGCTGAGCGTTGGCGAAAGGCTTTGCCCATGGGCCATGGGCCATCGGGCCGGGCCGGCTTGGCAACGCAGCTCGTCGCAGTGGTGCATCGGCTGGGTTTCGGTATAGGGGGGAGGCCCGTTGAATGGTGCGTTGCACGACTGGGCAAGGTTCGTTCTTCGCGATACTTGCCACCCCTGCTACCAGCCAACCCGTCGATGCGCCGCCCCACCTTCTTACAACTGCACCGCGAGGACGATCAAGCGGTGCGCGCCGAACTCGCTCAGGGCCTGTTGGCCACCGCCGCCCATGTCGCACCAAAGTTCTTGTATGACGCCCTGGGCTCGCGCCTGTTCGACGCCATCACCGAGTTGCCCGAGTACTACCCCACGCGCACCGAGCGCGCCATTTTCGAGACCCACCGCGCCGCCATCGCCCAGGCCGCCGGCGCCGGCCACACCCTGGTCGATCTGGGCGCGGGCAATTGCGAAAAGGCCGCTGCCTGGTTCGAGGCCCTGCAGCCGGCGCGCTATGTGGCCATCGACATTTCGGTGGACTATCTGCGCCAGGCCCTGGGCAGCCTGCAGCAGCGCCACCCGCAACTGCCCATGCTGGGTCTGGGGCAGGATTTTTCCAGCGCCCTGGCGCTGCCGTCCGAGGCCGGCGTGGGCACCCGGCTGATGTTCTACCCGGGCTCATCGATAGGCAATTTCACCCCTGAGGCGGCCTTGACCCTGTTGCGCCAGGTGCGCCGCGAGGCCGCTGGCGGTGGCCTGTTGATAGGCGTTGATCTGGTCAAGGACCACGCCGTGCTGCAACGCGCCTACGACGACCCCCTGCAGGTGACCGCGGCCTTCAACCGCAACCTGCTGCGTCGGCTCAATCAATTGTTGGGCTGCCAGGCCGATGTCGAAGACTTCGACCATGTCGCGCTGTACAACGGCCAGGCCAGCCGCATCGAGATGCACCTGCAGGCCAGGCGCGAGGTGGTCCTGAGCTGGCCCGGGGCACAGCGTGGCTTTCGCGCCGGCGAGCGCATCCACACCGAAAACTCCTACAAGTACACACTGGATGGCTTTGCCGCGCTGCTGCGCGATGCCGGCTTTTCTCGGGTGCGGCACTGGACAGATGCGCGCCAGTGGTTTGGAGTGTTCCTGGCACAGGGCTGATGGCCACCCATCCCGAAGTCGAGCGGCAACAGCTCGAAGCCACCATCAGCGCCTTGCTTGCGCAGCGCCAGGTGCTGGGCGACACCGTGGTGGACATGGCGGTGGCACCACTGCGTGCCAAGCTCGACGCCTTGCTGGCCGGCCAGGCCAGCGCGTCATTGCCAGGCGCGCCGGCGCAAGCGCTCAAGCAAGTCAGCATCCTGTTTTTGGATGTGGTGGGCTCGACCACGCTCAGCCAGCAGCTTGACCCGGAACAGATTCACGACGTCATGGATGGCGCCTTGGATCGCTGCACCCGGCTGGTCCAGAGCCACGGCGGCAAGGTGCTGCAGTACGCCGGTGACAACCTGCTGGCGGTGTTTGGTGCCGACGAGTCGCGCGAAGATGACCCCGAGCGCAGCGTGCGCTGCGGGCTTGCGCTGCTTGAGGAAGGGCGGCAACTGGGCGCCGAGGTTCAGGCCGAGCATGGCCATGTCGGCTTCAATGTGCGCGTGGGCGTGCACACCGGTGGCGTGTTGCTCGGCGGCGGTGTCGATGCCGAGGGCACGATCCGTGGCATCGCCGTCAACATCGCCGCGCGCATGGAACAGACCGCACCGGCGGGGGCACTTCGCATCAGTCAGGACACCTTCCGCCACGTGCGTGGCGTGTTCGAGGTCCAGGCGCAGGAGCCGATGGCGGTGAAGGGCTTGGATGAGCCGATCAGCACCTATCTGGTGCTCAGCGTCATGCCTCGAAAGTTTCGTGCCACGGCGCGCGGTGTTGAGGGTGCCGAGAGCCGCATGGTGGGCCGCGAGGTCGAGTTCGCCAAACTGCAGACGGCGTTTGCGCGTGTACAGCAAACGCAGCGGTTGGCCGCCTTGACCGTCGTCGCCGAAGCCGGGGTGGGCAAGAGCCGCTTGTTGCAGGAGTTCGAAGCCTGGCTGCGAGAGCAATCACAGGCCATCACGTTCTTCCGCGGCCGCGCCGAGCCGGCCACGCAAAACCAGCCCTTCGGCCTGTTGCGCGATGTGTTGGTTCGTTGGCTGCACATCTTTGACGCGGACACGCCGCAGACCGCGCAGGCGAAGATCGAGCAAGGCGTCGCGCCCTTGTTCAGTGCCGATGACGGGCCTGAGCTGGCCAGGGGCCACGCCCACTTGCTCGGCCATCTGATCGGGCTGGACCACAGTGACAGCCCACATGTGCGCGGCATCCTGGACGATGCCGCGCAGATCCGCAGCCGTGCTTTCCACGTGGCCGCGCAACTGTTTCGCCGCATGGCAGCGCGTGAGCACAGCGTCATCGTGCTGGAACTCGATGACCTGCACTGGTCGGACGACGGTTCGCTGGATTTCTTTGAGCACCTCGCCAGGGTGGCCCGTGATGTGCCGATGCTGGCGCTGGGGTTGACGCGAAACACCTTGTTCGAGCGGCGGCGCGACTGGAGCCAATTTCAAGGCATCTATCGGCGCATCGACTTGTTGCCACTGGACAGCCGGCTCAGCGAGCAGCTGGCCAGGGAGCTGTTGAACAAGCTGCCGGACATCCCGCAGGAGCTGAGCGAGCTGATCGTGCGCCGTGCCGAGGGCAACCCCTTCTACATGGAAGAGCTGGTGAAGATGCTGCTCGATCACGGCGCCATCGAGGCCACGCCAGAGCGCTGGGCGCTGCACCCCGAGCGGCTGTTGGCCATTTCCATTCCCTCCACCTTGACCGGCGTGTTGCAGGCGCGGCTCGACGGGCTGCCCGCGGCCGAGCGCGTGGCACTGCAGGAGGCCAGCGTCATCGGCCTGGTGTTTTGGGATCAGGCGCTGGCGGCACTGGACGAGACGGCGCCAGCCGCGCTGCCCGCGCTGGTGCAAAGGGTGTTGGCCATACCCAGCCACGACGCCGCGCTGGAGGGCGCTCGCGAGTTTGCCTTTCGCCACCAGATCCTGCATGAGGTCACCTACGACACCTTGTTGCGCCGTCGCCGACGTGAGCTGCATGGTCGTGCTGCGGCCTGGCTGGCCGGCCTGATTGGCGCCCGCGCCAGTGACTTCATAGGCGCTGCGGCCGAGCACTTCGACAAGGCCGGTGACAAGGCCAATGCCTGCGAGTACTACGCCCGAGCTGCCGAGCAAGCGCGCAAACGGTTTGCACATGAACTCACGCTGAGCTACATAGCGCGCGCACTTGAGTTGTTAGGTGATCCCGTTGCCGCGCCGCAGGTCGAGCTGCGCTGGCGTTTGCTCAATGCGCGCGAGCGCACCCTGGACATGCAAGGCCGCCGCCCGGAACAACGCGCCGATCTGGATGAGCTGGAGCGGCTGGCCATCGCCTTGTCTGACGACCGCCGCCGTGCCGATCTGTCCACGCGGCGATGCCTGCTGGCCGGGCGAAGTGGTGACTACGCCGGCCAGGAGGCCGCCGCGCGCCAAGGCATGGCACTGGCCACGCAAGCCGGCGACGACAAATTGCGGCTCAATGCCATGCGGCTGTTGGCCGACGCGCTGGCCCGCCAGGGCGACGCGGTGGCTGGCAAGGCCATGGCCCTGGAAGGTCTGGCGGAGTCTCGTGCCGGTGGTTTGCGCGGGCTGGAAAGCCGCTTCCTGAATGCCTTGACGGTGATTGCCGGGCAGCAAAACGACCCGCTGGCAATGATCGAGACCAGCCAACAGGCGGTGCTGTTGCGCCGCGAGCTGGGCGACCGCCGCAACGAGGCCATTGGCTTGGGCAGCCTGGGCAGTGGCTGGCTTGAGCTGGGCGAGCTGCAGCAGGCGCGGCAGGCGCTGGAGGAGGGCCTGCGACTGCACCGCGCCGTGGGCGACCGCGGCATGGAGCCGATCATCCTGGCCAACCTGTCCCAGCTTTCGCTGTGGCAGGGTGACTTGGCACAGGCACAGGCGCAGGCACACGAGGCCTTGGGCCTGGCCCAAGCGGCCCAAAGCCTGGACATGCAGGCGCTGGCCTATTGGAGCTTGGGCAACGCTGAATTGGCGGCTGGCGAGTGGCACCAGGCGGCGGCCAGCTTTGAAGGCGCACAGCAGGTGACAAGGGCGAGTGTCAGCGCTTTACGGCACGACGCCAATGCGGGGCGTGCCCGTGTGGCCCTGGCCATGGGCGACCTGGGGCTGGCCTTGCAACAGGTGGAGCTGGTGTTGGGCCACCTGGCCGCGGGCGGCACACTCGATGGCACCCTGGGGACGCGGTTGATCCAGCTCAGCTGTTATCAGGTGTTGTTTGCGGCAGGCGACGCCCGTGCCCACGCCTTGCTTGGGTTGGCCCATGAGGCTTTGATGGCCAAGGCCGCCACCATTTCCGACCCCCTGCTGCGCACCTCGTTCCTGGAAAACGTGCCCGAGAACCAGGCGATCCTGGCCGCCTTGCTTCGGGCATAGCCCAGCAGTTTGTGCCGGCCATCGCCACCCTGAGGCGTGGCCGGCGAAGAGGCCGGCCGCTGAAGGAAGCTGCTCAGCGCAGCCGGCGCTCCGTCGTCAAGTCTGCGGGCTGCCGCGCCGGCGTGATGCGGCGCCTGCGCTAACCAGGCTCAGCAACAACAGGGCCAAGCCACTGGGCTCGGGAACAAAGCTCATCGGGGCGGTGACCGAGGAGGTGCCCAGTGCACATCCAATCGCCACCGGATCGCAAACCCAGATGTTTGCGCCAGAGCGCGAGTCGGTTGCAGGGGTGTGGACAAAGCTGATGCCTTCTTCGATGGCGCAGTAATCCACATCGCCGTACACGCAACTTTGAAAGAACGACAAACCGATAGGACCTTCATAAAAGCCTGGCACCTGGGCATCCACCGGCGCGGGGATGATGACCGAATCGACGCCGACCACCGCACCATTGACGATCAAGACGCTGTCAAAACCGCTCATCATGTCGTAAGTTGCGAAGCTCACCGTGTCAAGCGTGGGCTGCACAGCCGGCGCATTGGAGTCGTAAAGCTCGACGATCGCCGAAAGCATCTTGATCGGGTCGCCTGAGGTGCAAAAGCTGCTGTTGGAAAAGAAATCGTTGCCGAGAGACAAACAAGCGTCCGGCACGTAGAACGAGGCGGTACCCCTGAAGCCCATGTTGGCCAACGGAAAGACCGTGCCGCCAAATGCCGGATCGAAACTCCCCACGAACACCGCCGCGTGGCCTGGACTGGCCAGCCCGCACAAGCCGACTGTGGCCACGACAGCGGTCGACAAGCCCTTGGCAATTGCAGTTTTAATCATCACTCACCCGAAAAGTTATTGGAGGGCGCCGTCACTGCAGTCAAATCAGCCTTGGCAGTGTGATCCGGCAAATCTGACATTCCGAATTCGGAATGTCCAAGGCCAGGTGTCGGTAAGCAGTTTTCGCGCCAAATGCACTGTTGATTCGACAACCCATTGATCTATAAGGAAATTCATCGAGGCGAAGTGCGACTGAGGCTTGTACCCCACTGGCCAATGTAAAGAAGCTCGACTTCAAAGCGACGTCGGCGCGGTGGCCTTGAGCAGCGGCAACACCGCCTTGAAGCGCGGGTGCTCGCAACTGCGCAGCCATTCAAACACCACCATCTCGGTGCTGACGAGGTGCGCGCCGGCCTCACGCAGCCGGGCCATGGCCAGGGCGTGGTCGCTGGCCCGGCGTGAGCCACAGGCGTCGGCCACCAGCCACAGCCGCCAGCCCGCGCGCAGCAGGCCCAGGCTGGTCTGCAGCAGGCAGACATGGGCCTCGCAGCCGGCGATGACCAGCTCGCGCGGCGGCGGCGCAGTCGGGGCGGCCACTTGCGCCGCGCGCTGCATCGGGCCGGCCGGTACGGGGCCCTGGTCAAGCAAGGCCAGCAGCCCGTCCTCGCAGGCATCGAAGTGCATCTTCGCCAGCGTTGTGGCGCAGCGCTGGCGCAGCGCGGCCACATTCGGCCCCAGGCCACGTGGGTTTTGTTCGGTGCCCAGGGTGTATACGCCCAGCACCTGGGCGACATCGGCCAGGCGCTTTGCCTGGGCCAGCACCGTGGCGCCGTCGTGGACCGACGGCATCAGCCGCTCTTGGTAGTCCACCAGCAGCAGGACGGCGGGCTTGGTGGTGATCAGCTCATTCATCGCGCCGATGTTAGGGCGCAAGGTGGTCAAATCACGGCCGCCCGCGCGCTGATTCAAGCGATGTGTCCAACCCCAACCCAAACCTCACCCAGCCGCCACCATGAACGCCCCGCATAAGCCTGCCCGGCCGCCCGAAAGGCGAATACCGAAGTGCGAAGCACGTAGGTTGCCTGATGAGCCCGTCACACCTTTGCTGAACGCCGCCGGCCTGATGACAGGCGCCGGCTATCGCGAGTCGCTGCGCCGATTGAAACCCGTGGTCTACGTCGATGGCCGGCGTGTTGAATCGGTGGCCGATGAGCGACTGTTTCAGCCCGGCGTCAATGCGGTTGCCGTGAGCTACGACCGCGCCCACGAGCCGGCGCTGGCGCCGCTGATGCTGGCCCACCAGGCCAGCACCGGTCGTGTCGTGAACCGCATGCTGCACATCAACCAATCGGCCGGCGATTTGCTCAACAAGCTTGAAGCCGTGCGCCTGCTGTGCCAGGAGACCGGTTGCGCCCAGCGCTATCTGGTGCACGACGCCATGAACGCCATGGGCCAATCCAGCGCACGCTTGGATGATGCGTTAGGCGGCACCGAGTACCGCGGCCGCTTCCAGGCCTACCTCGACCATGTGCAGGCCAATGACCTGGCCCTGGGCATCTGCATGACCGATGCCAAAGGCGAACGCGGGAAGCGCCCGCACGAGCAGGCCAACCCCGATGCCTATGTGCACATCGTCGAGCGCAATGCCCGCGGCGTGGTCATCAGCGGCACCAAGGCCATCGTCACCGGCGCGCCTTATATGCACGAGTTTCTGGTCATGCCCGGGCGCGCCATGACCGACCGCGACGCCGATTTCGCCGTGTGCTGCGCGGTGGCCATCGATGCCCCGGGCATCACCATCGTCGCCCGCCCGGCGGGGCGCCCGGGCGAGCAGCTTGAGCATGGCGCGGCACTCTTCTCACGCAAGTACGGCCAGTCCACCGGCGTGGTGATCTTCGAGCGCGTCTTCGTGCCCTGGGAGCGCGTCTTCCTGGCAGGCGAATGGCAGCACTCGGGCCAGTTGACGCTGGATTACGCCACCCACCACCGCCACAGCTGCATTGCCGCGCGCGCCGGTTTTGGTGACCTGCTCATTGGTGCCGGGGCGCTGATGTGCGAGGCCAATGGCCTGGACCCCGGCGAGGCGCCCAGCCTGCGTGAGCCCATGGTCGAGCTCATCAAGATCACCGAAGGCTTCTTTGCCTGTGGCGTGGCCGCCAGCGTCTATGGCCAGCCCGATGCGCACAGCGGCGGCTTCATGCCCGAGCCGGTGTTTGCCAACATCGGAAAGCTGCTGCTGGCCACGCAGATTTACGACATGCATCGCCTGGCGCATGAGGTCTCGGGCGGCCTGGTCGTGGCCCTGCCCGGGCCGGATGAAGACCACAACCCGGCCACCGCCGCCACCCTGGCCGAGGTGCTGCGTGCCAACCCGGCCGTGCCCTACGACAAGCGCATCGAGGTGGCGCGCTTTGTGGAGGACTTGACGGCCTCCTACCAGGCCGGCTGGTACTCAGTGATCAGCCTGCACGGCGGCGGCTCGCCCACCGCCATGAAGCGCGAGATCTGGCGCCACTACCCCGTGGGCAGCAAGGTCGATCTGGTCGAGCGCTTGCTTGATCGCGGCGTCCTGGCCGGGCCTGGCGAAGTTGACGGCCTTGGCGCAGGGCATGGCGATGGTGCCGCGGCCAGCGCCCGCGACATCAGCCGCACCACCCCCCGCACCATCACCCAAAATCGGCAGCCCGGCCGCTGCTGTGATGCCGGCTGCAGCACGCCCGGGCAGGCCATCATGGTGGCGATGCCTCAGCGGCGGCTGTGAGACAGGGGCCGCAGGGGCCCTTGTGAGCCAGTGGCCGCAGGGGCCACGGTGCGCACGCTGCTGTAGCAGCGGCCGCCTTCAAGCCAGCCGCGCAGACAGTGCTTGGCGCAGCACAGGCCAATCGCCAAAGGCTTGGTCGCGGCCCGCCGCGGCGGTGGCCTCCAACGCCGCGGCGATGGCGCCAAGCTGCGGCTCGCCCAGCAGGGTCAGCACCGATTTCAGGTTGTGCGCTTCGATGCGCAGCGCGTGCAGATCGGCCTGCTTGCAGGCCTCATCGCCGCGACGCAGATCGGCGGCCAAGAGTGGCCGGCTGCGGCGCCGAAACGCCTCAAACAGCGCCACCTTGCCATCGAAGTAGTTCTCCAGCGCCTGCATCTGTGACGGCGTCAGTGGGGGCTGGTGTTGGCCGTCGTCACGCATCGTCTTCAAACCCAGCCGGTGACGCCTGGAACTGTGGCGCGCCGCGGCGCGGCGTCAGTCCGCTTGCGGCTCGTCAAACCTGGTCGGCACCGCAGCATCCGCTGAAGCGGCAACAGGCTTGAGTTCCGGCGCGCTTTCGCGCGTGTGAATGGGGCCGTGGCTGCGGTTGCGCGTGGACTTGTTGGCAGCGCGCTCCGCACACGCCAGCAGCAGCGCCGGCAGTTCGCGCACCACCTGCGGTTTGTGCACCACCGGCACGCCAGCCAGGGCGAAGGCGTAGGGCGCACGCTGCCCTTCGTCCAGCGAGGTAACGATGATCAACTGGGTGTGGCGGAACTGCGGATGCGAACGCAGGCTGGTGACCAGGGTGGCGCCATCTATGCCGGGCAGCAGGATGTCCACGATCAGCACATCCGGGTCCAGGCTGCCCACCATCGCCAGGCCGGCGATGCCGTCGTCGGCGATGTGCACGTCGGCATCGGGCAGCACATCGGTGAGCAGCAAATGGATCAGGTTTTGATAGTGCGCCGAGTCTTCAATCACCAGCACACGCAGCCCCCGCGCTGGCGCGTGGGTGTTGGGGCCCGCTGGCGCGGTGGCCATGCCGCCAAAGCCAGAGTCGCCGACGCCGCGCTCGCCCAGCCAGCGCTGCACCGATTGGCGCGATATGCGGCGATGGCCGCCCGGTGTCTTCCAGGCTTGCAGCTCGCCCCGATCCACCATCATTTGCACCGAGCGCACGGCCATGCCCAGCATGCCGGCGACCTGCAGGGTGGTGAGGTGGTCGGTGGCGGCCGGATTCGCGGGCTCAGTCATCTTGGGAACAGTTTTGCCGAATTTCCAATCAGGCAAAGATACAGGCTTGCGGGCTTTTCGTGCAGCTGCTGTGACTTTTTCACCCGGATTAAGGGGGTGGGCAACTGCGGAATCCGGCAAAGACATCATTTCGCTCCGCCGTGTAGTAATTGCGATAGCGCGGGTGTTTGAGGCGTGTTGCCGTAGCAAACGAAGCGCCACGCAGCACCGGGCGGCCATCAAACCAGGGCGCCGAGTAGTCGCGATAGGGGTGGGGAGCGAAGCCGGCGTAAGGCGCAAATTCGCTCGCGGTCCATTCCCAGACCTGGCCCCATTCAAAGCCGGCGGCGGCGGTTTCCTCGGCAGCGGTGCGGGTGGTGTGGGTGGTGTGGGTGGTGGTGTGGGTGGTGGTGTGGATGACGCTGTGGTTGCCGGAGTGGGCGGCCGTGGTCGCCGCCAGCTCCCACTCGGCTTCCGTGGGCAGGCGCCGCCCGGCCCAGCGGCACCAGGCCAGCGCTTCATGGGCGCTGATGTGCATGGCCGGGGCCTGTGGCCGCAGGGCCCGCCACTGGCCGAAGACGGCCAGCTTCCAGCCGCCGCCCTCGTCTACCGCCAGATGCCGCGGCCGGCGCAGACCCTGGGCCTGGCGCCAGGCCCAGCCCTGCGATGTCCACCACTGCGGGTCGTCATAGCCGCCCGCTTCGATGAAAGGCAGATAACGCGCCCAGCTCACAGGCGCGCGATCAATGGCAAAGGCCGCCACGTCCACATCGTGTGCGCACAGCTCGTTGTCGAAAGCAAAGCCCGCCGCATCGCTGCCCAGGTTCAGGCGCTGCGCAGCGACCTGGCGTTCGCCGCCCAGCGTGTTCGGCGCGGGCTCATCGGCATCCAACGCATCATCGAGCGCCAGGCCCAGGGACTGCGCCATGTGCACCCAGGCCTCGCCGTGCATGTCCTCGTGGTGCTGCACCAGCCGGAAGAAATACAGCGAGGCGTCGTGCCCAGCGCTGCTGGCCAGCAAACGCAGCGTGCGCTCGCGCGTGCTGGCGGCATAGCGCAGGGTCGCGCTCAGGCTGGGCAGATCCAGGTGCCAGCGCCGTGTGTGCGCCACCTGGCTGGAGTTGTACAGGCCGTCGGCGCTCGCCAGCACCGAGGCCGCGCGGCCCGCGTCGGGGTCGGCGGCGCAGCCCAGCAGGCGCTGCGGGTTGCGGGCAATCCAGAATTCCTCGAACCAGGCCACATGGCCCAGCTCCCACAGCGGTGGGTTCAGCTCCTCCAGGTAGCGCACCTGCCAGCCGCCGGCCGCCAGCGCCCGCCCATAGGCCCCCATCACCCGCAGGCCCCGGGCGCGTGCGTCCTGCAGGGCCTGGGCCAGCAGCTCGCGTCCGGCATGGCGCATGGCCTGGGCATCGTTCATCGCAAGAATCATTGGCGCTATAACCTCGGTATGCCCCAGCCATCCATCTGCATCGTCACCCCGGCCTTGGCCGCCGCCAACAATGGCAACTGGCAAACCGCCCAGCGCTGGGCCAGGATGCTGGGCGGCGATTATCGGGTTCGCATCCAGCTGCACTGGGACGGCCAGCCGGCCAGCGCCATGCTTGCCCTGCATGCCCGCCGCTCGGCCGAAGATGTGGCCGCCTGGCGCGCTCAGCACCCCGCCCGGCCGGGCGCACCGCCCCTGGTGCTGGTGCTCACCGGCACCGATCTCTACCGCGACATTGCCACCGACGCGCTGGCGCAAAGCTCGCTGCATTTGGCCGATAGGCTGGTGGTGCTGAACGAACAAGGCCCGCTGGAATTGCCGGCGGCGCTGCGCCGCAAATGCACCGTCTGCCTGCAGTCCACGCCCGCGCGCAAAACCTTGCAAAAGACCCGCCGCCATCTGCGCGCGCTGATGGTCGGCCACCTGCGCGACGAGAAGCGCCCGCAGACCTACTTTGCGGCCGCCCAGCATCTGGCCCAGCGCGGCGACATCTTGCTCGATCACATCGGCTCGCCGCTGGACGCAGCGCTTGGCGCACAGGCCCAGGCGCTACAGCGCCAGCTGGCCCACTACCGCTGGCTCGGTGGCCTGGACCACGCCCGCACCCGCGCCCGCATCCAGCAGGCCCATGTGCTGGTGCACCCCAGCATCATGGAGGGCGGCGCCCATGTCGTGATCGAGGCCATCACCTCGGGCACGCCAGTGCTGGCCTCGCGCATCGCCGGTAATGTGGGCCTGCTGGGCGACGACTACGCCGGTTATTTCGAAGCCAACGACGCCGCCGGCCTGGCAACCCTGCTGCAGCAATGCCGCGACGACGGCGCTATGCTCGCCCGCCTTGCAGCGCAATGCGCCCGGCGCGCGCACTTGTTTCACCCTGAGCGCGAGCGCCAAACCCTGCGCCGCATCCTGTCTGATCTCTTGGAGCCCACGGCATGACAACCAATCCCGATCCACCCATCCCCTTACCGGGCGCTGTGCGCCTGACCTCGCTGTCGCATGGTGGCGGCTGCGGTTGCAAGATTGCTCCCGGTGTGTTGAGCGAAATCTTGAAGGGCACGACGGCCATGCCGGTGCCACCGCAACTCCTGGTGGGCATCGAGACCGCGGACGACGCGGCGGTCTACCAGATCAACGATGAGCAGGCGATCATCGCCACGACCGATTTCTTCATGCCCATCGTCGATGACCCCTTCGACTTTGGCCGCATCGCCGCCACCAATGCCATCAGCGATGTCTACGCCATGGGCGGCACGCCCTTCATGGCCCTGGCCCTGGTCGGCATGCCTTTGAGCGTGCTCTCCACCGAAACCATAGGCAAGATCTTGGACGGCGGCAACAGCATGTGCCGCCTGGCCGGCATCCCGATTGCCGGCGGCCACACCATCGATTCGGTCGAGCCGATTTACGGCCTGGTGGTGCTGGGCATGGTGCACCCCAAGCGCATTCGCCGCAACTCCGACGCCCGCCCCGGTGATCGATTGGTGCTGGGCAAGCCGCTGGGCGTGGGCGTGCTCTCGGCGGCGCTGAAAAAAGACAAGCTCAGCGCTGAGGGCTATCAGCAGATGATCTTCAACGCCACCAAGCTCAACACCCCCGGGCCCGATCTGGCCAAGCTCGACGGCGTGCATGCCTTGACCGATGTCACCGGCTTCGGCCTGGCCGGCCATACGCTGGAGCTGGCGCGCGGCGCCAAGGCCCATGTGGCCATCGATTGGTCGCGTGTGCCCCTGCTGCCCACCGTGCACGAGATGGCCTCGCAAGGCTTCATCACCGGCGCCTCGGCGCGCAACTGGGCGGGCTATGGCGATGAAGTTGAGCTGGGCGCTGGCATCAACGATGTCGACAAAGCGCTGCTCACTGATCCGCAAACCAGCGGTGGCTTGCTTGTCACCTGCACGCCTGAGGCCGTGGCCGAGGTGCGGGCGATCTTCAAGCGCCACGGCTTCGATGGCGCGGCCGAGATTGGCGAGGTGCGCGCGGCGCAGCCGGGTGGCAAATTGCTGTCGGTGCACGCCGGGCCTTGAGGGCAGGGCGGCCATTGTGCGCAAGCTGCGCACAATGGCCCACATGAGCATCGCACTCTCAAAAGAGGCCCGGGCCCAGGCCATCGCCTCCATCGAGCGCTACTTCACCGTGCACATGGACGAGCGCATCGGCAACATCGCCGTCGGTGCGCTGCTGGGCTTCTTCCTCGAAGAAGTCGGCCCATCGATCTACAACCAGGTCGTGGCCGAGGTGCAGGAAAAGCTGCAAGCCCGCGTCGCCGAGCTCGACCTGGAGGCGCACGAAGACGAATTCCAATACTGGTCGCGGCGCGCCAAGCCCAGCGATGGCCGGCGGCGCGGCTGAGACCTAACCCATTTGTCAAGCACGCAATGCGGCAAGCCACGCCGCTTCAATTCAACACAGACCCATCAAGGAAGACCCCATGGCCCTGCTGCTCGGCTGCATTGCCGACGATTTCACCGGCGCCACCGATCTGGCCAACAACCTGGTGCGCGCCGGCATGCGCGTGGTGCAAGTCATTGGCGTACCCGTGGCGGGCGCTGCCACGGCCGCCGTGATCGATGCCGACGCCGTGGTGGTGGCACTCAAATCTCGCACCTGCCCGGTGGACGAAGCCGTGCACGCCAGCCTGGCCGTAGCGCGCTGGCTGCAAGGGCAGGGCGCCGAGCAGATCTATTTCAAAGTCTGCTCGACCTTCGATTCCACCCCGGCCGGCAACATTGGCCCCGTGGCCGACGCATTGATGGATGCGTTAGGTGCCGATTTCGCCATCGTCACGCCGGCCTTTCCGGAAACCGGCCGCACCGTGTTCAAGGGCCATTTGTTCGTCGGCGATCAGTTGTTGAGCGACAGCCCCATGCGCCACCATCCGCTCACGCCGATGACCGATGCCAACCTGGTGCGCGTGCTGCAGGCGCAGATGCCGGCCGGCACGCCTGCGCAGGCGCCATCGGGCGGTTCACGTCGCGTGGGCCTGATCGATCAGCGCTGCGTCGCTCGCGGCGCGCAGGCGGTGCGTGAACGCATCCTGGCGCTGCGCGCCGAAGGCGTCTCACTGGCCATCGCTGATGCGGTGGCCGATGCCAATCTCATCGTGCTGGCCGAGGCCGCGCAGGGCCTGCGACTGGTGGTGGCCGGCTCGGGCCTGGCCATCGGCATCCCGCGCTTGCATGGCCTCTCGCCCAGCCCGCAGGCCGCGCAATTGCCAGCGGCGCGCGGCGCCCGCGCCATCGTCTCGGGCAGTTGCTCGGCGACCACCAACGCGCAGGTGGCGGCCTTCATCGCGGCCGGCGGCGCGGCGTATGCGGTCGATCCGCTGCGCATCGCTGCGGGGCAGGATGTGGCGGCGGAGGCCCTGGCCTGGGCCGCGCAGCAAACCGGCCCGGTGCTGGTCTACGCCACCGCCCCGGCCGAGGCCGTGCGGGCAGTGCAAGCCCAGCTCGGCGCCGAGCGCGCGGGCGCCCTGGTTGAAGCCGCTCTAGCGCGCGTGGTACACGGCCTGATCGAGGCCGGCACGGGCCAACTCATCGTCGCCGGCGGCGAGACGGCCGGCGCCTGTGTCCAAGCGTTAGGCATCACGCAACTGCGCATCGGCCCGCAGATCGATCCGGGCGTGCCGTGGTGCCACGCCAGCCTGCAAGGCAAGGGCGGCCAACACGGCTTGCACCTGGCGCTGAAATCCGGAAATTTCGGCGGCGTTGATTTCTTCAGCCGCGCCTTTGATCAACTGTGAGCCCGGCATGAGCATCGAATCCAGCCAGCGCGAAGAAATATGTCGCGTCGGCAAGTCGTTATTCGACCGCGGCTACGTGCACGCCACCGCCGGCAACATCAGCCTGCGCCTGGTCGACGGCCACCTCATCACGCCCACCGATGCCTGCCTGGGCACGCTCGACCCAGCGCGCCTGGCCCGGCTGGATGCGGCCGGTGTGCAAACCAGCGGCGATCGCGCCAGCAAAACCCTGGCCCTGCACCGCCGCATCTACGCCGCCGACCCCAGCGCGCAATGCGTCATCCACACCCACAGCACGCACCTGGTGGCGCTCACGTTGCAAGGCGTGCACAGCACCGACGACATCTTGCCGCCCATCACCCCCTACTACGTGATGAAAGTCGGCCACGTGCCGCTGATCCCCTACCGCCGCCCGGGCGATGCCCAGCTGGGTGACCTGGTGGCTGAGCGCATCGCCCACATGGCCGCACGCGGCACACCGATCCGCGCGGTGATGCTGGATCGCTTAGGGCCGAACGTGTGGCACGGCTCGCTGGCCGAGGCCAGTGCGGTGTTGGAGGAGCTTGAAGAGACCGCCAAGCTGTGGCTGCTGTGCCAGCCAAGGCCGGCGGCGTTGGATGACGCCGCGATCGAAGCACTGCGCGTGGCCTTCGGTACGCGCTGGTAGCGGCCCAGATAGAAATACAATGTACGCATGAAGTTCGACTTGGACCCGGCCAAGGCAGCGGCCAATCTCAAGAAGCACAAAGTCAGCTTTGATGCTGCCAAATCTGTCTTCTACGACGAGATGGCCATCCAGTTTCTCGACGCCGATCACTCCGCCGCAGAAGATCGATTCCTGTTGTTGGGGATGAGCTCAGATTCCAGACTGCTTCTGGTGTGCCACTGCGAGCGCGATGCCGGCGAGACCATCCGCATCATCTCCGCGCGCAAAGCCACGCCGCACGAGGCCAAGCACTACCGAGGTACCTAACATGCGAGCCGAATACGACCTTTCCAAGTTGAAGTCCAGGCCGAACCCGTACGCCTCGAAGCTCAAGAAGCCGGTGACGATGCGGCTGTCCGAGGACGTTGTCGCGTATTTCAAAGCCATGGCCAGCGAGGCCGGCGTGCCGTACCAAAGCCTGATCAATTTGTACCTGCGCGATTGTTTGGCGCAGGGCCGGCGCGTGCAGATCAAGTGGCCGGGATCGGCCTAACGCGACATCAGAACGTCCGCGCAGCAGCCAATTGGCCTGCCGATTGACTGATCAGCCGCAGTTCTGTCGTTTGCGGATCGCCACGCGACCCCTCGAGATGCACCAACGGTGAGCAACACCGCGTGAATCGAGATGCCGCTGACTCCAACTTCGAACGCGTCAACTCTTGTTGCTCGGCGACGATCAAATCGCGGTTCGGACGAGACCTCAAATGACCGATGAAAGAGGTCTCGACATAGACCCGGAGTTTGACCATCGCCGAGGTCTACGCTCGCAGGCCTTTAGCTCGCCGCGGCGCCACAGTGTGTTTGCCCCTGGGGTGCTGCTGCAGCTTGGAGACCCTTGCCCGCTTCGGTATGCTGTGCCGTCGGCGCTCACGGCGCCGCCAGCGATCAAATCAAGCTTGAGCATCAGGAGGCAAACATGTCCAGTACTTTGCAGGCCATCAATTTGGGCGGGCAGACGGTGTGGGTGGAGGTCAGTGATGTGGCGGCCGCCCGGCGCCCGCACTCGGAATTCGCACCGACTTCTGAAGGCGTGAATGCCGTGGTCGATGGCGCCGTCGAGCAGTTGGCGAAGGCCGACATTGGGCCCACGCTCAAGGCATTGATCAGCCCGGTGTACGAAGCACTGAAAGGCTCCGGCCCGGAAGAAGTCAGTGTCGAGTTGTCCATCGGCATCAAGGGCGAAGTTGGTTTCTTCATCGCCAAGGGTGAGGGCAATGCGTCGATGAAGGTGTCAGCCAAATGGAAGTTCCCGGCGAAGTGAGCGGCTTGTGAGCGTGCCGCCTGTGGGTTTGCCGCCAGCCGCGTTGGTCAGCTTGTGGAAGCACGGATCGGACACCGATCCGTCGAACTTCCTGTGCGGCGGCGTCTTCGTCGGCAATGGGCTTGTATTGACAGTCAAGCATGTGTTCGCTGGCCTTGGTTCGATTTGGATCAGGCCACATGCCGGTGCAACCCAGGCGTTCCATGTAAGCGACGAGCCAATTTTTCATCCCGAGCTGGACGCCGCGCTGATCCGAATCGCGGTCATGCCGACAGGTTGCGCGTGTGCTGCGATTTCGCGCGATGCAAGCTTCGATGACGTCAACCATGGGCTGACGCTGAACGGCTACTTCAAGGGTACTCGGGAGACTCCAAAACCATTTGTGTTGACCATGTTCGACCCGGCTGCGAAGCACTTCGTCGTGGACGAAAAGCATCCGGTGGGTCACAGCGGCAGCGGCGTCGCCCATGCGGGGCGGTTGTGGGGCCTGGCCGTGGCGCACTACCTCGACCCCAACACCCACCGCGGCTGCGTCATCTCCATCGGCCAACTCTGGCCCGGTTGGCTAGACATGCACCTGCCCACAGCGCCAGCCGATTCACCGCACAACACGTCGCCGCACACCGCGCCCAAGCCCCCGCCCGGCCAAGCCCACGCGGCGGTGCTCGCGCGCCTCAAGGCGATCATCGACAAGGCTTTTGCCAACGCCGCCTGGCAGCAGCAAAACGTCATCCCGTTCAACAGTGGCCTACCCGCCACTTTGGCCAAGGCAATAACAAGCGAAGCCGATGTCCAAGGCGAACGCTGCGTCAAAGCACTGCACGACCTCAGCCGCGACATCGCCCAGGCATTGCGGCAGCGTGATCTCGACGCCCAAACCATCCGGCCCAGCGCGCTGCGCCCCGCCTTGTTCGAAGCCATGGGCTGTGCGGTCAAGTTGTGTCTCGATCTCGATGCCGCCCCGGATGCTGCTGAGGCTTCATTGATGTGGGACATCGCCGCCGATTCCACCGAGGGCGCCACCGTGGTGGCCCGGTCGCAGCCCGAGAAGTCGTGGCTGCCCACGCTGCGTGGTGGTTTGCCTGCCCTGGCCGATCCGCACGCCATCACGGTGCCCATCGAGCTGGGCGAGGGCGAAGACGCGCAGCGTGAGCTGGTCCGCCTGGCTCACGCCAGCGTGTCGCGCAGCGGCGAAGTGCCGCGCGAGATCACCCCGGAAATAGAAGGCCAAGTACGCGGCCAGTTGCACCACGAGGCCGATGAGGGCCGGGCGCGTTTTTTGATATTGCCAGCCAAAGACCGCCACAAGTTCAGCCCCGAGTTGTGTGCCTGGGCGCGCAAGCAGGGCCTGGGCCTGATCGCGCTTCAAGGCAACGATGGGCGGCTATTTCTCTACGCCGAGGAGCTGTTGCTGGCCAAACTGCAGGCCTTCGTCCGCCTTTTTGACGATCACCCCGATTGGAAACTTTGATGCTGCCCACCTACGCCGAACCCGAGCTCGCCCTGCCCGCCATGGGCGCCTGGCCGGCCACACGCCATGTCTTCGAGCCCGAGCACATCGATGCCCTGCGCGCGGCCGAGGCCGCAGGCCGGCCGCTGCTGGTGCGCGGCGATCCGGGCACCGGCAAGAGCCAATTGGCGCATGCGGCGGCCTTCGCTGCCAAGCGCCGCTTTCTGCCTTTTGTCGTCGATGCGCGCACCGAATCGAGTGATCTGATGTGGCACTTCGATGCCGTGGCGCGCCTGGCCGATGCGCACCTGTCTTCGGTGCCCGGCTCGGGCGTGGCGGCGGGCCTGGATTCGTCGCGTTATGTGCAGCCCGGCATCCTGTGGTGGGCTTTTGATTGGGCCGGTGCGCAGCAGCAGCTGACCCAGGCGCGTACCCCCGCCACGGCGCCCGCCGAGCCGCCCTACGCCTGGGCGCCAGCCCAGGGCTGCGTGGTGCTCATCGATGAGATCGACAAGGCCGAAGCCGAGGTGCCCAACGGCCTGCTCGAAGCCTTGGGCAACGGCCGCTTCGCTGTGCCGTTAGCCCACAGCGTCGGCGTGGTCAAGCGGCCCGATGACATGCCCGCGCCGCTGGTCATCATCACCACCAACGATGAGCGCGAGCTGCCACCGGCCTTTCTGCGCCGCTGCCTGGTGCTCACCCTGCAATTGCCCGAAGGCGAGGCCTTGGTCGAGCACCTGGTGCAGCGCGGGGCATTGCATTTCCCTGGGTTTGCCGAGCGCACCCAGGCCGCCGGCCAAGACCTGCTGCGCGAGGCCGCGCAATTGCTGTGCGATGACCGGCGTGAGGCCCACCGGCACGGCGTCTACGAGCCCGGCCTGGCCGAATACCTCGATCTGATCCGGGCGCTGCAAGGCGTGGGCGGCGATCCGGTGGCGCAGTTGAAGCGGCTGCGCAGCTTCACCTTCCACAAGCAGCCCACGCGCTGAAGCGCGGCGTGGCCAAGCCGAGCAGCGAGTTGACCCAGGCCATGGGCAAGCCCGTGCGGTCAAGGGCGGCGGCTGGCACTGCGGCGCCTGGTCCTGCTGTGCCCGGCCCAGACTTGCCCGGCCCAGACGTGCCCGGCCCAGCCCGGATGCACCGCGCGGCGGTGGGCCGGGCGGACCTGCTGCGCCTGCTGGACGTGCTGCAGGCCGATGCGCTGGTGGCCAAGTTGACGGGCTTCGCGCCGCCAGCGCCAGCGGTGCAGGAGTCATTGAGTGCGGCCATCGCGATCATCGGCGGCACGCTCCAAGCCGGTGCGCCATCCATGGCACCGGCGGGCACCGCTCAGCCACCCCTGCAAGCCCGCCACATCGCCATCGTCGCGCACGAAAGCGTGGCCCTCGAGGGCAACACTGCGGCCGACGCGCTCGATGCAGCCGGCCCCCTGCACACCGATCCCATCTGCGCCGATCTGTCTCTGCCCGCACCGGCGCCGCTGCCGCTGGCCAGCCCGCGGCGCCTGGCCTCGTTCATCCGCAGCACCTTCCGCCGGCCTGCTGCCACCCACCTGCCCGACGTGGCGCGCTGGGTCAAGGCCATTGCCTTTGGCCGGTTGCCGCAGCGCCTGCCGATGCGCCAACTGCCCAGCTGGGCCAGCGGCGGCGCGCTGTGCATCCACGCCTCGGCCGACATGCAGCCCTTGAACCCCGATCTGCAGGCCTTGATGCAGGCCGTGCAACGCTGGTCGGGCGGCCGGGTGGCTCAGCGTTGGTGCGATGCAAGTGGCCAGTGGTGGCAGCGCCTGGCCGGCCCCAGCCATGCCGCACTGCGCTGGCAGGGCCTCAGCCCAGCCCAGGCGGCGCGATACAGCCACGCCCTGTGGGTGGGCAGCGCCCAGGGTCTGCCCGCTGCCCTGGGCCTGCCCGGCGTGCCGGTGCCGGGGCACAGCACTGAGGCCGGCGCAAGTCAAAGCGGCCCGGCCCGCCTGGCCCAACCGGCCGCCTTGCAGCGTGGCACTGGCCACGCACTCACCCTGCTTTCACCCAATGGCTTGGCGCCTGCCGCCTGGCCCGCCCACGCCCGCTGGGTGGCATGGGATCGCGGCCAGCGCCTGCGGCTGCAGCGGCCCCACTTTGGGCCGGCAGGTGCAGCCCTTGCGCCTGCCACCCCTGTGCCAGCCACCCCAGATGGCAGTGAGCCGCTGGCCGATCTGCTGGCCTGCCTGGCCATGGCCGTGCGTGTCGAGCCCGCGCTGCTGCGCGCCATCCGGCTGCAACTGGGCCTGGCCGCTGCGGCCGAGCTGGCCGTCTGGCAGCACGCCGATGTGGATAGCTGCGCCTTGGGCCTGCAAGTGCGTGCAGATCGCCTGCCCGCGCATCGCCAGCACCTGTGCCAGGCGCTGCCGCTGAAGCTGCGCCGTGCTATCGCGCAAACGGTGCGTGCACAGCATGTGAATTTGTCGCCCTTGATCCGCGATGAAGAAGCCGCCCTGGCCGCGTTGTTGGCATCCGGTTCGGCTTCCGATCCGGCATCCGATTTGGCATCCGATTTGGCATCAGACGGGCCAGCCGATGTGGCCGAGGCTTGCGCAAGCACCGGCCCGACCGTGCGCGACGTGGGCGCGCCCACGCCGCCCTGGCTGGTGCGCGCCCGCACCCTGGCGCAGCAGCCCGCCTCGGCGGGCGCGCAAGACGCCGCCCGCTATGTGCGCCGCCTGGCCAGCCGCGCGCACCCGGGCCAATGGGCGGCCACGCCCGGCCTGGCTGAGACCTGGCTGCTGGCCGAGCAAGACAGCGTGCGTGCCGGCGCGCCCCTGCCGCCGGGTATCGCGCCCGCTGCCGTGGCGCGCGTGCTCGGCCGCGGCCAAACGGGTGGCGCAGCGCACACCTACCACCTGGTGCAGCGGGGCCGCCAGGTGCGCCTGCAAGCCGGGCCCGCCTCAGCGCAGCAAAGCCCGCTGGGCCAGATCGGGCCCGTGGCATCGGGTGGCGGCATGCTGCTGTCGGATGCTTTGGGCACGCGCTGGGTGCCCCTGCCGCAGGGCCATGCCAGCAGTGTGTTGTTCGCGCTGGATGGCCTGGGGCCATGGCAGCTGCGCGCGGGGGCCGAAGCACTCACCCTCGCCCCCATCAGCCGCCCACCCTGGGCCGCAGCCTGGGGGCGTGATCGCGCCGGCCTCTACGCCTTGCCACCGCCTCTGGGCGATTGGCAGCCGCGCCTGGATGTGCCGCTGAATGCCGCCATCAACCCGCAATCGCCCTGGCTGCCTGCGGGCACGCACACAGTGGCGCTTGAGCCCATCTTTCCATTCCATCCCACCCACAACCGCGCCCCGCGCTTGAGCGCCACTGCGGGCCTCAGCCTGGGCGTGGACGAAGGCTATGGCGTCTTCGCCAGCCTGGGAATCAACGGCGTCACCCAGCACCTGCGCTGGATGCCGCCCGGTGAATTCTGGATGGGCTCGACCGACTCGGAGCGCGCGCGCATCGGTGATGAGCAATACGAAAAGTACGCGTCCAACGAGTCGCCCCGCCACCGCGTGCGCCTCAGCCAGGGCTTCTGGCTGGCCGATACCGCCTGCACCCAGGCGCTGTGGCTGGCCGTGATGGGGGGCAAGAACCCGAGCGGCTTCAGCGACGATGCGCAATGCCCCGTTGAAGAAGTCAGCTTTGACGACATAGAGCGCTTCTTGCAGCGCCTGCAGTCGCTGCTGCCGCCCGGCTGCAAGGCCGTGCTGCCGAGTGAGGCCGAGTGGGAATACGCCTGCCGCGCCGGCACGCAAACCGCCTTCAACCTGGGTGACAACGTGACGCCGGAGCAAGTCAACTACGACGGCAATTACGCCTTTGCTGAAGGCGCCAAGGGCTTGTACCGCAGCCGCACCGTGCCCGTGAAATCGCTGCCCGCCAACGCCTGGGGTTTGTACGAGATGCACGGCAATGTGTGGGAGTGGTGCCGCGACGACCTGCGCAACTACGCGCAGACGGCGCGGGACGACGGCCTTGTGGATCCGGAGGAACCAGTCGGTCAAGAGCAGGCTGCCCACCGCGCCGTGCGCGGCGGCTCGTGGCTCTTCCACGCCAGGGACGCGCGTTCGGCCTTTCGCTACGCCTTCGCGCGCGTCGACCGCCTCCGCTCCCTGGGTTTTCGCCTGGCCCTGAGGTCCACGAGCCCAGAGGACCCGGAGGGGCCCGCCGGAGGCAGTGTCGGGGTTCGCCCCGCGCAGGATGCGCGGGGCCCGGCCCGGCGGGACGCCGGGCCGGCGCGCGGCGGCCTGATCAATGCCGCCAAGCGCATGCTCGGGCTTGGTGACGTATCCAGCACCAAACCCAAGCCCAAACCCAAAGGCAAACCATGACCCGGCCCGGCCGCCTGCAAGGCGAATACCCCACTGCCCAACACCGAGCCTGCCCTTTGAGCCATCGGCCCAGTCGCGCGGTGCGCTGCCCCAGACACAGGCTCACTCAATGAGCCAGCACTATTTCAGCGTCCCCGCGCTCGACTCAGCGCTCGCGCAAGCCGAGTTCAATCGCTTCTGCGCCGATCACCGTGTGCTGCGCATTGAGCAGCACTTTGTGGCCGACGGCGCGCAGTCGTTCTGGGCGCTGTGCGCCGTGGTGATTGAAGGCCGTGGCCCCTTGCCGGCGGCGCTCAAGCGCAGTGGCCACGCCGCACGTGCCGATGACGCGGCGCACAGCGCCATACCCGCCAGCAAGGTGGACTACAAGCAGGTCTTGACCGAATCCGATTTCACCGTCTTCGCTGCACTGCGCAACCTGCGCAAAGCGCTGGCCGAGCAAGAAGGCGTGCCGCTGTTTGCCGTCTTCACCAATGAGCAGCTTGCTGCCATCGCCCGTCAACGCTGCGACAGCCTGGCCGCACTGGGCCAGATCGATGGCATTGGCGCCGCTCGTTTGCAGCGTTATGGCGCCGCCGTGCTGCAAGCCTTGGCCGGCCCGGCATGAAGCGCGTGGCCATCACGCTGCAAGAGATTGCCGCGCGGCCAAACCTGCTGCTGGCCGTGCACAAGGCTGCGCGGGGCAAACAGTTTCGGGCTCCGGTGGCGCAGTGGCTGTCGGCGCTGGAGCCCAATCTGGCCACGCTGACCACGTCGATCCTGGATGGGACCGCCCCCCAAGGCACGCAGCGGCGCTTCACCATCTTCGAGCCCAAGCGCCGCGAGATCAGCGCCGCCTGTTTTGCCGATCGCGTACTGCACCACGCCATCTTGAACCTGGCCGAGCCGCGATTCGAGCGCATGTTGGTCCCCAGCACCTTCGCCTGCCGCATTGGCTTGGGCGTGCATGCCGCCATGCAGGCCGTGCAGCGCAACTTGCGGCGCTTTGAGTGGTGCGTGCAGGTGGATGTGCAGGGCTACTTTGCGGCCATCGATCACGCCGTGCTCAAGGCCCTGCTGGCGCGGCGCTTCAAAGGTGCCGGCCTTCTGGCGCTGTTGGGTCGGATCATTGATGCGGGTGATGGTGCGGGCAGTGCCAGCCGGGTCGTGGCCACGGATTTGCCAACCGGGCTGGCCAAGGGTTTGCCCATAGGTGCACTCACCTCGCAACACTTCGCCAATGCCTATCTTGACGCAGCCGACCGCTGGTTGTTGGCCCGCAGCGAGGTGCGCGCCCATGTGCGTTACATGGACGACATCGTCTGGTGGTGCGACAGCGCCGAGGCTGCCGCCCACAGCCTGCTGCACTGCCGCCAGTGGCTGGCCGATGAACTGAAGCTAACGCTAAAACAGAACGCACGAATTTCGCGCAGCGAGTGCGGCTTGGCGTTCTGCGGATTTCGCATCCGCCCGGGCATCGTGTTGCCCAGCTCACGCAAGCAAATGCGCTATCGGCAGGGCGCGCGCCGGTTGATAGGTGCCGACGCAGCCGACATGGCCAGTGCCGCCCAGCTTCAACAGGCCCACGACGTGTTGGCGGCCAGCCTGGCCCGATGCCAGAGCCTGGATTTCCGCCGCCGCATCTGGGCCAACAGCTACAGTTCGGCCCCGTGATGCGCATCACCACAACAGGCTGCCCACCGCGCCGTGCGCGGCGGCTCGTGGATCAACCACGCCAGGAACGCGCGTTCGGCCAATCGCAACGCCAACGCGCGCGACGACCGCAACCGCAACCTGGGCTTTCGCCTGGCCCTGAGCTCAGCGGCGCACCCGCAGGTGGATGCCTGGCGGGTGGCCACGGACCAGATGCGTGTCCGGTGCTGGCGGCCCGCCCGGGCTGCCAGCCGAACTGCAAGGCACCCGGGGCGCTGGTAGCTGAGGTGGTGGATGCTGCTCAGCGAACGCCCCCCGGGAGGCCGCTTGATCGGCGGGTTAGGTGATGACAACGCGCGAGCCGCCCGAATTCCCACCCGCTTGGGCCGATGCCTGGGGCGATGACCGCTTTGGCCTGTGGGCTGAGTTTGAATTGCAAGGCGTGACGCAACGCATGCGCTGGATCGAGCCGGGCGAGTTTTTGATGGGTTCACCCGATGCTGAGCCTGGGCGCTACAGCGACGAAGGGCCGCAGCACCGCGTGCGCTTGAGCCAGGGCTATTGGCTGGCCGACAGCGCCTGCACTCAGGCGCTGTGGCTGGCAGTGATGGGCGCCAACCCCAGCCACTTCAGCGATGACCCGCAATGCCCGGTCGAAAGCGTCAGCTGGGACGATGTTCAAGGCGCCGACGGATTTTGCGCGCGCCTGGTCGCGCTGCGCGCTGAGCTCGCCGGCGCCACCCTGCCCACCGAGGCACAGTGGGAATACGCGTGCCGTGCCGGCACCACTGGGCCGTTCAACCTGGGCGACAACATCACGCCACGGCAGGTGAACTACGACGGCAACCACCCCTACAACGGCGGCAGTGTTGGCCGCTACCGGGAGCGGACGCTGGCTGTGAAACTGCTGCCACCCAACGCCTGGGGCCTGTACGAGATGCATGGCAATGTGTGGGAGTGGAGCGATGACGGCAAGCGCGCCTACGAAGCACTGCCGCCGGGCGAGGTGCTGCTGGACCCGGAAGGGCCACGGAGTCAAGAGCAGGCTGCCCACCGCGCCGTGCGCGGCGGCTCGTGGTTCTCCCGCGCCAGGCACGCGCGTTCGGCCCTTCGCTACGCCTACGCGCGCGCCGTCCGCAACCGCTACCTGGGCTTTCGCCTGGCCCTGAGGTCCTGAGCACCAGCCCAGCGCGCCCCGGGACGGGGCGCTGCCAACACAGGGCTTGGGCGTCGCCCAGGAGGGGCGGCGCTGCGGCCGGGCGGGACGCCCGGCCGCCGAATCGCGCCGTTGTTGGACAAGGCCGCAAGCACCGCGCTCGCGCCGCGCTGAGTAGCTACATGAGCCGACAGCGTGTCGGATCGGCGCCAAGTTGCGTGTCGCACGCCGGGCCACGATTGGGAGTGGCGCCTGCAGGCCCAGACAGGCCGTGCACCGTCGACAGGGGGGATCGAGCCAAAGGCCAGGCCTTGCTGCAATCGGCTCAGCCGAAATTGGGGTCGCTCGGGATGCCGGGGAGTGAATCAAGGCCGGCTACCGCAAGCTGCTCAAGCCCGCTGCGGCGCCGTCTTGACTCGATATCATCGACCGATCCATTTCATCGGAGATCGCCTTGAAGCCGTCTGCAGCACTTGACCCAAAGCGCGCTGCGGTGCGTGCAGCCGCTGGCCGATTTCACGTTGCCAACCCCCGTGTCTTTGGCTCCCTCTTGCACGGCACCGATCATGATGGCAGCGACCTCGATCTGTTGGTCGACGCATTACCCGGGGCAACGCTGTTTGACCTCGGTGAATTGCAGATCGAGCTGGAGGAGTTGCTCAGTGTCAGCGTCGATCTGTTGACGCCTGGTGACCTGCCGATCAAGTTCCGCGCCCAGGTGCTGGCCGAGGCCGCACCGGTATGAACGACAGCCGGCAGCTGGTGGTCTTGCCCGAGGCGAGTGGCTGATCGACCACTGCCGTCAAGCCCGCCGCTGACCTTGACCTCACAGTGGCCGGCGATGCAGACTTGCCTGTGACACGCAATCTGCGCGACCTCGGCCGCGCCGAGCTCAAGTTCCCGGGTATGCGCTGCGTGAGCCCTGAAACATTCCTGAAGGAGATCGAAGCATGAGCCTGCCCGGCCGCCCGAAAGGCGAATACCGAAGTGCGAAGCACGTAGGTTGCCTGATGAGCGCACTCACCGTCCGCCTTCCCGACGACAAGCACCAGCGCCTGCGCGCCCTGGCGCAAAGCCGGGGCACCACGCTGAACCGCTTGATCGACGACATGGCCACCGCCATGCTGGCCGAGTTTGACGCCGAGACGCGCTTCAAGCTCCGCGCCGCGCGCGGTGCTGGCAAGGTGGATCGCGGCCTGGCTTTGCTGAACAAGGCTGCAGGCGTGGCGCCGGCGCGGCGTCGAGCGGCTGCGTGATCACAGCGCGTGTCAGATCGGCGCCAAGGCGCCGGCCGCGCGCAGTCGCTCGATCAGCGATGGATCATCGTCAATCAGCCCAAGGATTGAACACCCGCCCATAGCGCGCAAAGTCGCGCCCGTTGCGAGTGACGATGGTCAAACCGTGCTGCTGGGCGCTGGCGATCAGCAGGCCATCGAGTGCGGCGATGCGCTGGCCCGCCAGATCGGTCTCGGCGCTGCACTGGGCCCAGATGCGCAGTGTGGTTTCGTCCAGCGGCAGGCTGCGCTCGGCAAAGCGCCGCTGCAGTTTGCCCAGCCACAAGGCCAGGCGTCGCGCCCGCACCGGGTCTTGAGCGCGCAGCCTGATCACGCCGCGTTCCAGCTCGGCCAGTGAGAGCGCCCCCAAACCTGCCGCTTCGCGTCAGGCCCCCCGCGGGGGATGAGAAAACTTGGGAGCGGCCCGGCGTTTTCTCATGCGCTGGCTGATGAACAGCCGTGCTTCATCCTGGGCACCGAGCCAGGCGATGACTGCAGCCTGCGGCACGCGCTGGACCCACTCACTCAGCACGCAGGTGTCGAGCAGCCAGCTCACAGGGCGATGTCGCGGTGCTTGGCGCGATCACGTGGGCGCTCGAACAGCGGCTCATCGGCCGCGCCCAACAGGCCGGGCTGCAACAGGCCGGGCTGCAACAGTGCCGACGACAGGCTGCCACGCTGCGCCCTTTTCAAGCGGCCATAGGCGGCCGGCGAGAGCACCACGGCCGCCGGCCTGCCATGCACCGTGACGGTTTGCGGACCATCGGCTGCCGCCTTGACCAATTGGCTGAGCTGATCGCGTGCGGCCTGCAAGGGCCAGGTGGTGGATGCCTCGGACATAGCATGATCTCCTGAAAAAATAGCCAGTCTGGCCGAAGACCAGCGCGGGCTTGGTGTGCCACTGAATCGCCAGTGCCTCAGGCACACTCGGCACCCCCACCACCGCCACAGCCCTACCATGCACACCAAGCACCTCGGCCAAAGCGCACTTGCCGTCACCCCCATCTGCCTGGGCACCATGACCTTTGGCGAGCAGGTGAACGAGGCCGATTCCCATGCCATTCTGGACCGCGCCTTCGAGCGCGGCGTGAACTTCATCGACACCGCCGAGATGTACGCCGTGCCGCCGCGTGCCGAGACCTACGGCGCCAGCGAAACCATTCTCGGCAACTGGTTTGCCAAGCGCCCCTCGGCGCGCGCCAATACAGTGTTAGCGACTAAGATCGCCGGCCCCTCGCGTGGCATGCCCTGGGTGCGCGGCGGCGATGCCGATGTCACCCCCGCGGGCATCGCCCAGGCCTGTGAGGACAGCCTGCGCCGGCTGCGCACCGATGTCATTGATCTGTATCAGATTCACTGGCCCAACCGCAACACGCCGATCTTTGGCAGTGGCTACTTCCACCCCAAGTACGACAAGCCGCAGACATCGATCCACGAGCAACTGCAAGCCCTGGGCAAGCTGGTCGATGCCGGCAAGGTGCGGGCCATCGGTTTATCGAATGAAACCCCCTGGGGCCTGTGCGAATTTGTGCGTCTGGCCGATCAGCATGGCCTGCCCCGCGTGGCCGCTGTACAAAACGGTTATTGCCTGATCGAGCGCAGCCTGGACAACGGGCTCGACGAAGCCATGCACCGCACAGGCGTGTCGCTGCTGGCCTACTCCCCCCTGGGCTTTGGCCTGCTCACCGGCAAATACGACGAGCGCGGCTTCGACGACCCCAGCAACCCCGGCCGCGTGGCCCGCTTTGAGCGCTTTCGCACGCAACGCTGGGGCCGCGCCACATCACTTGCGGCCGCGCGCCGCTACAACGCCCTGGCGCGCGAACACGGCCTGACGCCCGCGCGCATGGCACTGGCCTGGTGCTACACCAACTGGCGCGTGGCCAGCACCTTGATCGGCGTGACGAGCATGGCGCAACTGGAGGAATGCCTGGACGCCTGGGGCACGAGCTTGAGCGCCGAGCTGCTGACGGCGCTGGATGCGGTGCGGGCGGAGATGCGCGATCCGGCGCAGTGAATGGGTAAGGCATACTGGCTTACATCGTCACCCCGTGCCGCACCAACGCCATGCCCGAAACCCACGAGTTCTCCGCCAAGGTCTCCAGCAAAGGCCAGGTCGTCATCCCCGCCGATGTGCGCAAGCACCTGGGCCTGCAACAGGGTTCGGTTCTGCGTTTCGTGCTGGCCGCACACAGCGTGCACCTGTTGCCCGCGGGCGGCGATGTGCGCCGGCTGAAGGGCAGGCTGGCGCGCCCGGCCACACCGGTGTCGGTGGATGACATGAACCGCAGCATTGCCCAGCGCCGCGGCCAGGTCGGCGCCCAGAGTCTGCCCTGAGCAGCAGCGGGCTGTGGTCGCAGTCGCACTGGATGCCAACGTGCTGGTGCGCTACTTGGCGCAAGACGACCCGCGCCAATCCTTGGCCGCCAGCAAGCTGATCGAAAACACACTCAGTGCCGACAACCGCGGTTACATCAGCCTGGTGGCCTTGATCGAATGCGTGTGGGTGATGGAGAGCTGCTACGCCGCCACGCCCGCCACCGTGGCCGCCATCCTGGCCGATCTGCTGAACACGCCCTCATTCGAGCTGCAGGACGCACTGGCCGTGAGCACTGCCGCGCAGCGCTACAACCAGGGCGGTGTCGACCTGCACGATTGCCTGATCGTCAGCTTGGCGGCGCAACGCAAGGCCAAGGTGGTGAGCTTGGACGCCAAGGCCGCCAAGCGCTTGGGGATGGAGCTGTTGCGCTGAGCTTGGCCTCGCGTGGGCAGGGCAGCCAGACATTTCACCCTCTCGCGGTGACAAGGAATCAAACATTGCGAGTTCCTAGCCCGCCGCCGCCTCCAGCCCACTGTCAAAGTGCGCCCGCATCAAGCGCTCCGCACCCTGGGCATCACGCGCCTCAATCGCCGCCATCAGCGCCCGATGCTCGGCCAGTGAATCGGCCAGGCGCCCGCGCTTCTGCAGCGAGTGGTGGCGATTGAGCTTCATCACCTTGCGCAGATCGGCGACGATTTGCTTTGTCCAGCGGTTGCCGGCGATGTGCAGCAGCGCCAAGTGAAATTGCTCGTTGGTGGTAAAGAAGACGTCGCGCTGCCTCACCTGTCGCTCAAGCCTGTCGTGCAGCGCGCGCAGCTCGGCCAGTTGCTCGGCTGAGGCGCTGCGAGCCACCACACCAGCAGCATCGCTTTCCAGCAGGCCCAGCAGGTGGTAGACCTGGGTCACGTCGTCGGCCGACATCTCGGTCACATAGGCGCCGCGCCGCACCTTCATGGTCACCAGGCCTTCGACGGCCAGCACCTTCAGCGCCTCGCGCATGGGGGTGCGGCTGATGCCGTACTCGGTGCTCAGCTTAATCTCGTCGATCCAGGCGCCGGGCTCCAACTGGCGGTTGAAGATTTGCTGGCGCAGGCGCTCGGCCACGTCTTGGTAGAGGGCGCGGGGCGACAGGCTGGCTTGCGCGGGCGGGGCCGGGGCAGCGCGGGGCGGGGTTCGAGGGGCGATGATGGCGGCCAGGTTGCAGGGAGGGTGCCAGGCGGACGCCGGTGGTATGCGGCTGTCAGCCCGGCGTTTGAATTTGAATTCATAATTATGGCCAATTGCCGCGCGCCAGCCAAGCGGCTACTGTTGTGGAGTTGTCCGATGAGTGCCGATACCGAATTCACACCCGCCACACTCGATCAATGGGCCAAGGCAGCCGCCAAGTCCGCCCCCGGTGGCGATCTGGCCGCGCTGAACTGGATCACGCCCGAGGGCATCGCTGTCAAGCCGCTGTACACGGCGGCCGACACCGCCGATCTGCCGCACGCGAACACGCTGCCCGGCTTTGAGCCCTTCATCCGTGGCCCGCAGGCCACGATGTATGCGGTGCGGCCGTGGACGATCCGGCAGTACGCGGGCTTTTCCACCGCCGAAGAGAGCAACGCCTTCTATCGGCAAGCCTTGGCTGCGGGCGGGCAGGGCGTGTCGGTGGCCTTTGATCTGGCCACGCACCGGGGCTATGACAGCGATCACCCGCGCGTCACGGGCGATGTCGGCAAGGCCGGCGTGGCCATCGATTCGGTCGAGGACATGAAGGTCTTGTTCGACCAGATTCCGCTCGACAAGGTGTCGGTCTCGATGACCATGAATGGCGCCGTGCTGCCGGTGCTCGCACTCTTCATTGTGGCTGGCGAAGAGCAGGGCGTGCCTGCAGCAAAACTGGCTGGCACCATTCAAAACGACATTCTCAAAGAATTCATGGTGCGCAACACCTATATTTATCCGCCTGAGCCGAGCATGCGCATCATTGGCGACATCATTGAATACACGGCTAAGCACATGCCGAAATTCAATTCGATTTCGATCAGTGGCTATCACATGCAGGAAGCCGGCGCGAATCAAGCGCTAGAGCTCGCCTTCACCTTGGCCGATGGCAAAGAATATGTGAAGACGGCGATTGCCAAGGGCATGGATGTGGATGAGTTTGCCGGGCGGCTC
>JAYSSS010000015.1:0-14831 GCA_043720415.1 Ideonella sp.
ACGAAAAAATACTCAATTTCCGGTTTGCTGCATGGCCGGCTGGCGCTCACCCTGGGGGCGATCACCTTGCGGGCGATCATTCTGCGGGCGGTCCAGCAAAGCCTTCATCGACAACTTGATGCGGCCTTTTTCGTCCGTTTCCATCACTTTGACTTTGATGATCTGGCCTTCAGACAAATAGTCCGAGACTTTCTCGACGCGCTCGTGCGCGATCTGGCTGATGTGCAAGAGGCCGTCTTTGCCCGGCAACAGGTTGACCAGCGCGCCGAAGTCCAGAATCTTGGTGATCGGGCCTTCGTAAACTTTGCCGATTTCCACTTCCGCGGTGATTTGCAAAATGCGGCGTTTGGCTTCGTCGGCCTTGGCGGCTTCCGTCGCCGCGATGGTGATGGTGCCGTCTTCCTCGATGTTGATCTGGCAGCCGGTCTCTTCGGTCAACGCGCGAATCACGGCGCCGCCTTTGCCGATCACGTCACGGATTTTCTCGGGGTTGATCTTCATGGTGAACAACTTCGGCGCGAAGCTCGACACGTCGGTCTTGGCTTCGCCCATCGCCGCCTGCATGGCCGAAAGAATGTGCATGCGCGCTTCCTTGGCCTGCGCCAAAGCCACCTGCATGATCTCTTTGGTGATGCCCTGGATCTTGATGTCCATCTGCAGCGCGGTGATGCCATTGGTGGTGCCGGCCACTTTGAAGTCCATGTCGCCCAGGTGGTCTTCGTCGCCCAGGATGTCGGTCAACACGGCGAAGCGGTTGTCTTCCTTGATCAGGCCCATGGCGATGCCGGCCACGTGGGCTTTCATTGGCACGCCAGCGTCCATCAGCGAGAGGCAGCCGCCACAGACCGACGCCATCGACGAAGAGCCGTTGGATTCGGTGATCTCGGAGACCACACGCATGGTGTACGGGAATTCTTCCTTGGTCGGCAGGCAGGCGATCAGCGCGCGCTTGGCCAAACGGCCGTGGCCGATTTCGCGGCGCTTGGGTGTGCCCACGCGACCGGTTTCGCCAGTGGCAAAGGGAGGCATGTTGTAGTGCAGCATGAAGCGGTCTTCATAGTCACCGGCCAGGGCGTCGATGCGCTGCGCGTCGCGGTCGGTGCCCAGGGTGGAGATGACCAGGGCTTGGGTCTCGCCACGGGTGAACAGTGCCGAGCCGTGGGTGCGCGGCAGCACGCCTGTGCGGATCTCGATGGGGCGCACGGTGCGCGTGTCGCGGCCATCGATACGCGGCTCGCCGGCGAGGATCTGGCCGCGCACGATGCGCGCTTCAATCTCGAACAGCAGGCCTTCGACCTCGACCTTGTCAAACTCAACGCCCTCGCCCTTCAAGGCGGCCATGACATTGGTGGTGACGGCACGGCAGGCTTGCGTGCGGGCTTGCTTGCTGCGAATTTGGTAGGCGGCGCGCAGTGGCTCGTCGGCCAGCGCATTGACCTTGGCGATGAAGGGCTCGTTCTTCGCAGGCGCTTGCCAATCCCAGGCCGGCTTGCCGGCGTCGCGCACCAACTCGTGAATGGCGTTGATGGCGATGTTTCCTTGCTCATGGCCAAAGACCACGCCGCCCAACATCACCTCTTCGCTCAACTGATCGGCCTCGGATTCGACCATCAGCACGGCGGCCTCGGTGCCGGCCACCACCAGCTCCATCTTGCTGTTGGCCAGTTCGGTCTTGCCAGGGTTGAGCACGTACTGGCCATTGATGTAGCCCACGCGGGCCGCGCCAATCGGGCCGTTGAAGGGGATACCGCTGATGGACAGGGCGGCGCTGGTGCCAATCAATGCGGCGATGTCGGCCTGCACTTCGGGGTTCAGGCTCAGCACATGGATCACCACCTGCACTTCATTGAAGAAGCCTTCAGGGAACAGCGGCCGGATCGGGCGATCAATAAGGCGCGAAGTGAGCGTCTCAAGCTCACTCGGGCGGCCTTCGCGCTTGAAGAAGCTTCCCGGGATCCGACCCGCGGCATAGGTCTTCTCGATGTAGTCCACGGTCAGCGGGAAGAAATCCTGGCCCGGCTTGGGATCGCTCTTGGCGACCACGGTGGCCAGCACCACGGTGCCTTCGATATCGACCAACACCGCACCGCCGGATTGGCGGGCGATTTCGCCGGTTTCCATGACGACCTGGTGTTGGCCCCATTGGAAGGACTTGGTGACTTTGTTGAACAGACTCATGTGTGTCTCCGTTGAATCACGCAGCGCGCTTGCGGTGGCGCGGCAGGGCAACCGGGAGCTGTTTGGCCGGCATCAGCGGCATGCCATTCCAATGAGGCCAGCATCCTGGCATCGGTGGAATGACACAGCTGCAACCAATGGGGGCCGCTCCATGTGAAAGAGCCTGCGGCGGATAGGCCCAACAGGCTCTTTCAAGGTGTAGTGATTACTTGCGCAGACCCAGCTTCTGGATCAATGCTGTGTAGCGCGCGGCTTCTTTGCCCTTGAGGTAGTCGAGCAGCTTGCGCCGCCGGCTGACCATCTTGAGCAGACCACGGCGGCCATGGTGATCCTTCAAGTGAGTCTTGAAGTGGGGGGTGAGGTCGTTGATCCGTGCGGTGAGCAACGCCACCTGCACTTCGGGGGAGCCGGTGTCACTGGCGCTGCGTGCATTGCCTTTGACGATTTCGGCGCGTTGGGGTGCGGCCACGGTCATGCTGAGTTCCTGATATTTTGGAAGCCGCGGCTGAATGGCCCGCCAAGTATTTGGGGCCGCTGCGGTTTCCGGTTGCCACTTGCGGCAGCGAGTGAAACCAACCCGCGCCGTGCTTTGCCTGCCTGATCCCGTGCGCCCATTGGCGCCAGACCAGGTAAACCCGCGGATTATAGGGTCACGTCTGCCATCAGCTTGTGCTGTCCGTGGCTCTGGCCCATCTGCGCGCGCATCACCAGAGCACTCAGGGCCTGCGCAATCGCGCCCGAATCGCCGCCACCGAGGCCTCGACCACCTGTGTCACACCGGCAGCGCCCAGTGCTGCCGTCGCACTGGCCGGCTCGCCCACGACGCCATCCCGACCATTTGCCGCGCGCGCCAATTGATCGCTGCGCACCAGGGTGGGATCGATGGCCAGCGCCAATGACGTGTCGGCCAGGCCGGCATGGTTGCCGATTTGACTGGCGCCGTGGCCGCGCTCGGCCAGTGCTTTGGCATGGCCCTGGGTGGAGGCGGCGTAGTACTCGGCCAGCGCATGCACCTGGGTGCCTGGCGCGGCACCGAGCCGCAACCGCTCGCCTGCCCATTCACGGTTCAGGCGCGAGGCCACGCGGGCCAGGCTGGCGGCGTAGCCGCCGTGATCACCCAACAGCACCACATCGCGAAAACCATGTTGGCGAAAACTGCGCGATGCCGCCTCGATCACGGCCTCAAACGCGGCCTCGGGGACGGAGATCGTTCCGGCATAGCGCATGTGGGCCGAAGGCGGCGAGATGGACCCTTCTGGAACATAGCTCAGCACGGGCGCCACCAAGGTCTGCCCGAGGGCCGTGGCAATCTTGGCGGACAACGCCCGCACGCGAACATTGTGTTTGCCCAGCACCATGTGCGGGCCGTTCTGTTCGGTGCCGCCGATGGGGATCAGGATCGTCGTCGTGCCCGAGGCCACCTGATCGCGCACTTCGGTCCAGGTGAGTTCTTCGAGATGCACGCTGGGCGCTGCGCAGGCCAGCGCCGCGGCGCCATAAAGGACCCATACAGCGGCGACGCGCCGCCTAATCGTCGTCGCCACTGAGGATGCCGCCCAGCACGCTGCCACCGGCCAGCCCGCCCAGGATCGATCCTTCTTCGCGCTTGCCGCCGTTCTGCGGTGCCGCGGCGAACACCCGACTGGCCAGGCGTGAGAACGGCAGGCTTTGCAGCCAGATGGTGCCTGGCCCGGTCAACTTGGCGAAGAACAAGCCTTCGCCACCAAACAGCGCGGTCTTGATCTTGCCGACGTACTGAATCTCGAAGTTCACATTCGGCGTGTAGGCCACCACGCAGCCGGTGTCGACCATCAAGGTCTGGCCGGGCAAGAGCTCTCGCTTGAGCACCGTGCCACCCGCATGCACAAAGGCCAGACCATCGCCTTCGAGCTTTTGCATGATGAAGCCTTCGCCACCGAAGAAGCCCACCGACATTTTTTGCTGGAAGTGGATGCCCAAAGCCACACCCCGCGCGGCACATAAGAACGCATCCTTCTGGCAGATCAGCATGCCCCCCAGCCGGTGCAAATCCATGGCCAGAATCTTGCCAGGATAGGGTGCCGAAAAGGCCACGCGCTGCTTGGCCGTAGTGGTGTTGCTGTACACGGTGGTGAACAGCGACTCGCCCGTCACCAGGCGCTTGCCCGCGCCCAGCAGCTTGCCAAAGAAACCGCCACCGCCGCTGTTGCTGCCGTCCCCGAACACGGTGTCCATGGAAATGCCGGCATCCATGAAAAACATGCTACCGGCTTCACCCACTGCCGCCTCGCCGGGGTCGAGCTCAAGCTCGACGAATTGCATCTCGGCGCCCTTGATCTCGTAGTCAACGACATCCATGCTCATGGTGCGGTGGCTCCAACAGTGAGGATCAATACCAGTGAATGTGCGCCGCGGCGACTCATTTGGCGCGAGCGCTCTTGCGCGCCGGCTTGCTCACCGGCTTGCCGCCAGCCTTGGCCGCCACAACTGGCTTGGCCGCAGCCGCCTTGGTCGCCTTGGCCCTGGTCACGGGCTTTGCCGCAGTCTTGTTCGCAGCCCGGGCCTTTCGAACCACCGTCGGCTTGACCGGAGATTTAGGTGCAGCTTTGGCACGGGGCGCCTGGGTCGCCGCGGCCTTGGCTTTGACAACCAGTGGTTTTGCAGCCTTGGCTTTTGCCACCACCTTGGTGGCAGCTTTCGGTGCTGCAGCCTTTGGCTTGGATGGCGGGCTGACGCCATCACTTTGCCCGCGTTGGCCTTTGGTCGTGGCGAGCTTGAATTTGCGAACACCGCTCTCGCGCAGCGCGACGGCGCGCTGCAAAGCTGCCGCGTACTTCTCCTTCGTCAAGGTGGACTCGCTGGCGATGTAGATGCTGCGATTGACTGGCGTGCTCCCAAAAACAGGGAAGGTCACTTGCAGGTAGTACTGCACCGAGCCGCGACCCGCTCGCACGCGCTTTACGGGGCCGGAGATTCCCAGAGGCATGCCGTTCAACTTGTCGCCCCGCGTTTCGGTGCGCAAGCCATTCGGTGCAGGCAGCTTTTTCAGGCGCAGTTCCAGTTCGTCCTTCGCCAACTTCAGCGATTTCGCAGCACCGCTGCCATCGGTGGAATGGTCAGAGAACAGCTTCGATGGACCGTAACGCAATTGCCAACCGTGGGTGTTGCGGCTGTCGAGTCGAACAATGTGCGTGGGCACCTTGAAAGTCTTGCCGCTGAAGATTTGGTGGGTTCGGATTGGCATGAATGCTCCTGTATTGACGATCCAACGATGACCCACTTCGGTACAAGCCGCTGTCGGCTGGACCGGCAGGTCAGGCGGCATTTTGACTCACTCCTGAATTGACCCGGTGCCTGCCTTGGGTCATGTCGCCAAATACACAAGGTGACCATTCCGGACGAATTGCCCAAGTTGGGCCTCAAAGCCGAGCCACAAACCTATGGAATTCACTATGCTGCGGACCACGCGCAAGGGCTTTGCTTCTGCCCAGGGCGCGCGTCTTTCGCCCACCGTGACATCCAACACACATCCTCAAGCCAGTCCACCGCCGCGCAGTGCATGGCGGCGCCTGCATGCTGTTTTGATGCCCGACTACAACCGCCAAGCCACAGCGTTTTGGTGGCTCACGGTGGCGGCCGGCACGACGGTACTTTTGGGCTGTGTGATTGAGCTCTCCGACGCCGGGTTGACCGTGTGGCTGCAGTTGCTGGGCGGCATGGTGTTGGCCATGTTGGCGGGCCTGTTTCCTATGCGTGTGCCGGGTTCGAACAACTCCTTCGTGGCGGGCGAGATCTTCATATTTCTGGTGCTCTTGGTGCATGGTCCTCAGGCCGCTGCTGTTGCAGCTGCCGGCGAAGCGGCGATGGGTTCCTACCGAAGCTCCAAGCGCTGGACCAGCCGGCTGTTAAGCCCCTGTGTGGCAGCTCTGGCCATGCAAGGCAGTGGCTGGCTGCTGACCGAAGCGCGCATCCACTGGGGCTTGTCGGGCTGGGCCGATGCACCGGCCCTTCTGGCCGCGATGATGGTCTTCGCAGCGATCTACTTCTGCGTCGTGGCCTTCCTCATTGGCGCTGTGTTGCGGCTCAAGCGCGAGGAACCGTTTTTCATTTTTGTCGACCTGCTGTCGGTGTTTCGTTGGGTGGGCATGGCCTACACCGGCAGTGCTGCGATGGCCGCACTGATGTTTTTGGCCTACCGGCAGGCCGGCGCCGCGTTGTTGATGGTCATGCTGCCGCTGCTGGCGATGTTGCTGGTGACCCTGCATTTCTACTTTCGCCAACAGGAATCTGCTCAAGCTGCAGACGCCAGCCATGCCGAATCGGCGGCGCGCGAGGCGGCCACAGCGGTGCGCGAGGCCGAGGCCGTGAAGGCCCATATGCGCGAGCTTCAGGCCAGCGAGCGTCGCTTCCACTCAGCCTTCACGCATGCCTCCATCGGCATGGCCTTGATGGATTTTGACGGCCGACTGTTGATGGCCAATCCGGCCTTGGCCTCACTGCTGGGCCACAGCGAGGCCGAACTCTTGGGACACCAGCTCCAGGAGTACTTGCTTGCGGACGACTTGCCCCTGCTCAACCAGCAACTGGGTTTGGCAGGCAACAGTGAGTTCCAAGGTTTCGCCCGTGAGCTGCGGTGCCGCCACAGCCAGGGCCACACCGTTTGGGCAGCCTTTCACTGCAGCTTCTTCACTGAACCCGGGGCCGTGTCGCCTTGCCTGATTGCACAAGCCCAGGACGTGACCTCCAGGCGCTTGGCCGAGGCCGAACTGCAGCGCATGGCCTTTCACGACGGCCTGACCGGTTTGCCCAATCGGCGTCGCTTCCTGGAGTGCTTGTCCGGCGCCGTGGCCCGCAGCCAGGCCGATGCCAGCTACGAATTTGCCGTGATGTTCATCGATTTCGACCGCTTCAAGCTGGTCAACGACAGCCTGGGCCACAGTGCTGGCGACGAGCTGCTGGTGCAGTTGGCCCGGCGCCTGCAAGAAAACGTGCGCCCCAGCGATGTCTTGTCGCGTCTGGGTGGCGACGAGTTCGCCATCCTCGCCGAGCGCTCGGGTGCGCCACGCGATGCCATCGTCCTGGCCGAACGCTTGATGGCGGCATTGCGACAGCCCTTCAAACTTGGCGAGGTCGAGTTGGTCAGCAGCGCCAGCATTGGCATCACCTTCAGCAGTTTTGGCTATGACTCGGGTGAGGCTGTGCTGCGTGACGCCGACACCGCCATGTACAAGGCCAAGGACTCGGGCAAAGCCGCTTTTGCCTTGTTCGATGCCGGCCTGCACAACGCGGTGTCGAGCCGCCTGCGGCTTGAAGGCGAGCTGCGCCGTGCCATTGAGGATCAACAGTTGTCGCTGGTGTACCAGCCCTTGGTCGAGCTGAGCACGGGCCGGCTAAATGGCTTTGAGGCCCTGGTGCGCTGGAACCATCCTGAGCAAGGCGTGATGGCGCCCAGCGCCTTTTTGTCCATCGCCGATGAGTCCGGCTTGATGCCTGAGCTCAGTGACTTCGTGATGCATTGCGCCTGCCAACAACTGCGTTCATGGCAAAGGTCCAACCCGGCGTTGCAGGGCTTGACGATGAGCGTGAACATTTCATCGGTCGATTTGGCTCAAGCGGCATTCATCGGTCGTGTCAGCCGGGCGATTGTTGAAGCCGGTCTGAACCCCGAGCACCTGACGCTTGAGCTCAGCGAGGACGTGCTCATGGGCAACATTGGCACCACCCAGGCCACTTTGCAGCAACTGCACCAATTGGGCGTTCGACTTGCAGTCGACGACTTCGGCACCGGGCGCTCGTCGCTCGGCCACTTGTCCAAACTGCCCATAGACACGCTGAAGATCGACCGCTCCTTCATTGCCCAGATGCAACGCGATGAGGACGGGTCAGCGGTGGTGCGGGCCATCATCCACTTGGGCACCTTGTTGCGAAAAACCGTGGTGGCCGAGGGCATCGAATCGGCCGATCAGCTGGAGCAATTGCGCGAAATGGGCTGCCACTTGGGGCAGGGCTTTCACCTCGCCAATCCTTTGTCCCTGCTGGCCGCCGGTGAGCTGTTGCAAGGCCACGCCCAGGGCCATTCTCTGGGCGGCCTGCAGGGCGACCCAAGACCCTTGCATTGAAGCCAGGTGTGCCCCCAGGGGGGCGCCTCAATGATCTTCTTTGGTGCCGAAGATCTTGTCGCCGGCGTCGCCCAGACCGGGAATGATGTAGCCCAATTCGTTCAAGTGGCTGTCAATGGCCGCCGTCCAGCAGCGCACATCGGGATGCGCACGACTCAAGGCAGCAATGCCTTCGGGGGCGGCCACCATCACCAAAGCGCGGATGTCGCGACAGCCTCGCGCCTTGAGCAGGTCGACCGTGGCAATCATCGAACCGGCCGTGGCCAACATCGGATCAATGATGATCGCCGTGCGCTCGGAAAGGTGGCCAACAAAGCGCTCGAAGTAGTGCACCGGCTGCAGCGTCTCGTGGTCGCGCGACAGGCCCACCACGCTGACCTTGGCATTGGGCACCAGATCCAGCACGCCCTCGAGCATGCCCAGGCCGGCTCGCAAGATGGGCACGACGGTGACCTTGCGGCCGGCGATCTGCTCGATCTCGACGGTGCCGCTCCAACACTCGATGCCGGTCGTTTCCAAGGGGAAGTCGGCCGTCGCCTCGTAGGCCAGAAGGCGGGCAATCTCACCGGTGAGCTCGCGAAACTTCTTCGTCGAAATGTTGTGCTCGCGCAGCAGGCCCACCTTGTGTCGCACCAGTGGGTGTTTGACAGCGATCACAGGCATGTTGGACCTTTTGATGTCAGCTTGCAGCGACAGGCTGGCGTTGGCGCAAGGCCTCGAACAGGCACACCGCCGAGGCCACGGAGACGTTCAGGCTTTCCACTGCCCCCGCCATGGGAATGCGCACCAGCCGGTCGCATGTCTTGCGTGTGAGCTGGCGCAGGCCAGCGCCTTCAGCACCCAGGACAAAGGCCACCGGCCCGCGCAGATCAAGCTCATAAAGCATGAGTTCAGCGTCCTCGGCCAAGCCAATGATCTGAATGTCGCGTTCCTTGAGCTCATTCAAACTGCGTGCCAGGTTGGTGACCATCAGGTAGGGCACGGTCTCGGCCGCGCCACTGGCCACCTTGGCCACAGTGGCGTTCAGGCCGACGGCGTGGTCCTTGGGTGCCAGCACCGCATGCACGCCTGAGCCATCGGCCACACGCAGGCAAGCCCCGAGGTTGTGCGGATCGGTCACGCCATCGAGCACCAACACCAAGGGCATCGTCGTCGCGGCGTCGAGCACCTCATCGAGCGAGTGCCTTGGTTTGAGCACCTGCACGCGTGCCACGACACCTTGGTGACGGCTGCCGCCGGCCAGGCGCGTCAGGCGCGCATCGTCGCTCTCGATCAACTTGGCCTGTGCCTGCTCGGCGCGTTCGATGAGCTGACGCATGCGCGCGTCGCGGCGGCTGGCGTCCACATGCACTTCGATCACGGAATCAGATGCGGTCTTCAGCCTCACCGCGACGGCATGAAAGCCAAACAAAATGGAAGCAGAACTCATGCGGGGATGGTAGCTGCATCGCCTGCGCACCCACCTGGACAACCATGCAGGCTGAGGTCTCCTGCCCGCTTGCAAGGTCTGGCGCTGTGCCGCGACCAAGCCATTGCATCATTACTGGGGACTGCACATGCTCTACTTCTTGCGCGCCAAGCTGCTGCGCCTTTTCTTCTGTGGCCTGGCCAGTGCCACCATGGCGCAGCCAACATCAGCCCCCGTGGCGAGCAGCGCGGCCGTCGGCGCCAAGGCCATCTTCGCGGGGGGCTGCTTCTGGTGCGTGGAGGCTGACTTTGACAAGGTCCCCGGCGTGCTGTCCACACGCTCGGGCTACATCGGCGGCTCGGTGGTCAAGCCCACGTATGAGCAGGTGGCCGCCAAGCGCACCGGGCATGCTGAAGCGGTTGAGGTGGTGTTCGACCCCGGTAAGGTGAGCTACGCCCAGCTCGTGGAGTACTTTTGGCGAACCATCGACCCCACCACACGCGATCGCCAGTTTTGCGATGCCGGCTCGCCCTACCGCAGTGCCATCTTTGCCATCGACGCCGAGCAATTGCGCACGGCCTCAAGCTCAAAGCAGGCGCTGGAAAAGTCCAAACCGTTCAAGGAGACCATCGTCACCGAGATCGTCCTGGCCAGCGCCTTCTACGCCGCCGAGGAATACCACCAGGACTACTACAAGAAAAATCCACTGCGCTATCAGTACTACCGCAGCGGCTGTGGCCGTGACGCGCGCTTGAAGCAGTTGTGGGGTGAGCCGCAACGGCCTTGAATCTGCCCTCAGCGTGGCCCGCGAAAGGCTATCCAAGCCATGATGGCGCCGATCAGCACCGGTTGGTGCAGCATGTAAAAACTCAAGGACCATCGCCCGAGGGTGGCCAGTGGCTGCATGGCGGGTGGCAGCGCGCCTGCAATCCATGGCGCGCGCTGCGCCAACAGCCACTGACCAGCGGCCAGGCCCCACAACATCACACCCAGCCAGGGCAGGACCGGGACGTAGTCCTCGGTGATCGGTTTGCGTGTGACCAAGCCGGTCCAGTTCAGCCAGCCTTGATCAAACCAGGGGTGTTGAATTGCCAAGGGTGCCAACAAACACAGGGCGCCCAATGGCCACAGCCCGGCGCGCAGGGGCGCCGCACATCGAGCCACAAGCAGCATCACCGCCAGGCCGTGCAGCACGCCAAAGCTGATCCAGCTGTGCGGAAACATCAGCGCGGAGCCCACGGAGACACCCAGCGCGCACAACGCGACAACGGCCCAACGCCGCCAAAAACGTCGCCACCCCAGCCCCGCCTGCCAGGCTGCGGCCTGGCCCAGCCCGGCGCAGAAAACAAACATGGTGACGATGGCGGTGCGCTGGTGCAACCAGACCCCGTCGACCTGGAAGTTCTGCCGCACGGCAAGCAGGCCAAAGTGGTTGAGATCGAAGGCGAAATGAAAGATGGCCATCCAGACGATGGCCAGGCCCCTGAGGGCATCAAGTCGGTCCAGGCGATTCATGGGTCAGTGACTCAGCGTGGCGTGAATCGCGCCGAACCGCTATCGCAAGCTTGCAAGCAAGTCGCCGTTACGCCGCCCAGCTACTGGGACTCAAGTCCGTGGCAGGTTGGTCGAGCTGCGAAACCGCGACGATTGCGCACGCTTGCGGTCGGCCTTGGTCGATCGATAAATGGCCAGACCACACAAGATGATCGTCGAGGCCGGAATTCCCAGCTCTGCTACTTCAAGGTGGTCATCCAGGGCAACGCTCAACACGATGGTCAAAAGCGCACCCAGGAAGGCCACGCAGCTCATCACCACGGCCATCGCCATGTAGCCGTTTTGCTTTGACTGCCGCCGCAAGGAAGTGCGGTACGACAACACAGCAATCGGCACCGCCGCCAACAGCAGCAGCAGCTGCAACGCAAGAATGAATCCATTGATCATCAACATGAATGCAACCCTAACAGACGAAAGCTCACGTTTCGCAATCAAACCAGGGGGTCCTGCGCAGCTTGTTGCAGGCCCGACAATCGGCAATACAAGCTATTCGCGCACATTGTGAACAAGTTCTCACGGCCTCCCGTAACATATGCAACCGCGGACTTTTGCGAACTGCTGGCGAGCAGCCTGCAGCAAGCCAGTTTCATCAGCGCCGTGCTGTCCAAGTACCGCGGCGAGGACGCCGACCTGCAGCGCATCGACCTCAGACCCATCCTGCTGCGACAGCAGCCATGCGTGCAATGGGTCTATCACCACCGTGCACGCGACCTCACCCGCAATCTGAGCCTGGCCGACTCTGGCGCATTGCTGGCCGAACTGCTGGTGCGCGGTGACTTTCGACATGCCCATCTGCACAGCTCGGTCGAGTCCGTGGCGTTGACCATCACCCAGCGCGGACAGACGCAGCTGCGGCGCCAGGCCCGTGCGAGCGACGATGCGGTCCAGCGCGACGAACAGCACAACCGCGACAAGCAACGCATGCTGACACTTGAACGGCCCTTCCTGCACAGCCTGGGCGTGACCACGGCGCAGCACCAGTTGATCCCGGCCATGGCACGCAAATGGAAGCAGATCAACAAGTTCATCGAGGTGTTTGCCGCCGCGCTGCAGGCCTCAAGCCTGGCCGACGAGAAGTCTCTGCAAGTGGTGGATTTCGGCAGCGGCAAGGGCTACCTAACCTTTGCCATCCACGACTGGCTGCGCAACAGCCGCCAGGTGCAAGCGCAGGTCATTGGTGTCGAGTTGCGACCCGACATGGTGCACCTGTGCCAGGGTGTAATCGACGGCTTGGGCCTGGTGGGCCTTCGCATGCAGCAAGGCGATGTGCGCAGCTGGCAGCCCCAGGCCCTGAACGTGGTGATCGCCTTGCACGCCTGCGACATCGCCACCGATCACGCCATTGACCTGGGTGTGCGCGGGGGCGCCGACATCATCATGTGCTCGCCCTGCTGCCACAAGCAGATCCGTCCGCAACTGCTGGCCCCGCACCCGCTGCGGCCCATCTTGCAGCACGGCGTGCACCTGGGCCAGGCGGCCGAGATGCTGACCGACGGCTTGCGCGCCCTGCTGCTGGAGGCCATGGGCTACGACACCCAGGTGTTTGAATTTGTGGCGCTGGAACACACCAACAAGAACAAGATGATCCTGGCGGTCAAGCGCCAACATGCCCGCTCACCCGCCGTGGTGCTGGATCAAATTGCCGAGCTCAAGCGCTTTTATGGCGTGCGTGAACACTGCCTGGAAACTTTGCTGGCGGATCGGCTGCGCCGCGCCACCGAGGTGGTCGCCGACAATCCGACATGAGCCCCTCGCCGAGCAAGACCCCCGCCGCAGCCGCACGCGCCAGTACAGATTCCAGCGCCCTGCCCTTCAGCCAACTGCCACTGCCACCCCAAGTGCTGGCCAACCTGCAGCAATTGGGCTATGAGCGGATGACGCCCATTCAGGCCGCCAGCCTGCCGCTGGCCCTGGCCGGCCATGACCTCATCGCCCAGGCCAAAACGGGCAGCGGCAAGACCGCCGCCTTTGGCCTGCCACTGCTGGCCAACCTGAACATCCGGCGCTTTGCGGTGCAGGCCCTGGTGCTGTGCCCGACGCGCGAGTTGGCCGAACAGGTGACGCAAGAGATTCGCCGCCTGGCGCGCGCCGAAGACAACATCAAGACCCTCACCCTGTGCGGTGGCGCCACGCTGCGCCCGCAACTGGCCAGCCTGGAACACGGCGCCCACATCGTGGTGGGCACGCCCGGGCGCATCCTCGATCACCTGCAGCGCCGCAGCCTGCTGCTTGACGCCCTGAACACCCTGGTGCTGGACGAGGCCGATCGCATGCTCGACATGGGTTTTGCCGAGGACATCGCCAGCATCGTCAAGGCCTGCCCCAAGCAGCGCCAGACCCTGCTCTTTTCGGCCACCTATCCCGAGGGGGTGACGGCGCTGGCGGCGAAGTTCATGCGCAATGCCAAGGAGGTGAAGCTGGTCGAGCGCCACGCCGCCAGCAAGATCAAGCAGCGTTTTTATGAGGTCAAGGACAGCGAACGCCTGCATGCCGTGGGCCTGCTGCTGAACCACCACCGGCCGATCAGCACCCTGGCCTTTTGCAACACCAAACAGCAGTGCCGCGACCTGGTGGCGGTGCTGCAGGCCCAGGGCTTTGCCGCACTTGAGCTGCACGGCGATCTGGATCAGCGCGACCGCGACCAGGTGCTGGTGCAGTTTGCCAACCGCAGCATCTCGGTGCTGGTGGCCACCGATGTCGCTGCGCGCGGCCTGGACATCGCCCAACTCGAAGCCGTGATCAATGTCGACATCACCCCCGACATCGAGATCCACACCCACCGCATCGGCCGCACCGGCCGCGCCGATGAGGCCGGCTGGGCCTTCAGCCTGGCCAGCCTGGACGAGATGGGCCGCGTCGGCCGCATCGAGGTGATGCAGGGCGCAGAAAGCCTATGGCACAAACTGAGCGAGCTCACGCCGGCCACCGCCGAGCCGCTGTTGCCGCCCATGGTGACGCTGCAGATCCTGGGCGGGCGCAAGGAGAAAATTCGCGCCGGCGATGTGCTCGGGGCATTGACCAAAGACCTGGGATTGGCCGCGGCGCACATCGGCAAGATCAGTGTGAACGAGTTCTCCACCTATGTGGCGGTGGAACGCGGCATTGCTGCGGCGGCCTTGCGCGGGCTCAACGCCGGCAAGGTCAAGGGCAAATCGGTCAAGGTGCGTCAGCTCTGAGCGCTGTCGGCATGATGCGTGGGTAAGGTGCGCGCCTCAGCGCTTGGCCCGGCCCCGCGCCTGCCACAGTGGCCGCTGGCCCTTGAGCTGGCGTTCGATGCCGTCGTTGAGCCGGCTGCGCAAATCCAGCACCTCGGCGACCTCGCCGTAGGCGCCGGGGAAGCGCAGGTCCAGCCACAACCACAGGGTGCATGCGCGCAGCGCCTGCTCCATGCGGTCCAGGCGGCTGTGCTCGTCCACCTCTTGCAGGAACCACGGCGAACCGGCCTTGCCGCCGACCGCGTGGGCATGGGTCCAGCCCAGGAACTCCTGTACCTGAGATTCGGTGCGCGTGTCGACCGGCGCTTGCGCATAGATGAAGCGTTCCTTGAGCGACAGCGTGGCGGCCGACCTGTCGAGCTGCTCGGCCAGCTCCAG
>JAYSSS010000016.1:0-14696 GCA_043720415.1 Ideonella sp.
TGCGAATCACCACCGTGAAGCTCGGTACGCGCAGGCGCGCGGCGCCGACGAACATGCGGCAGGCGTGGCGCACCTGGGCCTGGCGTTCGACTTCGGGGCCGACCATGAAGCCGGGCGTGTCGCACAGGCTGACGAGCGGCAAGCCGTGCGCGTCGCACAGTTGCATGAAGCGCGCGGCCTTGTCAGCGGCGTCGGGGTCGATGGCGCCGCCCAGGTGGTGTGGGTTGTTGGCGAAGATGCCCAGCGGTCGGCCTTCGATTCGCCCTAACGCCGTGATCATGCCGGCGCCCCAACCGGCGCGCAGCTCAAGCACCGAGCCCTCATCGGCCAGGGCATTGAGCACGGCACGCATGTCGTAGGCGCGCAGGCGGTTCTCGGGCACCAGGTGGCGCAGGCGGCGCGGGTCGGCGGCGCTGTGCCGGGCGGTGCGACCTTGAAAGTAGGCTAGGTATTGCCGTGCCGTTTGCGTGGCAGCCACTTCATCGGCCACCAGCACATCGATCACGCCATTGGCATGCAGTTCGGCCGCCGGGCCAATCTCATCGGGCCTGAAAACCCCCAGGCCGCCGCCTTCGATCATGGCCGGCCCACCCATGCCGATGTTGCTGGCGCGCGTGGCGATGATCACATCGGCGCAGCCCAGCAGCGCGGCGTTGCCGGCGAAGCAGCGGCCGTGCACCACACCGACCACCGGCACCTGGCCGGAGAGCGCCGCGAACTGGCTGAAGGTGTGGTTGTCCAGCCCAGCCACCTTGGGGATGTCGACATCGCCGGGCCGGCCGCCACCGCCCTCGGCATACAGCACGGTGGGCAGCTTGAGCTGATGCGCCACGCTGAGCAGGCGGTCCTTCTTGTGGTGGTTGCGCCAGCCCTGGGTGCCGGCGAGCACGGTGTAGTCGTAGGCCAGCACGGCGCAGCGCGAGCGCTCGGGGCCGAAGTCGCTGGCGTTGACCGTGCCGATGCCGGTGACCATGCCATCTGCGGGCGTGTTGCGCTGCAGGTCATCCAGGCTGCGCCGGCGGGTTTGCGCGGCCACGGCCAGCGCGCCGTATTCGATGAAGGAGCCGGCATCGCACAAAGCGCGAATGTTCTCGCGCGCACTGCGGCCACCCTGGGCGTGGCGCTTGGCCATGGCTTCGGGGCGGGCGGCGTCCAGCGTCAGCGCCTGGCGCTGCAACAGCGCCCGCAGATCGGGGCGGATGTGGTCGGGGTCGCGCTCGGCGGCTGCCGCTGCGCTTTGGCTGTGTTCATTGCTGGGCAGCAGCAGCATCAAGAGCTGGCCTTCGCTGACGAAATCGCCCACCGCCACGCACAGGCTGTGCACGCGGGCGGCCTGGGGGGTGGCAATGCCGTGTTGCATCTTCATGGCTTCCAGCACCAGGGCCTCGGCGCCTGTGCCTAACAGGCCATTCATGCCGACGGCAAACTGCACCACGCGGCCGGCCATGGGGGCGTGCAGGGGCAGGCAGCCGGCGGGGAGGGCGGGGGCAGTGGCGGCTGCGCTGGGCGAGGCGACCACGGGCGCGGGCGCAGCGGCGCGGGCATCGGCAAAGTCACCCAAGCTGGCGTGCAAGGCCGGCCATTGCTCTTCCAGCCAGCGCGTGTGCAGCGCATTGGCCTGCACGGCGGGGTGGGCGGCCAGGGCACGCAGCAGCGGCAGGTTGGTGTTCACCCCGGCGAGCCTGGTTTCGGCCAGCGCGCGGCGTGAGCGCCGCAGCACATCGGCATAGCTGCCAGTGCGCTGGCTGACGATCAGTTTGGCCAGCAGCGTGTCGTAGTGCGGTGAGGGCGCCAGGCCAGCGCGCGCGTGGCTGTCCACGCGCACGCCGCCGCCCTGGGCAAAGTCGCAGCGCGTCAAGCTGCCCGATGCGGGCTTGGCCAGACCCTGGGCATCGGTGGTCTCGGCCAGCACGCGCCACTGCACGGCAAAGCCGCGCGCCAGCGGTGGGCGCTGTGGGTCCAGGCCGATGGCGGCCAAATCTTCGCCCGCAGCCAGGCGAATCTGCGCCTGCACCAGATCGACACCGGTCACCTCTTCGGTGACGGTGTGCTCCACCTGCAGGCGCGGGTTGGCCTCGATGAAGACAAAGGGCAGGTCGGCCGAGCCCTCATCCACCAGGAACTCAAAGGTGCCCAGGCTGCGGTAGGCGCAGGCCCGCGCCAGGGTCAGTGCGGCCTGGGTCAAGCGCTCGCGCAGGGCCGGGCTCAAGCTGGGGCTGGGCGCCACCTCCACCAGCTTTTGAAAGCGCCGCTGCAGCGTGCACTCGCGCTCGCCCAGGGACATCACCTGCCGGCCATCGCCGATCACCTGGATCTCGATGTGGCGCGCGTGGCGGATCAGCCGCTCGGCATAGACACCGCCCACGCCAAAGGCGGCAGCCGCCTCGGCCGAGCAGCGCGCAAACAGCTCGGGCAGTTGCGCGGCATCGGTGACGGCACGCATGCCGCGGCCGCCGCCGCCGGCCACAGCCTTGAGCATGATGCCGCTCTGCGAGTCGTCGGCAATCCCGGCATCACGCCCGGCATCACGCCCGGCCTGCCGCTGCGCCGAAAAGAAGGCCTGCACGCCGGCCAGATCGGTGGCCGCGGTGCCGGGCAGCATCGGCACGCCATGCGCCGCGGCATGCGCTCTGGCCATGGCCTTGTCGCCAAACAGGCTCAGCTGTTCGGGTGTTGGGCCGATGAACACCAGGCCGGCGTCGGCGCAGCCCTGGGCGAAATCGGCGCGCTCACTCAAGAAGCCGTAGCCGGGGTGAATGGCGTCACAGCCCAGGCGCTGGGCATGGGCGATGAGCGCGGCCGCATCGAGGTAGGCCGCAGGCCCGCTGGCGGCCAAGGCGACGCGCTCGTCGGCCAGCTCGGCGTGCAAAGCGCCTTGGTCATCTGCAGCGAAGACCGCCACTGCTGTGATGCCCAGGTCTTGTGCCGCACGCACGATGCGCACGGCGATTTCGCCGCGGTTGGCGATGAGAAGTTTCTTGATCATGGCCCATGCTATGCGAGTGCCAGCCGCCGAAGTGCCCTCGACGCCACTGCCCGTGGCGCTGACACGTGGGTTGCCGTGCCGGGTCGCAACGGCAGTGGGACGGGTATACCCGTCCCGCGTATGCAGGGCGACGCGCCAATGTTTATTCGTTAGCCTCCAGTCATGCACTGCGGCCGGCCATCGCGACCGATGTGTGAACCCACTGGAGCCCATAAAAGTGAAGTCTGCTCGTCCTATTTCTGCCCTCGCCCTGGCCGCTGCACTGGCGCTTGGCGCCGGCGCCGCACAGGCCGTTACCGTAGTCGGTTTTGAGGGCACGTCGCAGTTGAACAACTGCGCTTTGGGCGAGTGTTTTCGCCCGCCCGACACCATGGGTGCCGTCGGCACGACGCAGTTTCTTGAGACCAGCAACGGCAGCGTCACGATCTACGACAAATCCAACGGCGCCGTGACGTCGCGGGTGAGCATGAACACCTTCTGGTCGGCGGTCGGTCTGCCCGACCCGATCCCGAACAGTCCGCCGGGGTCCGGTAACTTTGCCGGTGGGGGCGATCAACGCGTGCTGTTTGACCATTACACCAACCGCTGGGTGGTGATTGGTTTTGGTGACACCAACAACAAGATCAACATCGCCGTGTCCAAGACCGCCGATGCCTCGGGGCTGTGGGGATCGACCCAGGTCACGGTCTTGCCCAGCGGCACGGCCGACTACCCGACGCTGGCCATGGACGACAAGGGCGTGTACATCGGCACCAACAATTTCACGCCGGGCTTCACCGGCACCAGCCTGTTGTCGATTCCCAAGACCAGCCTGTTTGGTGCCATCGCCAGCACGGCCGGCATGACGACCTTCAACACCCCTCTGGCGGGCACGGACCGGGGCTTTGCCATCCAGGCGGCCCTGAACTGGCAGGGCAATGCCAGCAACACCACGGCGGTGATCGCCGACAGCCGCGACTTCAATGCCCAGGTGTTTTACAAGCTCAATGGCGTCAACGCGCCGGGGGCGACGCAAACCGCGTCAAACCTGATCGCCGGCACGGGCTACAACGTCGCCGGCCGGGGTCGCCAGCCTGATGGCACGCGTACCGTGGATACCTTGAGCCCGCGCATCTCGGCCAATGCGGTGCAGTACAACGGCCACGTGTTTGCGCTGGCCACGGTCCGCTCTGATCTCGGTGACTTTGCCGCCATTCGCTGGACCGTGGTTGACTCCACCACCGGCGCCCTGGTGTCCAGCGGCAAGATCCAGTCGGCGGGTTTTGATTACTACCAAGGCTCGATTGCCATCAATGAGTTTGGCGAGGCGGTGATCGGCTACAACCGTTCCGGCTTTGCCAAGGGCGATGGCAATGCCGACGGCCTGGACGATGGCAACATCAGTTTCATGGCCCAGGCTTTCGATGTGGACGGGGGCGGCAATTTGACCCTGGCCGGCGCGGAAATGCTGTTGAAGGTCAGTACCGTCAGCGACTACCACTGCACGCAAACGACTGCGGCGGCCTGCCGTGAGCGCTGGGGCGATTACAGCGCGGTGACCATCGACCCGAATGATCATCACACCTTCTATGCCATTGGTGAGTACGCAGGCGATTGGGCCGTCATCCCCGGCTTCACGACCACACCGCGCGCCATCTGGCACACCTACATCGCTGCCATCGACCTGGACGGCAACGGCACGGTCTCCGAGCCTGTGAGCCTGGCCCTGGTGGCCCTGGCCGGGCTGGGCATGCTGGCCTCGCGCAGGCGCAAGCCGGTCTGATCGAAGATTGACGGCCTTGGGATGCGACGGCGGCCAGATGGCCGCCGTTTCACTTCCCGGCGTGCCGCTCAGCCCAGCCGCAGCGGCAAGCTGCGCAGCCGCTGCCCCGTCAATGCGAACAGCGCATTGGCCACCGCCGGCGCAATCGGTGGCGTGCCGGGTTCGCCCACGCCTTCGGGGTGGGCGCTGCTGGCGATGATCTCGGTTTCGATCACCGGGCACTCATGCAGGCGCAGCGCCGGTTGATCATGAAAATTGCTCTGCTGCACCTGGCCCATCTCAAGCGTGATCTGTCCGTACAAGGCGGCGGTGAGGCCGTAGACGATGGCGCCTTCCATCTGCTGGCGTATGCCCTCGGGGTGAACGGCGGTGCCGCAATCGATGACGGCCACGACGCGGTGCACGCGGATGGCTTTGCTGTCCTTTGGGTCGAGCGAGACCTCGGCCACCTGGGCCACGATGCTGCCAAAGCTGTGGTGCAGGGCGATGCCGCGGGCTTTGCCGGCGCCATCGGCCGCGGCGGCCAGGGGCGTGCCCCAGCCGGCCAGCTCGGCGGCGCGCTGCAGCACTTTCAGATGCCGCGGGTGGTTCTTCAGCAGCGCCGCACGAAAGGCCAGCGGGTCTTGTTTGACGAAAGCCGCGGCCTCGTCCATGAAACTCTCTTTGAAAAACGCCTGGTGCGAGTGCCCGACCGAGCGCCAGAAGCCCACTGCGATGGGCAAGGGCGTGATGACGTGGCCGACGCGGGCGTGGGGCCATTCATAGGGGTTGTCGAAGGCGCCATCGGCGGTGGTCCTGTCGGGCCCGGCGCCGGGCACACCAAACTGGCGCTGCAAGACCTGGTGGACGATGGAGGGCGAGGCTGAGACCGCCGCCCAGGCCACGAGCGCGCCCTGGGCATCAAAGCCGGCCTGGTAGCGCGCCACGCAGGGTGGGCGATAGAGATCGTGCGTCATGTCGTCCTCACGCGACCACAGCGTTTGCACCGGTGTGCCGGGCACGGCTTGGGCGACGGTGGCGGCCTGGGCGATGAAATCGGTCTCCAATCGACGGCCGAAGCCGCCGCCGAGCAGGGTCACATTCAGTGTTATAGATTCAACGGGCAGGCCCAGCGCAGCCGCCACGGTGGCGCGTGCCAGGTCGGGCACCTGGGTGGGCGCCCAGACGGTGGCGCCGGGCGTGGTGCCAGGTGTGGACCCCGGCGCGGCCGAGCTCTTGAGTGCGGCCGCATCACCCGTGGCGCCGGCCGAGCCTGCCCGGCCCGGCGCATGGACCAGCACCGTGCAATTCATGGTCTCCATCGTGGCGTGGGCCAGAAGCGGCGCCTGGTATTCGGCCTTCAAGGTCTTGGCCGCAGTGGCCATGGCCGAGCGCACATCGCCCTGGCTGTGGTAACCGATGCCGGCCTCCAGTACGCCGCTGTCGTTGCCCTCGCCACCCAGCGCCTGGCGCAGTTGCTCAGTGATGCCGGCGCTGCTGAGCTGCGCGGCAGAGCCGTGATGCCACTCCACCTTCAGGGCCTTCACCGCCTGCCTGGCGCGCCAATGGCTGTCGGCGATCACCGCCACGCCGCCCGTGCCGCCGCGCTGGCCGCTGAAGGTGACGACCTGCTTCACACCGGGCAGGGCGCGCGCCGCGCTGTCTTGCACCGAGGCCACGCTGCCACCCAGGGTGGGGCACATCACCACGCTGGCGTGCAGCAGGCCTGGTGGCCGCACATCGATGCCGAAGACCGCGCTGCCGTCGCTCTTGGCAGGGGTGTCTAACCGTTGTGTCGCACGGCCAATCAACTTGAAATCCTTGGCCACTTTCAGCGCCACGCTGCCCGGCAGCGCCTGCTGCGCGGCGGCAGCGGCCAGCTCACCAAAGCGCGCTGATTTGCCACTGGCGGCATGGCCGAGCACGCCGTTCTGCACACTCACCTCTGCGGCCGGCACACCCCAGCCCTTGGCGGCGGCCGCCACCAGCATGGCCCGCGCCGAGGCGCCGGCTTCACGCATCGGCAGCCACAGGTCTTTGATGCTCGATGACCCACCCGTCATCATGATGCCGATCTCGCGCATGGTCTTGGCCGTCATCCAGGCCGCGCCGCGCTTGAAGGCACCGTCGTTGTCCGGATGAAAGGGCAGGCTATCAGTCACGGCGGCCAGGTTGTTGTAGATCTTGTCGATGGGCGAGGCCTCGACGCGCAGCGCGGCCCAATCGGCGTCCAGCTCTTCGGCCAAGAGCATGGCCAGCGAGGTGGAGACGCCCTGGCCCATCTCGCTCTTGGCCAGCATCACGGTGACGCTGTCGTCGGCGCCGATCTTCAACCAGCCGTTGAGCGCCTGCTGGCCTGGGCCCAGCGGCAGCGGCTGAGCGGTGAGAAGGCGCTGGCGCGGTGGCATGAAGCCCCAGCCGATCACCAAGGCGCCGGTGGCGCCCAGGGTGCCCAGGGTGCCCAGGGTGCCCAGGATGAAACGGCGGCGAGTGCCCATGATGGATGGCCTTTGATCTGTGCGGTGGTGTCAGCCGCGATCATGCCTTCACCTCATCACACCGAGCCGAGCCCGCGCACAGCAGGGCGGACACGGCCTCACCTGGCCACCACCGCCCTCAGGTTGTCATCGCTGTTGCGATCAATGCGCTTGTTGTAGGGGTCGATGCCGGCGTGGGTGGGCTCGCGCGGCACGATCAAGGTCAAGGTTTGCTTGCCGCTTTTGATGGGCCGGCGCTCAAAGAACAGCACCGATTCCGCCTTGAAGCCCTTCTTGCCCGGCTCGGCGCTGAAGACGCCGATGTCCATGGCCTCGTCCAGCGGCGCCTCGGTCTCGGCGCCCTTGCCATCGGCGTACAGCTTGCGGGCTTCGATCTCCAGCGTCAGCTCCCATTGGCCATCGGCGCGGCGCTTGCTTTGCGCCGCGGTGGTTTTCAGATCGAGCAGGGTGATGCGCTCGAACAGATCGACGATCAGTGCCTCGTGCGCAGGGCCGGCTTCTTCGCGCAGCAGGCGCAGGAAGTCCTTCGACGCTGGGTAGGGCGCGGGCTTGAAGGCGAACTGCTGCAGCAGGCGCTGCAGCGCGCGGTTGACGACGGCCTCGCCCACCACCTCGCGCAGCCAGAACATCGCCAGCGTGCCCTTCTGGTAGTGGATGTAGCCCTGGTTCTCCACGCGCGCCAGCGGCAGCTCTTCGATCAGCTCAGCCCCGCGCGCGCGCAGGTAGCGATCGAGCTCGTATTTCAGGAAGCGCCGCACCTGCTCTTTGCCAACCATCTTTTCCATCACCAGCAGGGCCGAATATTGCGCAAAAGACTCAGACAGCAGGGTCGAGCCCTGCATGTCCGCGCCGATGATCTGGTGCGCCCACCATTGGTGCGCGATCTCATGCGCGGTGATGTAGGTGACCATGTCGATCTTCTCTTCATCACCGTGTTTCATGATGAAGCCTATGCCCTCGGAGTAAGGGATGGTGCCGGCAAAGGCCTGGGCGAAATCGGCATAAGCCGGGAACTCGAGGATGCGCGCCTGCTTGAACTGGTAGGGCGAAAACGCGGCCGAGAACAGATCGATGGAGGCGGCCATGGCATCCAACATGCGCTGCACATTGTGTTCGTGGCCGGGTTGGTGATAAACCGCCAAGGACACGTCCTTGTGCTGCTGTTTTTTTACGGCATAGCGCGCGGACTGCATCGAGAAAAAGTGCTGGATCGGGGCCTCGGTCTGCGTCACCAGGGTGCGCCGGCCATTCGCGGTGGTGTCGCTGACCGTCATCCCCGGGGCCACGGGCACCTGGTCGTCATCGGTGGACAGCGTGATGCGCGCATCGACCCAGTCGGAATCACCGCGCAGGTAGCTGCGCGAGCGCGCCGAGTCGTCTGCCAGCTTGGGCATACGCAGCTCGGGCGGCAGGCCGTGTTTGCGCCGCTTGGCGCGGTCCTGGAGCAACTGCGACCTGTCCATGCCGATCACCGGCGCGATCTGGAAGCTGTTCAAGAAGCTGCCATTGGCGACCAGGCTGGTGGGGCCGGCGTCGTTGCGAAAGCCTGGCGTGTGCAGCTCGGTGCTGAAGGCGATCGTGCGCTTCTCGCCAGGCTGCAGGGCGGGCTCGAAGCGGTAGATGCGGTAATCGTGTTGCTTGTATTCCTTCTCCAGCACGGCGCCGGGCACGTCCAGGCGCTGCACCTTCAGTGGCCGCGCCCAGCGCAGGTGGATGTGGCTCAGCGGCTGCGGCTCGCGGTTCTCGATGACAAAGCTGCCAGTGGTGAGGGCGCGGCGCTGCTGCGGGTGCAATTGCACATCCAGCACCACCGCGCCGATGCGCGGCTGCGGCGTGTTGGCGTAGGGCAGCAGGGTCTTCTCGTAGTCGGCGAGCCTGGCCTCGCTTTCCGGGCGCGTCACATAGTCGTTCAGTACATTGGTGTTGTAGAAGATCCAGCCGCCCAGGCCTAACCATGTGACCAGGGCGACGCTGAAGACCACGCCTGGCGCTCCGCGCAGGCGCTGCGGCAGCCGGCGCAGGCGTTCGCGCAAGGCGGCGTTTGTGCCGCGCCGGCGCAGCGCCTGGGCCAGCACCACCAGCATCAGCGCAAAGGCGCACCAATAGGCGGTGAACCAGGCGCGGGCGATCCAGAAATGGCCCTCCCCGTTCATGTCCGAGCGCGGCACGGAAGGCGCGCCCCCGTAGTTGTAGAGGTTGTGCTCAAAGCCGATCATGCCCAGGGCGATGCTGGCCACCACGTACACCAGCATCACCGCCCAGCCGATCATCTTGTGCGGCACCAAGGTCTGCACAAAGATGGCCAGCACCGCCATCAGCGTGGCGCCCAGAGTGGTGGGCAACAGAAACCACAGCAGGTAGCGCAGCAGCTCAAACTCGCTGTAGCCACGGATCAACTGCACGCCCATGGCGGTGAGCACGCCCACCAGGTTGCAGCAGATCAGCACGCCCACAATGGCGGCTATTTTTGGCAGCAGATGCGCCCAATCGGGCGCCGCCGTGGCATCGACGATGTCGTGCATGCGCTGTTGCCGATCACGCCAGACCAGCTCGCCGGCGTAGAAGATGGCGATGATCAGCGGAATGATGGTGAAGGCCCCTTCGAGTGCCTGCACCATCACCCGCGTCACCGGGAAGACCTGGGTGCCGTACAGGTTGCTGGCATACCAGAGTGAGCCAAAGGCATTGAGCACGCCGATGGCCATCAGCACAAAGAAGGCGGGGCTGCGGAAGACGCCGGCCGCGTCGAAGCGGGCGATGGTGAGGAACTGCGTCCAGGGGGTGGCGGGGTTGTAAGAGCGTGGCGTGTCTTGGCCCTTGCCTTGATGCCCCGCGGCAGCGGGAAGTAGCGCTTGCGCGTGAATGGGGGCGGCTGCGGCTGGCCTTGCATGCGCAAGCGGCGCGCCGCTCACGGGCTTCTTGCGCCTATTCCACACCGAGGTGCCGTCCATTCTGAATGCGCGATAGGCCAGCGCCAGCAACAGCCCGGTGATGCCGAACCAGATCACCCGGTTGGCCAGCAGCAGGCCCGCCAGATCGGGCAGGCGGGTGTTGCGCTCGGCGGCGGTCCAGTACTTGGTGGCCTGCTGCAAGGCGGTGACGCCAAAGGGATCGATCAAGGCGTTGGCCGTGTCCAGGCCGGGCTCGCGCAGCAGCAAGCGCGTGACGGTGAAGAGCACCAGCGCGGCCACGGCGCCGATGTAGGTCCACATCAAACTGCGGGTGGCGGTGGCCAGGGCAAAGAAGCCGGCGGACATGACCAGCACCGTGGGCAGCACCATCAAGCCCAGCGCCCACAGGTAGTGCATGGCCACCTGCGGGCCAATCTTGGCCGGGTCTATCCAGGGCATCCACGAGCCCATCCACATGCCCGAGGCGCACGCGCACATCACGAGGTAGGCGACGACGGTGGAGCCAACAAATCGGCCCAGCACATAGGCCGGCTTGCCAACCTGCGTGGCGCGCAGGATGGGTGCGAAGCCGGTCTCGTCATCGCGGATCACGGCATTGGCGACGAAGGCGGTAATAACAAAGATACCGAACACGCTAAGGATGCCCAGGGTTTGCAGGATGGCGTAGGGCGAGTTGACATGCACGTTGCCGCGGGCGCCGATCTGGATCTCTTCGGTGGTGGTGGCGCCAAAGGCCAGCAAGAAGAACAGGATCGCGGCGATCCAGAACACCGGGCTGCGCAGTTGGTAACGCAGCTCGAACCAGGCAATGTGCTTGAACATGGTGGCCTCGTTGTGGTCAGGCCGAGGCCGCTGTGTGCGGGGCGACGGGTGTAGCCGCCAGCGTGGCCTGGGCTTGCAGGCGCTGTGCCGTGAGCGTGGCGAAGTACACATCTTCGAGCGTGGCCTGTACGGGGCTGAAGCCCTCGCCCGGCAGCCCATCGGCACACACATGGATCACCGGTCGGCCCTCACGCAGGCGCGTGGCGATGACGTTCCAGCGCGCCTTGCAGTCAGCCAGCTCATCCTTGGCCACGCTGCGCGACCACACGCGGCCCTGCAGTTGTGCGATCAGCTCGCGCGGCTGGCCCTGGGCGACGATGCGCCCGCCGGCCAGGATGGCCATGCGTTGGCACAGATCGGTGACGTCATCGACGATGTGGGTGGACAAAATGACCACCACGCTCTCGCCAATCTCCACCAACAGGTTGTTGAAGCGCTGGCGCTCCTCAGGGTCGAGCCCGGCGGTGGGCTCGTCCACGATGATGAGCTGGGGGTTGCCGATCAGCGCCTGTGCAATGCCAAAGCGCTGACGCATGCCGCCCGAGTAGCCGGCCACTGCCTTTTTGCGCTCGCTCCACAGGTTCACCTGCTGCAACAGGCGCTCCACCATGTCTTTGCGTTCGCCGCGTTGGGTGATGCCCTTGAGCACGGCCAGGTGGTCCAGCAAGTCGATGGCGGAGACGCGTGGATAAACACCAAAGTCCTGGGGCAGATAGCCGAGTTGTGCGCGCAGGGCTTCGGGTTGGGCAGTGACATCAAGTTCACCGAACCGTATCGATCCGCTGCTGGCGGTTTGCAGCGTGGCGATGCAGCGCATCAGCGTCGATTTGCCCGCGCCATTGGGGCCGAGCAGGCCGAACATGCCGGCTGCGATCTGCAGGTTCACATCGGCCAGCGCCTGCGTGCCATTGGGGTAGGTGTGCGACAGGCCGGTGATGGTCAGCATGGGTGGGCTCCTTGGAATGTGCGGGCAGCAAAGCGGCGGATGCTGGCACAGGTGGGGCGCTTCTTGCGGTGGTGCGCGACGGGCTGTGGGATTTCGGGAATGAGCGGGCGGCGCGGATGATCAGACTGTGCGGGCGCGTCAGGCCGGGCTGCCGTGTTCTGCTCCATGCCCGAGGCCAAGGCCTCGGGCGGTCGCCAGGCACAAACAGTCCACTGGACTGTTTGTGTCCGGGCTCACTCCTCCGCCACCGGCAAAAGCGGCCGCCGGCTCCCCCTTTATTTGCGCAGAACACGGCAGCCCGGCCTGACGCGCTGTCACCACCGAGGTGCTGGCGCGAACACCTTCTGAGCGGGGCGCGCCTATGGCATCTTTGCTGGGCACATTGCATGGCCAACAATGACAGGGCCGCCGGTTGCTTTGCAACTGATCGCTTGAGTCGACCCAGCGAGTTGCGCGCTCGGTAGCGTCGGCGGCTTCCCGAGTGACCATCGCAGCGCGCTGAAATGGCTTTGCGCTTCGCTGACCCGGCTGACGATTACTTTCTGGTCGAGGCCACGGCCACACTGGTGGCCGGCGAGCTGGAAGACCGCGATTACTACCGCGAGGCCAATGTTTTCTGGGTACCCGAAGCCGCGCGCTGGGAGGCGCTGCGCGCCGCCGCCAAGCAGCCCGATATCGGCAAGCGCATTGACGATGCGCTGGCCTTGATCGAGACCGAGAACCCCAGGCTCAAGGGCATTCTCGACAAGCGCTTTGCGCGGGCGCAGTTGCCCGATGGCAAGTTGGGCGAGCTTGTTGACCTGGTGTCCACCATCGGCTTTGGCGCCACGGCGGCGCAGGCGCGCGATGTGTTGGGGCAGGTGTATGAGTATTTCCTGGGCATGTTCGCCAGCGCCGAGGGCAAGCGCGGGGGCCAGTTCTACACGCCGCGCAGCATCGTCAAGACGCTGGTGGCGGTGCTGGCGCCGCACCACGGCAAGGTTTACGACCCGTGTTGCGGCTCGGGCGGCATGTTTGTGCAGAGTGAGGAATTCATCCTCTCGCACGGGGGCAAAAAGGGCGATGTGGCCATCTTCGGCCAGGAGGCCAACCCCAACCACCTGGCGCCTGGCGGCGATGAACCTGGCCATCCGCGGCATTGATTTCAATCTGGGGCGCGAGCCCGCCGACACCTTCACCCGCGATCAGTTCCCTGATCTGCGCGCCGATTTCATCCTGGCCAACCCGCCCTTCAACACCCGCCCTTCAACGTCAGCGACTGGTGGCACGCCAGCCTGATGGGCGATGCGCGCTGGGTGCATGGCGATCCGCCCCACGGCAATGCCAACTGCGCCTGGTTGCAGCACATGCTGCACCACCTCAAACCCGATGGACGCGCCGGCATCGTGTTAGCCAACGGCAGCATGAGCAGCAGCCAGAACAACGAAGGCCAGATCCGCGCGGCGATGGTCGATGCCGATGTGGTGGAGGTGATGATCGCGCTGCCGGGGCAGCTGTTCTTCAACACGCAGATTCCGGCTTGCCTGTGGTTTCTGGCCAAAGGCAAATACACGCGGCGCGGCGAGGTGTTGTTCATCGATGCGCGCAAGCTGGCGGTGATGATCAGCCGCGTGCAGTGCGAGTTGACGGATGAAGTCATCGCCTGCATTGCGCTCACCGTGGCCGCCTGGCGGGGTGAGGCCGATGCGGGTGAGTACGCTGATGTGGCGGGTTATTGCCGCAGCGTTGGCTTGGCCGAGATCGCCGAGCATGGGCATGTGCTGACGCCGAGGCGCTATGTGGGCGCGGAGGCGGTGGCCGATGACGATGAAGGGTTTGAGTTGAAGATGCAGGCGCTGACCGAGCGCTTGGGTGAGCAGATGGCCAAGGGGGCGGAGCTGGATGCCGTCATCCGCGTCAAGCTGGGGGGATTGGGGTATGGCTTTTGAGAAGCAATCAGTGCAAGCGCCGCTTGCGCAATTGCCTGCGCCTGCGGGCTATGGGGACTTCCTGCGAGATGTCAAAGCGCAGATCCGCCAGCGTCAATACCAAGCCTTGCGGGCGGCCAACTGTGAATTGCTGGCCCTGTACTGGTGGCTGGGCGAGGGCATAGGCCGGCGCCAGGCCGAGCTGGGTTGGGGCCAAGGCGTTGTCGAGGCCTTGGCTCGGGATCTGCAGTCCGAGTTCCCGGGCCGCAACGGGTTTTCGGCGCAGAACCTCTGGCTCATGCGTCAGCGCTACAACGAATATCGGGACAAGCCAAATCTCCAATCGCTGATTGGAGAAGTCAGCTGGTCCAAAAACCTGCTGGTGATGGCCCGTTGCAAGGACGACCTGGAGCGCGAGTTTTACCTGCGCGCGACGGCCCGCTTTGGCTGGACGAGCAAAGTGCTGCAACACCAGATCGACAACCAGAGCTACCAGCAGTACCTGAACGGTCAGACCAACTTCGACGCAGCGCTGCCCGACACCGTCAAGGCCCAGGCGCTGCTGGCCGCACCTGGTCCGAATCGCGATCAGCCACTATCAGTTCGAGACGATCCACCCGTTCTGCGATGGCAATGGCCGTATTGGCCGGCTGCTGATAACGCTCTATCTGGTGAGTACAGGTGTGCTGAACAAGCCTGCGCTGTATCTGTCGGATTACTTCGAGCGCAACCGTGCCAGCTACTACGACGCGTTGATGGCGGTTCGGGTGTCGGGTGACATCAATCATCCTGATTAGAAACTTGCCTCAGCCTGGCTCATCCTATGAGCCATTGGCTGCGTAAGCTGGGCGCTCATTGTCAAGGAGCGCACCCGATGGCCAGTC
>JAYSSS010000017.1:0-14682 GCA_043720415.1 Ideonella sp.
ATCCGAGCCCTTAGTGGGGTGGCTTACCTCACCATCTAGATGGAGAACCATATGACGATGTTCAACAAAGTTAGCAAAACCTTCCAATGGGGCCAGCACAAGGTCACCATGGAAACCGGCGAAATCGCCCGCCAGTCCACCGGCGCCGTGCTGCTGGACATGGACGGCACCGTGGTGCTGGCAACCGTCGTCGGCAAGACCGAAGGCAAAGCAGGGCAAGACTTTTTCCCGCTGACCGTTGATTATCTTGAGAAGACCTACGCCGCAGGCAAGATTCCCGGCAGCTTTTTCAAGCGTGAAGGCCGCCCGAGCGAGTTCGAGACGCTCACCAGCCGCCTGATCGACCGCCCGATCCGCCCGCTGTTCCCCGAAGGTTTCTTCAACGAAGTGCATGTGGTCGTGCACACCGTATCGTTGAACCCTGAAGTTGACGCCGACATCGCTGCCTTGATCGCCGTGAGCGCCGCCCTGAGCGTGAGCGGCCTGCCGTTCAATGGCCCTGTGGGCGCAGCCCGCGTCGGTTACGTCAATGGCGCTTATGTGCTGAACCCCGGCCAAACCGCGCGCAAAGAGTCGACGCTGGACCTGGTCGTCGCCGGCACTGAGGCGGCTGTGTTGATGGTCGAATCCGAAGCGCAACAACTCTCCGAAGAAATCATGCTCGGCGCGGTGGTGTTTGGCCACGAGCAGGGCAACATCGCCATCAACGCGATCCACGAGCTGGTGCGCGACGCCGGCAAACCGGTTTGGGACTGGAAAGCTCCAGCGAAGAACGAGCCCCTTATCGCCAAAGTGCAAAGCCTCGCAGGCGACAAACTCGCGGCCGCTTACCAGATCCGCAACAAACAGGCCCGTACGCAAGCCTGCCGCACTGCGTATGCCGACGTGATGAGCGCGCTCAAAGCCAGTGGCGAGCCGTTTGACAGCGTGGCCATTGAAGGCCTGCTGTTTGAAATTGAAGCCAAAATCGTGCGCAGCCAGATCCTCGCGGGTGAGCCGCGCATCGACGGCCGCGACACCCGCACCGTGCGCCCAATCGAAATCCGAAACGGCCTGCTGCCCCGTACACACGGCTCAGCGCTCTTCACCCGCGGTGAAACGCAGGCATTGGTCGTTACCACGCTCGGTACTGAGCGCGACGCGCAGCGTATCGATGCGCTGGCCGGCGAATACGAAGACCGCTTCATGCTGCACTACAACATGCCTCCCTTCGCCACCGGCGAAACTGGCCGCGTGGGCAGCCCCAAGCGCCGCGAAATTGGCCACGGCCGCCTGGCCAAGCGCGCACTGATTGCAGCGCTGCCGAGCAAGGAAGACTTCCCCTACACCATCCGTGTGGTCAGCGAGATCACCGAGTCCAACGGCTCGTCGTCGATGGCCTCGGTCTGCGGCGCCTGCCTGGCAATGATGGACGCCGGCGTCCCGATGAAAGCCCATGTGGCCGGCATCGCCATGGGTTTGATCAAGGACAGCAACCGCTTTGCCGTGCTCACCGACATCCTGGGCGATGAAGATCATCTGGGTGACATGGACTTCAAGGTCGCCGGCACCACCGCTGGCATCACCGCGCTGCAGATGGACATCAAGATCCAGGGCATCACCAAGGAAATCATGCAAGTCGCCCTGGCCCAGGCCAAGGAAGCGCGCATGCACATCCTGGGCCGCATGCAAGAGTCGGTGGGCGAGGCCAAGGCCGAGGTGTCGCAGTTCGCACCGCGCCTGTACACCATGAAGATCAACCCCGAGAAAATTCGGGACGTGATCGGGAAGGGCGGCGCTGTCATTCGTGGCTTGACCGAAGAGACGGGCTGCACCATCGACATCGGCGAAGACGGCACGATCACGATTGCCTCGACCGACGCTGACAAGGCCGAGTTCGCCAAGCGCCGCATCACCGAGATCACCGCCGAGGCCGAAATCGGCAAGGTCTACGAAGGCGCGATCACCAAGATCCTGGACTTCGGCGCCCTGGTCAACATCCTGCCGGGCAAGGACGGCCTGCTGCACATCAGCCAGATCGCGCACCAGCGCGTCGAGGCCGTCACCGACTTCCTGAAGGAAGGCCAGATCGTCAAGGTCAAGGTGCTGGAGACCGACGAGAAAGGCCGCATCAAGCTGTCGATGAAGGCCCTGCTCGAGCGGCCCGAGGGCATGGAAGAAGAGCGTGAGCGCCCGCCGCGGCGCGAGTACGGCGACCGCGGTGACCGCGGCCCGCGCAGCGACCGGGGCGACCGCGACCGCGGCCCGCGCCGTGAGCGCAGCGACCGGCCTGAGCGTTCTGACGCGCCGCGCGAAGGCGCTGGTGCCGAAGGCCACAGTGACAGTGCAGCGCCAGCCAATGCGGCGCCGGCTCCTGCACCGGCCGGCGAGCATGCCGCTGCGCCAGCGAGCGCGCCCAGCGCGCAGTAACGCCTAAAACACACGCCCAGCGAGACACGCCATGCGAGCCATTGCCATCACCGCCTTTGGCCCACCCGAAGGTCTGGTTGAAACCACCCGCGCCGATGCCCAGGCAGCTGCGGGCGAGTTGCTGGTGCGCGTCACCGCGTCTGGGGTGAATCGGCCTGATGTCTTGCAGCGCAAGGGGGCCTACGCGCCGCCCCCCGGGGCTTCCGATCTGCCGGGCCTGGAGATCGCGGGCACGGTGATCGGCGGCGATGCCGCTGAGTTGGCCGCCGCGGGCTTCAAGCTGGGCGACCGCGTCTGCGCCCTGGTGGCGGGCGGCGGCTATGCCGAGGTCTGCGCCGCGCCCATGGGCCAGTGCTTGCCAGTGCCGGCCAATCTGTCGGACATTGAAGCCGCCAGCCTGCCCGAGACCTTCTTCACGGTCTGGTCCAACGTCTTTGACCGTGGTCGTCTGCAGCCTGGCGAAACGCTGCTGGTGCAGGGCGGCTCCAGTGGCATTGGTGTCACCGCCATTCAGCTGGGCAAGGCCTTTGGAGCCAAGGTCATCGTCACGGCTGGGAGCGATGACAAAGTAGCCGCATGCCTTGCGCTGGGGGCTGATGTCGGTATCAACTACCGCAGCCAGGATTTCGTCGCTGAGGTCAAGGCCGCAACCGACGGCCGTGGCGCCGACGTGATTCTCGACATGGTGGCCGGCGACTACGTGGCGCGCGAGCTGCAGTGCCTGGCCGAGGACGGCCGTTTGGTGATCATTGCGGTGCAGGGCGGCGTGAAGTGCGAGATCAATGCCGGTGAGGTGCTGCGTCGGCGCTTGTTGATCACGGGTTCGACGCTGCGCCCGCGGCCGATTGCCTTCAAGACGGTGATTGCCGCGGCACTGCGGTCCCGTGTTTGGCCGCTCTTGGCCAGCGGCCAGATCAAGCCGGTGATTCACACCGTGTTGCCCGCGGCGCAAGCGGCCCAGGCCCACGCGCTGATGGAGTCCAGCCAGCACGTCGGCAAGATCATGCTGGACTGGACGCTCTGAGCCTAAGGCTCTGATCGCACGGACGCATTACAGGCGAAAAAGGGACTTGACCATGCGACGCAAGCTTGTGGCAGGCAACTGGAAGATGAATGGCAGCCACACCGCCAACGCTGCGCTGCTGGCCGGCATCGTCGACGCTGGCCCTTATGGCTGCGATGTCGCGGTGTGCGTGCCCTATCCCTATCTTTCCGAGACGGCCGTGGCACTGGCGCGAAGCCAGATTCGTTGGGGCGCACAGGATTGCTCGGCGCACGCCGATGGCGCCTACACCGGCGAAGTTTCGGTGGGCATGCTGGTTGAATTTGGCTGCCGCTACGCCATCGTCGGCCATTCCGAGCGCCGGCAGTTCCACAACGAAAGCGATCAACTCGTGGCCGACAAAGCCAAGGCGGCGCTGGCCCGTGGCGTGACCCCCATCGTCTGTGTCGGCGAGACCCTGGCACAGCGTGACGCGGGCCAGACCGAGACCGTGGTCAAGCGCCAGCTCTCGGCCGTGATCCACACCTTGGCCCATTGCACCGGCGAGATGGTCGTGGCCTATGAGCCTGTGTGGGCCATAGGCACTGGCCGCACGGCCACACCTGAACAAGCGCAGTCCGTCCATGCCGTGCTTCGCGCCCAACTGCGCGCCGCCACGCCACAGGCCGATGCGATGAAGATCCTCTACGGCGGCAGCGTCAAGGCCGACAACGCCGCCTTACTGTTCGGTCAAGCCGACATCGATGGCGGCTTGATCGGTGGCGCGAGCTTGAAGGCTGCTGATTTCGTCGCGGTTTGTCGTGCAGCAGGCTGAGCCTTATTGAAGTTATTGAAAGCAGAACGAAATGCATATCTGGATGAACCTGGTGCTGGCCCTGCAGATGATCACGGCCATCGCCATGATCGGCCTGGTGTTGGTGCAGCACGGCAAAGGCGCCGACATGGGCGCGTCGTTCGGCAGTGGTGCCTCTGGCAGCCTGTTCGGCGCCACCGGCAGTGCCAACTTCCTGTCGCGTTTCACCGCCGTGTGTGCCGCCGTGTTCTTTGCGAGCACCTTGGCCTTGGCCTTCATGGGCAACAGCGCCTCGATGCGTGCCCTCAGCAGTGGCGGCACCGTGCTGGATCGTGCTGCCGCGCCGGCAAGTGCAGCGGCCTCTGCAGTGGGCGCGATCCCTGTCGCAGCGCCAGCCGCGCAGGCGTCCGCGCCGGCCTTGCCAGTGGCGCCGGCGGCCTCCGCCGCACCCGGCGCGATCCCCACAAAGTGAGCCATTCAAGCGCAATGCTTTGGTCGTTTCTGGCCGGAGCGCGCTGTATTTCAGATTAGAATTTGCGGCTGTTCAGTGAGCCATTCCTCATGCCATCTGAACACCGCCGGGGCAGCCCGGAACGCGAGCCGTCGTGGTGAAATTGGTAGACACGCTATCTTGAGGGGGTAGTGGCGAAAGCTGTGCGAGTTCGAGTCTCGCCGACGGCACCAACAGGGCATCGCAAGCCAAGATCAAATGGTCTGATGAACCGAACGCACGCCACATAAAAATCGACCATGGACCTGCAGCAGTACCTACCTGTTCTCTTGTTCATTCTCGTGGGTGTGGCGGTCGGTGTGGCGCCGCAGGTCTTGGGTTATCTGCTGGGGCCGCAGCGCCCCGATGCTGAAAAAAACAGCCCCTACGAGTGCGGCTTCGAGGCCTTCGAAGACGCGCGCATGAAGTTCGATGTGCGCTACTACCTCGTGGCCATCCTGTTCATCTTGTTCGACCTCGAGATTGCCTTCCTCTTTCCGTGGGCGGTGGCGCTCAAGGAGATCGGCGCTCCGGGCTTCTGGGCCATGATGCTTTTCCTGGCCATCTTGGTCGTCGGCTTCGTTTACGAGTGGAAGAAGGGGGCCCTTGATTGGGAATGAGGATGAACCCCCGCGCTCACATCCGTTCACTGCTCCGCAAGGTGGCCCAGACCACCTTTGAGGCGGCCCGACAGGAGGCCTCATGGGCATCGAAGGCGTTCTGAAGGAAGGCTTCGTCACCACCTCGGTTGACAAGCTCATCAATTGGTCCAAGACCGGCTCTTTGTGGCCCATGACCTTTGGCCTGGCTTGTTGTGCGGTGGAGATGATGCACGCTGGCGCTGCGCGTTATGACATCGACCGCTTTGGCATGTTGTTTCGTCCCAGTCCGCGGCAGAGTGATCTGATGATCGTGGCCGGCACGCTGTGCAACAAGATGGGCCCGGCCCTGCGCAAGGTCTACGACCAGATGGCCGAGCCGCGTTGGGTGCTGTCCATGGGGTCATGCGCCAACGGCGGCGGCTACTACCACTACAGCTACTCCGTGGTGCGGGGCTGCGACCGCATCGTGCCCGTCGATGTCTATGTGCCGGGCTGCCCGCCGACGGCTGAAGCGCTGCTCTACGGCATCTTGCAGTTGCAGGCGAAGATTCGTCGCGAGAACACGATTGCGCGCGCATGACGGTAAGACTTGACCTGCTGCAATCGGCCTTGCAAGCGGCATTGGGCCCGCGCATCGGCCACTTCAAGCGTGAGCGCGGCGAGATCACCATCACCGTGGCCGCCCATGACTATCTGGATGTGGCCGCGTGCTTGCGTGACGACCCCAGCTTGAAGTTCGAGCAACTCATCGATCTGTGCGGCATCGACTACAGCAGCTACAAGGACCAGGCTTGGGACGGTGCGCGTTATGCCATCGTCTCGCACTTGCTTTCGGTCAGCCTGAATTGGCGCCTGCGGCTCAAGGTGTTCGCGCCCGATGACGGCATGCCGGTGGTCGATTCGCTCACCGAAGTCTGGTCAGCGGCCAACTGGTTTGAGCGCGAAGCCTTCGACATGATCGGCGTCATTTTCGAAGGCCATGAGGACCTGCGTCGCATCCTCACCGATTACGGCTTCATTGGTCACCCGATGCGCAAGGACTTCCCCGTGTCGGGCCATGTCGAGATGCGTTACGACGCCGAGCAAAAGCGTGTCATCTACCAACCCGTGACGATTGAGCCGCGGGAGATCACGCCACGCATCATTCGCGAAGACCGCTACGGCGGCTTGCATTAAGCGTCGCCATGGCAGAGATCAAAAACTACACGCTCAATTTCGGCCCGCAACACCCGGCCGCACACGGTGTGCTGCGCCTGGTGCTTGAGCTCGATGGCGAGGTGATTCAGCGCGCCGATCCGCACATCGGCTTGCTGCACCGCGCCACCGAAAAGCTGGCCGAGAGCAAGACCTACATCCAGTCCCTGCCCTACATGGACAGGCTGGACTACGTCTCGATGATGTGCAACGAGCACGCCTATTGCCTGGCGATTGAAAAGCTCATGGGCATCGAAGTGCCCGAGCGCGCGCAGTACATCCGCGTGATGTTTTCCGAGATCACCCGGCTGCTCAATCACCTGATGTGGATGGGCGCGCACGGTCTGGATTGCGGCGCGATGAACATCTTCATCTACTGCTTCCGCGAGCGCGAAGACCTGTTCGACATGTATGAGGCGGTGTCGGGGGCGCGCATGCACGCCGCCTACTTCCGCCCGGGCGGCGTCTACCGCGACCTGCCCGACAGCATGCCGCAGTACAAGCTCAGCCGCATCAAGAACCAGCGGGCGATCAATGCGCTCAATGAAAACCGCTCGGGCACGCTGCTGGACTTCATCGACGATTTCACGCGCCGCTTTCCGGGCTTGGTGGATGAGTACGAAACCTTGCTCACCGACAACCGCATCTGGAAGCAGCGCACCGTGGGCATTGGCGTCGTCACCCCAGAGCGCGCGCTCAACCTGGGCTTCACGGGCCCGATGTTGCGCGGTTCGGGCATTGCCTGGGATCTGCGCAAGAACCAGCCCTACGATGTCTACGCCAAGATGGATTTCGACATCCCGCTGGGTGTGAATGGTGATACCTACGACCGCTACCTGGTGCGTGTGGAGGAGATGCGCCAGGCCAACCGCATCATCCAGCAGTGCTCGGCCTGGTTGCGCGCCAACGATGGCCCCGTGATCACCGCCAACCACAAGGTGGCGCCGCCCTCGCGCGTCGACATGAAGTCCAACATGGAGGAGCTGATTCACCACTTCAAGCTCTTCACCGAAGGCTTCCATGTGCCCGAAGGCGAGGCCTATGCAGCGGTCGAGCACCCTAAGGGCGAATTTGGCATTTACCTGGTCAGCGATGGCGCCAACAAGCCCTATCGGCTGAAGATCCGCGCCCCCGGTTTTGCCCACCTGGCGGCGCTCGATGAGATGGCCCGCGGCCACATGATTGCCGATGCCGTGGCCATCATCGGCACCATGGACATCGTCTTTGGCGAGATCGATCGATGAGCAACGCTTCCCCTGTTGACACCAGCGCCTCGGCCAACAGCGCGGCGGCGATCACCGACACCATGCGCCAGCGCATGGCACGCGAAGTCGCCAAGTACCCTAACGATCAAAAGCAATCGGCAGTGATGGCCTGCCTGGCCATCGTGCAGCAAGCACACGGCTATGTCTCAGCGCAATCCGAAGGCGAAGTCGCGGCCTTCTTGGGCATGCCCCCGATTGCGGTGCATGAGGTCACCACCTTCTACAACATGTACAACCAGCGGCCGCTGGGCAAGTTCAAGTTGAACGTCTGCACCAATCTGCCGTGTCAGCTGCGTGATGGCGAAGCAGCGCTGCAACACCTGTGCAGCCGTCTGGGCATCGAGATGGGCGGCACCACCGCCGATGGCCTGTTCACCGTGCAGCAAAGTGAATGCCTGGGCGCTTGCGCCGATGCGCCCGTGGTGCTGGTGAACGATAGGCAAATGCTCAGCTTCATGAGCCACCAGCGGCTCGACGACCTGGTCGACACCTTGAAGGCACAAGCGCGGTGAACCTCATGAGCCAGCCCCTGCTTGACCTTTCCAAGTTCCAGGCCAGCGGCCTGGAGACCTGCTTTCACGGCCGTCACATCGGCGCGCAGATCTACGCCGGCCTGGATGGCAAGAACTGGCGGCTAAAGGACTATGAAGCGCGGGGCGGCTACCAGGCCCTGCGCAAGATCCTCACCGCCAATGCCGAGGGCGCACCGGGCATGACGGCCGACCAGGTGGTGGCTGAGGTCAAGGCCTCGGGCCTGCGTGGCCGCGGCGGCGCGGGCTTTCCGTCGGGCCTGAAGTGGAGCTTCATGCCGCGCGCCCTGCCGGTACAGAAGTACCTTGTGTGCAATTCCGACGAAGGCGAACCCGGCACCTGCAAGGACCGCGACATCCTGGCCTTCAACCCGCACATCGTCATCGAAGGCATGATTGTTGCCGCCTATGCGATGGGCATCAGCGTGGGCTACAACTACATCCACGGCGAGATTTTCGAGATCTACGAACGCTTTGAAGAGGCCCTCGAGGAAGCCCGCGCCGCCGGCTATTTGGGCGAGCGCATTCTGGGCAGCCGCCACAGCTTTCAGCTGCACGCCTTTCATGGTTTTGGCGCCTACATCTGTGGCGAAGAAACGGCCCTGCTCGAATCACTCGAAGGCAAGAAGGGCCAGCCGCGTTTCAAGCCGCCGTTCCCGGCCAGCTATGGCTTGTATGGCAAGCCCACCACCATCAACAACACCGAGACCTTCGCGGCTGTGCCGTGGATCATCAACCACGGTGGCCCGGCCTACCTGGACTGTGGCAAGCCCAACAACGGCGGCACCAAGATTTTCTCGATGGTGGGCGATGTCGAGCGGCCCGGCAATTACGAGATCCCGATGGGCACGCCGTTTGCCACGATCCTGGAGCTGGCCGGTGGTGTGCGTGGTGGGCGCAAGCTGAAGGCGGTGATTCCGGGCGGCTCGTCTGCCCCGGTGCTGCCCGGCGGCACCATGATGGACTTGACCATGGACTACGACGCCATCGCCAAGGCCGGCTCGATGCTGGGCTCGGGCGCCGTGATCGTCATGGATGAGACACGCTGCATGGTCAAGAGCCTGCTGCGCCTGTCCTACTTCTACACCCACGAATCCTGTGGCCAGTGCACGCCCTGCCGTGAGGGCACCGGTTGGCTGTGGCGCCTGGTCAACCGCATCGAGCATGGCCAGGGCCGCGCCGACGATCTGGCCCTGCTCGATTCAGTGGCCGAGAGCATCATGGGCCGCACCATTTGCGCGTTGGGCGATGCCGCGGCCATGCCCGTGCGCGGCATGATCAAGCACTTCCGCGACGAGTTTGCGTATCACGTCGAACACCGCACCTGCATGGTCGCGCAATACGTCTAACACCATGATTGAAATCGAACTCGACGGCAACAAGGTCTCGGTGGCCGAAGGCAGCATGGTCATGCATGCGGCCGACGCCGCGGGCCTGACCATTCCGCATTTCTGTTATCACAAGAAGCTGTCGATTGCGGCCAATTGCCGCATGTGCCTGGTCGATATCGAGAAGGCGCCCAAGCCCATGCCGGCCTGTGCGACGCCGGTGACGCAGGGCATGATCGTGCGCACCAGGAGCGACAAGGCCATCAAGGCACAGAAGTCGGTGATGGAGTTTTTGCTCATCAACCACCCTCTGGATTGCCCGATTTGCGATCAGGGCGGCGAGTGCCAGTTGCAGGACATCGCGGTGGGCTACGGTGGCAGTGCCTCGCGCTATGCCGAAGAAAAGCGCGTGGTGTTCCAGAAGAATGTTGGGCCGCTCATTTCGATGCAGGAGATGAGCCGCTGCATCCATTGCACCCGCTGCGTGCGCTTTGGCCAGGAATTGGCCGGCGACATGGAGCTCGGCATGATTCACCGCGGCGAACACAGCGAGATCACCACCGTCGCCGGCGGCACCATCGACAGCGAGCTGTCGGGCAACATGATCGATGTCTGCCCGGTGGGCGCGCTCACCAGCAAGCCCTTTCGTTATGCCGCCCGCTCCTGGGAGCTGTCGCGCCGCAAGAGTGTCAGTCCACACGACTCCACAGGTGCCAACCTGGTCGTCCAGGTCAAGGGCAACCAGGTCATGCGCGTGCTGCCTCTGGAAAACGAGGCCGTCAATGAATGCTGGATCGCCGACCGTGACCGCTTCAGCTACGAGGCCTTGAACAGCCCGTCGCGACTGACCACGCCCATGATCAAACAGGGTGGCCAGTGGCAGGCGGTGGACTGGAACACGGCGCTGTCCTATGTGGCCGATGGCTTGAAACGCGTGATCGCCGAGCATGGTGTGGCCGGCATCGGCGCTCTGGGCTCGGCCCACCGAACGGTCGAAGAGTTGCACCTGTTGGCCAAACTCGTGCGCGGCTTGGGCAGCGGCAGCATTGATTTCCGCACCCGGCATGCTGACTTCAGCAACGTCGGCGCTGTCGGCACGGCGCGCTGGTTAGGCAGCTCCATCGCATCGCTGTCCTCGCTGGATGCGGCGCTGGTGGTGGGTTCTTTTTTGCGCAAAGACCATCCGCTGTTTGCCTTGCGCTTGCGCCAATCGGTGCGCAAAGGCGGGCAGGTCTTCAGCATTCATGCCGCACACGACGACTGGGCCATGCCCTTGGCCGGCCGTTTGACGGCAGCGCCCAGTGGCTGGGCTCAGGCCATGGCAGACATCGCGGCCTACATTGCCCAGGCCAAGGGCGTTGATGCGCCGGCTCAGGGTGTGGCCTGTGAGCTGGCGCAGGCGGCGGCCCAAGCACTGCTCTCGGGTGAGCGCAAGGCCATCTTGCTTGGCAATGCCGCGGCACAGCATCCGCAGGCGCGCACCCTTTTGGCGCTGGCCAACTGGATGGCGCAGCACACCGGGGCGAGCGTCGGCTACCTCACCGAAGCCGCCAACAGCGTCGGTGCGCAATTGGTCAACGCCCTGCCTGACCCAGGTGGCCTGGCCGCCGAGCAGATGCTCAGCCAGCCCATGAAGGCCCTGCTGCTGTTGGATGTCGAACCCGCGCTGGATGCGGCCAACGCCGCCGCGGCCGGCGCGGCCATGGCGGGTGCCGGCTTGGTGGTGGCCTTGACCTCCTTCAAAGACACCGCGACGGCATGCGCCGATGTGTTGCTGCCGATTGCGCCCTTCACCGAAACGGCCGGCACCTTCGTCAATGCCGAGGGCCGCGTGCAAAGCTTCCATGGCGTGGTCAAGCCACTGGGTGAGGCCCGTCCGGCGTGGAAGGTCTTGCGTGTGCTGGGCAATTTGCTGGGGCTGTCCGGTTTCGAGCAGGAGACCGCCGATGAAGTCAAGGCCGAAGCACTTGGCGAGCTGTCCACGCTGGCCGCAAGACTGAACAACCAAAGCGCCGCGGCGATCAAGGTGATGCCCGCCACGGCGGGCCTTGAGCGCATTGCCGATGTACCGATTTACGCCACCGATGCCCTGGTGCGCCAGGCCTCATCGTTGCAGCTCAGCGCCGACGCCCGCGCGCCCCAGGTGGGTGTGTCCTCCGCCACCTGGGCCGAGCTCGGACTGAGCCCGGGTGACCTGGTGCGTGTCAGCCAAGGTGCTGCCAGCACCGTGCTGCACGCCCGGCTGGAAACGCATCAGGCCGCCAACAGCCTGCGCATTGCCGCGGGCCACCCCTTGACGGCGGGCTTAGGTGCCATGTTCGGGCCCATCGCTGTTGAAAAGGCCAAGGCATGATCGAGCAGCTCAACCAATTCGGTACCGGCTTGCTCGGGCCCACGCTGTGGGCCGTGGCCTGGAGCCTGATGAAGATCGTCGCCCTGATCCTGCCCTTGCTGGGTTGCGTGGCCTACCTCACGCTCTGGGAGCGCAAGGCCATTGCCTTTTCCCAGGTGCGACCGGGACCCAACCGCGTCGGCCCCTGGGGCCTGCTCACGCCCATTGCCGATGCTGTGAAGTTGATCTTCAAGGAGATCATCCGCCCCACCGCGGCGCACAAGGGCTTGTTCTTCCTCGGGCCAGTCATGACCATCATGCCGGCTCTGGCGGCATGGGCGGTGGTGCCCATAGGGCCCGAACTGGTGGTGGCCGACGTCAATGCCGGCCTGCTGTTTTTGATGGCCATCACCTCACTTGAGGTGTATGGCGTGATCATCGCCGGCTGGGCCTCCAACTCCAAGTACGCCTTTCTCGGAGCACTGCGCGCGTCCGCCCAAATGGTGAGTTATGAAATCGCCATGGGCTTTGCGCTGGTGGTGGTGCTGATGGTCTCGGGCTCGATGAACATGGGCGAGATCGTCACCGGCCAGGGGCAGGGCACCATGGCCGCCAAGGGCCTGAACTTCCTGTCCTGGAACTGGCTGCCGTTGTTTCCCATTTTCGTGGTGTATTTCATCGCCGGCCTGGCCGAAACCAACCGCCATCCCTTCGATGTGGTCGAGGGCGAATCCGAGATCGTCGCCGGCCACATGGTCGAGTATTCGGGCATGTCGTTTGCCATGTTCTTTCTGGCCGAATACGCCAACATGATCTTGGTCTCCACGCTATGCGTGATCATGTTCCTTGGCGGCTGGCTGCCGCCCATAGACAGCGCGGTTTTCAATTGGATCCCGGGCTGGATCTGGCTGGCGATCAAGACCTTCGTCGTCGTCACCATGTTCCTGTGGGTGCGTGCGACCTTTCCGCGTTATCGCTACGACCAGATCATGCGCTTGGGTTGGAAGATCTTCATCCCCATCACCTTGGTCTGGTTGATCGTCGTCGGCTTGTGGATGCAGACGCCGCTGAGCCTTTGGAACTGATCCGCAATGGCCGCCACCACCTCCATCAAAGACGTCCTGTCCAGCTTCATGCTGCTGGAGCTGCTCAAGGGCATGAAGCTCACGGGCCGGCACTTCTTCCAGAAGAAGATCACGGTGCAGTTCCCCGAGGAGAAAACGCCGCAGAGCCCGCGTTTCCGCGGCCTGCATGCATTGCGTCGCTATGAGAACGGCGAGGAGCGCTGCATTGCCTGCAAGCTGTGCGAGGCGGTGTGCCCGGCCATGGCCATCACCATCGAGTCGGAGGTTCGCGACGATGGCTCACGGCGCACCACGCGCTACGACATCGATCTGACCAAGTGCATCTTCTGCGGCTTCTGCGAGGAGAGCTGCCCGGTCGACTCCATCGTCGAGACCCATGTCTTTGAGTACCACGGCGAGAAACGCGGCGATCTGTACTTCACCAAGGACATGCTCCTGGCCGTGGGTGATCGCTATGAGAACGAGATCGCTGCCCACCGGGCGGCTGATGCCAAGTACCGCTGAGTCGGCGCGCCCCTTCACATGACCATCACCAGCGCACTTTTCTACTTCTTCTCAGCGGTTCTGCTGTTGGCATCGTTCCGTGTGATCACGGCGCGCAGCACGGTGCATGCGGCCTTGTATCTGGTGCTGGCGTTTGCCAACGCGGCGGTCATCTGGATGATGCTCAAGGCCGAGTTTTTGGCCATCGCGCTGGTGCTGGTGTATGTGGGTGCGGTGATGGTGCTCTTCCTCTTCGTGGTCATGATGCTGGACCTCAAAGGCGACGAATTCCGCGATGGCTTCTGGCAGCACATGCCCTTGGCGGGCTTCATAGGCGCCTTGATCGCCCTGGAAATGGCGCTGGTGCTGATGGGCGGCTTCACGCTCAGCGAAGCGCCTGTGGCCGATGCCTTACAGATCAAGATGGGCAACACCAAACTGCTCGGCATCGAGGTCTACACCAAATACCTCTACCCCTTGCAGATTGCCGCCGTGCTGCTGCTGGTGGCCATCATTGCCGCCATCGCCTTGACACTGCGCCAACGCAAGGACAGCCGCGGGCAAGACCCATCGCAGCAGGTCTTGGCCAAGAAGGCCGATCGCCTGCGCGTCGTGCAGATGGCACCGGTGATTGAACAGGCTTCGCCTGCGGCGGCCCCGGGTGCGGCCCCTGGTGCTGCCCCAGGTGCAGGAGACAAAGCATGACGCTCGGCCCCATCACACTCGGCCACTACCTGTCGCTGGGTGGCTTGCTCTTTGCGCTGTCGGTGATCGGCATTTACCTCAATCGCCGCAACCTGATCGTCTTGCTGATGGCCATCGAGTTGATGCTGCTGGCGGTGAACCTGAACTTCATCGCCTTCTCGCACTACCTGGGCGACATGGCCGGCCAGGTGTTCGTGTTCTTCATCCTGACCGTCGCCGCCGCCGAGTCGGCGATCGGGCTCGCGATCCTCGTCGTGCTGTTCCGCAACCTGAATACGATCCACGTCGAGGACCTCGACCGGCTGAAGGGCTGAGGCGAGAACAGCGATGACGACAATGCAGAAGCTCTATCTCCTCGTTCCGCTCGCGCCGCTCGCCGGCGCCCTCATCGCCGGGCTGTTCGGCTGGGCAATCGGCCGTCGCGGCGCGCACTGGGTGACGATCCTCGGCATGGTCGTCTGCA
>JAYSSS010000018.1:0-14586 GCA_043720415.1 Ideonella sp.
CGCGCGCGCAAGATCCAGCGCTTCCTGAGCCAGCCCTTCCATGTGGCCGAGGTGTTCACCGGCTCACCGGGCAAGTACGTGCCGCTGAAGGAAACCATCCGCGGCTTCAAGATGATCGTCAATGGCGAGTGCGATCACCTGCCTGAGCAGGCCTTCTACATGGTCGGCACCATCGACGAAGCCTTCGAGAAAGCTAAAAAGATCCAATAAGCGGCGCCTTCGAGCCGGGGGCGTCGTTGCCCTGCTCAGCGCACGAGAGTGCGCTTGCGCGGGGCGCCTAGCCCGCGGCCCGACTGCTTGCTTCTTGGACCTTTTTACCCGCTACGGGACGCTAAGGAAAGACACTCATGGCCACCATTCACGTCGACGTCGTCAGCGCCGAAGCCAGCATCTTCTCGGGCGAGGCCAAGTTCGTGGCGCTGCCGGGCGAGATGGGCGAGCTCGGCATCTACCCACGCCACACGCCGCTGATCACCCGCATCAAGCCCGGCGCGGTGCGCATCCTGCGCGCTGACAACGGCGAAGAAGAGCTGGTCTTTGTGGCCGGCGGCATCCTTGAAGTGCAGCCCGGCACCGTCACCGTGCTGGCCGACACCGCCATCCGCGGCCACGATCTGGATGAGGCCAAGGCCAACGAGGCCAAGGCGCGCGCCGAAGAGGCCATGAAAAACGCCAAGAGCGACATCGACCTGGCGCGCGCGCAGGGCGAGTTCGCGATGATGGCGGCGCAGATCGCGGCGATCAGCAAGTTGCGCAAGAAGTAAGCGACTGCTTCTGTTTTTGGCCAGAAATGGCCACAAGGCGCCCGCTTGATGCGGGCGTTTTGCGTTTGTGGCGCTGCGGGTCGCCGCCAATGGCTGGGCGTGCGTTGCCGGCCTAGACTGGCCGCAGGTTTCAACGCCAAAAAGGACAGCCATGACCCGCGTCGTCATCACCGGCACCGGCATCTACACGCCGCCGCACATCATCACCAACGCCGAGTTGGTCGAGGCTTTCAACGCCTACGCCGGCAAATTTAATCACAAGCATGCGGCGCGTATCGAGGCTGGCGAGGTGGCGGCGATGGTCGGCTCCAGCGTCGAGTTCATCGAGAAGGCCTCGGGCATCAAGCAGCGCTATGTGATCGACAAGGCCGGCGTGCTCGATGCCGACCGCATGTATCCGCACTTCGAGCCGCGCGCCGACGACCAGCTCTCGCTGATGGCCGAGATCGCCGTGGTCGCGGCCAAGCAGGCGCTGGCCGCCGCCGGCCGGCAAGGCAGCGACATCGACATGGTGCTGTGCGCCAGCGCCAACATGCAGCGCGCCTACCCGGCGATGGCCGTCGAAATCCAGAGCGCCATCGGTGCGCGCGGCTATGGCTTTGACATGAACGTGGCCTGCTCCTCGGCCACCTTCGCCATCGAGCAGGCCGCCAACGCGCTGCGCGGCGGCACCGCCAAATGCGTGCTGATGGTCAACCCCGAGATCACCTCGGCGCACCTGGAATGGCGGGATCGCGACTGCCACTTCATTTTTGGCGACGTGTGCACGGCGATGGTGCTGGAGGCCCTCGACACCGCAGACACCTCGGGCGCGCGAGAACAAGCCGCCGGGCCGCCCCAAGGCTTGTTGCCATCCTCGGGGGGAGCCGGCCGCGAAGCGGCGGGCAGGGGGCCCCGAGGTGATTGTTGGGAAATCCTCGGCACCAAGCTGGCCACGCAGTTCTCCAACAACATCCGCAACAACTTCGGCTTCATGAATCGCTGCGAGGACACCGACCCCGACGCCCGCGACAAGACCTTCATGCAAGAGGGCCGCAAGGTCTTCAAAGAGGTCGTGCCCATGGCCGCGGCGCACATCGAGGCGCACCTGGCGGCCTTGGGTTTCGAGCCCACAGCATCACGGCGCTTCTGGCTGCACCAGGCCAACCTGGGCATGAACCAGTTCGTCATGCGCAAGCTGATCGGCCGCGATGTCGATGCCGATGTCGCGCCGCTCATCCTGGACGAGTACGCCAACACCGCCTCGGCCGGTTCGATCATCGCCTTTCACCACCACCGCGCCGATCTGGCGCCGGGCGATGTCGGCGTGATCTGCTCCTTTGGCGCCGGCTACTCGATTGGCAGTGTGGTCGTACGTCGCCTTTAGCCACGGGTTAGGCACGCCGGCGCGGCTGCGCCAACGCGATCGATGACGCAAGACCCACCTCTCGGGTCTTCACACTTTGCTTGGGCACACAGCGGCCGATCCTGGGGCGCGCCGCTTGCGCACACAGCGGCCCATCCCGGGGCGCGCCGCCAGGCCGCCACACCAAGAAGTTCGGCCGCGGCTCAGCGGCCACTGCGCCAGGACAAACAGCCGCATGCGGCCGGACAAATTTGCCCAGGTGACACGTCCACGCCTGATCCTCGCCCGGCCGCTGCCGGCGGCAAGCCCAAAGACGGCGACGCCATCGCCGCAGGCTAGACAAATTGAGCCTGCTTGGGGGCGCAGGCTCGCCGCGCCATGGCCATGAAATCAAGCACTTGCGGGCGCCGTGCAAGCTGGCATGGCGCTTGCGAACAAGGCCAGCAAGGATGCGGCCGTGATGGATCTCCAGCCCGAGCGAATGGCCTTGGCACGCGCCTTGATCGCGTACCTGCGGCGCTTTCCAACGGCCAGCGATTCGCTCGAAGGCATCCACCGCTGGTGGCTGGGTTCGCCGCCGGTGCGGCTGGATGGTTTGCTGCTGGTCTTGCAATGGATGAGAGACAAACAGGTGATCGAAGAAGTGCACGCCGCCGATGGACGTCAACGCTTTCGCTGCTGCGCAAGCGATGCCCAGTTGCAGGCCTTGAGCCAGTTGCTCGGTGAGCCGGGGGAGCTGCATTGAGCCCCGCGCTGCGCGCCCGGCGTGCGCCACCAGGGGGCGCGAAAAAAGGCGATGCCGTCGTCCCAGCGGCAGCGGCCACAACACCGCCACTCCCATGCCCGGTGAGCGCACTGCTGGGCGCACTTGACGACCTGCTCGGGCTGGCGATTGATCAACAGGCGCAGCGCCTGGGGCCACAAAGCCTGCTCGACCCCTGGCGCGGCATGCACCTGGAAGCCGCCGACGTGCAGCGCCTGCTGCGACCCACCTCGGCGGGTCTGTGGCTTGGGCCAGCGGCTGCAGCGGTCGCCGCTGCGGCGGCGCAGACCGCTGCGGCCCTGCACAGCATTGATCGGGGCGCACGCGCGGCTGAGCTCGGCGCCGCCAGCAGCCTCGCCTCAAAGGCCGCGACCTGGCCGGCGATGGCGCAGCTGCAAGCCCGGCTCGGCCTGGATGCGCTCGACGTGGCGCTGCTGGTGATCGCGCTGGCGCCCGATCTGGATCTGCGTTATGAACGCTTCTACGCCTACTTGCAGGACGACATCGCCCGGCGCCGGCCCAACGCCGATCTGATGGCCAATCTGCTGGCGACATCGGTGGCCCAGCGCCTGGCCGTGCTCGCCCGGCTGCAGCCGCAGGCCAAGTTGATGCGCCTGGGCCTGCTGCAGGCCAAGGACACACACGACGCGGCCGAACTGGCGCGGCCGCTGCAGGTGGCCATGCCCTGGCGCGCCCACTTGCTGGAACACGCCACGGCGCCGGCGCAAGCCGCCGATGCAGGCCCATGCAGCGCCGCACCGGATGGGGCGCAGCCGGCGCTGGCCCTGCCCAGTGCCACCGGGCAGGGCCTGGCCGCGTCACAGGTCGAGCCCCATGTCATGCGCTGGCTGGAGCGCCTGGTGGCGCATTGCAAGCAGCATGCCGACGCGCCGCGCCTGATGTTGCAGGGGCCGCATGGCGCGGGCAAGTTCGCCCTGGCGCAGTGCCTGGCAGGCGAGCTCGGGCGCGGGCTGACCCGACTGGACCTGCGCGACGCCCAGAGCCCACACGATCTGCCCGGCCTGATGCGGGACGCGCAGCGCCGTGCGCTGCTCAGCGGTGATCTGCCCTATCTGCTGGGCACCCAGGCACTGCGTGAGCGCGAGCCGCGCTGGCTGCGCAGCCTGGTCGATGCACTGCCCCTGCTTGATTCAGGTTATGTCCTGCCCCTGCTGGCGCCACTGCCAGAGCTGCATGCGCCGCCGACACGGGCATTGCGCTTGATCATCGAGTTGCCTTCGGCGGCCTTGCGCCTGCGCCTCTGGCGCCGCGCGCTGGGCCAACAAATACTGGGCTGGGAAGGCGCCGACGCCGAACTGCTGGCACAGCGCTATCGCCTCAGCGCGGCGCAAATCGAGCAAGCCGCCAGCGACGCCGCGCTGCAGGCGCAGCTGGCCGGCCACGGCCGCCTGAGCCTGGGGCAACTCGGCGCCTGCGCCCGTGGCCTGTGCGGCGATGAGCTGTCGCGCCTGGCGCACCGCCTGCGCCCGCGCGCCGGCTTTGACACCCTGGTGCTGCCGGCTGAAACCACGGGCCAGTTGCGTGAGCTGTGCGCCCGCGTGGCCGGCCGCGAGGCGGTGCGGCGCACGCTCACCCTTGGCAGCCTGCACGCGCGGCGCGCTGGGGTGACGGCGCTGTTTGCCGGCCCCTCGGGCACGGGCAAGACGCTGGCCGCCGAGGTCATTGCGCACGAGCTGGGTTTGGACCTGTTTTGCATCGATCTGTCCGCCGTGGTCAGCAAGTACATCGGCGAGACCGAGAAGAACCTCGACCGCGTCTTCGCCGCCGCCGAGAACGCCAACGCCGTGCTCTTCTTCGACGAAGCCGATGCCCTGTTCGGCAAGCGCAGTGAAGTCAAGGACGCGCACGACCGCTACGCCAACATCGAGATCAGCTACCTGCTGCAGAAGATGGAGCGCTTCGATGGCCTGGCCATCCTGGCCACCAACCTGCGCCAAAACATCGACGAGGCCTTCACCCGGCGCTTGAGCTTTTGCGTCGGTTTCCCATTCCCCGAGGAGGCCGAGCGCCTGCGCCTGTGGCAATCGCTGTGGCCGGCGCGTGCGCCGCGCAGTGCCGATGCCGACCTGCCGGCGCTGGCGCGCGAGCACCGGCTCAGCGGTGGGCAGATCCGCAATGTGGTGCTGGCGGCCGTGCACCTGGCCGCGGCCGATGCCCTGGCCGACTTGAACCCCGCCCCAGGGTCGGACGAAGGCCACAGCCCCAGGGCCACGCAGGACAGCCGCGCCGCCGCGCAGGACAGCGCCGTCGCCGCCAGCACGGTGGGGCCTGGGCACCTGCTGCATGCCTTGCGCCGCGAATACCAAAAGCTGGGCAAGCAGATGGCGCTGCCGGCAAAACCCGCCTTGGTGGGGGTGGCATGAGACAGCCCGGCCGCCCGATAGACGGATACCGAAGTGCGGAGCACGTAGGTTGCCTGATGAGCGTGGCGTCATGACTCAGGCCGCGCGCAACGCCAGGCAGGCCACTTCGGCTTCGCAGCCGCTGCCGGCCCGCGGCCCGCAGCCGCAGGCTTGGCCTGAGCGGGCTGTTGGCGCCTTGTGCGCCGAGGCCAAGCCCGCAGAGAGGGTAGGGCCTGCAGGCCAGGCGGCCGATCTCGTGCGCCTGCAGGCCGTGGCCGGCAACCAGGCGGTGCGGCAGCTCATCGGCGGCCGGCCCTTGGAGCACGCCCTTCGCGCCGATTTGGAGTCGCGTTTTGGCACCCGCCTGGACGACGTGCGCATCCACGACGATGCCGCCGCGCATTCGAGCGCTGCCGCGTTGCGCGCCAAGGCCTATACCGTGGGCCCGCACATCGTCTTTGGCACTGATCGTTTTGCGCCGGACACGGTGCGCGGCAAGCACCTGTTAGCGCATGAATTGGCGCATGTGGTGCAGCAGCGGCGCGGCCAGTCAGCCGCCGACGCGCAGGCGTCGACCCCCGCACTGGAAGCGAGCGCCGATGCCGCCGCCGCGGCGGTGATCAGCGGGTCGGCACCGGTCAGCGTGGCCGGCGCGGCGCCGGTCGGTGTGGCGCGCAAGGGCGATGACAACGACTTCGACGACGAAGAAGAGATCAAGCGTGCTGAGCGCCGTGACAAGCGCCAGCGCGACAGCTCGCGCGACGAGACGCTGCGAGCCGCGCGGCGACGGGCGCGCGGCGGCGAGGGCGTGCCGGAGATGCAGGGCCAGGTGGCCGCTGGCCGGGCGCGCAAGGAGCTTGCGTCGCTGCTGGACGAGGCTCACAGCGGCAGCCTGGCGCAGCTCAACCCCGAGGAGAAATTGGCCAAGCTGCGGCGCTTCAAAGAGGTCCTCAAGGACGCCGACATGCCGCAGTTGCGCAAGAACAAGCTGCAAGGCGACTACGACGAGCTGCTGCGCACCACCAACCGCAAGCGCCTGGGCAAGGTACAGACCAAATGGGTAGCCGGCCATGAAGAGCTGCCCTTCATGGAGCTGGAGCCGCGCCGCGCGCACTACGCCCAGCCCGACCTGACCAAGACCAACAAGAACGCCAAGCCGGGCGATCCGCAGCGTCTGCACGTCAACCTGAAGTCCGACACGCTCGATGGCCTGGACGACTCGGCGGCGCGCGACAAAGGGCGGCGCTACCTGCGCCAGGCGCAGCGCAACGCCCGCCACCTGCCCACCGGGGACGGCATCGTCATCGACTTTGCCGAGCCCGGCACGGCGGCCACGCGGCGCGAAATCCTGGGGCAGTTGTTCAGCCCGGGCAGCCCGGTGCACGAGGTGCGCTTTCACACCACGGTGATCCGGCGGGGTGACAAGGAGGCACAGGACGCGGTGGCCGCCGAGCAGGGCCGGCTGGCCGCAGAAGCGGCCAGGAAGGCCGCCGCCAAGCAGGCCAAGGCGGACAAGGCCAAGGCGGCCAAGGCCAAGGCCAAAGCGAAGGCTGCCGCTGCCACGAAGGCGACCGCCAAGAAATCTGCTGCGAAGAAGCCTGCTACCAAAGCGACGCCCGCCAAGAAACCTGCCGCGAAGAAAGCGCCGGCCAAAAAGGCGGCGGCCAAATCGGCGCCCAAGGCGGCGGCGTCACCCGTAGTCAAATCCGCCGCCGTCACCACCGCCGCGCAGCCCAAGCCCGGCAAGGCCAAGGCCAGCCGCGGCAAAGCCAAGCCCGCTGCGGCCAGCACCTCGCCCGCGCAGCAGGCCAAGGTGGTGGACGACCAGGCCGCGACCACCACGAAGAAGGCCGCGCGCCCGCGCCGCAAGGTGTCGCCGTCAACCATGACGCCCGCGCACACGCCCGATCCGCTGGTCAGCAACAGCGCCGAGGCACCGGCGGCAGCCTCAGCGTCGGCCACGGCAGCGCCAAAGGCCAAGCGCGCCAAGCGCGTCGCCAAGAAGGCCCCGGCCGAGGCTGTAGCCGCCACGCCAGCCCAGCCCGCGGCCGCCGCGACCCAAGACGCAGGCAGCGCCCCGGCGCCCGCCAAGAAGCCACCCGCGAAGAAGCCAGCGGCCAAACCAGCGGCCAAACCAGCAGCGAAGCCATCCGCTAAGCCGGCAGCCAAGCCGAAGCCGAAGCCGCAGCCCGCCGCAAAACCCGCTGCAAAACCTGCCGCCAAGCCCGCCGCAAAGCCAGCGCTGACGCCCAAAGCGAAGCCAGTCGCCAAACCCGCCGCCAAACCGCCCCAGAAGCCACCCGCCAAGCCACCCGGCGCCACCGCCGCCAAACCCACAACCACACCCGGCCAGCCCCTCACCGGCGCCACCGCGCTGGTGGGCCCCAACCAAGCGGGCCTGGGCGCCAGCGCCGGCCGCGGTATCGCGCGCGACAACGGCCGTGGCGGCAGCAGCCAGGGCCAGATGGCCTTTGGCGGCAACGCCACGGTGCAAACCGTTGAAATCCCCTACAGCAACCCGAAGCGCTTCCGAGTCACCTTCCGCCTCAAGGTCGGCGGGCAGGCCAGCGCCTCGGCGCAACAAACCGGTGGCCGCGGCGCCGTCGGTGGCGGCGTCCATGCCCAGGCCGCCATCGACTACAGCATCAGCCACGAGATGAGTGCGGAAGAGTCGGCGCAGTACCTGGCGGCGGTCGATGCCGGTGGCGGCGGCGCGGCCTACCGCGAGCTGCGCGCGGCGCAGTTGGCGACCCACGGCGATGTCGCCGGCGCCAAGGCCCTGCTCGGCCAGATCAGCGATCTGGCGGCCTCGCCCCAGGCCCTGGCGAAGATGAAAGAGGGCGACGAGATGGTGATTGACGCGACGGCGGCCGTGGGTGGCGAGCTGCAGGCCTCGGCCGGCAAGGGCGGCACCGGCGTCGGCGTGAACGTCGCGGCCAATGAGCAGGCTGGACTTGAGCGCCGCGTGGCGCTGCGCGGCGGCTACTACGTCTTCAGCATCCGCTCCAGCCAAGCAAGTGATCGCACGCTGGGCGCCAAGGGCGGCTACGGCGTGGCCGGCATGGGCCTGTCGCAAACCCAGGGCAGCTATGGCGCCAGCGAAGTGACGCTGTATGTGCCGGCCGATGCGCCCAACCGCGATGCACTGATGGCTGAGGTCAGCGCCGCGCGCAGCATGGACGAGATTCGCGCGGTGCAGCAGCGCCACCCCGAGCTCGCCGCCGAGCGCAGCCAGTTGAAGGGCAAGACCAAGGACAACACCACCTCGTTTTCCATCCTCGGCATTGGCCTGGACCTGCTCGACTCCAGCGACCTCAGCCAGCAAACCATCGATGGCCCGGCCGGGCAGACCCAGGTGCACACCGGCTCGGGCACGGGCGGGGCCGCGCTCAAGGTCGGCGACACGCCCATCCTCTCAGGCAGCAAGACCGACACCTTCAGCGGCGGCGCCGGGCCCGATGGCCTGGGCTTTGGTCAAACCAATCAGGTGCGGCGCGAGACCGACATCGCCGCCAGCGCGCGCAATGCCGTGGCGCGCGTGTTCACGCCCAGCGCCGGCACTGTAGCGGCGCCGGGCGGCGGCCAGGCGTCGCTGTTGAAGGACACGGTGCATGAACAGGGTGCGGCGCTGACCAACGACAGCTACAACGTGCTGGCCAAGCTGGCCAAGGACAAGAACGCCTGGTCCTCGGCGTGGTCGGGCAGTTTTGGCACCTGGGAAGCCTGGATGGCCACACGCCAGCAGGTGCTCAATGCCCAGGGCGACGCCAACGGCATCGCTCAGGCCATCGCCAAGTTTGAGAGCGAGGCTGGCGCCGGGCGCTCGGCCACGGTGCAGACGGCCATTGGGGCCAGTGGCATTGCCTTCGAGTTTCCGCAGTCGCTGGTGCACATCAAACCGGTGTTCGACAAGCTCATCGTCTACAACCCCATCGGCGCGGCGCATGCCAGTGGCGACAACGCCGCTGTACTGGCCAGCCTGCGCACCTCGGCCACCGAGTTGGCCGGCCTGCGCCAGGACCTGAAAGATCGCGCCGGCGAGTTTGAGGTGCCCGCCGCGCACATCGAAATGATGCAGCGCATCCGCGCCCGCAGCAGCGAGGTCGCGGCCGAGATCGCCCGCCTGAGCGCGCCTGCGGCCGTCCCGGCCAGCGCCACCGCGGCGGCACCCACCAAGACCGAGACCAAGCCGGGTGATGCGGCGCCGGCGTCTGCCGCTCCCACCAAGGACGAAGCCACCCTGGCCGCCGAGCGTGCCGCTGCGCAGCACAGTGTGGACATCCTGATCGATGACCTGAACACCTTCAAGAAGCTCGAAGCCCGCGTGTTTGGAATCATGCAAGGCGAGCTCGATTCGTTCTGGGGCGCCGACCAGGTGAAGATGATCAACGCCGAGAACCTGCTCAAACCGGCGTTCAAGAAGTGGGACAACGATGTCGCCAAGCTGCGCCAGTTGCTCACCGATCTTGGGCAGGACCCCTCAAAGGCCGATGCGCTGGCGCCCAACCGCAAGCGCTACCTTGAGTTGGACCGTCAGATCCCCTACCACGAGTACGGCAAAGGGCTGCCCGGCTATGAAGAAATCTAAGCCTCTTGAGCAAATGTGGCTTCGCCACTTTGCTCAATCCCCGTGGGGGACGGGCGCCGCAAGGCGGCGTCCTTGGGGCGCTCTCCAGGCCGGGAGCTGCAGGTGATCGACCACCTCGACACCCTGCTGTTCCGCCTGTTCCGCTGGCAGATCGATGCGCTGTCGGCCGATGGCCAGGTGCGCTTTCAGCCGCCCGATGGCGATTGGCGCACGGCGGTGGCCGGCATCACCAATGCGGCCGGTGATCCGGCGCCGGCGCTCAATGTTTACCTGTTCGATCTGCGCGAAAACCGGCGCCTGCGCAGCAACGAGCGCGTACGAAGCACGCTGCGCGACGACGCCTACGAAACCGCGCCGGCCACACGCGTGGACTGCCACTACCTGATCAGCGCCTGGAGCCCGACCCAGCCCGCGCCGGCCACCAACCCGACGATGGAAGAGCACGCCTTGCTGGGCGAGGCGGCGCGCGTGCTCAGCCGCTTCAACCCGCTCGATCCGGCGCAACTGTGCGCGGCCACGCGCGCCGGGCTGCCGGCCATCGCCGTGCCCACGGCCCTGGTCGATGAGCAATTGCCTCTCACCATGATGCCGGTCGAGGGCTTTGCCAAGCTCGGTGAGTTCTGGGGCACGATGGGCCAGACCCATCCGTGGCGGCCCTGTGTCTACAGCGTCATCACGGTGGCACTGAAAGAGTCGCCCGAGCGCGCCGCGCCGCTGGTCACCAGCGCTTTCGTTGAAACGCTGACACGCGAAGTCAGCGGCTCGGGCGAGCTCTTCCTGCACATCGGCGGCACGCTGCGCGACTCCGCCGCCGCGGCCGCCGTGGCCGTGCCCGGCGCCAGCGTCGAGTTGCTCACGCCGGCCGGCGTGAAGCGCCAGAGCGTGCTCACCGATGCCCAGGGCCGCTTCGTCTTCATCCAGGTCGCGCCCGGCGACTACCTGCTGCGCGCCAGTGCGGTGGGCCTGGGCATTTTCACCACCGCGCCGCTGGCCATCCCCTCGCCGGGGGGTGGCTACGACATCCACTTCTGAGCCACACCGCGCGCCACCCACAGCCGACCCAAGGAGCACCCCATGGCCACCTACAAGACCCCTGATGTCTACATCGAAGAGTTCGAGCCCGCCGCGCCGATCAGTGGTGTGGGCACCAGCACGGCGGCGTTGCTCGGGCCCTGCCTGATCGGCCCGCTGAACCTGCCCACCTTCATCACCCATTGGGACCAGTTCAAGCGCCTGTTCGGGCCTGAGCCCGTGCCCGGCATGGTGCTGTGGTACGCCGTGCGCGGCTTCTTCGACAACGGCGGCACCGAGTGCTACATCACCCGCGTGTCCAATGCCACCACGGCCCAGCACACCCTGCTCGATATCAACGGCAACGCCACGGTGCTGCTGCAGGCGCGCCAGGCCGGCCTGCTCAACCCGGGCCTGTCGATCACCGTCGACAGCAATGTGCACTCGGTCGATGCCGCCACGGCCACGCTGTACCGGCCCACTGGCACGATCGCCAGCGCGGTGGCCGGCTCGCCCGAGATCAAGCTCAGCAGCGCCGCCGATGCGGAGAAGTTTCGTCCTGGTGACATCCTCACCTGGGCCGGCGTGGCCGCCGGCGACGACCGCGCGGTGCTCGCCCGCGTGCGCGGCGATGTGCTGGAAATTCTCAAGCCCTTGTCGCAGAACTACGCCGTCGGCGCCGCCCTGCGCCTGGCCAGCCCCGGGGCCAACACCGATGTGCTGCGACTGGCCGGCGCGGCCGGGGTGGCGCCGGGCATGGTGCTGGTGATCAAGCAGCTGTTGCCTTTGCCGGTGACCGAGACCGTGACCGTCAAGTCGGTGCTGATCGAATCCATCAGCGGCGCCCTCACCACCTACCGCGTCACCTTGCGCACCGGCCTGTCCAGCGGCTTTGACTACGCCGGCGGCGCGGTCACCGTGGAATCCAATGAATTCAAGCTCACCGTCACGCCCAGCACCGGCAGCGCGCTGATCTACGACGGCCTGGGCATGGACGCCGAACATCCGCGTTACTACGCCAAGATCATCAATGCCGCCGACCCCTACTTGAGCGCCGCTGCGGTGTCGCCGCCGAACGCCTCGGTGCCGCCCAACAACCGCCCGGCCACCCTGGCCATCACCGTCATGGTCAATGGCCTGGCCGACAACCCGGCCACGCTGACGGCGCTGAACTACACCGACGCCATCGATGCCCTGCAGGCCATCGACAACATCAACCTGATCGCCGTGCCCGACCGCACCGACAAGGCCGTGCAGGACAAGCTGATCGGCCACTGCAGCACGATGATGGATCGCTTTGCGGTGCTCGACACGGCGCCCGCACTCGAGCCCTTCGGCGCGGGCGCCAGCGCCATGACGCACCGCGCCGGGCTGCTCAGCGACCGTGGCTACGCCGCGCTGTACTACCCCTGGGTCGAGGTCTTTGATGTGCTCGGGCAAGACACGCTGATGGTGCCGCCATCGGGCCACGTGCTGGGCGTGTACGCGCGCACCGACCAAAGCCGTGGTGTGCACAAGGCCCCGGCCGGGCTGGCGGCCAACCTGCGCGGCGCGGTCGGTGCCGAGCGCCTGGTGTCGGCACTTGAGCAAGGTGACCTGAACCTGGAGGGCATCAATGTGCTGCGCGTCTTTGGCAACGGCGCGCCGCCCACGGTGTGGGGCGCGCGCACCCTGGCCTCAGGCCAGAACGGCAACGCCAACTGGCAGTACGTGAACATCCGCCGGCTGTTTCTGTACCTGGAGGAATCCATCCAGGAGGGCCTGCGCGGCGCTGTCTTCGAGCCCAACAACCTCAAGCTGTGGCAGCAGCTCAAGCGCACCTTGAGCGACTTTCTCAGCCGCAGTTGGCGCGAGGGCGCGCTGTTCGGCGCCAAGGCCGAAGAAGCGTTCTACGTGCGCATCGACAGCGAGATCAATCCCTTCAGCGAGCAGCAGCTCGGGCGCTTGCACATCGAGATCGGCGTGCGGCCCAGCTACCCGGCCGAATTCATCATCGTTCGCATCGGTATCTGGGACGGTGGCTCCAGCGTGAGCGAGAGCTGAGCCCGGCCCGCCCCATCCCCACCCCCATCCGACGACGGCGACCCCAAGGAGAAGCCCATGGCCACCCGCAAAGACCCCTTCACGAATTTCAACTTCCATGTCGAGATCGACGGCATCGTGCGCGCCGCCTTCCACGAGGCCGGCGGCCTGGATTCGAGCATCGATGTCATCGAGCACCGCGAGGGCGGCGAGAACATCACCCTGCGCAAGCTGCCGGGCCAGGTGAAGTTCTCCAACATCAGCCTGAAGTGGGGCCTGACCGACGAGACCGAGCTCTACGACTGGCACCGCCAGTGGGCCCAGGGCGACCCGGCGGCCAAGCGCAAGAACGGCTCCATCGTGCTGCTCGACCGGCAGGGCCAGGAGAAGGCGCGCTGGAACTTCTTCAACGGCTGGCCGAGCAAGTGGACGGGCCCGAGCTTCAGCGCCGAGGCCAACGACATCGCCATCGAATCGCTGGAGATCGCGCATGAGGGCCTGGAGCGTGCCTGAGCCCTGCGCATCGCCTTGACCTAGCGGCAACACCTCAGGAGAGTGTCATGTTCCAAACCGAATTCGAATTCACATTGCCCTGCGGCTACCTGGACGAGGACGGCAGCTTGCACCGCGACGGTGTCATGCGCCGGGCCACGGCGGCCGATGAAATCCTGCCCCTGAAAGACCCGCGGGTGCAGAAAAACGAGGCCTACCTGATCGTCATCCTGCTGTCGCGTGTGATCACCCGCCTGGGCAGCGCGCCGGCCATCAACCCCAAGGTGATCGAGAGCCTGTTCGCCACCGACCTGGCCTTCTTGCAGGGTTTGTACAACCGCATCAACGCGCTGCACGACGAATCAATGAGCTGCCCGCACTGCGGCAAGGCCATCACGGCCGCCGACAGCGCCGATGGCAGCGGCCTGGCATCGGGGGCCGGCCTGGGGGAGGCCGGCGGGGTCTGGTCAGCTACCCCGCAGCTCAATTGAGCGAAGAGCTGGCCTTCATCGCCTATCACTTTCACTGGCCGCACGCCGAGATCATGAACCTCGAACACCGCGAACGCCGGCAGTGGGCCGAGCAGATCTCGGCGCTGAACCAGCGCAGCAACGAAGGCTGAGGCCATGGCGCAAAGCTATCGCGTGATCGACGCGTCCAGTATGCCCACCGCGGCCGCGCCGGCCTGCCTGCAGCACCACCGCGACTTTCTGGCGCGCCGCGGCCTGGGCGGCGATGGCCTGGGTGGGAATGGCCTGGGTGGCTTGCGCCAGCGCCTGGCCCACGGCCTGGGGGCGGGCCTGAACCTGGTGTTGCGGCGCCTGGCGCGGCCTGGCGTCACCCAGGTGTTTGCACCCTGGTTTGTGCGCCTGGCGCTGGCCTGGCAGCACCAGGCGCATGCCCTGCAGCCGCCCGCGGCCGGCAGGGCACTGCAGCGCTCGGCACCGCAGCTGCGGCAGATGGCGCCGATGCGCTGGCTGCACACCCTGCAGCGCTCGCAGCACACGCTGCTGCAACGCACCCTGCACCTGCACCGGGCCCTGGTCGCCATCGGCGAGCCTGCGCACAGCACGGTGCGGGCACAGCGGCTGCAGACCGCCGTGGCGCTGCCTGCAGCAGCGCCTGGCCAAGGCCCCTCGGAGCCCGCCTACCCGCGTGTGGCGCAGTTGCAGTTGCGCACCCAGGCCCCAGCCGCAGCGGCGGCCCGGGCGCCGGTGCCCACAGCGGGCCCGGCCGCG
>JAYSSS010000019.1:0-14518 GCA_043720415.1 Ideonella sp.
GATGTCGCCGTGCGCCTCGACCTCGGCCCCCCAGGCCTGCAGCAGCACGCACAGGCCTTCGCGCACCGCTGCGTCGTCCTCGACGACGACGATGCGCCGCCCCTGCAACGAGATGCCCAGCCCCTGCTGCGTTCGAGCGGTCGGCAGACTGCTGGGCGCCCATGTGCCGACTGCCACCTCGAGGGTGAAGACGCTGCCGTGACCGGGCCGCGACCGCAGCGTCAAGGGCGCGTCGAGCAGTTGCGCCAGACGCTTGACGATCGCCAGGCCCAGGCCGAGTCCCTTGCGCTGGTGCGGCTCGAGCGGCCGGTTCGGTTGCACCTGGTAGAACTCATCGAAGATACGCGCCTGGCTTTCGGGCGTCATGCCGATGCCGCTGTCCCAGACCTGCAACCACAGCTTGCCCGGATCGCCTGGCTTGCTTCGGCAAGCCACCAGCACGCCGCCGTCCTCGCTGTAGCGGATGGCGTTGCTGACGAGGTTGCGCAGGATGCGCTCGACGATCAGGCCGTCGCTGTAAGCCACGCGGTGCGCGCCGCGAAAGCGCAGCGCCAAGCCCTTCTCGAACGCCGCCGGCTCGAACGTCAGGCGCAGGCGCGCGAACAAGTCCTTCACGTTGATCGGCGCCAGGCTGACCGCGACGCCGCCGCTGTCGATGCGGGTGATGTCCAGCAGCTCGCTGAACAGGCCCTCGAGTGCGTCGACGCTCTGGTTGATGCTGTTGACGAGCGATGCCACCTCCACATCGCTGGCGGTGCGCGTTGCGCTCGCGGCGGCGCGCGCGCTCTTCTGCCGCAAGGCTTCAGCGAACAGGCCCATCGCATGCAGAGGTTGCCGCAGGTCGTGGCTGGCAGCGGCGAAGAATTGCGTCTTGGCCTGGGTGGCGGCCTCGGCCTGGCGGCGTGCCTGATCGGCCACCTGCGTCTCCTGCCGCAACTGCGTGTTCAACAGCGCCGTCTGTGCCTGCAGTTGCAGCAGTTGATCGAAGGCACGGCGAAAATTGCGGCCCAGCATCGCCGCGCTGGCAAAGACCATCACCTCCACGCCAGCCAGCACCAGGCCAGGCGCGTCGCCACGCAACACCAGTCGCGCCACCAGGGGCATCAGCGCCAGGCCAACATACAGCAGGTACACCCGCCCTTGCGTGGCTAACGAAGGTATCGAGCCGACGCACAAGCCGTTGACGATGAGCAGCAACGCGGTCTGTTCCAGCACCTGGCCCACCGGGTAGAACGCCCAGCCCGCCCAGCCCCACAACGCACCAGACGCCAGGGCCGCGGCGTTCCAACGCCAACGCCAGGCCAGCAACTCGGCATCGGTTTGCGGGCCTGCACGGTGGTGGGCCAGGGCCAAACCCAAGCGCAGGCACCACATGGCCGCGGTGGCGGCGATCCAGGCGACCACCACACTGCGCCACGGTGCTGCATCGCCCGCCGCGGCACCCAGGCGCAGCATCAGGCTGGCGACGATCAAGGCGCCCAAACCGTTGCCCAACAGCGATGAGCCCGTGTGCGCATACAGGCTGCGCACGCGATCGGCCAGCATGGGCAGGCGATGCGATGCGGCCGGCTCTGAGGCCGCGATGCGGCGATGCCCGGTGCTCGGCACGGCGATGCCCGGCGCTCAGCGCGGCGCAGGCCTGTGGGTCGAATACACGCTGCCGCCACCGGCCTGGCTGGCCTGCGACATCTGGCTCACCACCAGCACGGCCTGTGTGCGCGAGCTGACATGCAGGGCCTGCAAGACGGCGGCAACATGGTCCTTGACGGTCTCGACCGAAAGCTTGAGCTCACGCGCGATCAGCTTGTTGGGCAGGCCCTTGAGCAACAGGGCCATGACCTCGGACTGGCGTGGCGTCAGACCTATGGATTCAATGCTTGGCGGTGTGCGATGCGATTCGGTCTGCGCCAGCTCGACGCGCGACATATCGGCAATCGAGCCCGGCGCCGCGCCCATCAAGGCATCGGCACCCGCCTGCGGCGCCACAGACATCCCCAGCATCACCGGCGGGATGTAGACGCCGCCGGCCATGACCAGGGCCAGGGCCTCGACCAGGCCGCGATTGGACGTGCGCTTGGGCACAAAGCCCATGGCGCCCATGTCCAGCGCGCGAATGACGTCGGCATGGCGCTCGGTGGCCGAAATCACCACCACCGGCAGGCCGGGGTAGCGCTGGCGCATGTCGGCCAGCACCTCAAAACCATCGATGTCGCCCAGCGACAGATCCAGCAGCACCAGGTCGAAATCATCGGCCGCGGCCAGGGCCGCCTGGGCCTTGTCGGCGGCGTCCACGGCCACCACCTCGGTGCCATCGCCAAAGCCTTCAATCACGCTTTGCAGCGCGGCCAGGATCAGTGGATGGTCATCGACCAGCAGTACTTTCATTGCCCCGCCCCTGGTGTTGCGCCGATGCCGTGGCGATCGGCTGCAATTTTCTAATGATCAAAGTAAGCGTCTCAAACAAAGCGCCGAGCCACCGTCTCGGCCACACAAGCCGGCTTGTCAGCGCCTTCGCGCTCGATGGTGACTTCGGTGACGACCTGGGCACCGCCCTCTATGGTCTCGAAGGATTTCAACTTCAGGTGCCCACGCAGCCGGCTGCCCGCGGGCACAGGCGCCATGAAGCGCACCCGGTTCAGGCCGTAGTTGACGCTCATGCGCACATCGTCGATGGCCATTGCCGACTGGGCGATTTCGGGCAGCAGCGAGAGCGTCAAAAAGCCATGGGCGATGGTCGTTCCGAACGGCCCGGCGGCGGCCCGCACCGGATCCAGGTGTATCCATTGGTGGTCGCCCGTGGCGTCGGCAAAGAGCTGGATGCGGGCTTGGTCGACCGTGATCCAGTCGCTGCTGGCCAGGTGCTCGCCGACCTTGTTGCGCAGGGATTCAAGCGTGGGGAAGTGAACGGTGGTGTGGGTCATCGGGCAAGGGTGGGGTCGGTGGTGGGTGCGCTCAGTGAACACAGTGTCGATCAGCGCGGCTTGTCGATCCAGGCCAGGAGTGGTTGCCATTGCAGAAGATCGCGCGCCACACGTCCGGGAGCCACATCCCACAGCGTCAGCCCGCGGGCAGCCAGGTGCACATAGTTTTGCGTGTCGCGCAGATCGGCGATCAAGGGCTGGCCGAGCTGGGCGACGAACTCACGGAGGTGCTGGCTGGCGTGGGTCTTTTCCTTGATGCGCATGCCCACCAGGCCAATGCGCATCTTGGCCGCCCGCGGGTGCGCGTTCAAGTGCAGCAAGAACGGGTGTGTGGCCTGAATGTCAAACAGGCTGGCTTGCAGGGGCACCAGCACCGCATCGGCCAGTGCCATGACCGCATCAAATCGCTTGCCGGCCAGGCCGGCGGGGGTATCCAGCACCACATGCGTCGTGCCCTTGGGCGGCTTGGCGATGCGTTGCGCGCTGACATCCCAGCTGCGGATGGGCGGCAGTTGTGCCGGGCGCAGCGCCAGCCACTGCCGCGACGTTTGCTGCTCATCGACATCGCCCAACATCACCGCGCGGCCCTGGCGCGCCAGCCAACCCGCCATGTTGGTGGCCAGGGTGCTTTTGCCAACGCCACCCTTGGGGTTGGCAATCACGATGACCGGCATCTGCGGCTCCGTGCGGGTGGTGGATTTGCCGGGATATTACGGGACGGGGTGGGGCGCATGGGGCGGGACAAACCCAGTGCCCCGCTGGCCCACCGCGCTTCGATGACCATGCTGACCGGCGGCCACAATCGCCGCCATGTTCCAACCCTCACAACACGATGTGCGCCGCTTCTTTTGCGAGGCCTGGCGCAAGCACCGCGATCAGCTGCCGGTGACGCCCATGGAGGCCGTGGCCACACCCTGGCTGGACGAGCATCCGGAGTACCACGCCGAGCTGGCCGATGTGCAGGCTGCGCTGGAGCGCAGTTATGCGGTGGAGGATGGCCGCAGCAATCCCTTTTTGCACCTGTCCATGCACCTGTCGATCACCGAGCAGTGCGGCATCGATCAGCCCAGCGGCATTGCCCAGGCGGTGGCGTTGTTGGCCGCCAGGCGGGGCTCGCTGCACACCGCCCACCACGAGGTGATGGAGTGCCTGGGCGAGATGATCTGGGCCTCGCAGCGCAGCGGCCTGCCGCCCGACGGCCTGGCCTACCTGGAGGCCGTGCGCCGCCGCGCCACGGGCTGAATCACTTGCCGATGTTCACCCACTGCATGACGACATAGTTGTCGGCGCGGTGCACCAGCAGGACATGGCTGCGCGCGGCCCAGGGGATGACCTGGCGGTGCAGCGGGATGGTGTGCACCTGCTCCTTCCATTCGGCCAGGGCGGCGCGGATCAGTTGCTCGCGTTTGGCCGGGTCGGCCTCGACGCTGGATTGCGCGGCCAGCGCATCGAATTTGTCGTTGCGGCTGTTGCCGTAGTTGTACAGGCCCAGGCCCTTGTCGCCGCGGTTGCGCATCACCGGGGTGAGCGTGGTTTCGGCATCGGTGACGGCGCCGCCCCAGCCCAACATGTACATGCTGGTGTCGAGCTTTTCGGTCTTGGGAAAGTACAGGCTGCGCGGCATGGCGTTGACGCGCAACTTCACCTTCAACTGCGCCCACATCGAGGCCAGGGCGATGCAGATTTCTTCATCGTTGACATAGCGGTTGTTGGGGCAATCCAGGCTCACCTCAAAGCCATCGGCATAGCCCGCCTCGGCCATCAGCCGGCGCGCCGCCGGCAGATCAAAGGGCAGGCGCTTTTCCAGCTCGGCATCGTTGAAGGCCGCCAGCGGCGAGGGCGTCATGCCGCCTGTGGGCACGCTCAGGCCATTCATCAGTTTGCTGCGCATGGCCTCGATGTCGATGGCCTGGTAGAGCGCGCGGCGCACGCGAACATCCTTGAAGGGGTTCTTGCCCTTGACGCTGCTGTACAGCAGCTCGTTGCGGGCCTGGTCCATGCCGATGAAGATGACGCGGTTTTCCGGGCCATCGATGACCTTGACGCCGGCCACGCCGCGCAGCCGGGCGATGTCACGCGGCGCCGGGTCGTGCACGAAATCGAGCTCGCCCGAGATCAGCGCGGCCAGGCGCGTGGCGTCGTTGGCGATGGGCGTGTAGACGATGTCCTGCACATTGCCCTCGTGCTTGTTCCACCAGTTCGGGTTGCGCCGGTAGGTGGTCTTGATGTCGGGCGCACGGCTCATCAGCATGTAGGGGCCGGTGCCATTGGCGTGGGTCGAGGCGTAGGTCTCTTCCTTGTTCTTGTAGTCCAGCGGCTTGGTCACCTTGTGCTTCTCGCACCAGGCCTTGCTCATGATGAAGACGGCGTCCACATGCTGCAGGAAGACCGGGTTGACGGCCTTGAGATGAAAGTCCACCGTGCTGTCATCGACCTTGCGCGGCTCGCCCAGGGCATTGGCGTAGACGCTGACTTGGGACGTGACTTCCTGCGCCCGCTTCACCGAAAACAGCACGTCCTCCACCGTCAGCGGCGTGCCATCGTGAAACTTCACGCCGCTGCGCAGCTTGAAGCGCCACACCAGGGGCGAGGTCTGGCGCCATTCGCTGGCCAGGCCGGGCACGATTTCCAGCTTGCGGTCGCGCGCGATGAGGCGCTCGTAGACCTGCTGGTTCATGCTGTTGGTCAGGCCCTCGTTTTGCGCATGCGGGTCCATGGTCTGGGGGTCGCCCTGGCTGGCCCAGCGCAGGGTTTGGGCGGCGGCATGGTGGGGCAGCAGGGCGGCCCACAGCAGGCAGCCGGCGGCGATGAGGAGGCGGGCGGTGTTTGCCATGGGGTGGCTCGGTCACGCCGGGGCGTAACCCTCCTCGATCAGCGCGGCGGCCAAGGTCTCGGCCGCGGCCGTGGACTCGATCTGCACGCGGTGCGTCGGCAAATCAATCTGCAGCCGGGCCTGGGCATCGACGCGGTGCACGGCCTCGGTGACGCTGCGCACGCAGTGGCCGCAGGTCATGGTGGGAAGGGTGAATTCGATCATGGCCGGCTCCGGGTTAGGGCGGCCTGGAGTATCGGTCCCTGCAGACAGCCTCCATACGCGTCGGTCGATGCTGTGCGGGCGGCATGCTCAGCTCAGCAACGGCCCCTCAGCGCCGATTGGCCAGCGCCTCCTCGCCGGCCCAAAGCACATCCTGCTGGGGAAATTTCCACTTCGCTGGAGACTCCCGATCGACGATGCGATCAGCGCAGCCCGGGCGGCTGAGGTCAATGAGCTCGGGCGTGATGGGCATGGCCGAGCGCGTCGAATAGAACGCCTTGACCCAGGGCGCGGTCAATGCCGAGCCGTTCTGCTCGGTGACCACGCCGAGCTTGCCCGAGGCCAGGCGCACCAGCGACCCCACCGGGTAGATGCCCAGGCTCAGCACCAGGGCCTTGAACACCCTGGGATCAAAGTGCCCCTGCCACGAGGCCATGCGGGCAATCGATTCCGCCGGGTCCCAACCGGCCTTGTAGGGCCGATTCGAGGTGATGGCATCGTAGACATCGCACACCGCAGCCATGCGAACGATGCGCGTCAACTGCTCGCCGGCCAGCCGGTGCGGATAGCCCTTGCCGTCGATGCGCTCGTGGTGGTGCAGGCAAACGTCCAGGGCGCTGGTGTTGGCGCCCTTGGCCTCTTGCAGCAGGGCATGGCCGCGCTCTGGATGGGTGCGCACGATGGCAAATTCGGCGTCGTTCAGCTTGCCCGGCTTGTTCAGCAGGGCTACGGGCATCACTGCCTTGCCAATGTCGTGCAGCAGCCCGGCCAAGCCAGCGTCGCGGCACTGTGCATCGTCCAGACCCAGTTGGCGGCCCAGCGACACCATCAGCGCGCACACCGCCACCGAGTGCATGTAGCTGTAGTCGTCCTGGGTCTTGAGCCGCGCCAGGCTGACCAGGGCACCCGGGTTGCGCTGCACCGAGGCCGTGATGTCATCCACCAAAGGCATGCAGCGCTCGGCGTCCACCGCCTTGCCCATGCGCGCCTCGGCAAACATGGCGCTCACCGCCCCGCGCGAGCGCTTGCACAGCGCGGCGGCGCGCTGCAGCTCGGCGGCCATGCTCAGCTTTGCGGTGACCGCCTGCGGTGGCGCGGCGGCCGCGCGGCTCGATAAGACCGCGGCCTGCGCCGCGCCGGTCTCCAGCAGGCTGGGCAGCACCAGGGGAGTGGGCAGCACCAGGGCTGAGGCCGGGGCCTGCACATCGGCGCCTAGGGCCACATCGATCCAGCACTCCAGCCCCGGGCTTTGCTGCAGGCGCTGCAGGTCCTGCGGGTCGGCCAAGGTGAAGCGTGATTTCCAGAAGGGGTGATCCAGCCAGTTGCCTTCCAAGGCGTGCACATGCATGCCCAGCCGCAGCTCGAGCGCCGGGACCTTTTTCAATGATTGTTCGCGTGCGCCCATGGTCGAAGTTCAGTTATCGACCTGGGCGCCCTCAGCTTGAACCCGACACGGGCCAGCGGCGCAGGGCGCAAAAAAACCGGCCCAGGGCCGGTTGGTTGAGCACAGGCGCGATCAGTCGGCGTCTTTGAAGGCCACTTCGCGCTTTTTCTTGATCGATGGCAAGGACACCACCACCACCATCAGCAGCGCCGCGATCAACAGGCCCGCAGACAAGGGCCGGATGGCAAAGGTCGTCCAATCACCCCGCGACAGCAGCAAGGCCCGTCGCAAGTTCTCCTCCATCATCGGGCCCAGAATAAAGCCCAAGAGCAGCGGCGCCGGCTCACACCCCAGCTTGTAGAAGACATAGCCGACGACAGCAAAACCCGCCGTCATGTAGACGTCAAACGAGCTGTTGTTCAGCGTGTAGCTGCCGATGCAGCAGAAGGTGACGATGGCCGGGAACAGAAAGCGATAGGGCACCGTCAGCAGCTTGATCCAGATGCCGATCAGCGGCAGGTTCAGGATCACCAGCATCAGGTTGCCCACCCACATCGAGGCGATCAGGCCCCAAAAGAGCTGCGGGTTGCTGGTCATCACCTGCGGGCCGGGCTGGATGCCCTTGATCGTCATCGCCCCCACCATCAGCGCCATCACGGCATTGGGCGGAATGCCCAGGGTGAGCATGGGGATGAAGGAGGTCTGCGCGCCGGCGTTGTTGGCCGATTCAGGCCCGGCCACGCCGCGGATATTGCCTTGGCCAAACGGCACTTCGCCGGGCCGGCCCTTTACCTTTTTCTCCATGGTGTAGGCCGCAAATGAGGCCAGCAAAGCACCGCCACCAGGCAGCACGCCCAGGATCGACCCCAGCGCCGTGCCGCGCAATATGGCTGGCAGGGCATCCTTGAAGTCCTGCATCGTCGGCCACAGGCCCTTCACATCCTTGGTGAAAACCTCGCGGTGCTCGGCCGGGCGGCTGAGGTTGGAGATGATTTCGCCAAAACCGAAGATGCCCATGGCGATGGCCACAAAGCCGATGCCGTCGGTCAGCTCGGGGATGTCAAAGCTGTAGCGCGGCACGCCCGAGATCACATCGGTGTTGATCTGGCCCATCAGCAGGCCCAGCAAGATCATGCCGATGGCCTTGATCAGCGAGCCCGAGGCCAGCACCACGGCGCCAATCAAGCCCAGCACCATCAGCGAAAAGTACTCGGCCGGGCCGAACTTGAAGGCCAGCTCGGTCAGTGGTGGCGCGAAGGCAGCGATGACGATGGTGCCCACGCAGCCTGCGAAGAACGAGCCCAAGCCGGCGGCCGCAAGGGCGGCGCCGGCGCGGCCCTTGCGAGCCATCTGGTAGCCATCAATGGCGGTGACCACCGAGCTCGATTCACCGGGGACGTTGATCAAAATGGCGGTGGTCGAGCCGCCGTATTGCGCCCCGTAGTAAATGCCGGCCAACATGATGAGCGCCGGTGTGGCATCGAGCGCATAGATCGAGGGCAGCAACATGGCGATGGTGGCCACAGGCCCCAGGCCGGGCAGCACGCCGATCAGGGTGCCGAGCATGGCGCCACCAAAGGCGTACAGCAGGTTCTGCAGCGTGAAGGCGACCGTGAAGCCCAGCGCGAGGTTGTTCAGAAGTTCCATGATGGGCCTCTCAGCGCGTGATGAACAAAGGCCACAAGGGAATCACCAGGTTCAAGCCCTTGATGAAGATCAGCCAGGAACCCAAGGTCAGCAGCACGATGCTGATGATGCAGTCCTTCCAGTGAAATTCATCGCCGGCCAGGCTGGCCACGATGATCAGCAGCGGCAAGGACAACACCATGCCCAGGCGCGGCAGGATGAAGCCAAACATCAGCACCGCCCCCGTGATCAAGAGCATCGGCCGCCAGGCGAAGGCGCCGATGCGCTCGCCATCTTCGGTCTCCACCACCAGGGCCTCAAACAGGATGAAGGCGCCGATGAGGGCCAACAAAATGCCCAGACCGAAGGGGAAGTAACCGGGGCCGGGACGGGCCGAAGCGCCGAAGTTGTAGCTGGTGGCACCCCAGGCAAAGGCGATGCCGACGACCACAAACATCAGCCCCGACCAGAAGTCTTTCTGGCTCTTGATCTTCACTGCGCTGTCTCCTCGGAACCGGACGGTCCAATCCGCGGCGATTCTAGGGAGACGGCCTTCGCCTGCTGGCTGTGGTTTTCACGCATGGCCAAACGTGCAGGGGGCGTGACGCCCCGCAGGCGGGCATGCAACTCAAGCACAGGCCAGGTGCGTCACGCAGCCTTCACCCAGGCCATCACCCGAGCCTGCGCCCAGGTCGTTGCCGCGCCTCAGCTGTCCTGCCAGTTCGGCGTGGTGCGCAGCACTTCATCCAGCGTCGTCAGGCCCTCGGCCACCTTCATGGTGCCGGTCAGGCGCAGCGGGCGCATGCCGTCCTTGACCGATTGCGCGCGCAGCCGGGCGGTGTCGAGCTGCGGGTGCACCGCGCGGCGCACCGGGTCGCTCATCACCATCAGCTCGTACAGGCCGACGCGGCCACGAAAGCCGGTCTGCCGGCACTCCTGGCAGCCCACCGGTCGGTACGGCCGCACGCCGCCCGACAAACGCCAGGGCGTGGCAAATTCGTCCAACTGCTCGCGCGTCATCGACTCATCGCGCTGCTTGCAGGCCGGGCACAGGGTGCGCGCCAGGCGCTGCGCTAACACACCAATCACGGTGGCGGCAATCAGGTAGGTGGGCACGCCCAGATCGGCCAGCCGGGTGATGGCCGAGGCAGCGTCGTTGGTGTGCAAGGTGCTGAACACCAGGTGGCCGGTGAGCGCGGCCTGTATGGCCATCTCGGCCGTGGCCAGGTCGCGGATCTCGCCCACCATGATGATGTCCGGGTCTTGCCGCATCAGGGCGCGCAAACCCTCGGCAAAGCCCATGTCCAGCGCGGCCTGCACCTGGGTCTGGTTGAACGAGGGCTCGATCATTTCGATCGGGTCTTCGATGGTGCAAACATTGACCTCTTCGGTGGCCAATGACTTGAGCGTGGAGTACAGCGTCGTCGTCTTGCCGCTGCCCGTGGGGCCGGTGACCAGCACGATGCCGTGCGGCCGTGCGATCAGCGCCTGCCAGCGCTCGCTCTCATTGGCCGCAAAGCCCAGGGCCTCGACCGTCTTGACCACCGTTTGCGGATCGAAGATGCGCATCACCATCTTCTCGCCAAAAGCCGTGGGCAGGGTGGACAGGCGCATCTCGACCTCGGCACCGGGGCCCTCAGGGCCATCGGGCTGGCGCGTCTTGATGCGGCCGTCCAGCGGGCGGCGGCGCTCGACCACATCCATGCGGCCCAGCAGCTTGATGCGCGAGGTCATGGCGTTCATCACCGTCAGCGGCACTTGATAGACGGTGTGCAGCACGCCATCGATGCGAAAGCGGATGGCGCCGATGTCGCGCCGCGGCTCCAGGTGGATGTCGCTGGCGCGCTGATCGAAGGCGTACTGCCACAGCCAATCCACCACCTGCACCACGCCCTGGTCATTGGCGTCGAGCTGCTTGTTGGTCTTGCCCAGCTCGACCAATTGCTCGAAATTGGCGGTGGCCGAGGCCTCGCCGCTTTTGTGCGCGGCGCGCACCGAGCGCGCCAGCGAATAAAACTCCGCCGTGTAGCGCGCGATGTCCTCCGGGCTGGCCAGCACCAGGCGCACGCGCTTGCGGCTGTGGGCCTCGATCTCGGCCACCCAGGCCACATCGAAGGGCTCGCTGGTGGCCACCGTCACCTCGGCCGTGCCCACACTCACCGGCAGCACCTTGCGCAGCTCGGCGTATTGCACGCTCATCACCTCGGTGACGCGGCCGGCGTCCACCTTCAGCGGGTCGATGCGCAGGTAGACGAGCTTGGCGCGCTTGGCCAGCCAGGCGGTCAAGGCCTCGGTGTCGAGTGGCTTGCCGGCATGCTGCAGGCCGGCGCCGCCCAGGCGCACCAGGGCATGCAGGCTGGAGTGGCCGGCGCCAAAGCGCTTGGCCACCCGATCACTGTCGGCCAGCGAGACCAGGCCATCCTCGGCCAGCCAATCGAGCAATTGACGCCACTCCAGGCGGCCGGTGGGCGCGGTGGCGGGTTTGGGCGTTCGGCTGGCGGCAGGCGTGTGGGATGACATGGTGTCGGGCCGTCGCCGCGGCGCGGTCGCCAAATGGGGATGAGGCGATGTTATCGGCCGGATGTGCGACGAAAGCTTGAAATGACAGCGCTTGCGCAGGCAAAACTCGTGCGGGCATCGGCCACCTTCCCGCCCCGGCCTGGGCCACACGGCGGGCCGTGATCAGCACGCTGCGGTGACACTCACCCAACCCCTTGACTGCCCGACACCACCATGGCCGACACGCTTGCCCTGTGCTGCGAACACTTGAGCGATGACTTGAGCGGCATCGCGCTGCGGCGCCTGCCGCCACAGCCGCTGGCGCCCGACCAGGTGCGCGTGGCCATGCGTGCCGCGGCGCTGAATTTCCCCGACCTGCTGATGACGCGCGGTGCCTACCAACACAAGCCCGCCCTGCCCTTTGTACTGGGCACCGAGGGCGCGGGCGTGGTCATTGAAGTGGGGGCCAGCGCCGGCCCCTGGCGAGCGGGCGACGCGGTGTGCTTCATGTCGCGCAGCGGCGCCCTGGCCACTGAAGTGGTGCTGCCCGCGGGCGTGCTGCGGCCCCTGCCCGCGGGCCTGTCGTTCGAGGAGGCCGCAGGCTATAGCGTCACCGGCCTCACCGCCTGGGTGGCGCTGCAGCGCTGCGGCGGCTTGCAGCGCGGTGAAACCCTGCTGGTGAACGGCGCGCGCGGCGGGGTGGGCTGGGCCTGCTTGCAACTCGGCCAGCACCTGGGCGCCACGGTGATGGCCACCGCCTCCAAGCCCGAGCGCCTGGCGGCTTGGGCGGCGCAAGGGGTGCCGGTGTTGCGCGCCGATGCCGGCCTGCCCGAGGCCGTGAAAGCCTTGACCGGCGGACGCGGCGTCGATGTCGTGGCCGATCCGGTGGGCGGCGCGCTGTTCGACCATTCGCTGCGCTGCCTGGCCTGGGGCGGGCGGCTGCTGGTGCTGGGCTTCGCCTCAGGCACCCTGCCCAAGCTGGCGGTGAATTACGCGCTGATCAAGGGCCTGCAGATCATCGGCGTGCGCGCCGGCGAGTACGGCCGGCGCTACCCCGAGACCGCGGCGCCCAACCTGGCGGCGGTGGATCACCTGGCCAGCATTGGCGTGTTTCGGCCCCACATCGGCGCGCGTTTCACCCTGGCCGACGGCGCCCAGGCCCTGGCCGCAATGGCCGCGGGCGAGGTGCTGGGCAAGATCGTGGTGACCCTGGCGTAGCCGCGCGGGCGCCGGGGCAAGGGCGCAACTTCACACGGCGCCCACGCCTCAAGTGGATGCTGGCTCGGCGGGATCGCCCGCGGCGCCAAGGTGCGGGATGCTCACCACGCTGCCCGCCATGGCACTCAACAGGGCGCGTTTCAAACGCTCGGCGCCCGCCGGCTTGTGCAGCAGTTGGGTGGCCGCATCCAGCACCTGGCCAGCGCGCAGCTCGGCCGTCACCAGGATGGCCGGGATGGGCGTCTCGGCCTGTGCGCGCAGGCTGTGAATCAAGGCCAGGCCGTCGTCACCGCGGCCCAGTTGCAGATCGGTGACGATGACATCGGGCGCACGCAAATGGCCCGCGCACTCATCCAGCGCCGCCTGCGCTGAGGCTGCCCAGACCACCAGCGCGCCCCACTGCGCGAGCAAGGCCACCGTGGCCTCGCGGCCCACGGCGTCATCGTCCACCACCACGATGAAGGCGCCACGCAGGGCGTCGGCCTCGGCCGTGTCCATGGCTGCGCTGGGCGAGATCTGGCGCAGGCTCATCACCTGCGGCACCAGCACCTCAAACAAGGAGCCCTGGCCCGGGCTGGAGACCAGGCGCAGTGGCAGGCCAAGCATCTGCGCGCTGCGCTTGACGATGGCCAGTCCCAGGCCCAGGCCGGCGTCTGCGGCGTCACCGCTGGTGCTGCCACCATATCCACCGCCTGTGCCGGTTTGGGAACGGCCGCCACTGATGGGCTCATTCAAGCGCACAAACTCCTCAAACACCGCCGCCTGTTGCTCGACCGGGATGCCGATGCCGGTATCCAGCACCTGCAGGGCCAGGCCTTCGGCGCGGCGTCGGCAGCCCACCAGCACCGCCCCGGCATGGGTGTAGCGGATGGCATTGGCCAGCAGGTTGCCCAGGATGCGCTGCAATAACGCGGGATCGGTGCGCACCACCGCGCGGCTGGGTCGCAGGCGCAGGCGCAGGCCCTTGGCTGTGGCCAGCGGCGCGTAGCTGTGCTCCAGCTGCTCCAGCAGCGGCTGCAGGGCAAAGACCTCGACCCGCGCCTGCACCACGCCGGCATCGAGCTTGCTGATGTCGAGCAGGCCGCCGAACAAGGTCTCCATGCCCGAGGTGGCGCGCTGCGCTTTGTCAGCCAGCAGGCGCAAATCGGGCTGCGCCACACGCTCGCGCAGCAAGCCCACCATCAAGCCGATGGCATGCATGGGCTGGCGCAGATCGTGGCTGGCGGCGGCCAGGAATCGCGTCTTGGCGGCGTTGGCGCGCAGGGCTTCATCGCGGCTTTCGGCGAGCTCGGCGGTGCGCTGCACCACCTTGCCTTCGAGCTCACCATCCCGCCCACCCGCCCCAACCCCCCTGAGCCGCGCCATGAACGCCCTGCTGATCGACGATCACGCGCTGTTCCGCGAGGGCCTGGCCTTTTTGCTGCAACCGCTGGCTGCCGACCTGCGCATCTGGCAGGCCGGCAGCTTTGAGGATGGCGTCGCGCTGGTCGAGGAGCGTGGCCCGCCCGATCTGCTGTTGATCGATCTGGCCATGCCGGGCACGCCGGGGCTGGAGGGCATCGCGCATTTTCGTGAGCGCTGGGACGCCACCACCGTGGTCGCGCTGTCATCGTCGGATGACCGCGACACGGTGCTGCGTGCCATCGATGCCGGGGCCATGGGTTTCATCCCCAAGAGCGCCACGCCGGCCGTGCTGATCGCTGCGCTGCAGCTCATCCTGGCGCGTGGCGTTTACCTGCGGCCCCGGCGGCGGCGACGCTTGGGCCACGCGCCGGCCGGCTGATCTGGGCATGAGCCCGCGCCAGGCCGAGGTGCTGTACCTGCTGTTGCAGGGCA
>JAYSSS010000020.1:0-14514 GCA_043720415.1 Ideonella sp.
GCGCGGCGCCCACTTCGCCGGCCACGCCGGCAACGACGGCAGCGCCATCGCCTGGGGCCGGCTGCTCGGCGCGGGCCTGGCCGATCTGGGCGGCTACCAGGGCCACGGCGGCTGGGCCGTGCCGCAGGGCGCGCTCATCACCTGGGCGCTGATGATGCAGGGCGGCATTCAGGTCAACGCCCTGGGGCAGCGCTTTCATGACGAGACGGCCGGCTATTCCGAGGCCTCGGTGCAGGTGCTGGCGCAGCCGGGCGGCGTGGCCTGGAATGTCTTCGACGACGCGCTGCTGGCCCTGGGCCGCGGCTTCCCGGATTTCGTCGCGGCGCAGGCCGCGGGGGCGGTGCGCCATGCTGCCGATGTGGCTGACTTGGCCGCGCTCATAGCATGCAAGGTGAGCGATCTTGAATCCACCCTGGCCGGCACCCCGCTGCGCCCGCCGTACCACGCCATCCGCGTCACCGGCGCCCTCTTCCACACCCAGGGCGGGCTGGACATCGATGCCCAGTGCCGCGCGTTGCGCCCGGATGGCAGCGCGTTCGCCAACCTCTATGCGGCGGGCGGTGCGGCGCGCGGTGTCTCAGGCAACGCGGTCTGGGGTTACCTGTCGGGCAATGGCCTGCTCAGCGCGGTGGCGGGCGGGTGGATCGCAGCGCAATCGGTGGCGCAGGCCATGCGCGCGCGCTGAGCGCTGGCCTTTGGCGGTGGGCCGCTGGCCGCAGGCTGCTGGTCAAGGGCCGTTGCGCGATGGCTGATGGCTGATACCCGCTGGCTGCCAGCCTCGGCCTCATCGTCCATAAAACTCAAGCGCCGAAGTGCCCCTCAAAGCGCAGCCGCAGCTCGCGCTTGAGCACTTTTCCGCTGGGGTTCTTGGGCAGGGCCTCGACAAAGACCACGCCCTTGGGCACCTTGAAGTGGGCGATCTGCGCCTCGCAGTGCGCGATCACCTGGGCCTCATTCAGCAAGGTGCCCGCCTTGCACACGACCACCGCCGTCACCGCCTCGATCCAGCGCGGGTGGGCCAGGCCGATCACCGCCACTTCGCTGACGCCCGCCAGCCGGTAGATGCACTCCTCCACCTCGCGGCTGGCGACGTTCTCGCCACCGGTCTTGACCATGTCCTTCTTGCGATCAACCACCGTGATGTAGCCCTCGTCGTCGATGGTGGCCAAGTCGCCCGAATGGAACCAGCCGCCCTCGAAGCTGGCGGCGGTGCGTTCCGGGTCATTGAAGTAACCCGTTAGCAACTGGGGCGAGCGGTGCACGATCTCGCCGATCTCGCCCACCGCCACATCGGCCATGGCGTCGTCCACCACCCGGGTCTCGACGTTCAGCGCCGGGCGCCCGGCCGAGCCGGCCTTGCGCAGCTGGTCCTCGGGCTTCAACACGGTGGCCAGGGGTGCAATCTCAGTCTGGCCGTAAAAGTTCCACAGCCGGATTTGCGGCATGCGCAGGCCCATCTCCTGCAGCACCGCCACCGGCATGATGGCCGCGCCGTAGTAGCCCTTGCGCAAGCGGCTCAGGTCGGTTTGATCAAACAGCGGTGAGCGCAGCAGGCCTATCCACACCGTGGGCGGGGCGAAGAAGCTGTTGATGGCGTGGCGGGCGATCAACGGCAGCAGCTTGTCGGGCGTGGGCTTGGCGGTGATGACGCAGGTGGCGCCCAGGTAAACGGCCGGGCCGAGGAAAACATCCAATTGCGCGCAGTGGTAAAGCGGCAGTGAATGCAGCACCACATCGCCCTCGCCCATCTCGCCATCGACGATGCAGCTCACGTACTGGTCGATCACCGCCGCGTGCGTCAGCATCGCGCCCTTGGGCAGGGATTCGGTGCCGCTGGTGTAGACGATCTGCAGCAGGTCGGCGCCGCTCAAGTCAATGTCGGGCAGAGCCGCGGCGCTGGCGCACAGGGTGTGGAAGTCGAGCGGGTCGGCGGATCCGTTTGATGATGCGCCCGCCGGTGTGGCGCGAGTTGAGCTCTGCGCTGCGCCCGGCGTCACGTTGTGCGCTGGCGCCGCCTCGTCATCCTCACTTGGCAGCGCGATGAAGCGCTGCACGGCGGTGTCCAGCGCCGCGGCCTCGCGCCCCAGGGCGGCCAGGCCGGCATCCACGGCCAGCAACCGCGCCCCGGCATGACGCAGGATGTACGCGACCTCGCCCGCATTGAGCATGAAGTTCACCGGCACCAGCACCGCGCCGATGCGTGCCAGCGCAAAGCGCAGCGCGGCAAAGCCGTGTGAGTTGCGCGCCAGCACGGCCACGCGCTCACCCTTGGCCACGCCCTGCGCGGCCAGGCCAGCGGCCAGGCGCGTGACCAGGGCATCGAACTCACGCCACGTCCAGCGCGTGGCGCCACAGACGATGGCGGTTTTGTGCGGCAAGCGCGCGGCGGTGCGGCGCAGCAGATCGACCAGGGTGTGGCGGCGCAGGGCGGTGGTCATGGGGGCCTTTTGCAGTGGTGATGGGGCGGGAGGCGCAAACGATAACTGGCGAGGGCACAAGCACCGGTGTCACCACCGGCGTCACCACCTGCGCCGCCAGCACCACTCGCGCTGCGCTCAGCGTGACCGCGCCCGGACATAGCGCCGCCGTGGGTCCTGCGGGCCACTGCCGACCTCACGCACCAGGCCAAGATCGACCAATGCGGCCATGCGCGTGCGGGCGGTGCGCGGCGTGCGTGCGATGAGTGTGGCGATGTCCTGGGTGGTCAAGCCGGCGCTGTGCGCCGTCAGCGCATCCAGGATGGTTTGATCGGCGCCGGCCACAACCGGGGCCGCGGTCTGCAGCGTGGACAGCGTGACGCGAAAGCGCGTGCCCAGTTCTTCAAGAAGGGGCGGCGGCAGGCCAGCATCGCGGCAAGCACTGGTCATGCGCTGGATGCCGCTGCCCCAGTGCTCGATCAGACCCAACTCGTGAAAGACGCGTCCAATGACGCGGTTGCGCAGCTTGGAGACGCCGCGCTGCAGGTCCTCGATCGTCAAGCCCGGTGACAACAGGCCGGGGTTCTCAATCTCCACGCGGTCGTCGAACACCGACAAGCGGATCGGCGCCCCGCGCTGCGCGTAGTCGGCGTGCACCAGCGCATTGACGATGGCCTCGCGCAGCGCCACTGGCGGCAGGCTCCATTGATCGCGGCGTTTGACGGCACCGATGCGGTAGCCGCGCAGGCCATGCTTTTGCACAAAGGCCACCGCCGCGGCCACCAAGGTGGGCAGCGGCCCATGCAGCGCAGCGGTGTCGGTGATGCGGGTTTTGTCATGGCCTTCGAAGCGCCCGGCCTGCACCCAGGCATCCGGAAAGTGCAGCTCACGCTCACGGCCAAACAGCAGCACACCGCCCACCGAAGGCACTTTGCGACCCTGGTGTGGCACCAGCAAACGCAAGGTGTCGAGATCGCTGCGCTTGAGCTTTCGGTACTCGGAAAAACACTCGGAAGCGACTCGGAAATCCAGCGCTTCCGAGTTCAGTGCCGGCAGTGCTTGTTCGTCGAACGGCAGGCCCTGGCTGCTGCGCCGCATCTCTGCAATCTGATCGGCATCGGCGCGGCGGTTGGTCGAGCCCACGCGCACATAGGTGCCACCTGCCGCGCCGGCTGATTTGAGGTGATGCGGCCGGCCCGGGCTGGGGTGCACCTGCAGCATCACCAGGTGGCTGCGGCGCCAGGGCAGCACTTCGATCTCAGGCAGCAACTGCGGCGTGATGCCATCGCTGAGCAGGTTGGCCAGGCGCTGCTCCAGCGCCAGCGGATCGGCCACGCCGCGCACACGCCGGCTGCCATCCTCCACCCCAATCAGGATCGTGCCACCGGCGCTGTTGGCAAAGGCCACCACGGTGCGCAGCACGCCGGCCGGGGAGGACAAATCGCGCTTGAACTCAAGCGTCTTGCCCTCGGGTTGCTGCAACAGCTCGGCCAGCTTCATGGCGCGGCAGTCTACTCGGAAATCTACTCGGAAGTACTCGGAAGCCGATGCGCTTCCGAGTAGGTGGCTAGGGGCGCCAGGCGCCCTCACGCCGCCCGCGCTTTAGCCCACCCGCAACCATCAGCTCAGCGCTTGGCAGCGGCCGACGCCGCAGGCGCGGTGGTCGCAGCCGGCGGCATGGCGGTTGGCGCCGGCACCACCACCCCCGGCGAGAGCGAAATCTCATCGGCCAGTGTGACCTTGGTGACGTAGTGCCGGGTCTCGCCAAAGCAGGTGGTGGGCAGGCCGACTTTCTCTTCGTAGTGCAGGCTCGCGCGTTTGCCCATGACGCGCGTCACCTGCTCGGCGACCTTGTCGTCGCGGATGGTGAACAGGAATTTTTCGGGCGAGGCGCCGGGCATGGACACCAGCGCCAGCTCGCCCTCCCAGGTCTTGCAGATCCAGCCCTTCTTGGACAGCTTTTGCACCCAGCCGGCGCGCTCACCCGAGGAAAAGCTCCAGCTCAGCATGGCCCAAAACAGCAACGCGGCCAGCACGCCCAGGGCGAGGAGGGCAAGGATCAGGCGTTTGAGGATCATCGTGGGCGGCCGTCAAGAGAAGGGCGCGATTATCGGCCGGCTGTCCCGGGCTCAGCGCCGTTCCTTGGGCACCCTGCTACTGGGTGGTGCCGCGCCCGCTGGCGGCCCTCACAAACGCATGTCCAGCGACAGGTTGAACTGCGCCTGGGTCTGCCGGTCCACGCGGTTGAAGTCGCCGTTGGATAACACGGTGGTGACGTGTCCATTGGGTGGGCCAAAAGGCTGCACGCCGGCACTGGCGGCCAGGCGCATCGACAAGCCCGGCCGGAAGGTCCACTGCCCGAAGACATCGACCGTGCGCGTGCGTGAGCGCCGCTGCAACTGGTCCAGCGTGAGCTGGGTGTCGTAGGGCGGGTTCAGGCTCAGGCTGCCGCCCACATTGAGCGGCAGGCTGGTGAAGCGGTTGTCGAATCCCAGCGTGGCCGACCAGGGCTGTTGGCCATCGAGCCGGTTGTCGGGGCCGGGCAGCGCGGCCACGCGCGAGCGGTAGAGGTTGACCGAGGCGCGCAGGTTCAAGGCCTTGGCGTCAGCAAGCAGGGTGGGCAGCAACTCGGTGGCGCGGCCTTTGATCTCCAGCTCCAGCCCGCTGGTGCTGGCCGAGGAAAAGTTCAGCGGCTGCGCCACCCAGCGCGGCGCCGTGGCCCAGGCCACCACCGGTTGCAGGCGGGTCACCGTGCGCACCAGGTTGGTGATCTGGCGGTGGAAGATGCCCACGCTCCACATGCCACCCGCGGGCAGGTATTTCTCAAACGCAATGTCCAGGCCCGTGGCCAGCTCGGGCGCCAGGGCCGGGTTGCCGATGCGGTCGGGCAGCAGCTCGGTGTTGCTGACATGGGTGTTGAGGTACTGGCTGTTGACCGATGGCCGCGCCAGCAGCGTGCCCAGGTTGGGCGCCTTGTAGCTGCGGGTGAGGCTGGCGCGAACCATGTCGCGGCCTTTGGGGTCAAACTTGTAGGTCAGGTGCCACAGGGGGGAAAGCACGCTGCTGTCGTTTGTTATGGATGTGGCGTGGGTGTTGGTGCTTGTGCCGCCGCCGCTGGTGGTGTGGATGCGCTCATTGCGCAGCCCGAAGTACATCTGCAACTGCGGCGAGATCTCCCACTCATCTTGCAGGTAAAAAGCCTGGCGCCGCACCCGCGCATCGAAGGGCTGGCCTTCAAATTCGGCCAGCAAGGGCTGGCCTTGCAAGGTGGTGGTGCGCAGCTCCTGGCGCCGGCGCGCTTCCAGATCCCAGCCGGCCGTGAGGCTGTGGTCCTGGCCCAGCAGCCAGCTGTACTTGCCGGCCTGAGTGATGCCCTCATCGCTGCCGCCGCCCACCGAGTGCAGCCGCTCCACGCCCTGGCGCAGGTTTTGCACATCGAAGCTCCACTTCGATTGCTGCACACCGGCGCGCAGCTCCACCCGCTGGTCATTGCGAAAGCGATTCGTCCAGGTCAGGTTGCCGCGCAGGTTTTGCCAGGTGCCGTGCTGCAGGCTGTCGTCCTCCAGCGCCGGCTGGCCGGCGAAGACATGGTTGTCATGCTGGGTGCGGTTGTTCCAGTAGCCCTTTTGCGCAAAGCTCTGCAGCGAGAAGGCCTGCTCGTCGCTGATCTTCCAGTTCAGGCGCGGCCCGAGGTTGAAGCCCCAGCCCCAGACCTGCTGGTGGCCTACCTGCTGCGAGCGGGCGGGCAGCTGGTCTGTGCCCGGCATCTGCCGGTCGGTGGTGTTGGTGTTCTCGCGTTGCCATTCAAACAATGACAGCGGCAGCGACAAGCCCAGCGCCCCTTTCGATTCACCCAGGGTGAGGTTGGCGTTGGCCATCGGGCGCTGGCTGCCATTGGCCAGGCCCAGGCGCAGATCGGTCTGCGAGCGGCGCGGCGCGTCTTTCAGGATGATGTTGATGGTGCCGGCAATGGCCTGCGCGCTTTGATCGGCGGTGGGGGCGCGCAGCACCTCGATGCGCTCGATTTGCGACGGGCTCAACTGATCCAGCGCAAAGCCCTGCGGTGCCGGATCGCCATTGATCAGGATCTGCGTGTAGCCCGCGCCCAAGCCGCGCATGCGCGGCCCGCCGGCGCCGACATTCACGCCAGGCAGGCGGCGCAGCACATCCAGCGCATTGGTGTCGCCGAACCGATCAATCTCTTCGCGGCCATAGATCTGCTTGGCCACACTGGCGGCGCGCCGCAGATCGGTGGCGCCTTGGCGGCCGGCGATCTCCACCCGCTGCAGGCTGCTGGGCTGCTGCGCGGCGGGGGCTTCGGCCTGGTCAGGGCTGGTGCCTTGCGCCAAGGCCGCGAGCGGGCCGGCCAGCAGGGCCAGGCAGGCGGCTTGGATGGCGGCGCTGCGACGGCGGGGCGGGGTGCTTGAGCGGGTGCTTGGGTGGGTGCTTGGGTTGGTGGCCAAGCGTGCGGGCAGTGCGGATGCGGCAGGGCAGGCAGCGGGCAAGGGGTGCTCCAAAAGCGGGCCCGAGCAGCGGGCAGGCAAGGCCCGCATGCTGCCAGAACCGGCCCGGGCCCCAGGGCGGCATGCGATGAATCGCAGGCCGGCGGCCGCCATCGGCGAGTCGGCTGCCTTGGGCACCCACCCTAAACTCGGCACACATGAATCCACCAAACGACGAGCCCCGCGGCGCCTGGACGGTGGTCTGGGCCACCTTCGCCAGCCTGGGCCTGATCTTCGGTGTGGCCTACTCCTTTGCGGCTTATTTCGAATCCTTCGCGCGCGAGTTCAATGCCAGCCGGGCCGACATCTCCTTGGTCTTCGGCCTGTGCGGGCTGATCTACTTTTCCTTCGGTGCCGCGGCCGGTGTGCTGGCCGACCGCTATGGCACGCGGGCCGTCTCCAGCGCCGGCATGGTGTGCATTGCCGCCGGCCTGCTGGCCAGCAGTTGGGCGCCTTCGATGACGGTGGTGATCATTGCCTACGGTGTGGGCGTGGGCGTCGGCGTGGGCCTGGTCTACACGCCCTCGATTGGCTGCGTGCAGCCCTGGTTCACGCGGCGCCGCGGGCTGGCCGCCGGGCTGGCGAGCGCCGGCATTGGCGTGGGCACGCTGGTCTTCCCGCTGCTGGCCACGCAGCTCATCGGTGCGCTGCAGTGGCGCGGCGCGCTGCGCGCATCGGCCGCCCTGGTGCTGGTGTTGGGGTTGATCGCCGCGCTGCAGATGCGGCGCGCCCCCGCGGCCACGGCCGCCGCCGGCGGCGCAGTGGCCGGTGTGCCTTTGCGTGAGGCGGTGCGCAGCCCGTCATTTTTGTGGCTGTATGCGATGATGGTGCTGGCCGCGCCGGCGATGTTCATCCCCTTTGCCCATGTCTCGGCCGCGGCGCGCGATCTGGACATCGACGCGGCGCGCGCCGTGGGCCTGGTGGGCCTGATCGGCATCGGCAGCTTGAGCGGGCGCTTTGCCATCGGCGCCCTGGCCGATCGCCATGGCCGGGCCTTCACACTGCTGTTGGCGCAGATTTCGCTGGGCTGCTCCTTCCTGCTGTGGTGGGCCGCCGGCGGCTACGGCGCGCTGGCCGTCTTTGCGCTTTGGATGGGGCTGAGCTATGGCGGCATGGTCTCGCTGATGCCGGCGCTGTGCATGGATTTGTTCGGCGCCCGCGCAGTGTCGTCCATCATCGGTGTGCTCTACACCGGCGCCGCCCTGGGCAACCTGGCCGGGCCCTGGCTGGCCGGCGCGGTGTTCGACCGCTGGGGCAGCTACACGCCGGTGATCGTGGGCTGCTTGATCCTGCAGTTAGGTGCCACCTGGGCGATGGCCAAGGTGTGGCGGGCGGGGCGGGCATGAGCCGGCCGCCGGCGCGTCGGCGTCAAAGTGCCCCTCAGCGCGGCACCACCAGGCCAAACAGCGCGCCCAGCGCGTCGCGGTAGAGCGGCTGACCGATGGCGTTGGTGTTGTGGTGCGAGCCACCCTGCACCAGCACAAAGCGTTTGGGCTCGGGGGCTAAATCAAAAAGGGCGCGTCCAAGTTCGGGGTGAATGGTGGCGTCGTCAGCGCCATGCACCACCAGCACCGGTGCGCGCACCTGGGTGATGTGCTGCGCGGCCTCAAAGCGCTGGGTGATCAGCGGGCTCACCGGCAGCCAACCCCAGCGGTGGCGGCTGATGACATCGGCCACCGAGGTGAAGCTGCCTTCGATGATCAGGCCCGACAACGCCGTTCCCGGCCAGCGCGTGGCGGCTTGGCCGCTCACTTCAGCCGCCAGGCGCGTGGCGATGGCACCCCCCAGTGAATGCCCAAACAGGTAGCGCTGGCCTGCCGGGTGCTGTATGCCCAGCCAATCCCAGGCGGCGCGGGCGTCTTCCAGGGCCATGTCCTCAGAGGGCAAGGCCGGCGTGCTCTGGCCAAAGCCGCGGTAGTCCACCCCCAGCACGGCAAAGCCCAGCTCGTGCATGCGGCGCATGCGGTGCGCGCTGCCGCGCACATCCCAGCGCGCACCGTGCAGGTACAGCAGCAGCGGCGCCTGCGGCTTGCCTTCCTGCGGCAGCCACAGGCCGTGCAGGCGCACCGGCTCGCCGGTCGCGCGCGAGTTGAAGTCGATCCACACATCCTGCATGCCCTGCGCCGCGGCCAGGCCGCCTGACCAGGTGCGCGTGCTGGGCTGAAAAATCCATTCGCGTTGCTTGGCGTCGAGCGCGGCACAGCCGGCCAGGGTGGCGGCGATGAGCAGGGCCGCCAGCGCCAGGGTGCGGCGCTGGCGTGATCGGCGCGGCTTTTTCACGGCCGGGTGGGGCGGGTCGTTGGCAGGCATCGTCGTCGGGTGGCAGAACTTGCGTGTGGTGTTGCCGTGAGGCCTTGCTGCCCTGTTGCCGCCGCGCGCTGGCGCCGTGCCCAAGCGCTGCGCCAGCGTGCTGCCAGCGGGCAAGGTGGCGGCGATGTGACAGGTGTTGCGGGCCGCGCATGTTCGCACGCGCGACAGCCCGCGCCGCACCGCTGCGGCACACTCGGCCGTGAGCTGGCGTGCCGCCCTGCACGCGCCCACCGGCTTTTGCCACTGCACTAGCCCTTGATGACGGAGATCCCGATGCCCATTCAACGCCCGGCCAGCCCGGCCAGCCCGCAAGGGCGCATTTCGGCCCGGGCCATGGCCAGCGCGCCGTGCGCGCCCAAGCACGCAGCGCCCCGCGCGCACAAGCACACAGCGCGTGGCGCGCCGCTGTGCTGGGCCGGCCTGGGTGTGGCCCTGCTTGTGGCCGGCTGCGCGCAAGCGCCGCTCGCCCCTGCAGCGCCGCCCGTGCCCTCGGCCGACACCATCGCCGCGCATGTGGCCCAGGCCCAGCGCACGGCCGCCGCCGACCTCAAATCCCTGCTCGTGCTGTGCAACCCCGCCCCGGCCACGCGCCCCGCGGCCGACGCCGTCAATTCGGGCATCGCCGCGCAAATCGCCCGCCCGGCGCCGCCGCCCGGCCAGGCCTTTGACAACCTGTACTACGTGGGTGGCGCCTGGGCCAGCGCCTGGGCGCTGACCACATCGAACGGCATCGTGCTCATCGACGCGCTGAACAACGAGGCCGAGGCCGCGCTGCTGATCGATGGCGGGCTGAGAAAACTCGGGCTTGACCCCGCGCAGATCAAGACCTTGTTGGTCACCCATGGCCATGGTGACCACTACGGCGGCGCGCCCTATCTTGAGCAGCGCTATCAGCCCCGGGTGGTGATGAGCGCGCTGGACTGGACCATGACCGAAACCCGGCTTGAATTTGCCAGCCCGCTGTGGGGCGCGCCACCCAAGCGCAATGCCGCACGCGATGTCGCCGCGGTCGACGGCCAGACCATCACCCAGGGGGATGCCCGCATCACCGTCTACCTCACGCCCGGCCACACCCTGGGCACGCTCACGCCGGTGTTCGATCTGCAGTCCAACGGCCGCACCCACCGCGCCTTGGTCTGGGGTGGCACGGCGTTCAACTTTGGCAACGACATCCCGCGCTTGCAGGCCTACATCGCCGCCACCGAGCGCATGGCCGATGTGGCGCGGGCGCAGAGCATCGATGTGCTGCTGTCCAACCACCCGGGCTATGACGATTCGGTGCCCAAGCTCGAAGCCCGGCGCAAACAAGGCGGCGCTGCGCCCAACCCCATGGTCATCGGCACCGAGGCCGTGGTGCGTGCGCTCGGGGTGATGGGCAGTTGCGCGCAGGCGCAGCGTGATCGTTATCTTCTGGCGCGCTGAAGACCGCGGCGCTGGCACGCGCGGCCTCTCACCGTGCCGCCTGGGCTGGCCGCGCAGCAACAGCATTGCATCAGCCTAACCACATTATCAAGCGGAGACAAAATCACCATGGGACCCCTCACCGGATTGCGCGTCATCGAACTGGCCAGCATTGGCCCCGGCCCCTTTTGCGCCATGCTGCTGGCCGACCTGGGCGCCGATGTCTTGCGCATCGATCGCACCGAGCCCAGTGGCCTGGGTGTGGCGATGGGCAAACGCTTTGAGGTCAACGGCCGCAGCCGGCGCTCGGTGGCGCTGGATTTCAAGCAGGCCGCGGGCGTCGATGCCGCACTGCGCCTGATCGACAGCGCCGATGTGCTGATTGAAGGCTTTCGGCCCGGCGTGGCCGAGCGCCTGGGCCTGGGCCCCGAGGCCTGCCAGGCGCGCAACCCGCGCCTGGTCTATGGCCGCATGACCGGCTTTGGCCAGACCGGGCCGCTGGCGCAGGCCGCCGGCCACGACATCAACTACATCGCCCTGACCGGTGCGCTGCACGCCATCGGCGGCGCCGACAAACCCGTGCCGCCGCTCAACGTGGTGGGCGATTACGGCGGCGGCGCGATGTACCTGGCCCTCGGCCTGCTGTCGGCCATCTACGAGCGCAACAGCTCCGGCCAAGGCCAGGTGGTGGATGCGGCGATGGTCGACGGCGCGGGCTCGCTGATCTCGATCTTCTACGGCATGAACGCCAGCAAACGCTGGGACGCCAACCAGCGCGCGGCCAACATCCTGGACGGCGGCGCGCCCTACTACGACACCTATGAGACGGCCGACCGCAAGTTCATCTCGCTGGGCCCGATCGAGGCCAAATTCTTTGCCGAGCTGGTGCAGCGCCTGGGACTGGATGACAAGTTCATCAAGGGCCAGAACGACCGAAAACTGTGGCCCGAAATGCGCGCCGCCATCGCTGCAGAAGTGCGCAGCAAAACGCGTGATGAGTGGACCGCGCTGCTCGAAGGCACCGATGTCTGCTTCGGCCCGGTGTTGACCATGGACGAAGCGCCGCACCACCCGCATGCCGTGGCGCGCGGCGCCTTCATTGAGGTGGATGGCGTGGTGCAGCCGGCCCCCGCGCCGCGCTTCTCGCGCAGCCAGCCGGTGGCGCCGCGGCCACCGGTTTCGGCCGGCGCGCACACCGATGAGGTGCTGGCCCAGGCGGGCTTCAGCGCAGCCGAGATTGCACAACTTCGCGCCAGCGGCGCGGCGGCGGGGGCTTGAGATGAATAATGATCAAAAGGCGCGTCCTGGGTCGAACCCGTTGGGCGCCGCTGCCGCGCCTTCTGCCGCGCCTTCTGCCGCGCCTGCGGCCGCGGGTTCTGCCGCGCCTGCGGCCGCGGGTTCCGCAAGTTCTGCAGCGTTGGCACCCAGCCCCCACGCCTGGCCCGCCGCCGCCGTGGCCGCGGCCGATGCCGCGGCCATGGCCCTGGCCAGTGGCGACGCCAAACCGGTGCTGCCGCGCAACGCCGCCTCACTCATCGTGCTGCGTGATGCGGCTGAGGGCATGCAGGTGCTGCTGTTGCGCCGGGCTGAGAAGCCGGGCGATCAAAACTCCGGCGCCACGGTCTTTCCCGGTGGTCTGTTGGACACCACCGATGCCAGCCACCATGAGCTCTGCCAGGGCCTGGACGACGCCGCTGCCAGCGCGCGCCTGGGCGTACCAAGCGACGGCCTGGGCTACTGGATTGCCGCGGTGCGCGAATGCTTTGAGGAGGCCGGCTTGCTGTTCGCCAGCGATGCCACGGGCCAGCGCATCCGGCTCGACGAGCGCGACGCCGACGACACTGTCGCGCTGCGCCGCGCCCTGCATGCCAACCAGCTGGGCATGGCCGACATCTGCGCGCGCCTGCAGGTGAAGATCGATGCCGGCGCGCTGGCCTATTACAGCCACTGGATGACGCCCGCGGGCATGCCCAAGGTGTTCGACACGCGCTTCTTCGTCACCCAGATGCCCAGCCATCAAACGGCGCGACACGACGCCACCGAGACGGTCGAGCTGATGTGGCTGACGCCCACCCAGGCGCTGGAGAGCGCGCGCGGCCTCAAGCTGATGAACGTCACCTCGCACACGCTCAAGCACCTGGCTGGCTTCAAGACCGCGCAGGCGGTGATCGATGCCAGCCGCGCCCAGACCCGCATGCCGCTGATCCGCCCGCGCCTGGGGCTGGGGCCCAAGGGCCGCGTCCCGGTGATGCCCGGCGACTGGTCGTATGCCGAGATCGGCCGGCTCGATCCGCAGGGCCGCGCCAGCGCCTCCACCCAGCTCACGCCAGGTGTCGGCGTCTGGCTCTCACCTCGCGTGCTGCGCGTCACCGCCGACAACGGCAGCATGATGACCGGCCCGGGCACCAACGCCTATTTCATCGGCGCGCCGGGCTCGGACAGCTGGGCCCTGCTCGACCCCGGCCCCGACGACGCCGCCCATGTGCAGGCCCTGCTGGCCGCCGCGCCCGGAAAAATAACACGCATACTGGTCACGCACACGCACAAGGACCACTCGCCCGCGGTGGTGGCGATCAAGGCCGCGATCATGGCCACCGGTGGCGCGCCCAGCTTCGGCCGCGTCGCCACCTACCCTGAGTGGCAGGACGCGACCTTCATCCCCGATCACGTCTTGAGCGATGGCGATGTGCTCCAGCTCGGCGAGGGCGTCACCCTGCGCGCGGTGCACACCCCCGGCCACGCCAGCAACCACCTGTGCTACCTGCTGGAGGAAGAAAAGCTGCTCTTCACCGGCGACCATCTGATGCAAGGCTCGACCGTCGTCATCAACCCACCCGATGGCGACATGGCCGTCTACCTGGCCTCGCTGCGCAAGCTGTTTGATCTGGAGCTGGAATGGCTGGCGCCCGGCCACGGCTTTCTCATCGACGAGCCGCACGAGGTGGTCAAAAAAACCATCGCCCACCGCCTGGCGCGCGAGGCCAAGGTGCTGGTCGCCGTCGGGCATCTTGGCCCGGCCGACGACGCCACGCTGGTGGCCACGGTCTATGCCGATACGCCGCCCAAGCTGCACGCGATGGCACTGCGCTCACTGCGCGCGCATTTGCACAAGCTGCAGGCCGACGGCAGCGTGAGCTGTGATGCGCAGGGGCAGTGGCGCGCTGGTGCGCAGACCTGAGCGCCGCTAAGCGCACCGACACAAGGCCCCGAAACCCGGCCCCGAAACCCGGCCCCGACCCCGTCCGCTGGACCCAGGAGTTAGCCCATGACCGATACCACTCACCCCACCGCCGCTGACGCGCCCTGGAAGCACGACGGCGTGCGCGTCATCCCCGGCGACCAGCTCGACCCCAACACCGCGCAAACCCCCGGCATGGACCGCAAGGCTGCGATCAACTTCGCCCGCGTCGGTGCGCAAAAACTCTGGGCCGGCACGGTGCACATTCATGCCGACGCCAAGACCGGCGCGCACCACCACGGCGCGCTGGAAAGCGTGATCTACATCGTCAAGGGCCGGGCCCGCATGCGCTGGGGCGAGAAGCTCGAATTTGTGGCCGAAGCCGGCCCGGGCGATTTCATCTTCGTGCCGCCCTATGTGCCGCACCAGGAGATCAACGCCAGCGCCACTGAAACGCTGGAATGTGTGCTGTGCCGGAGCGACGGCGAGGCGGTGGCCGTGAACCTGGACATCACGCCTGTGGAGGCGCCCGACACCGTGCTGTGGATCGACCCGACACACCCGGCGCCCGCCAATGCCTGAGCGCTTGATGGCCAACACGGTCAACCCTCGCACCCTGCTGCTGGCAATGTTTGATGCCGCCGTGCAACGCGCCATGCCTGCGCACAACATGGCCGCCTTTCTGCCGCCGCCGCCGGACCGGAAA
>JAYSSS010000021.1:0-47160 GCA_043720415.1 Ideonella sp.
CAAATACGCGCTCCCCGTTGCCCGGCTCTTTACGATTCGCCACACGGCAGACACCCAGGCTCGTCGCGGCGACAGCAACAATCGAACACATGAGTGCCACCGCCATTGCCCTGAACCGATTCGGCCTCGGAGCGAAGCCCGACGAGCCGGCACCGTCCAACCCTCAGCGCTGGCTGCTGACGCAGTTGGACACGTATGAGCCGTTGCCTGCACCCTGGAAGACGCAGCCGCGCACGACGGCGCTGCTTGACATCTGGCTCACGCAGCAGCGTGCCGTGCGGCAGGCTCGAGGATAGGATTTTCAAACGCCCTTTTCCCTTGCCCATGGCGCACCGAACACGGCCCTCGACGCCTGTGTGGCGGTCACTGAAAGTGGCGGAAAGTTCGCAAGACTGTTGGACCTTGGCGCATAGGTGAAGCCGATGTCGGCGCCGACATCCCCGTTGCGGGCCCGGGTTCCACAGTGGTGGCGCGCAGAACGCGACCAGGTTGAGGCTTCGGCCCTGCGTGCGCATCGGGCCTTTTTTCGGGGGTTTGGGGGCGGTAGCCCCTCGCCTATCTTGTGTTCCTTCAATGGGAGAAGAAGTCATGTCATCGATCGCCAACCACTTCATGCAGCCACTTCGCAAGCTGCGCCGCGCGGTTTTGATCGTCGCCTGCGCAGTCACGGGGCTTGCTCTTCCTGCCGCCGCACAGGTCAGCAGCAATAACCCAAAGCCGAAGATCGGGCCAGTGGTTCCGTTCAGCACCCTGCGCGCGCCTGGCGGGCTTGAGGGCCTGGCGGTTTCGCCCAGTAACGAGGTCTATGCCGCAGCCCAGATCGAGCGCAAGGTCTATCGCATCACCCCTGCGGGCGCAGTCTCCGTGTTTGCCGACTTCGGTGTCAACGAGGGGGACATCTTCCTTGTCGGCCTGGCGGTGGCCGGTGACGACAGCGTGTACGTGGCCGTCATGGGTTGCGGCAGAACCGATCTGAACGGCGTCTGGCGCATCGACACCAGTGGTCAACGCACCCTCGCGTATCCCATGCCGGTGACGACCGGCAATTGTGGAGGGTCCATTCCAAACGCCCTGGCGTTCGACGACAAAGGCAGGCTCTACGTGACCGAGTCCGCTCAGGGCGAGGTGTGGCGCCTCGGGGCGCAGGGCGCGGAACTCTGGGCCCGGCACGACCTGTTGAAGGCCAGGCCCCAGTCGTTGAACCAGGTCGGTGCCGACGGCATTGCGTATCGCAATGACAGCCTCTGGGTCAGCAACCTGGACACCGGCACCATGATCGAAATCCCCATCCAAACGGATGGCCGCGCCGGCAGCCCGCGCCTGTTTGCGCAGGGTCTCGGACATCCGGACGGGCACCAGTTCGACGTCCAGGGCAACCTGTGGGTCACGAATTACGGCTATCAAGAGTGGGATGTGCTCAATGGATCCCAGATCAACGTCCTGCGCATCAGTCCGCAAGGCAAGGTAGAGATCGCGATCACCACGCAACAGTTGAAGGGAATGACCGGTTCGACCATGGCGCCGGCCAGCCCGGTATTCGGCTTCGGTCGCGAAAGCTCGACCCTGTTCCTGGGTGGCTTCCTCGGGTACCCGGCTGCTGACCCGAACCCGAACGTCGCAAAGGTCAAGGTCGGGATACCGGGCATGAGGCTGCCGCAGTTCAAGCACGCGAGAGACGATCAGTAATTGATTCGGCCCGGAGGGCGCTGCTCTCCGAGTGTCAGCCACTTGCGCCTGTGGCGCGCTGGGTGCGCTGCACGAAGGGGTCACCCATTGGCCGTGTCCGTCAATAGGGACGATCACGTTTCTGCGGCCGTCCCCGCACTCTCGCCTTCGACGTCGCGCTGAATTCGTATCGCCTCGCAGCGGGGTCAAGGGCAGGCTGCCGCATTTGGGCAGCCTGGCCAAGCGAGCCCTTGATGCCGCGTAGAGGCCCCCACGCTATCGAATGGCTGCATGCGAGCCTGCCATAAACTTCAGCGCATGGCCCACGCCCTGCTTGCCCCGATTGAGCTCTTCGATTACCTCAGGTATGAAGAGTCGAGCCCGTTGCGGCATGAATTCGTCGGTGGTCGCATCCATGCGATGACGGGTGGCACGATGCGGCACAACCGCATTGCCCTCAACATCGCAGCGGCACTCATGCCCCGCCTCGCCGGCACCCCCTGCCAAGCCTTCATCAACGACATGAAGCTGCACATCCAGGCGGTCGACAGCGTCTACTACCCCGATGTCTTCGTCCATTGCGGCGCTGCCGTGGCCGGCGCGCAAAAGCTCGCGACAGACGCCACCTTGATCGTCGAAGTGCTGCGCGAATCCACCACTGGCATCGACCGCCGCGAGAAGCTCGCCGCCTACCAAAAACTGCCCAGCCTGCGCAGCTACTGGGTGGTCAGCCAGGAGGAGCAGTGTGTCGAGCAGCATGTGCGCCAGGCCGATGGCCGCTGGGCCTTGAGCATCCTCACCCAGGGCGATGACAGCTTGGCGGCCGAGGATGTGCCCGGCGCGCCGCTGCGGCTGGGCGAGCTTTACGCCGGCACCGACCTGGCCTGAAGCCGCTATGGCGCCGCCGCGAAAGCGGATCGCCGCTCGCCGCTCGCCGCTCGTTGCGCCGATGCCGCACTGAGGCCAGTTCCTAGGTTTTCACCGATTGGCTGCACGCTGTTGCAGCGCAACACTTGGCGGTCAAATTTGCCTCAGGCGGCGCTCGGCCGGCCCTGCACCTGAGCGCCTGCACCCCCCCACACGGAGAACATACCCATGAAGCTCACCACGATTGTTCGCGCCATTGCCCTGTTAGGTGCCGTGGCACCCGCCCTGGCGCAGACCGATGCGTCGACCCAGCGCGTCGAGATCACCGGCTCGAGCATCAAGCGCATTGCCTCCGAAGGCGCGCTGCCAGTGCAGATCATCACCGGCGAAGAGCTGCGCCGCGCCGGCATCGTCACTGCCGAGCAACTCATTGCCACGCTCAGCGTCAATGGCAATGGCATGGACAACCTGGCCAGCAATGCCGATGTCGGCGCGGGCACAGCGCGCGGCAGCAATGGCTTGTCCGCGGCCAATCTGCGCGGTCAGGGTGCGGCCAGCACCTTGATCCTGGTCAACGGCCGGCGCGTGGCGGCCCACGGCCTGAATGGCGGCGTGGTCGATCTGAACTCCATCCCCATGGCCGCGATCGAGCGCATTGAAATCCTCAAGGACGGCGCCTCGGCCATCTATGGCACCGATGCCATCGGCGGCGTTATCAACTTCATCCTGCGCAAGAACATGCAGGGCCTAGAGGCCAGGGCCTTTGCCGACATCACCGAGGCCGGCGGCGCCAACATCACCCGCGTGCAGCTCACGGGTGGTTTTGGCGATCTGGACAAGGACCGCTTCAATGTCATGGTGGGTCTGAACCGCATGGAGGCCAAGGCACTGCGCGGCGATCAGCGCGATTTCGTCAACACCTTCCAGCCCAACCGCGGCCTGTCGGTCGATACACGCGGCACGCCCTTTGCCACCGTGTTCCCCATCACCACAGTCAACAATGGCTTGGCGCGAGACAACATCAACAACACCGGCCGCGGCACCGGCCCGATCCAGCCCGGCACCACGCTGGCCATGAGCGGCGGCATCAATGTGCTCGACCTGCCCGGCGGCGCCGGCTGCAATTCCATCCCCGGCATGGATGCTTATAACGAGGTGCTGTGGGCCACGCCCAATGCCAAGTGGGCCTGTGCCTGGGACACCGGCCGCGCGGCGGTGTTGCAGCAGCCCTTGACCAACACCAACCTGGTGGCTCGCGGCGCTTTACGCCTTGGCGAGCACCAACTCTTCGCCGAATTCCTGGGCTCGAAGTCCGAGGCCGCCAAGACCTTCTCGGCCAATCAGATCTCCAGCAGCACGAACACGACCAGCTTCTTCCGCGACCTGCTCTACCCCAGCACAGGCGCGGGCTACAACTTCGTTTTCAACGAGCTGGTCAAGACCTTCCCGACACTGGAAGCGAATCGCGGTGCCGGGCTGGCCTTCCGCTGGCGCTGCATCGAATGCGGCTCGCGGCAGATCGATTCCGAGGCCGATACGCGGCGCCTGGTGCTCGGCGCCGATGGCCCGCTGGCCTTCGGCTGGGACTACCGCATAGGTTTTTCCAAGGCCACGTCCGATGGCAGCTCGCTGCTGGGCAATGGCTATTTCTTCGGCGCGCCTTTCGCCGATCTGCTGCGCACTGGCGTGCTCAATCCCTTCCTGCAACCCGGGCAGACGCAAACGGCGGCGGCGCTGACGGCGTTGGCCGCGACTTCGGCCAACGGCACCACCTTGTATGGCGGCAAGTACACGCTGACGCAGGCCGATGCAATGGTCACCGGCCCGCTGTTCAAGCTGCCCGCGGGCGACGTGATGGCCGCGGTGGGCTTGGATTCGCGCAAGGAGCGCTACGGCTTCAATGGCAACGCCACCGATCTGGCCACGCAGCAGCGCATCTTCAATGCGCCCTTTGACAGCGTGAACACGCTCGACACCAAGCAGCGCGACATTCGCGCCGTGTTTGCCGAGGTGCTGGTGCCCATCTCCAAACGCCTGGAGTTCACCGTGGCCGGCCGCCAGGACGACTACACCGGCTTTGGCAAGACCACCAACCCCAAGGTCTCGCTGCGCTTCACACCCATCGACAGCCTGCTCACCCGTGCGTCATACAGCACCGGCTTCCGTGTGCCCACTTTCCCGCAACTGTTCTTCGGCGTCACCGAGTCACCCACCAGCGGTGCCACCATCGTCGACCCCGCCAAGTGCCCGACGCTGCTGGTCGATGTCACCAAGCCCGGCTGCGAATCGATCAACCCCAACACCCTGTTCGGCGGCAAACCCGATCTGGGTCCGGAAAAGAGCAAACAGTGGACCGGCGGCTTCGTCTGGGCGCCACGCAATGACTTCAGCTTGGGCGCCGATTGGTGGAGCATCCGCAAAGAGGGCACGATCCAAAGCCTGTCGCTGACCACACTGATCGCCAACTACGCGCTGTTCCCGCAAAACTTCATCCGCAACGCTGCGGGCACATTGACACACATCGACATCCGCTGGGTCAATGCCGGCGAGACCATCACCAAGGGCATCGATTTGAACGCCCGCGCCAATGGCACCATCTTCAACGGCAAGTGGTCGGCCCTGCTTGAAGGCACCTATTTGCTGGACAAGAAGTCACGCGTGCTGGCCAGCGCGCCCTTCGGCCCCAGCGAGATTGGCGCCTTCACCCGCACCGGCGACATCGGCCTGCGCTGGAAGCATTCGGTCACCGGCACCTACACGCAGGGCCCCTGGACGGGCACCTTGACACAGCTCTATCGCAGCGGCTACAAGGATGCGGTGTTGCCCGGCGTGGCCAATGGCAGCGTGGTGCCGCCCGATTGGGCGCCGAACGTCTCGTCCTACACGGTCTTCAACGCCAGCATCGGCTACGGCGGCATCAAGAACCTGGGCCTGATCTTCGGCATCAAGAACGTGTTTGACAAGGACCCGCCGTTCTCCGCCGCCTACGACACCAACACCGGTGCCGGCAGCTCGTGGGAGCCGCGTGTGGCCGATCCGCGCGGCCGTGCTTTCACCTTCACGGTGGATTACAAGTTCTTCTGATGGGCAACTGGCCAGCGCGCCGTGCTGCGCTGGCCTGATCCAATGGTCCGCTGCGAAGACATCGCCAGCCACCCTGATTTCCGCTCGCTCGCCAGCCTGCGCGGCGTGGCGCATGAGCTGCGCTACGCCAGCAGCAACAATTTCGCCGGCCGCATGCTCTACCAGGGCATCGATTGCGCCTGGTTGCGGCGCGAAGCCGCGGATGGCCTGGAGGCGGCGGCGCGCTGGCTAACACAAGAACGCCCTGTCCACACCCTTCTGGTGTTGGACGCCCTGCGCCCGCAGCGCGTGCAGCGCGCCATCTGGGCCGATGTGGCGGGCACGCCCGACGAGCTGTACTTCGCCAACCCCGAACCGGGCTCCATCCACAGCTACGGCATGGCCGTGGATGTGACCTTGCTGGATGCACAGGGCCGTGAGTGCGACATGGGCTCGGCGTTTGACGAGATGAGCGAGGTCTCGCACCCCGAATTCCATGCCCGCCACCTGGCCAGCGGCGCCCTGAGCGCGGCCCACATCGCCCAGCGCGAGCTGTTGCGTCGGGCGATGGAGCAAGGCGGCTTCCGCGGCATCTCCACCGAGTGGTGGCACTTTGATTTTGGCGAGCGCCGCCTGGTGCGGCGCGATTGCCCGCGGGTCGAATAGCTGCGCGCACGCACCATACCTGCGCCATGCCCTCGCCAGTGATGACATCCAAACGACGCGTCCTGTTGCTGGCGGCGGTGGGCGCCGCGGGTGGCTCGGCTGGCCTGCTGCGCCAGGCACTCGGCGGCGCGGTCGCGGCCACCGCCGCCAGCATCGCCTTGCCTGCCGCAGCGCGCCTGAAGATTCAAACCCGCATCCCCGAGTCGCCCTCCACCATGCCCCTGCTGCGCGCCCCCCGTTTGCAAGCCGGCCAGACCATCGGCCTGATCAACCCCTCCAACGCCATCCACGAGCGTGCGCCCTATGAGCTGGCGCACGAGTCGCTGCAGGCGCTGGGCTTCAAGGTGGTGGAGGGCAAGAATTTGCGCGCCCGCTATGGCCACTTTGCCGGCAGCGACGCGCAGCGCGCCAATGATGTCAATGCGTTATTTGCCGATGGCGGCGTGCACGGCCTCCTGGCCGTCACCGGCGGCTCGGGCGCCAACCGCATCCTGCCGCTGCTGGATTACGAGCTCATCCGGCGCAAGCCCAAATTTTTGGGCGGCTTCAGCGACATCACCTCGCTCATCAACGCCGTGCATGCGCGCACCGGCCTGGTCACCTTTCATGCGCCGGTGGCGGCGTCGGAATGGAACCCCTTCAGCGTCGATCACTTCCGCGGCGCGGTGATGGACGCGCAGGCCATGACCCTGCGCAATGTGCAAGACAAGGGCGATGTGCTGGTGCCCAAAGACGGCCGCATCACCACCCTGCGCGGTGGCAAGGCCAGCGGCCGGCTGCTGGGCGGCAACCTGGCGGTGCTGACGTCGCTGGCCGGCTCGCCCTACCTGCCCTCATTCGACGGCGCCATCCTGTTTTTGGAGGACGTGAACGAGTTCATCTACCGCGTCGACCGCATGCTCTCCACGCTCAAGCTCTCAGGCGCGCTGGACCGCCTGGCCGGCGTGGTGCTGGGCGCCTTCACCAACTGCAAGCCCGGTGATGGCTACGGCACGCTGACGCTGGACGAGGTGTTTGACGACTACTTTCTGCCGCTCGGCATCCCCGTCTACCGCGGCGCCATGTTCGGCCATGTGCGGCGCAAGTTCACCCTGCCCGTGGGCCTGCCGGCCGAGATCGATGCCGATGCCGGAACGATTCGGTTTCTGGAGCCGGCGGTGCGCTGAGCGGGCCAGTTCGCAGCGTGGTGAACGGCGCGCCGAACAGCGCACAGCGCACAGTGCGCAGCGCTCACTTCGCGTGTGCGGCGCGCCGCGGCGCTTGGCAAGCGCGACCCAAGGCATGCCAGCCAATGCACGATGTCGGATAGGTGGTGCCCAAGAATGGCCGCAAACGCAAGGGCCGCCGAAGTATGAATTCGGCGTAACATTCTTACCTCAACTTCGGGGGCATGGGCGTGGACGTCGTCATCTCAACCAAGGGCCAGGTCGTCATTCCCAAGCGCCTGCGTGATCAATGGGGCCTGGTCACCGGCTCGCGGATGAGCATCACAAGCACCGCCGCGGGGATTCAAATGACGCCTGTTTCGGCGCGCAATGCCCGGGCCGTGCAAAAGGGCCTGGGCCTGTCGGGCTACCGCGGCAAGCCCTTGACGATCGAGGAGATGGACCCGCTCTCGGCGCTGAAACCCGGCAGCGCAAGCAAGGCACGCCGGTGATCGCGCTCGACACCAATGTCTTGGCGCGCTTCTACCTCAACGACGAGCCCGCACAGGCACAAATTGCGGCGCGCTTGTTGACTGAAGAAGAGGTGTTCGTGCCCAAGACCGTGTTGCTTGAGCTGGAATGGGTGATGCGAGGTGCCGCGCAACTGCCCGCTGCTGCCATCGCCAAATCGATGGCGCACTTGCTCAGTTTGCCCAATGTGCATGTCGAAGACAGCGCGGCCGTGCGCGCCGCGATCCGGGCCATGGTGCAGGGTTTTGACTTTGCCGACGCCCTGCACGCCGCCGCCAGCGCCAGCGTCGAGCGCTTTGTCACCTTCGACACCAAGCTGGTCAAGCGCGCGGCCCGCCACGCCACGCGCCCGCCTGTGGTGTTGGCTCGGTAGGCGCTGCGGCGGCGATTGCAACGCTGGCGTCAGTGGGCCGTGGGCCAATGTTGCAGATCGCCTGAGTTGAGGTGCTCATGCAGGCCAGCGACGCCGGGCTGGCGGTGCAGAGTGAGCGAAGCCCTGGCGTCGGGCCCAATGATCTGCCGAATCTCGTCCGCTCGAATGACGGGTTAGAAGGTATCTGTTGCGGCCCAGACGCCGTACTCAAGCCTGCCTATGGCCACAACTTCACCGGGTGATCTGGCCCAAGCGAACAGGGTGACCCGCCCGTCTTGAGACGCCACGATGACCATCGAGTCGTGATTGCGGTGGATGTATCTCGCCGCCGACTGATGCCGCATGCCGCCGAGCGCTGCGACGGGCACCTTGGTCACAGTTTTCGTGAGCACGTCCAGCGTGTTGACAAGGAATTCGTCTTGCGTGCCAGCCAGTTTGGCGCCGAATCCATGAACACGGAGACTTTCATCCATGACGATCGCGCCATCGATCCGACTCAGGTCTCCTGTGCTCACAAGCAGCCGGTCAAGAAGATGCCGGTGCGCATCAACGGATGACTTCAACAGTGCTGGAAGCTGCGTGTATTGGGTGCTCGAGCCGGGCTGGACTTCGGATTCAGCGAGTCGATCTTCGGCAGCTGTGATCTCGCCTAGCGCTGCGCGAATGGACTCTGTTGCGGTTGGATCGAAGCGAGAGCCGATGGCAATGTCCGCAATGTCAGCACAGGCCCCATTTGTCGGCGTGACGACCAAGGCGCCCCCGTGTCCGTGACGGTGCATGGCGACTACGACGGCCTGAATTCGTGCTGCCAATGCAAGTCGTTGTGGGAATGCCTCTGTGTCGAGCGCGTCGGCAATCAGGCCTACAAAAGAATGTTTTCCAATTTGATCGGGGAGGATGACCTCTCCCTTTTCGAGGACGCCGATGACCTGGGAGTCGTAGCTTGCGACAAGAGTCCCACTTGCGACGATTCGAAGATGTACCGTGAACATCGGACGTGAATCAAGAAATCCCCAAGCGCATGGCGATCCACCGTCAAGATGAACTGCCAGCGAGTTCAACGGCGACGCCACGAGCAAGTGAACGAGAGACTTTGCTGAAATTGGCGCTGGCGCCAGGAGCTTTCGAGAGCGAGGGGATTCTTCTGGTGAACAGATGCAGACACTGCCGACTACCGGACGCCCTTCCTCCAAATGCAGGCTAGCCCAAAAGATGCTGTTCATCAGCGCGCTCAGCTGCTGGGCGTTGGCCAGCAGCTCGTCCGCTTGGTTCCGCACGCGATGGCCATCTCGAACGAAAGGTTTTCGAGACTCGCACACGGAGAGCAATCGCTGAACAAGTGGCGACTCGGGGACAAACACCTCGATGGGCATGGTGATCTGTATATGCCTATGCGGCCAGGAACGTGAACCAAGACCGCGCATCGTCGCGGGGCCGCTTGATAGATCGATTAGGCGAACTGTACCGAACGAAAACGAGCATTCGACACGCAAGTATTTCCGCTGGAGCGCGCCGACCTGTCCTGGACGAGGCGATAGGCCGGGTATGGGCGGCTACCTTTGCCGCCGCTCAAGCTGTCGGCAGCCTATGCCCCTTGAACATCTCTCGCAGCTTGATTTTTTGCATCTTGCCGGTGGCACCCAGCGGGATGGCATCGACGAAGACGACATCGTCGGGGGTCCACCACTTGGCGATGCGGCCCTCGTAGAAGGCCAGCAGCTCTTCACGCGTCACATCGGTGTTGGGTTTTTTCACCACCACCAGCAGCGGGCGCTCGTCCCATTTGGGGTGGAAGGCGGCGATGCAGGCGGCCATGGCCACCTTGGGGTGTGCCATGGCGATGTTTTCCAGATCGATGGAGCCGATCCACTCGCCGCCGGACTTGATCACGTCCTTGCTGCGGTCGGTGATCTGCATGACGCCGTCGGCATCGATCATCGACACGTCCCCAGTGGGGAACCAGCCCTGGCCGGCGCTGTCCTGCACCAGCGGGTTGCCGCCTTCGCTTTTGAAGTAATTGCCTACGATCCAGGGCCCGCGCACCAGCAGCTCACCGCTGGCCTTGCCGTCCCAGGGCAGCTCGGCGCCGGCGTCGTCAACGATTTTCATGTCCACGCCAAACACGGCGCGGCCCTGTTTGGCCTGCACGGCGTACTGGCCGCTTGAATCGTAGCTTAGGTGCTTGGGCTTGAAGCTGCACACGGTGCCCAGCGGGCTCATCTCGGTCATGCCCCAGGCATGCAGCACCTGCACGCCGTAGTCGTCCTGGAAGGTGTGCATCATGGCCGGCGGGCAGGCCGAGCCGCCGATCACCGTGCGCTTCATGGTGCTGAACTTCAGGCCACTGGCCTGCACATGGCCGAGCAGGCCCTGCCACACCGTGGGCACGCCGGCCGAGAGCGTCACGCCTTCGGTCTCGAACAGCTGGTACAGCGAGGCGCCATCGAGTGCCGCGCCGGGGAAGACCAGCTTGGCGCCGACCATGCAGGCCACATAGGGCAGGCCCCAGGCGTTGACGTGGAACATCGGCACCACCGGCAAGATGGTGTCGCGGGCGGAGATGTTCAGCGTATCGGGCAGGCCGCCGACCATGGTGTGCAGCAGGGTGGAGCGGTGGCTGTAGAGCACGCCCTTGGGGTTGCCGGTGGTGCCGCTGGTGTAGCACAGCGAGCTGGCGGCGTTCTCATCAAACTGCGGCCAATCATAACGATCATCTTGCGCGTCCAGCAGGTCCTCAAAGCACAGCAAGTTGGGGATCTTGGCCAGCAGCGCGGGGTCGGTGGGCATGTGGGCGCGGTCGGTCATCAGGATGAAGTGCTTGATCGTCGCCACTCTGCTGGCCACTGCCGCCACCAGGGGCAAGAACGTGAGGTCAAAGCACAGCACCTGGTCCTCGGCGTGGTCGGCGATGTAGACCACCTGATCCGGGTGCAGCCGCGGGTTCAGCGTGTGCAGCACCGCGCCCGTGCCCGAGACGGCGTAGTACAGCTCCATGTGGCGGTAGCCGTTCCAGGCCAGGGTGCCCACGCGCTGGCCGCCTTGAACACCCAGCGCGAGCATGGCCTTGGCCATGCGCCGCGAGCGTGAGGCCAGCTCGCGGTAGTTGCAGCGATGAATGTCGCCCTCGACACGGCGCGAGACGATTTCCTGCTCGCCGTGGTGGCGCTCGGCGTGGATCAGCAGGGATGAGATCAGCAGCTGCTGCTGCATCATTTGGCCGTTCATGGGGGGCTCTCCTTGGCGTGAAATGGATGGGGTTGCAGGGCGCGGTCAGTGGGTCCGCGTCGCGCCCGGTGGTGGTGTCAGCGAAGGCGTCAGCGGCCCAAACAGACGGCTCAGGCGATGCATGAACACGTCCAGGTCCAGCGGCTTGGTCCAGTACTCGGTCATGCCGGCGGCCAGGGCGGCTTCGATGTCTTGCTTCAAGGCGTTGGCGGACAGCGCAATCACTTTGGCGCGCAGCTGCGGCGCCTGCGCGCGCAGCCTGCGCATGACTTCGATGCCGTCGATGTCGGGCAACTGCATGTCCAGCAAGATGAGATCGAAATCACCACTCAAGGCCATGGCCACGCCGGTGATGCCGTCAGCGGCGCTGGCCAAATGGATGTCGCTGCGCTGCTTGAGCATTTCGCCCAGCAGCAGGGTGTTGACTTCGTTGTCTTCGATGTAGAGCACGCGACGCAGCGTTGGCCTCGGCCGCAGCGCCAGGGCCGGTGCTGGGGTGATGGCCGCGAGCTGAGACATCGTCAAGGTGCCCGGCATGGTGTCGCCGCTGCGGTCGGGCGTGTCGTCGCCGGCCGAAGCCTGCGGCAGGCGCAACTCGAAGACGCTGCCCACGCCCAAGGTGCTGGACACCCGCACCGAGCCGCCCATGCGCTCGATGGTGTTCTTGACGATGGCCAGGCCAATGCCGGTGCCCTCGATGCCGCTGCCTTGGGCGCCCAGGCGATTGAAGGGCTCGAACAGGTGCTTGAGCTGATGCTCTGCAATCCCCGGCCCGCTGTCGCTGACGCACAGCACGGTGTGCCCGGCCTCAACGTGGCTGAACACGGCCACATCGCCACCCACCTTGTTGTATTTGATGGCGTTGGACAGCAGGTTGATGATCACCTGGCGCAGGCGCATGGCGTCAGCCATGGGTCGGCCCTCGATGGCGCCGAGCCGCAATTGCACCTGCCGCTCTCGAGCCAGCGGCTCAAGCAATGGCACGGTCTGCTGCAGCAGCGGGCCCAGGGCCACAGGGGTCATGTCCAGGCGCAGCTCGCCGGTCTCCAGGCTGGTCAAATCCAGCGCGTCGTTGATCAAGGCCAACAGGTGCGCGCTGGCCGAGCGGATGTGTCCCAGACGCCGGCGCTGCTGCGCCGCGCCATGCGGGTCGTCATCGCTGAGCATCAACTGCGTGAAGCCGATCACCGCATTCAAGGGCGTGCGCAGCTCATGGCTCATGCGCGTGAGAAAGCGCGATTTGGCGCGGCTCTCGCGCTGCGCCAGCAGCCCCTCCTGGCGCGCAGCGTCGCGCTCGCGGGCGTCGGTGATGTCCCAGTTGATGCCTATGCGGCGCAGCGGCCGGCCGATGCTGTCGGCGATCTGCGCCGAGCGCAGGGCCAGCCAGCGATACCGACCGTCGGGCCAGACCACGCGGAACTCAAAGTGCTCGCCGCTGCCATCGGCCAATATCCGCGCGTGATGGTCGCGCCAGCGCTGGCGGTCATCGGGATGCACCATGGCCAGACGCTCGTCGAAATCGGGCGGTTCGGGCCGCGGCACCTGGCCTCGCAGCACCCACATCTGCTCATCCCAGGCGCTGCGCAGGGTGGTCAGGTCGATCTCAAAGGTGCCGATGCCCGCAGCGCGTGAGACCAGTGCCGCGCGTTCACCGGCGGCGCGCAATTGCGCCTGGGCCTGGTGGCGGTCGGTCACATCCATGAGGGTGCCGAAGACCTCAGTGCGGCCCTTGTGTTGGGTCACCGCGGTGCGCGCATCGACATGCAGGGTGCGCCCATCGGGCAGCAGCAGGCGCATCTCCGATCGCACCAGGCCACTGCCGCGGCGGATCAGCGAGCCCATGCCCTGGCGGCCGAGCTCGCGCTCATCGGGGTGGAAGTAGGTGTCGATGTAGGCGTCCAGGGGCGGTGCCGGCCGATCCGCTGGCAGGCCATGCAGGGCATACATGTGCTCGTTCCACTGCGCGGCATGGTTGCCTGGCGAGTAGGTCCAGATGGCCACGCCCGCAGCGCGAGTGGCCATCTGCAGGTGACGGTATTGGTCGAGCTCGCGCTGCGTGCTGCTGAGCTGCTCGGTCTGATCAATGACAACACCAATCACCGCCACAGGCTTGCCCTGGGCATCGCGCTGCAACACGCGGCGTGTCAGCAGGCTGCGCCAGCCACCGTCAACGTGGCGAAAACGGGCAACGACGTCGGAGGTGGTTTGCCTGCCCTCCAGCAACGGCGTTCGGGCATTGCGCAGGGCGTCCATGTCGTCGGGATGCACCAGCTTCCAGAGCTCATCCACGGGCATCACGGCATCGCTTGCCGACAGCCCCAGCATCAGCAGGGCTTGCTCGTTGTAGCGCAGCGTGGTTTGCGCCAGCTCTCGACGCCACACGCCGATGTGGGCCATGGCGCTGACCATCTGCAGGTCGCGCCAGTCCTGTGCCGCAGCGCTGGGGTGCAGCACCAGCAGCCAGGCCAGGTCGCCTTGGCAATGGCCGGCCACTCGAAAGCTCAGCTCTTGGCCGTCTGCGCCCACGCAGGCGTGAACACCGGCATCAAAGGCCTGGCGCAGCGCCAAGTGTTCTGGCAAGCGCGCAGCGTTGCTGGCCTGTGGTCGCAACAGCGAGAGCACCGAGCTGCCAAGCAGCCTGGCTGCCGGCTGCCCCAGGGCGTGCTCGGTAGCCACGCCCACAGCGAGGATGTGCCCCTGCGCATTGCATGCCAACACGGGCAGCGCGATCAGGTCATAAGGCGCAAGATCAGGGGGGGAAAGCGGTGCGGCCGGGCTCATGTCAGGTGGATGCGGGCAATCGAGTGGGTGGCCAGGCGATGTCGCGCAGTTTAGGACCGCCCCCAAACCTGCCGCTTTGCGTCAGGCCCCCCGTGTGGGATGAGAAAACTTGGGAGCGGCCCGGCGTTTTCTCATGAGCCTGCACGGTCTCAGGGTTTGGCCATGGCTCTGGGCGGGCGTGCTGGCGCGGCCGGCGCTGCCAGGCCACCGCCGGCCACCCAATCGACCAGGGCGTCCAGTGCCGGCCTGGACTTCGAGGCGTTGTCGTGGTTGATGATGGCGGCCATGACCCAGAGCCTGCCATCGCTGTCGGGCACATAGCCGGCCAGGGCCACGACATTGCGCAGCGTGCCGGTCTTCAGCCGCGCCAGGCCAGTGGCCGGGCCGGTCTTCAGGCGGTTGCGCATGGTGCCATCGCTGCCCACCACCGGCAGGCTCATCAACAGCTCGGGCGCATAGCGGCTGCCATGGGCCACCTTGAGCATCAGCGCCAGTTGCCGCGCCGTGAGGCGCTCGCTGCGCGACAGGCCAGAGCCGTTGTCCAGCACCAGGCCGCTGGCATTGATGCGCTGCTCGGCAAACCAGCGCAGCACCTCGCGCTGCGCCAGCTCGGCGGTGCTGGCCAGGGCATCGCTGGCCATGCCTTGCAGGCCCAGCGACAGGTAGAGCAGGCGCGTCAAGGCGTTGTCCGACCACTTGTTCATTGGCCGCAGCACCTCGCCCCAGGGGCGGGACCAGCGCCGGGCCAGCAGGCGTGCGCCGCTGGGGCTGGCCTCGTCGCGCACACGCCCGCTCCATTGGCCGCCCAGTTGCTGCCAGACATGGCGCAGTTGCTGCTCGGCCTGCAGGTTGCGATCAAGCAGTTGGCGCTCGACGCGTTGTGTGCAGGCCTTGGCAAAACCGCCGCGCAGCACGATGCGGGTGCTGCCCTCGGCCTGCACGATGCGCGGCGGGCTTTGCCAATCGTCGTCCCAATCGCGGCACGGCCGATCGGTGAGCTGCAGCTCGCTGGCGTCGAGCTCCAGGCCGGGCAGGGGCGGCAGCAGCCGTGCGCTTACTTTGCCGGATAGGGAAGAGAGCTCCATCGACATCAGGCTGCCGTTCAGGTGCAAGGCATCGGGGATGACGTTGTAGGGCCGCTCGGGGCGCTCATCGAAGGGCGGCTGGCCCAGATCCGGGCGCGCCGGGCGGAACAGCTGGCGGTCGAGCACGATGTCGCCGGTGATCTCGCGTATGCCCTGGTAGCGCAGCTCGGCCAGCAGGGCCCAGAGCTGGGGCAGGCCGAGCTCGGGGTCGGCACCGCCGCGCAGCACCAGATCACCGCGCAGCACGTCGCCGTCCTGCGACGCGGCGCTCAGCACTTCGGTGAAGCCGCGGTGGTTGGGCCCCAGCCTGTCCAGCGCGACGACGCTGGTCACCAGCTTCATGGTCGATCCCGGCTGCATGGCCAGATCGGCCTGGTGCAGCCAGCTCGGGCCGGCGTGGGCCGCGGGCATCAGCGCCACGGCCATGGCCTGCAGTGGCACATCGGCCGCCGCCAGGGCGGCACGCACGGCTGCGGGCCACTGCGCATCGGCCAGGGTTTGATCGAGCGCGCTGCGCGGCGCCGGGGCTGGCGAGGGTGCAGTACGCGGCGTGGCGGCATGGGCATGCGCCGTACGCGGCGTGGCGGCATGGGCATGCGCCGTGCGCGGCATGGCGGCTTGGGCATGCGCCGCAAGGGGCGCCAGGGCTGCCGCGCCCACGGCCAAGGCGATGCAGAGCAGCCACCTTGCCAGGCCGGCGCTGTGTGTGGTGACAGGTGCAAGCCTCATTCATCGACCCCCTGGCGTTGGAAACCCAGCGCGGCCTGCATCAGGCTGCGGGTGTAGGCGTGTTGCACGCGGTGCGCCGCCAGATCGGCCGAGGCTAACTCTTCAATCAAGCGGCCGCGTTGCATCACCACCAGGCGCTGGCACAGGTGGGTGATCACCGCCAGATCGTGGCTGACCATGATGAAGGTCAGGCCGCGGCGTGCGCGCAGGTCTTCCAGCAGGTTCAGCACCTCGGCCTGCACCGAGGCGTCCAGCGCAGAGGTCGGCTCATCGAGCAGCAGCACCTGGGGCTGCAGGATCAGGGCGCGCGCAATGGCGATGCGCTGGCGCTGGCCGCCCGAGAGCTGGTGCGGGTAGCGGAAGCGAAAGCCCTGGCTCAGACCGACATCGTCCAGCGCGCCGGCGATGCGCGCCTGCGCGTCGCCCAAGCCGTGGATGGCCAAAGGCTCGGCCAGGATGCGGTCCACCGTGTGGCGTGGGTGCAGCGAGCCATAGGGGTCTTGAAACACCATTTGCACCGCACGCCGAAAGGCCTTGCTGCCGGGGGCGGGCACTTTCAGCTCCGTGTCACCCACCAGTGACACGCGACCCGCGCTCAGCGGCGCCAGGCCACAGATCGCGCGCAACACGGTTGACTTGCCTGAGCCCGATTCGCCCACGATGCCAAAGCTCTCGCCGGGTGCGACCCGAATCGAGACATCGTCCACCGCCACGAAACTGTCATAGACCACGCGCAGGTCGGTGGCGTGCAGGCCGAGTTGTGGGCCGGGTGACAGGCCGGGTGACAGGCCGGGTTGTGGGCCTGGCTCTGCACGCACGTGCCCGCGCGCTTGTCCGTGCACTTGTCCGCGCACCTGCCCGCCCGACGCGTCGCCCGCCATGGGCGCTGTGCCTTGAGCCAAGGCGCCGTTCACAGGGCCCACTCCGCTTGCCGGTTCAGCGTGGGCAGGGGGTGGCGCGGCCCGTCCATGCGCGGCAGGCAATCGAGCAGGCCCTGGGTGTAGGGGTGGCGGGCCTCGTGCAGGCGCCCGGAGGCGACTTCTTCGACCACGCGGCCGGCGTACATCACCAGCACGCGATCACAAAACGAGCTGACCAGGCGCAGATCGTGCGAGATGAAGATCAGGCCCATGCCGCGCTCAAGCACCAGTTTGTGCAGGATGGCCAGCACCTCGAGCTGCACCGTCACATCCAGCGCCGAGGTCGGCTCATCGGCGATCAGCAGCTCGGGCCCGGCGATCAACATCATGGCGATCATGGCGCGCTGGCCCATGCCGCCCGAGACCTCGTGCGGGTACAGGCTGGCCACGCGCTTGGGGTCATCGATCTGCACCGCGGCCAGCGCCTGCAGCATGCGTGCGCGCGCCTCGGCGGCGGAGGTGCGGCTGTGCATGCGCAGCGTCTCGGTGATCTGCGCGCCGATGCGCATCACCGGGTTGAGCGAGAACTTCGGGTCCTGCAACACCATGGCGATGCGCCCGCCGCGCAGCGCGCGGCGCTCGGCGGGCTGGCAGTGCAGCAAGTCGCTGCCGGCAAAGCGCAGTTGTTTGGCTGTGACAACGCCGCCGGGCGCTGTCAGCCCCAGGATGGCCCGGCCCGTCTGGCTCTTGCCCGAGCCCGATTCACCGACGATGCCCAGCCGCTCCCGGCCCAGGGTGAAGGAGACACCGCGCACCACCTCGGTCATGCCGCCATCGCGCCTGGGATAGGCCACGCGCAGCTCGTCCACCGTGAGCAGCTCTGCCTGGGCAGGGTGTTGGGCCGTCATCACTTCACCGCCTTCGGGTCGAGCGCATCGCGCAGGCCATCGCCCAGCAAATTGAAGGCCAGGCTGACGATGAAGATCGCCGCCCCCGGCGCCGCCGCCACCCACCACTGATCGAGCACATAGGCCCGGCCATTGGCGATCATGGCGCCCCACTCGGGCATGGGTGGCTGCGCGCCCAGGCCCAGGAATCCCAGGCCGGCGGCGGTGAGGATGATGCCGGCCATGTCCAGCGTCACCCGCACGATGACGCTGGCCAGACACAGCGGCATGATGTGGCGCAGCACGATGCGCCCCGGCGAGGCGCCCACCAGGGCAATCGCGGCGATGTAGTCGGCTTGACGAATCGTTAGGGTCTCGGCCCGCGCAATGCGGGCGTAAGGCGGCCAGGAGGTGATGGCGATGGCGATCACCGCGTTCTCTATGCCCGGGCCCAGCGCGGCGACAAAGGCCAGCGCCAGGATGAGGCGCGGAAAGGCCAGAAAGATGTCGGTGATGCGCATCAGCACGGCGTCCACCCAGCCCCCGGCATAGCCCGCCACCGTGCCCACCAAGAGGCCCATGGGTGCGGCCAGCACCGCCACCAGCAGCACCACAAACAGCGTGATGCGCGAGCCGTGGATCAGGCGCGAGGCGATGTCGCGGCCCTGGTCATCGGTACCCAACCAATGCGCTGCCGAGGGCGGCAACAGCCGGGTCGTGCGCAGATCTCCCTCGAAGGGCGAGTAGGGCACCAGCCAGGGCGCCAACACCGCGATCACCACCAAGGCCAGCACGATGGCCAGGCCCAGCATCGCCAGGCGGTTGCGCGCAAAGCCGCGCCAGGCGCCATAGGCCCGGCCCCAGGCGGCCTGGCGGCGGCTCTGCGGCTGCTCGCTCATCAGCCAGTCGTGCAGCGCACTCAGTTTCATCGCGTGCGCGTCCTCGGGTCGAGCACGCGGTAGAGCGTGTCGCTGAGCAGGTTCAAGCCGATGAACACCGTGCCCACGACGATGGTGCCGCCAAGCACGGCGTTTATGTCGGCGTTTTGCAAAGAGTTGGTGATGTACAGGCCCAGGCCCGGCCAGGCGAACACCGTCTCAGTGAGCACCGAGCCCTCCAGCAGCCCGGCGTAGGACAGCGCGATGACGGTGACCAGGGGCACGGCGGCGTTGCGCAGCGCGTGCCGCCAGATGATGCGGGCCTCTGACAAGCCCTTGGCGCGGGCGGCAACGATGTACTCCTGCGCCAGCTCATTGAGCATGAAGGAGCGCGTCATGCGGCTGATGTAGGCCAGCGAAAAGTAACCCAACAAAGACGCAGGCAGTGCCAGGTGCGAGACGGCGTTGCCAAAGGCCTGCCACTCGCCGGCAATGGCGGCGTCGAGCAGCAGCAGGCCGCTCCAGGGGGGCACGCTGTACTCGAAGGCGACATCGATGCGCCCGGGGCCGGCCACCCAGCCGAGCTTGGCGTAAAACAACACCAGGCCCATCAGGCCCAGCCAGAACACCGGCACCGAGTAGCCGATCAAACCCATCACCCGCACCGCCTGATCGACCCAGCGCCCGCGCCGCACGGCCGCCCACACGCCCAGCGGCACACCCAGGCCGGCGCCGATGAGGATGCCGCAGGTGGCCAGCTCCAGTGTGGCCGGGAAGGTCTTGCGGATGTCTTGCAGCACGCTGTTGCTGGTGAGCACCGAGGTGCCAAAGTCGCCGCGCGCGGCCTTGGCGATGTACAGCCCAAACTGCTGCCAAAGCGGCTTGTTCAGGCCGAGTTCTTCGCGTACGCGTTGCACCACATGCTCGGGGGCGCGATCACCCACGATGGCCAGCACCGGATCGACCGGGATCACCCGGCCGATGAAGAAGGTGACGGCCAGCAGGCCGAGGTAGGTCAGGGCCAGGCTGGCGATGAAGCGCCCGGCGGTTGCCGTCAGGCGTCGGGATCGGGTGCTGGCTGGTGCCGCCACAAGGGCTCAGAGGGTGAGAGTTTTTCGAGCGTGCCCGAGCAACGCGTCCAAGCGTGCAGGGTCTAGGCGCAAAGCACAGCCATAGCTCGGGCTATGGCGCGCATTTGCAACGACGAGCGGGTGCGTTTGGGCGTGGTGAGCGGGCATGATCGAAAGAGTCTCACCCTCTCAGCCGACGCCGGGCCGCCCCAAGGCGGCTGACGCCCCCTCGGGGGGCAGCGAACGAAGTGAGCGTGGGGGCTTCATGTCAGCGCTTGGAGACATTGAACAGGTAGGTCGAGTCCGAGGTGGGTCCCAGCACCAGGCCATCGACCGTGCTGCGCATCGCGGCCACCTCGGTCTGCTGGTAGATCAACACAAAGGGGCTGGACTTGCGGAACTCGGCCTGCATCTCGGTGTACATCACGGCGCGCTTCTTGCCATCACGCTCCAGCACGGCGGCGTCGGCCTGCTTGGTCAGGGCCGGGATGTCCCATGAATTGCGCCAGGCCAGGGGCTTGCTCTTGGCATCGTCGGCGTTGTTCGGGTTGCGCGCAAAGGTGTCGGCGTTGGTGTGCGGGTCCCAGTAATCGGCGCCCCACTGGCCGATGTAGATGTCGTGCGTGCGGGCGCGGTATTTGGTCAGGGTTTGCTTGCCATCGCCGGGCAAGATTTCGATGTCAATGCCGGCGCGTTTGGCGGTTTGCTGCACGGCCTCGGCGATGCCTTGCGTGGGCTGCACGGTGCGCACATCCATGGTCACTTTGAAGCCGCTCGGCAGGCCGGCCTTGGCCAGCAGCGCCTTGGCCTTGTCCACATCAAGCTTATAGGGGTTGTCCTTGGATGCGCCCAGCAGGCCCTGCGGCAGGAAGTTCTGGTTGACGACGCCGATGTTCTTCACCAAGGTGTCGCCGATGGCGGCGTAATCGACCAGCCACTTGAAGGCCTCGCGCACCTCGGGCTTGGCCAGGTTAGGGTTCTTCTGGTTCAGGCTGAAATAAAACACCGTTCCTTTGGGCGTGGCGGTGGCCTTGATGTCCTTGTTGGTGGCCAATGCGGCCAGGTCTTGGGCGGTGAGGTTGCGGGCGATGTCGACATCGCCCTTCTCCAGCGTGAGGCGCTGTGTGGCGCTTTCCTTGAGGTGGCGGTAGATGACGCGCGCGAGCTTGGCCTTGGGGCCGTGGTACTGGTCATTGCGCTCCAGCGTCACCAACTCATTGGCGCGCCACTCGCGGATCTTCATCGGGCCCGAGCCGGCGTAATGGGTCTTCAACCAGGCGTGGCCCATGTCGCCATTGGCCTCCTTGGACAGCGCCAGCTTCTTGTCGACGATGCCGGCCACATTGGCCGTTAGGCAGTTCAGTACAAAGCTGGGCGCATAGGGCTTGTCGGTTTCCAGCGTCAGCGTCAGCGCGCCCGTGGCCTTGATCTTGTCCTTGACGTTGTCCTTGGTGAAGCCGAACTGGGTGAGGATGAAGGCCGGGGTCTTGTCGAGCAGCACGGCGCGCTGCAGCGACCAGGCCACATCGTCGGCGACCAGCGCATTGCCCGAGGCGAATTTCAGGCCGGGCTTCAACTCGAAGCTGTAGGTCTTGCCATCGGCCGAGACCGTCCAGGCCTTGGCCACATCGCCCAGCAGTTTGGCTGGGTCGGCCACATCAAAGCGCACCAGGCGGTCGTAGGCATTGCCCATCAGCTCACCGGCTGAAATCTCGAAGGCCTCGGCCGGGTCGAGCGAGATGATGTCGTCAAAAGCCGCGGCAATCACCAGGGTGTCTTTGGGCGTGGCGGCGTGGGTGGGGGCGGCAGCGGCCAGGCCCAGGCACAGCAGTGTGGCGAGGTGGAGGGCGCGGCGGCTGGGATGCAATGAGGGGCTGGGTGTGGGCATGGCGGGCTCCGGTTCAATTCATTCTATGCAGGCACCTGCTGCGGGGGCAGGGTTGCACAATCCGCGGCCATGGATGCGCCGCCTGTGGAGACCCAGTGGACCAACCAGCCTTGCGCTGAGGCGCGCGCGCGTGGCGACATCTCGCCGGCAGCGCGATCCGGTGGCTCTTTGGCTGAGACGCTGGGTGGCCCCTTAGGCCTGGGCATCGACGTCGGCGGCACCGGCACACGCTGGGCCTTGGCCTGCGGCGAGCGGCTGTTGGCGCAGGGCCGTGAGCCGGCTTTCAGCACGCTGCAACTGGCCGATGCTGAGGGTCTTGCCGTGGTCGATGGCCTGTTGCAGCGCGTCGCCAACCAGGTGCGCGCGCATTGGGCAGCGCCGGCCAGCGCCGGCAGCCGCGTCCACATCGCCGTGCGCGCCGGCGTCACCGGCTGCGATGACGCCGCCGCCGCCACCCTGGCCACAAGCCTGGTGCGCGCCTTCGCCGCGCAGGGTATTGGGGCGGCGCCATCGGCCGTGCTGGTGCGCAATGACATCGAGATGCTGTGCCGCAGCGCCTTCGCGCTGGGCGCGGGCCTGGTGTTGGTGGCCGGCACGGGATCGATAGCCGCCTGTGTGGATGGCCAGGGCGAGTTTCACCGCGCCGGTGGCCGCGGCGTGTTGATCGACGACGCTGGCGGCGGCCACTGGATCGCCGTGCAGGCGCTGCGCGAGGTGTGGCGGGCGGAGGACGCAAGCCCCGGCGTCTGGCAAGGCAGCGCCATGGCCCAGGCGCTGTTTGCACGCCTGGGCGGCAGCGATTGGGCGCACACGCGCACCGTGGTCACCACCGCCACGCGCGGCCAGATCGGCGAGCTGGCCCTGGCCGTGGCCGAAGCAGCACGCGCGGGCGATGCCCAGGCCACAAGCTTGCTGCACCGCGCCGGCCAGGAGCTGGCGCGCCCGGTGCTGGCGCTGTGGTCGCGGCAGGGACAGCGGCCCGTGGCGCTGGCCGGCCGGGTGTTTGATCTGGGGCCGCAGGTCGAGGCCGGGCTGCGCGCGGCGCTGCCGGCCGATGCGCTGCTGCATCGCCTGCCCCAGCCTGCCGAGGTGGCGTCGGCCCTGCGGGCGGTGCTTGATTTGCCAACGCCTGCATCCAATGCTTAGCCTTCACAGCATGTCAAAGCTCATTCGTCGCGGTGCCCGTGCGGCGTTCATCACCACCTGCCTGGTCGGCATTCAAGCCATGGGCCTGATCGGCTGCGCCACCCCCACCATGACAACACCCGCCATCGACACCCGATACACCGCCCAGGGCCAGGACAGTCGGGTGCTGTTTCTGATCCTGCACTACACCGACGAGAACCTGGCCGATTCCATCCGCATCCTCACCCAGCAGCAGGTGTCGTCGCACTACCTGCTCAGCGATGAAAACCCGCCCGTCATCTACCGCCTGGTCGATGAGAACCGCCGCGCCTGGCATGCGGGCGAGAGCTTCTGGAAGGGCAACGCCATGCTCAACGCCAGCTCGATAGGCATAGAGATCGTCAACGCCGGTGGCCGCCTGCCGCAAAGCGGCCAACAGCATGGCCCGCCGCCCGCGCATCAAATGGGCACGGTGCAATTTGCGCCCTATCCGCCGGCGCAGATCGATGCCTTGATCGCGCTCGTCAAAGACATCGTCGCCCGCCATCAGATCAAGCCCGAACGCATCCTCGGCCACAGCGACATCGCGCCGCAGCGCAAGATCGATCCCGGCGCGGCATTTCCCTGGAAGCGTCTGGCCGATGAGGGCTTGATCCCCTGGCCGGATGCGCAGCGCGTGGCCGCTCAACAAAGGCTTTATGAGGCCGCGCTGCCCGATGTCGCCTGGTTCCAGCAGGCACTGGCCACGCATGGCTTTCGGGTGCCCACCAGCGGCGTGCTCGATGAGCCCACGCGCCGCGTCATTGGCGCCTTCCAGCTGAAGTACCGGCCGGAGAGATTTGATGGCCAGCCCGATGCGCAAACGGCGGCGATGTTGCAGGTGCTGACGACGCCGGCGCCATGAGCCGCATGGCCGCCCCAAAGGCGAATACCGCAGTGCGCAGCACGGAGGTTGCCTGATGAGCCGCATGGCCGCCCCAAAGGCGAATACCGCAGTGCGCAGCACGGAGGTCGCCTGATGAGCCTGCCCGGCCGCCCGAAAGGCAAATACCGAAGTGCGAAGCACCTAGCTTGCCTGATGAGCCTGCAGCGCCGCCACTTCGCCCTGGCGGGCGCGGCCACCCTGGCCAGCGGCTGCAGTGCATTGGCGCCGCAGCAGAGCCCGGCGCCTGTGGTCACCGCCAGCGCCACCCCAGCGGGAAGCGAAGCCGCCCCTGCCGCGGATGACCCCATCCATGCCCTGCCGCCCGAGCTGCGCCCGCCGCCATCGCCGCGTGAATTTCGTGCCGCCTGGGTGGCCACGGTGGCCAACATCGATTGGCCCAGCCGCCCGGGCCTGGCCAATGCGCAGTGGCGCGCCGAGGCCACGGCCATGCTGGACCGCGCCAAGACGCTGCACCTCAACGCCATCGTCTTGCAGGTGCGCCCGGCGGCCGATGCGCTGTACGCCTCGGGCATCGAGCCCTGGAGCGAATACCTCAGCGGTGCCCAGGGCCGTGCGCCCTTGGCTGCGCGTGGCGAGCGGGTCGACGACCCGCTGGCCTTCTGGGTGGCCGAAGCGCACCGCCGCGGGCTGGAGCTGCACGCCTGGTTCAACCCCTACCGTGCGCGTCACCCCTCGGCCAAATCACCGCTGGCCGCGCAGCACATTGCCAACCGACAGGCCCATGCGGTCAAGCGTTATGGCGACATGCTGTGGATGGACCCGGCCGAGCCCGACGCTGCCGCCCAGACCCTGGCCGTGGTGGCCGATGTGGTGGCGCGTTATGACATCGACGGCGTGCACATCGACGACTACTTCTACCCCTACCCGATCAAGGCCAGCGGTGCGGCCGGCAACCCCACCGCCGAAGACCCCGAGCTGCCCTTTCCCGATGAGCCCGCCTGGCAGCGCTACCGCAGCCACGGCGGCGGCAGCCTGGACCGCGCCGCCTGGCGCCGCGAACGCGTCAACCACCTGGTGCAGGCCCTGCACCACAGCGTGCACCGCATCAAACCCCATGTGCGCTTTGGCATCAGCCCGTTTGGCATTGGCAAGCCGGCGCTGCGCCCGGCCGGCATCACGGGTTTCAGCCAGTACGACAGGCTCTATGCCGATGTCGAGCATTGGCTGGGTCAAGGCTGGCTGGATTACCTGGCGCCGCAACTCTATTGGCCGATGGATCGCAAGGCGCAGGCCTTCGATGTGCTGCTTGATTACTGGTTAGGCCAAAACCCCCACCAGCGCCACATCTGGCCCGGGCTCTTCACCAGCATGGTGGGCAGCCCTGGCCGCGGCAGCAACACCCAGCCCTGGCCCGCGGCCGAGGTCTTGCAGCAAATCGCAAGTGTGCGCAGCCGCGGCGCCGCCGCCGATACGGTGCCCGCCCCCGGCGCCACCGGCCACATCCACTTCAGCCTGATCGCCCTGATGCAAGACCGCGACGGCATCGCCACCCGCCTGCGCGCCGGCGCCTACGCCCAACCCGCCCTGGTGCCCGCCACGCCCTGGCTCTCCATCGGCAGCGACACCACCCACGCCGCGCCCTGGCTGTGGTCGCTGTGGCGCCGCCGCGCCGGCCAATGGCGCTTCGAGGTGCAAGCCGGCACCGCGCCCGTGGCCCTGGGCAGCGACGATCAAGTCGTCCTGCGCCGCGTGGACCGACTGGGCCGCGAAAGCCGCACTGAAATACTGGGGTCAGGTCTTTAATATTAAGTCGACGCTTCGCCCGACCAGCGGCTGCGATTTAATATTCAAGACCTGACCCCATCTTTTTTGCGCCTGGCCGCAGAATGGCCCATGCTCACGGTCAGCACCGAAACCCCGCATCCGCAGCACAGCGCGCTGGACAGCTACGGCACGCCGGACTTGCTGGCCGCGTTGATTGATGATCAGCAGCGGGCGGTGGTGGCGGTGCAGGCGGCCTTGGGCCCGTTGGCGCTGGCTGTGGATGCCGCCTTGCCGCGCATCAGTGCCGGGGGTCGCCTGATCTATGTGGGCGCGGGCACGAGCGGGCGCTTGGGTGTGCTCGACAGCGTCGAGCTGCCGCCCACTTTCAGTTGGCCGCGCGAGCGTGCGCTGGGGGTGCTGGCCGGTGGCCAGGGTGCGATGTTTGTGGCGGTCGAGGGTGCCGAGGACGATGCCGAGCTTGGCCGCCGTGACATCGAGGCACTGCAGCCCGGTGGTGAGGATGTGGTGCTGCTGATCGCTGCTTCAGGCTCCACCCCTTATGTGTTAGGCGCCGCCCAGGCCGCGCGCCTGGCGGGTGCACTGACGATTGCCCTGGCCAACAACGCCGGCGCGCCGCTGCTGGCCGCGGCCGAGATTGCGGTGCTGCTCGACACCGGGCCCGAGGTCATCTCCGGCAGCACGCGGCTCAAGGCCGGCACGGCGCAGAAGGTCGCGCTGAACAGCTTTTCCAGCGCGCTGATGGTGCGGCTGCACAAGGTCTACGGCAATTTGATGGTCGACCTGCGGGCCAGCAACGCCAAGCTGATTGAGCGCGCCCTGCGTTTGACCATGCTGGCCACTGGCGCCGATGCCGCCCGGGCCGAGGCCGCCTTGCGCGCCAGCCAGTGGCGCGTGAAGCTGGCCATCGTGATGCTGCGCACCGGGCTGCCGGCAAGCGCCGCGCAGGCCCGGCTGGATGCCGTAGGCGGCAGCGTGCAGCGCGCGCTGCAGGGCTGAAGGGTGAGCCCTGCGCGGCAAGTGCTGATCATGCAAGCCACCCCCGCCCTGCGTGAGCGCCAGCTCTCACTCGATGTCTTGCGCGGCGCCACTGTGGCGCTGATGATCCTGGTGAACAACCCGGGCAGTTGGAAGCACTTGTACCCGCCCTTGGCGCATGCCCCTTGGCATGGCTGTACGCCCACCGATCTGGTGTTTCCGTTTTTTCTGTTCGCCGTGGGCAATGCCCTGGCCTTGGTGATGCCGGGCTTGCAGGCCGGCCCGGCGCTGGCGTTCTGGCACAAGCTGTGGCGCCGCACGCTGCTGATTTTTGCGATTGGCCTGCTGCTCAATGCCGCGCCCTTTGTGCGTTGGGATGCTGCGGGTGACTTGGTCGCCCGCGACTGGAGCCAGTTGCGGCTGATGGGGGTCTTGCAGCGCATTGCCCTGGCCTGGGGCGCGGCGGCGCTGGTCGTGTGGTGCCTGGGCCGGCGCGGGCAGCAGTGGCAGACGCGCGCCGTGCTGATGGCCGTGGCCGCGCTGTTGCTGGCTTATGCCTGGGCCTGTGTGGCGCTGGGCGCGCCGGGCGATGCCTACAGCCTGGCCGGCTGGTTTGGCACGGCCCTGGATCGCGCCGTGCTGGGTGCTGCCCACCTGTACCAGGGCGAGGGCCAGGCCTTTGATCCCGAGGGCCTGGCCAGCACCGCGCCGGCGGTGGCCCAGGTGCTGCTGGGCTGGTGGGCCGGCCGCGCCCTGCAGGGCGGGCGGGTGAATGCAGAGACCGTGCTGCGGCTGTTCATGGCCGCCTTGGCACTGGGCGTGCTGGCCTATGCCGCGGCGCTGGTGATGCCGATCAACAAGAAGATCTGGACATCGAGCTATGTGCTGCTGAGCAGCGCCCTGGCCGTGGCCTGTCTGGCGGCCCTGGTCTGGCGGCTTGATCTGCAGGTTAGGGCCTCAAGCCGGGCGCCGGCCTGGGCGCGGTGTTGCGAGGTCCTTGGCAAGAACGCCTTGTTCGTCTTTGTGATGAGCGGCCTGGTGCCGCGCCTGCTTTCCTTGCTGCGCTGGGCCGATGGCGTTGACGCCGCCGGCCTGCCGCGCATCATCACGCCCTTGCCCTGGGCCTACCGCACGCTGTTTGCCGATCTGAGCAGTGACCCGCGCCTGGGCTCGTTGCTTTTTGCCGTGGCCAACCTGGCCCTGTATTGGGCGCTGGCGGCGTGGCTGGACAGGCGCCGGATCTACATCCGCGTTTAGCTTGCGCCATCTTGCGCCGTGCACTCAGCCGGTGCTGCCCGTGGCCTGGATCTCGTCGGCGACCTCGCCTGCGGCACCGGACGGCACTTTCGGCCGTGCTGACTCCACCGCCGGCACCCAGTGCACCAGGCGCATCAACAGGCTGGCCTGCACAAAGCCGCACAGATCGGCCACGTTGATGCGCAGCCCTTGGCGCAGCTCGGCGGGGGTGGCGGGTGTGGTCAGCAGTTGGCGCGCCAGTTCGATGTGCTTGGGCGTGCGCGCGAACTGTGTGATGCGCGCCGGCAAGGTGCAGGCCAGCGGCGTGTGCCACCAATCGGTGGGGGCATTGGCCAGGGCGAAGTGGCCGCTGATGAGGCCCAGATCCCAGATCATCTCGTCGATGTCGCGCTCGGCGGCGTCGGCATGGGGTTGCGCGTCGATGGCTGGACGCGGCAATTCGCGGCTCACGCGCAGGTGGCGCAGGGCCAGCGGGTCGATGCTCACCAGTCCATTCTTGAAATCGAAGCGCATATAGGCGCCCGGTCCATAGCCAGCCACCAGGGGCCGCGCTGTGGGGTCGCGGCGGCCTCGCAGCACGGCCTGCAACACCGCCAACCTGGGGCCATCGAGTGCCTGGTGGCCCAATTGATCGGCATCGCGAATGGAGTCGAAGGCCGAGTCGAATTTTGAATCGGCGCGGCCCGGCGTGGTGGCCGTGATGTCAGCGCCTGCTGGCGCGGCGGCGTCCGCCGACGTGGCCCAGGCGCTGCGGTTCCAGCGCGGCGACTGACGGCGCACCAGGGCCAGGTCCTTGAGCTGGCGCAGCAGCAGCCGCTGGCGGTGCTCGCTGCGCTGCTTGCTGTCCAACAGCCGTTCGGCATTGCCGTTCAGGCCGGCCAGGGCCACCACCGGCCGGCCCTTGAAGAGCTGGGCCAGTTGCAGCGCAGACAGTTTGACGGCTCGATCCGCATCGAGCAAGGCGATGTCGCCGCTGTGGCTGCGCAGCTCCAGGCGCAGCGCGAGTTGCTCGCCGATGTTGTCCAGCGCCTGCTGCAGTTCATCGAAATCGCGGTCGCTCAGATTCAGGGCCTGCAGCCAGATGCTGCGCCGCAGGCGCAGCGCGCCCAGTACGCGGCGCCGCAGCGATTGCCAGCCGAGCGTGGGCCAACTCAGGCCCTGCTGCTGCAGGTTCTGCCAGGGGCTCGGTTCGACCACGATGTCTCCTCGTTTGTGTTTGCTGCTGCTCCAACACCGCGCCGCGCAAGCGCGGTGGCAGCGGCACGCAAGGCTAAGGCTGCGCCTGCTTGGCGGCCATCGGGCCGCAGCGGATTCGGCACCGCGGGCCGCCCTAATCGGTGCTCAGGCAATCCCTGAGCTGGCTGGCCAGCTCCAGCACCATCAGCACACCGGCGCCGCTGTGCGTGGCGGCTGCCGGCAGGGCCGATGGCGCCGGCGCCGCCGCCCTGTGCACCGTGGGCGTGTCAAGCGGGCCGGCGCGCAGGCTGCCGCCGTGGCGGCGGGCGACACGCTGCACGAACACCAGGCCCAAGCCGACGCCGCGCGGGTCACCCACCGCCGCGCCCCGGTCGCCCCGGGCCAGCTGTTCAAGTTGCTCCGGCCGCAGGCCAGGGCCACGGTTGCGCACCTGCACGGTGAGGCGCCGGGCCAGCACGCTGGCGTCGATGTCCACCGCCGCGCCGCGCGGGCTGTGCTTGATGGCGTTGGCCACCAGGTTGGCGATGGCGCGCGCCACCAGTGAGCGGTCGAGGACCAGCGGGCGGTCCGGCACCAGCGAGCTGTCCGGCACCAGTGAGCGGTCAAGGACCAGCGCGCCTTCCGGCACCAGCGAGCTGTCCGCCACCAGTGAGCGGTCGAGGACCAGCGCGCCTTCCGGCACCGGCTCTGCCTCGGCCGCACCCTCCTCGCCCAGTCGCAGCCGCAAGTGCACATCGGCGGCCAAGGCCTGCGCACGCAGATCGCGCAGGGCGTCATCGAGCAGCGCGGCCAGCGCTACCGGCTGGCACTGCAGGGTCTGGTGCTGCGCATGCGAGGCGCGCACAAAGTCCTCGGACAACTCCAGCGTGCGCGCGGCCAGGCGCCGCAGTTCGCGCAGCAGCTCATCGTGCGGCGTGTGCACCTGGCCCTGCAGCTTCATGTCGGCCAGCAGCACGATGGCGCTGGCCGGCGAGCGCAGGTCGTGCGAGACAAAGGCCAGGGCTTCCTCGCGCGCGCGTTCGGCGCGCTTGACGGGCGCGACATCGGCCACGGTGACGATCAGCCGGCGCTGGCCCAGCAGATCCACGGCGGCCATGTGCACGATGAAGTCGGCGCCGTCCTCGGCACCCATGCGGGCCTCGACGGCGAGGTCGGCGCCGCCGGGCTGCAAAGTGGCCAGGGCCTGTGCCCAATCGATGGCCGTGGCGCTCGAAAATTCGTCCAGCAGGCGCGGCAAATCCAGGCCCTGCAGTTCATCGGCAGCCGGCACTTCAAACAGCGTGGCGGCCTTGGGGTTGGCCAGCAGCACCCGGGCTCGGTCGTCGGCGACCAACATGGCCGTGGGCATCGCCGCCAGGGCCTCGGCGAAGAAGTGGCGGGCCTGGCGCACCGTGGCGCCAGCGCGTTGCAGGGCGTGCAGACGGGCGTCCAGGGCATCGTCGCCGGCGCGGGTGCCCAGGCGGGTCGGCGAGCGGGTGAAAGTGCGGGTGAAAGTGCGGGCGCCTCTTGCGGCGGTCAAGCTCGCAGCCCGGTCCAAACCGGACACCGTGGTCTGGCCTTCATCCGCGCCCCCAGCCACCCCCTCGGCCAGCAATCTGGCGATTTCACCATCCAGGGCGGCCATGGCGCGCTCCAGCCGGCGCCAGCTCCACAGCGGGTAGGCCAGCAGCGCGGCCACGGCATAAGGCACGGGGCTGAGCCACTGGCCGCTGTGCAGCGCCAGCAGGCACAGGCCCACGGCCAGCGGCACCGAGGCCAGCGCCAGGGGCAGGGCGCTGCGCGGCCCGCCGCGGGCAAAGCCCAGCATCAGCAGCGCCAGCCCGGCGCACGACAGCGCCGCCAGCGCGGGGCCCTCCATCGCCGTGAGGGTGTCGCCACTGCGCAGCGTGTACAGCGTGTTGGCCAGCACCTCGACGCCGGGCATTGCCTGGTGGCGGGCGTTCACCGGCGTGGCCAGGGTGTCGCCCAGACCCTGCGCCGTCATGCCGATGAGCACGTACTGGCCGGCCAGCGCCTGGGCCAGGCGCTCGGCGCTGATGGCGCCGCTGAGCACGTCGACATAAGACAGGCGCCGGATCGTGCCCGGCGGCCCGGCGTAGCGAATCAGCAGCCGGCCATCGCGCTGCCAGTGGCTGGCGCCGGCACCGCCCAGCAAAGCTTCTGCAGTGCTTGTCGGCCCGGCCGAAGCCGGGCCCCGAGCGATGGGCAAGGCCGCAGGCAGGGCCTCGCCACCGGCCTGCAACAGGGCCAGGGCCAGGTGTGGATAGGTTTGTGTCGATGCCGGCTGGGTGACATCCCCGGCCAGGCCGGACCACAAAAAGGCGTGGCGCAGCACGCCATCGGAATCGACCGCGGTTTCGGCCACCCCAAGCTGCGCCGCCGCGCGCAGGGGCGCCACCGGCTGCAGGGCGCTGAGCTGCCCGCCGCTGCCCTGCCAGGCCAGTGGCAGCACCACTGGTGCGGCACGGCGCAAGGCCTGGGCCAGCAGCTCGTCCTGTCGCGGATCGGGGTCGGCCTCGCTGAGCACCAGGTCCAGCGCCACGGCGCGCGGGCCGGCACTGGCCAGGCGCTGCAGCAAGGTGGCATGCACGGCGCGTGGCCAGGGCCAGTGGCCGATGGCGGCCAGGCTGGCGTCGTCGATGGCGATGATGACCATGCCCGGCGGTGGTGGCCGGCTCCACAGGCCGAGGCCCAGGTCATAGACCAAGCGGTCCAGCCGCCAGGCCCAGCCACCCAGCGCCAGCGCGCTGGCCAGCAGCGCCAGCACGCCGGCGATGAGCATTTCGTCGCGCCACCGCTGTGGCCGCCGGCCACGGCGCCGCTGATCGTTCACGGCCGCAAGAGGGGCCGGCCTTGGGTGTCGCGCAGGCAGTCGCCGCTGCCCAGACGCAGGCAGTTGGGCTCGACCACCGGTGGCGGCGCGGCAGGGGGTGGGGGCGGAGGTGGTGGTGGGGCAGGCACGGCCACGGCCGGCCGGGCGCGCAGCAACAGGCTGCGCGGCGCCCCCCAGGGGCCCTGGTCTGTGCCGGCGCGCACGCTGGCCAGGCGCCAGTGGTAGTGGCCCGGCGCCAGGCCGTCGATCACTGCGAAGGGTGTCAGCAGCCCACGCAGATCGTGCAGCGGCGCGCTGAAGCTGGCGTCGCGGGCGAGTTGCAGACGGTAGTGCAGTGGCTGCGCATTGGCACTGGCGCTGGCGTTGGCGTTGACCTGCTCCCCAGGCAGCGGGGCCGACCAGGTGAATTCGATGCGCTCGCCGATCAGCTCCGCACCGGCCGCGGGCGCCACCGCTGCCGGCGCCAGGGGCTGCGCCTTGAGACGAAAACGGTGGTCGGCGTCCAGCCCTTCCAGGCCCTGCGCATCGACGCCGCGCAGGCGCAACACATAGTCGCCATCGGGCCAGTCGGCGACCACGAGCTCGGCGGCGCCCAGGCTGTGCTCGGCCAGCACGCGATCGAAGGACGGCTCAGACGCCAGCTGCACGCGCCAGATTCTGGCGCCGGGCAGCGGCGCCAGGGCAAAGCGCAGCGGCAGCTGCTCCAGCAGTGTCGGCATGGCCGAGGTGTTAGGCCGGGGCAGCAGCCGCACGGGCGGCGCCACCTGGCCCTGTGCGCTGATGAGCGTGCCGTGCCCGGCGGGCACCGGCCGGCCCGGTGTTGCCGCTTGCCCTGCAAACTGCACCAGGCCGCCCAGGACCTCACCCCGGGTGAGCGCGTGTTCGGCATCGAAGGCCACACGGAATTCGGTGCCACGCACGCCCAGCACGCCGCGTGGCGTTTCCAAGCTGAAGCCCGGCCGGCCGGCCGGCGCGCGGGCGGCCTCGACCTCGACGCGGCCCTGCTCCAGCCGCACGCCCGATTGCACGGCGTCGGCCGCGGGCAGCCGGCGCGATGTGCTCAGGTGCAAGCGGCTGTTGCTGCGCAGGCGCAGCAGCGTGCCATCGACCAGGCGAATGCTCAGATTGCCGTCGGGCCCGGTGCTGATCTCGCTGCCCTCGGCCACCGTGGCCGTCGTGTGCAGTGCCCTTCCATCGGGGCCGCGCGTACTGCCGCTGGCACTGAGCACCGTGGCCGGCTCGCGCAACACCTGCATCAGCCGCTGCGGGATGTGCACGGTGGCGCCTATGGCCAGGCGATGCGGGTTGCGCAGGCCGTTGGAGCGGGCCAGCTCGGGCCACTTGGCGGGATCGACCAGCAGCCGGCGGCCCAGGCCAATCAGGGAGTCGCCGCGCGCCACGGTGATGGCGTGCGTGGCCTCGCAGGGTGGCGCCATGCGCGTGGCACAGGCCGGGGGCTGGGTCGTGCTGGCGGGGGTGCGGGCGGTGGTGCGGGCCGTGGTGTGTGCCACAGGCCCGGCAGCCGATGTCGCCACCGGCCACAGCGCCGACAGCAGCAGGGCGGCCGCCACAGCGGTGGCGCGCGGGGCCGGCGTCACGGCCTGTCCCCGGCCCAGGCCATGGCCACGCGGATGAGCTGGGCCGGGGAGTCGGCGCCGAGCTTGGTTTTCAGCGCCTGCTTGTGGGTCTCGATGGTCTTCACGCTGCGGTTGAGTTGCTCGGCGATGTCGCGCGTGCTCTTGCCAGCGGCCACCAGGTGCAGCACCTCCACCTCGCGCGCCGACAGCTCCGGGCGCTGGCCCTGGGCGTTGTAGCCGGCCATGCGGCGCAGCAGGGTGCCGCCAAGCTTGGGGCTGACGTAGACCTCACCGGCCAGCACCTGGTCCAGCGCCTGCAGCAGGGTCTGGCCCATGGCCGACTTCATGACGAAGCCATCGGCGCCAGCGCGCAGTGCGCGCTCGGCATAAAGCTCCTCGGCCATCGAGGTGAAGACGATGATCTTCATCGCCGGCCAGGCCTGGCGCAGCGGGGCCAGGGCGGTGAGGCCGAACTCATCACCCAGGCCCAGATCGAGCAGCAAGACATCGCAGCGCTGCGTGGCCAGCCAGGCGCGCGCATGGTTCAAGCTGGCGGCTTCGCTGAGCGCAAAGCGTGGGCCCAGCAAGTGGCGCACGCCCAGGCGAACGATGTCGTGATCGTCAACGATCAGGACCTTCACGGGCGTGGCGGTCAAAGGCAGGGTGGGTTCAGTCATGGTGTACCGGGTTCGGAAACGGCGAGGCTGGCGCGGCCAAGATTTGCGCGCGCCAGGGTGTGATGGCGATCAGGTGATGGCGATCAGGTGAAGGCGTTCAGGGGATGGCCAGACTCAACTGCACCCGCGGCGACCAGGCGGCATCGTCTTCGCCGGAGGCTCGCAGCTTGGGGGCGGCCAGGAACAGGCGCGCGCTGGGCAGGCCCTTGGCCACCAGCGCATCGCGCACGGTGATGGCGCGCTGCAGGGCAAGCTCACGTGCGGTTTCGGTGCTGACCAGGGTGCCGGCGCGCAGCAGCGCCTCCATCTGTGCGCCGGGCAAATCGAGCGGCGCGCCGGCGGCGTTGCGCGGCTTGTTGGGCAGGGCGGTCTGGCGGTACACCTCTTTGAGCAGGCGCAGGCGGTCTTCGCTGCCCAGCGCGATGGGGCGCTCGGCGGCGGTCGTGCCGCTGCTTGGGGTGCTGGTTGGGGTGCCGGCTGAGGCTGCGGTGGCCGTGGCCGCGGTGCTTGATGTCACGGGAGCTGTTCCCACGGTGGCCGATGCCGCAGCCACCGGCGCGGCTACGCCGCTGCGTGCCAGCTCGCGCCGCCGCTCGGCCTGTAACCGAGCTTCGAGCGCATGCTGTTGAATGGCCTCGCGCTCGGAGGCCGGGTCGGCGGCGCCGGCCACGGTCATGGTCAGGGCCGGACGATCTGTCAGGGCCTGGGCCACCTTGTCCAGCGCCTGGCGGCCGGCATCGGTCATGCTGGCCAGGCCAGGCGCAAAGCCGACCTGGCTCAAGTCTTCGCCGCCACCGCCACCGAGCAGGGCGAAGGGCGAGGTGAGGGCCTTGGTGAGCAGGTTGACGATGACCTTGACGACGATGCCGAAGACGCTGAACTGCGGGTCGTTGAGCGTGCCGCTGACCGGCAGGTTGATGTCGATGACGCCATTGCGGTCCTTCAGCAGCGCCACCGCCAGGCGCACCGGCAGGCTGGTGGCGGTGGGCGACTCCACCTTGTCGCCAAAGCTCAGCTGATTGAGCGTGACCTGGTTCTTGGCGTCGAGCTTGCCATCGGCATCGATCTTGTAGCTGACGTCCATGCTGAGCTTGCCGCGCTCGATCGCATAGCCCGCGTACTTTCCGGCATAGGGGCTGAGCGGCGCCAACTCCAGATCGGTGGCCCTGGCGCGGATGTCCAGTGCCAGCGGCTGCGCCGTGGGGTTGATCTGGCCGACGATGTCGAGCAGGGCTGTGCCCTCGGCCTTGCCGCGCAACTCGATGGCCGCCATGTCGCGCGTGCCGGTGCGGTAGGCGCCGATCTGGCCGTTGAGCTCGGTCAGGCGGGTGCTGTAGTTCGGGCGCACAAAGCGATCACTGAAATCGATGCGGCCATTGATCAGGCGGGTCGGTCCCATGGCCAGCTCAAGGGCTGGGGCGGCAGGCGTGGTGGCCGGGTTCGGCGTCGCATGGGTTGCTGGGTTAGGTGCGGGTGTGGAGCTTGGTGCGGAGCTTGGTGCGGAGCTTGGTGTGGGTGCCACGCCGCCGGGCGCCACCTCCGGCGGCGCCGCCACATCCTGCAAATTGAAGCGCCCTTGTTCGGTGATCACCAGGCGCGAATAGAAGTCGGCCAGTGTGGCCGAGCGCACCTCAAGTTTGGGCCTTGCACCTGGCGCCATGGCCAGGTTCACTCCGTCGAGCTGCAGGGTTTGCCAGCTCAGCAGTTCATCGCCGCTGCCACCCGCACCGGCCGCCGGCCGGGTCAGCAGCAACATATCGTCGACGCGCACATCGCTGCTGGCATCAAGCAGCACGCCGCTGCTGTCCAGGCGCAGGGCCAGCTGGCCTTTCAGGCCGAGCTCGGCGCGCTGCAGGTCCAGCGGCAGGGCCTGGGCAAAGTAAGGCCCGAACAGCTGCACCGGCAAGCGCTCGGTGTGCAGATTGCCTTTGGCCTGCAGCGGCGCCAGCCCGAGTTGGCCGGACCACTCCAGCGTGCTGCTGGCGGTGGGCTGGGCCGCGCGCGCCGCCGACGCCAACTGCGTGGCCAATTGCAGCTTGATGGGCGCGCCGGCGGCGGCCGGCCAGGCCATGTCCTGAAGGCGCAGGCGCAGGGCGCCGAGCTCAAATTGCACGGGCGCCTGCGCCGCCGCCGCATTGGCCGCGGCATCGCTGAAGGCCAACTGGCCGTCGTCCACCGACAGCGCTTTGAGCTGCAGTGACCAGGCCGGAGTGGCGGTGGTGGCGGTGGCGGCGGCCGGGCCAATGGGCAGGGCTTGCGGCGTGGCCGGTGGCGCGGCCGCCATCAGCCAGCGCTGCACATTCCACTGCCCGGCCTCATTGCGATGCAGTTGCAGCGCCGGTTTCTGCAGCTTGACTTCGGCCAGCAGCACCCGCCTGGCCAGCAGATCGGCCTGCGCCGCGCTCAGGCTGAGTTTGCCGAGCGTGAGTGCGCTGGCCGCGCCCTTGCCCGGCCCGTCGGCCAGGCGCAGGCCATCGAGCACGGCGCTGGGCAGATCGAGCATCAGCCGCGGCGCGGTCTTGGCGTCGGACCACACCAGTGCCGCCTGGGTGCTGAGTTTTCCACTCACATGGGGTGTCAGCACTTTGGCCAGGTAGGGCGCCAGCGCCTCAAGCTCCAGGGCGTCGAGCTTGAGCGCAAGCGCGGCCTGGTGGTCATTGGCCTGGCCCTCCAGGCTGAAGCTGCCGAACATGGCACTGTTGGGCGCGGGGTTGGACGCGACCTTGGGTGCGCTGTTCGGCACGCCTTTGGGCGCACCGCTGGTCGCGCTGGGCGTGCCACCCCGGTGCAGGCTGGCCGACACCTGCAGTGGCACCGGTGCTGGCTCGGGCCAGCGCAGCTTGGCGGCCTTGAGCTCAAGGTCCTGCAGCCGCCAATCGCTGTTGGGCTGTGTGCTGGCATCGGCAAAGTGCAGACGCGCCGATTGCCATGTCAGCTGGTCGAGCTCAAAGCGCCAGGGCAAGGCAGCGGCGGCGGTCCCGCTGCTGGTGGCCGTGCCGGGGGCGCTGGCGGCGCTGGCGGTGGTCGCTGTGCTTGGGGCAAGTGCTGCGCCGGGGGCAAGTGCTGCGCCGGGGGCAAGTGCTGCGCCAGGTGCAGGCGCCGCGGCCAGGTGTTGCACATTGAGCTGGCCGTTGGCCGCTCGCCGCAGCCACAGTTCGGCGCCATCGATCTTGAGCGCTGCCAGGGCCACCTGGCGCTGCAGTGGCTGCACATCGCGCAGCTCGACACGCAGCGCCTGCCAGGCCAGCAAGGGCGCAGCGTTGCGCTCGTGCAGCAGCACGTCGCGGGCCTCGATCCAACCTTGCAGCGTGACCCTGGGCGCGGCCGCCGCTGGCGAGGGCGCCGTGGACGCTGCCACCGACGGCACCGTGGACGATGACGCGAGCGACGTCACGGCCGAGCCCGAAGTCGCTGCTGCGGATGCGCCCACAGGTGCGCCCACAGGTGCCGCGCCGGGCGCGGCGCTGGCCTTGCCGGCAGCCGCCACGGGCTGTTCGAAGTGCAGTTTGAGCTCGCCGGCCAGCGTCGCCCGTTTCAGGCGCAGTGGCAGGGCCTCGGGCAGATAACCCAAATACGGCGCGACATCAAGTGGCGCCAGTTTCAGTTGCAAGTCTGTCGTGCGCTCGGGCGCAAACGGCGTTGATTGCGCGCCGCTGTCGAACACCACACCGTTGAGATTGAAGCTCAGGTGCGGCTGCACCTTCACTGTCACCTGTGTCGGCAGGTTAGACAGAAAGGGCAGGGCCAGGCTCAGCGCATCGAGCCGGTGCAGCTTGCCCACGGGCTTGTCATCGAGCACCACCGCGCCGCCGCTGAGCCGCAGGTTGTTCAGTGAGAAGCGCGCTGGCGAGGCGTCATCGGCCTGGGGCGCCGGCTGCCCAAACCGTGTGATCAGGTCGTCAATGTCGTAGCGGCCCTCGCCCAGGCGCGTCAGCCGCAGCTGCGGCGCGTCGATCTCCAGGGCCTCGATCACCGGCGCGCGCTGCCAGACGCTGGCCACGGCGGCGTTGGCATGGATGCGGGCCACGTGCAGCAGCGGCTGGGTGTTGGCCGCGCCAGGGGCCGCGCCAATGCTCAGATCGGTCAGAGTGACGGCCAGGCGCCAGGGCTCGACGCTCACCGCGCCCAGTGTCACCGGCCGGCCCAGGGCTTCACTGCCGCGCACCTGCAACTGCCACTTCAGCAGCGGTGGCAACGCCAGCCACGCCAGCAGGGTGAGGCTGGTCAAAGCCACCATGGCCCACGCTGCCCGTCGCATCCAGATCATCAATTGCGCACCTTCAATTGCACACCTTCACTTGCACTTCATCACCCGCGGGTTGCCCGTGGGCGCCCCTGCCGGGCGGCGTGACGAGCCGCGCAACGGGCCGCGCAACGAGCCGCGCAACGGGCCTCGCAACGGGCCTCGCAACGTACGGCATCGATCCTTTGCCACCCCAACGCATGCTGGCACACGCCAGCCTGCGGCGCATTGGGGGCAATGCCAAGAATTGTTAGCGCTGCCGTCACCAAGGTGGGCTGGCTGAGGCGGTGTTGGCTCAAGCCCAGTGTTGCAACAACCAGCGCTCGACGGCTGCGCCCAGGCGCGGCACGGCCCAATCGGTGGCGGCATCGGGGTGGGGCGCACTGGCGCTGCCCAGGGTGGTGAGCAGGGCGATCAGAAAGTGGCCGCCGCCGGGCAGCTCCACACGGCCGGCGTCTGAGGCATAGCTCTCGGTGGTGCCTGTTTTGTGGGCGAAGCGGCCGGTGATGCCGGCTTGCCAGCCGGCAAGCTGCCTGACGCTGCCTGAGGACAACACCTGGTTGAGCGTCTGCGCGCCCATCCAGGCCATGAGCCGGGCGCGGCTGGCCGCCGTCAACATCGCTGGCGCGGCGCTGGGCAACCAGGGCGCGGCGTCATCCTGCAGACGCCACAGCAGGCGCACCGTGTCCCAGGCCGTCATCTGCAAATGGCCCACGCCCGAGCCATTGCCATTGCGCCAGCCGCCATTGGCGCGGGTGTTGGCCAGTCGCAGGGTATGCAGGCCCTGACGCGCAAACAGCGTATGCAGCTCGTTGCGCGCTTCATGGTCGGTGGGGCTGTCGGCGGTGGCGGTGGCGGTGGCGGCGGTGGCGGATGCCGCTGATGCCGCAAGCACTCCGCCCTCGCGCCGAATCATGCCGCGCGCATGCAGCAAGGCCACCATGGCATCGGTGGCCTCGTTGCTGCTCTCGGTGATCATGGGCTCGGTCCACTGCGCCACGCTGAGGGCCTTGCGGCCCTGCTTGTCGCCATGCGGCCAGGGCTCGTCCCAACTGGTGATGTGCCAATCCACAAGGTAGGCCATGCCCACCGCCACCATCAGCTTGATGAGCGAGGCCGGGTAGGGCGCCACGAAGCGGATCGGCCCTTGCCCGGCCAGGGGCGCAAAGCGCAGCGCCGACCAGTCGCTGTGCGGCTGCCAGGCCACCGAGGTGCCCGCGGCGTTGACGGTGTCGGCCAGCCAGGCGATGTTGGTGGTGGCACCGGCCTGGGGCCCGATGGTGGCGACCGCACCTTCGGGCAGCTCGCGCGAGAAAAGCACATTGGCAAAGATCGGCGCGACGCCCGGCTTGAAGGCCGCCACGGCCAGATCCAGATTGGGCGCATGCGTGAAGGGCTGGCCGCCCCGGCGTTGATCGCGGGCGGCCTGCCAGGGCTGGGCGCGCACGGCCTCCAGCAGGGCTTGCGCCAAGGTGGCATGGGTGGGGGCGGTCATGGCTTGGCCTTTGTGTCCTGCGCCGCAGCACTGCCCTTGCAGGGCTCTGCGCAGTGTGTCGCCCATGATGCCTTGGCGCCACCACCGCTTGCGACCGATGAAACCCGCGCAGCGTCGATTTGAAACGCGCCTGAAACCGTGCCGCGCAAACATCCTGGGCATCAACCACCCACCCACCCACCCACCCACCCACAGACAGGCAGGCACCATGTCACACATCTCGTCTTACTTGCGCTTTCAGGCCCAGCGGGTTTTTGCCGGCATGCGCAGTGCCTGGCTGGGGGCGGCGCCCTTGCTCGTTGCGCCTTTGCTGGTGGCGGTGTCAAGTGCCGGGATGATGGTGCTGTGCGCACCCGCCCACGCGCAAACCACGCTGGCCCAGGACATGCAAATGGCTGCGGACGCCGGCGCCTACCGCAAGGTGGCCGACGACTTCATCGCCAAATCCATGGCCGGCCACCGAGAGGCCGCGCAGGCCATGCTCAGCCCCAACCTGGTGGGCCGCATCGGTGCCGATGGCGCGCGCCAGGCACTGCAAGCCCAAATCCTGCCCTTCTTCCAGCGCGGCAAGCAGCTCGGGCGCAGCACCACGGTGACGCGCACCACCGATGGCAATGGCAGCACCGGCTTCGCCTTTTACCTGTGGCTGGAGCAAAGCGCTGGCGGCGAGGCCCTGCCCTTCACGGTGTACGTGGTGGAAGAGCAAGGCCAGCGTGTGGTGGCCAACATCGTGCCCAACAAGCTGGTGCCGGGAAGGCATCAATAAGGCGCTGACCGTGCCCGTGTTGCCAGCAGCGGCGGATTCGGCAAGGCACTGGCGCCGATGGCGACAATGCCGCCATGAACCCCACTACGCAGCCCCTGCCGCCCTTCAAATCCGTCCGCTACAGCGGCACCGCGCCGGGGCCCAAACTGATCGTCACCGGCGCCGTGCATGGCAATGAGGTCTGCGGCACCCTGGGCATCGCCCGCGTCATGGCCGAGCTCGACAACGGGCAGTGCGCTCTTGCCGCCGGCAGCGTCACCTTCGTGCCCATCACCAATGGCCTGGCCTATGTGCACAAGCGCCGCGCCGGTGATCGCAACCTGAACCGCGCGCTGCAACCCAGCGCCGCGCCGCGCGAGTTTGAGGACCATGTGGCCAACTGGCTGTGCCCGCTGCTGGCCGAGCACGAGGTGCTGCTTGATTTGCATTCCTTCCAGGCCCAGGGCCAGCCCTTTGTGATGGTCGGGCCGCTGGACAACAGTGGTGCCATCGAACCCTTTGCGCATGCCGCCAAGGAAGAGGCCTTGGCGCGCTGCCTGGGTGTGCGCCGCGCGGTGGACGGCTGGCTGGGCACCTATGCCCAGGGCGTGGCGCGGCGCCGCGCCCAGGCCGAGCGTGAAGGGCGCGCCGGCACGCTCGATCTGCACCCGCGCTACGGCGTGGGCACGACTGAGTACATGCGCAGCCAGGGCGGCTGGGCCTTGACGTTGGAGTGCGGCCAACATGAGGATGCGCAGTCGCCCATCACCGCCTACCAGGCCATACGCAACACCCTGGCGCACCTGGGCATGACGGCCGACGCCGCGCCACCCGCGCTGGCGGGGATTGAATCGCTGTCGCTCTATGAGGTGATCGACAAGGCCCATGCCGACGACGCCTTCAGCCGGCCCTGGCAGAGCTTTGATGCCCTGCGCGCCGGTGAGCTGATTGGCACGCGTGCCAGTGGCGAGCGGGTGTTGGCACCGGCCGATGGCCGCATCGTCTTCCCCAATGCCAAGGCCGAGGCGCGACAGGAATGGTTTTACCTGGCCCGCGCCAGTGGCCGATTCGTGTCGGCTTGAATCAATGCTTAGCCCTGAAATTCACCGGCACAAGGACGACACATGAACGATGACACGACGATGGCTGAGCGGGCCCGGCAACTGCAGGCCGCGCAAGATGGCGTCCAACAGATCGTGCCCTTCAGTGCCCAAGCCGGCGGCCTGGACCTGCCCAGCGCCTATGAACTGGCCGAGCTTGTGCACCAGGCGCGGCTGCACGCCGGCGCCCAGGCGGTGGGCCGCAAGATCGGCTTCACCAACCCGGCGCTGTGGGATCAGTACGGCGTGCGCCAGCCGATGTGGGGCTGGATGTACGCCTCCACCGTGAGCCACGCGCGGGCGCAGCGGGCAGCCTGCAGCCTGGCGCGCTTTGCCGAGCCGCGCATCGAGCCCGAGATCGTGCTGCACTTTCACAAGACGCCGCCCGTGGCTGCTGCCGGCGCGCCCGACCTGGCCGCCATCCTGGACTGCATCGATTGGGTGGCGCATGGCTTCGAGATCGTGCAGTCGCACTACCCCGGCTGGAAGTTCCAGGCCGCCGACACCGTGGCCGATGGCGGCCTGCACGGGGGCCTGGTGCTGGGCGAGGCTGTGCCTGTTCACAGCCTGGGTGCGCAGGCCCAGGCCGCGCTGCGCGACTTCAGCATTGCCCTGCACCGTGACGGCGCGCTGCACGACAGCGGGCGCGGCAGCAATGTGCTGGGCAGCCCTTTGGCGGCCGTGGCCCACCTGATCCAGGTGCTGGCCGATCGGCCCGGCGCCTTGCCCATACAGGCCGGCGAGATCATCACCACCGGCACCTTGACCTCGGCCTGGCCGGTGGCCAGCGGCCAGCGTTGGCACACGGTCATTGATGGCATTGATCTGCCGGGTTTAACGCTGGACTTTGTGGCCTGAGAGGGCCGGAGCCGCCCTTGGCGACGACACCAACCACAGCCCCAGCCAGGTGATGGCGCCGTTGAGCAGCAGCAGCTCCAGCCCGATTTCATAACGCCCGAACAGCGCGCGCTGGTTGAAATCAATCAAACCACTGAGCACCGGCGCCGCCACCGCAATGGCTGGCACCCAGCCGTCACGCAGCCGTCGCTGGCTGAAGATGGCAAAGGCGAACAGGCCCAGCAGCGGCCCATAGGTGTAGCCCGCCAGCTTGAGGATCAACCAGATCATGCTGCTGTCGTCGACCCAGCGAAACACCAGCACCAGCGCCATGAACAGCGCCGCAAAGCCCAGGTGCACACGGCGGCGGATGCGGCGTTGATCGACCTCATCGGTGCCACCGGCGCCGCCACCGTCACTACTGACATCGGCACCGGCACCCCGACCCTTACCCCCTGCAGGCATGCCCAGCAGATCGATGCAGGTCGAGGTGGTCAGCGCGGTCAGTGCGCCATCGGCACTGGGAAACAGCGCCGAGATCAGCGCCAGGATGAAGATCAATTGCACCGCCGCGGGCAGATAGCCCATCACCACCGCCGGAAACAAGCGGTCACCGCTGGCCGCCAGCCCGGCCTGTGTGGCAAAGAGCTGCAGGCCGCCGCCGAGGAACAAGAACGCCAGCACCACCAGCAGCATTACCGCGGCCAGGCACAGCATGTTTTTCTGCGAGTCGCGCAGCGTGGCCACAGAGATGTTCTTCTGCATCATCTCCTGGTCCAGCCCGGTCATGGCGATGGTGATGAAGGCGCCGGCGATCAACTGCTTGAGCCAAAAGCCGCGCGCCATGGCATCGGTGCCCCACACCGTGGACAGGCCGCGCTCGTCGAGCCTAACAAGCGCGTCAAGCGGAGAAAGCTGCAAGGCGCCCAGCAGGAAGTGGATGCACACGCCCAGGCCGATCAGCATGCCGGCGGTCTGCAAGGTGTCGGTCCAGACAATGGTCTTGACGCCACCCTCCAGGGTGTAGAGCACGATCAGGGCGACGATGATGGCCGTGGTGGCCCAGAACGGCAGGCCCAGCCCATCCAGGATCACGTCTTGCAGGATGCGCACCACCAGGTACAGCCGCGCCGTGGCGCCCAGGGTGCGTGAGGCGATGAAGAATGCCGCGCCCGTCTGCTGCGAGCGCGGCCCCAGGCGCTGCGCCAGCACGCCGTAGATCGAAGTGACCTGCAGCCGGTAATACAGCGGCAGCAAAAGGCAGGCCACCACGGCATAGCCGATGAGGTGGCCGAGCACGATCTGCAGATAGCCAAAGCCGGCGCTGCCCACCGCGCCGGGCACGCTGATGAAGGTGACACCCGACAGCGAGGTGCCGACCATGCCAAAGGCCACCAGCGCCCAATGGCTGCGCCGGTTGCCGATGAAAAACGCCTGGCTGTCGGCCCGGCGCGAGGTGAACCAGGCCACCGCCAGCAGGGCGCCGAAATACAGGGTGACGGCACTGAGCAGCCAGGCGCTGGACATGGATGGCGATCAGCGCGGCGCTGCCATGACGCGCCGCCTCATGGAATCAACACATCCTGCTCGATCACCAGACTGCCGGCGGCCACATCCAGGCTGACCATGGCGCCCAGCGGCAGCGGCCGATTGGGCACGCCGTGGCCGGCCGGCCAGCCGCCCAGCACCGGCTTGCCCAGGCCGGCCAGAGCCTCGTGCAGCACTCCCTGCGGGTCTTCATCCTCGGTGAAGCTGCCGAGCAAGAAGCCTGCTGCGGCGTCCAGCAGACCAGCCAGGCGCAGCTGCAGCAGCAGGCGGTCGACGCGGTACAGCGCCTCGCTCACGTCCTCAATGAAGACGATGGCGCCCTCGGTGCGAAGCTGCCAGGGCGTGCCGCAGAGTGAGGCCATCAGGCTCAAGTTGCCGCCCACCAGGCGGCCGCGCGCCTGTCCACTTGAATCGCCTGTTAGGCGCAAAGCACCGGGCGCCAGCTCGGGTGTCAGCTGCGTGCCGGCGCGCAGGCCGTGGCGCAGCAGATCAAACATCGCCTGCTCATCGGCCTCATGCCCGGGCCGCAGCAGATCAGACGCCAGCATCGGCGCATGCAGGGCGAGCTGGCCCTGGCGGTGCAGCAGGGCGTGCAGGGCGGTGATGTCGCTGTAGCCGATCAGCAGCTTGGGCTTGCGCACGATCAGGTCGACATCGATGCGGTCGAGCAGCCGGCCACTGCCATAGCCACCACGCAGGCACCAGATGGCGGCCACGCTGTCATCGGCATAGGCGCCCTGCAGATCGGCCAGGCGCTGCGCGTCGCTGCCCGCCAGGTAGCCGCCGCGGGCGCCGCAACTGGGGTACAGGCGCGCCTTGAAGCCGTGGCGCGCCAGCAGGGCGGGCACCCCATCCACCTGCTCATCGGCGCCCGGGCCGGCCGGGGCAACGATGGCGATGGTGGCGCCGGGCGGGGGGCAGTGGAAGGGATTGAAGGTCATGAATGGCGTGAAGGGCAGGGCGCATGGGTGGCATGGCATCGCGTTCGGCGGCCTCGGTCGGGCTTGGTGCGGCGTGGTGCGGCGCAGTGCGGCGCGGTGCGGTGCGGTGCGGTGCGGCCGATTGTGCAGGGCCGGCCTGTGCTGGTCAGGCCGTCGCGCTGGATAGACTTCGCGGGGCCCATTGGGCGCGGCCGGCGTCATCGCCTGCACCGACCGGCGCGCGCGCTGCCCACCCGCATTCGTTTGCCCGCACACCACCACATCGGTGTCCACGCCATGAATCAACAACTCGACATCTTCTTGCACAGCCGCGACACCATGTTGCGCAACGATCTGTTGCAAGCGCTTCTGGACCAACAGGCCGAGCGTGCCGAACAGGCCCAGCAAGCCTTGCTGGCCGAATACCCCGACGACGAGGCGGCTGCCGACCTGGCCATGCTGGTGCACGCGCTGAAGCAGCGGCGCTCGCCACCCTGGGTCGATGCGCAGCAGGTGGCGCTCGCGCGCTTGCGCCTGGTGCAGCACATCGAACCCGCCGCACGCCGCCGCCTGGGCGCTACCGCCAGCGCAGCCTGGCAGGCCGAGCGTTGGTGCGAGCTGGCGCAGCGCGCCGCCGCATGGCCCTTTGGTGCTGAGCACAGCGACGACCATGCGGCGCCGCTGTGGCTGCGCGGCGGCCAATGGCAGGCGGCCGCCGATGCCGTGGCCTCGATCGATTCCTGGCGGCGCATTCCGGCGCCGTTGGCGTGGATGGCCGAGGCCCGGCTGCGGCTGCTTGGGCTGTTGGCCGCGTGGCCGTTGCTGACTGAGCTGGCCTGGCTCTCGCCGAGGCGCCTGCACGCGGTCTTGGCCGGCTTCCCGGATGCACGGCTGCAGCGTTGGCGCCAACGCTTCGATGCGGAGTTCGAGCCCGATGGCGCTGCCCCGGCCGAGGGGCAGCACGCGCCTGATCTCGCTGCGCGGTCATCTGCCATGGCCATCATGGCGGCCGGCCCGTCAGCAGGGGCCGAAGCGGATGAAGGCGGCGCCAGCGACCTGGCCTGGTTTCCGGCCTGGCTGCTGACCGATCAACCCGACCTGGCGGCCCACCTGGCGAAGGCCCAGCCGGGGCATGGCAGGCCACCCGAGCAGGCCTTGCGTTTGATGGTGGCCCTGCTGCTGCTGGAGCGCCAAGGCCGCCCGCGTGATGTGATCGAGCGGCGCAAGGCGCTGCGCGAGCTGCATCCCGGCCTGTATGCCGCCTACATGAAGTCGCGTTGACGGCCGCGTGCACTGGTTGCGGTCAGGTGCCCGCCGCTCACCAACTGTCCACCGCACTGGCCCGCGCCCGCAGTGGCGCGCCGGCCACGCTGTCCAGGCCGCGCACCAGCCAGGCGCGGGTCTCGGCGGGGTCAATGACGGCATCGATCTCCAGCGTGGTGGCCATGTTGATGGCCGAGCCCAGGGCGTATTTCTCGGCCACCAGTTGTTGATAGAGCGCCTCGCGGGCATCGCCCGCTGGCAGGGCCTCCAACTCTTTGCGAAAACCCAACTTCACCGCGCCTTCCAGGCCCATGCCGCCAAATTCGCCCGTTGGCCAGGAGATGTTGAACACCGGCGCATCAAAGCCGCCCAGCGCCATGGCCTGCGCGCCCAGGCCGTAGCCTTTTCTGATAACAACCATAAAGCTCGGCACGCGCAGCTGCGCGGCGTTCACAAACATGCGGCAGGCCTTGCGCACCTGCGCCGCGCGCTCGACCTCGGGGCCGACCATGAAGCCAGGCGTGTCGCACAGGCTGATCAGCGGCAGGCCATGCGCATCGCACAGTTGCATGAAGCGCGCGGCCTTGTCGGCGGCGCCGGGGTCGATGGCCCCGCCCAGGTGGTTGGGGTTGTTGGCGAACAATCCCACCGGCCGGCCCTCGATGCGGCCTAACGCCGTGATCATGCCGACACCCCAGGCGGCACGCAGCTCCAGCACCGAGCCCTCATCGAGCAAGCCGCCGATGACGGCGCGCATGTCGTAGGCGCGCAGCCGGTTCACCGGCAGCGCCTCGCGCAAGGCCTGGCCTGTGGTGTCGCCATCGCCATCGCCATCGCTACCGCCCGGCGGCGCCGGACGGCGAAAGTAGCCCAGGCAGCGCCGCGCAACGGTCGCTGCCTCGACCTCGTCGGCCACCAGCACATCGATCACCCCGTTGGCCGACTGCACCGCGCTGGGCCCGATCTGCTCCGGCGCGAAGCTGC